>JAZRMH010000001.1:0-19725 GCA_045647425.1 Faecousia sp.
TGCCACCATGGCTTGTATTGTCGGCAGCAATTCCTTGATATGCGTGTAATTTCGTTTGGACATAACGATACCCCCTAATGTAGTTATTATCCTACATTAGGGGGTGTTTTGTCTATTGTCCAATTTTACTGGTTCGGTTCATCTTTGAACTAGGGAGTCTTCTTTATTTTAATCTTTTTTCCAATGTGGAAGAGGATAGGGCAGTGAGGTGAACGCGGCTCAGGCCGTATTCGGCAGTCAGAACAAAACTTTTGGGCAAATCGTCACAGGGGATGACCTGACCCTCTTTTTCCGCCTTTTTAAAAAATTCTCTTGTGCGTCTGGAGGTACTGGTGTTATCCATATCGAAAATCCCGATAATGGAGTTCTCCCGCACCGCCAAATCATTTCCGATTGATAAATACATTCTTATTCACCCTTGATTGTTTTCCACTGGGAGACGGCCAGTTCATCACAACGGTTGTTTTTTGGGTTTTCGGCGTGACCCTTGACCCAATGATAGTGCAGTTGATGAATTTTCGATAAATTTAGAAGTATTTCCCACAAATCCGGATTGAGGGCAGGTTTTTTGTCGGCTTTTTTCCAGCCGTTTTTCCGCCAAGACACCGCCCATCCTTTGCTCAGCCCGTCAATAACATACTTACTGTCGGAATATAATTCCACCACGCAAGGCTCTTTCAGCGCTTCCAACCCCCGAATCACCGCGGTCAGTTCCATCCGGTTGTTGGTGGTATTATCTTCTCCGCCGGCAAGTTCCTTTTCCACGCCGTTAAACTCGAGGATTGCCCCCCAGCCTCCGGGGCCGGGGTTTCCGGAACAAGCACCGTCGGTGTAAAGTGTTACAGTTTTCACCCTTCGGTTTCCTCATCGGCAATGGCTTCCACACGCTCCAGAGACACCAACTGGTTACCCTCTTCGATGCGCATAATGATCACGCCCTGCACATCCCGCTTATACACATTGATACTACTTGCCGGCACACGGATAATCACGCCGCCGTTTTCAATGAGCATAATATCATCGGTTTCGCCGACCACACGGCAACCGGCAACCTTGCCGGTTTTGGGGGTGATGTTATAGTTTTTCAGGCCCTTACCGCCACGGGATTGGGGAATCTTCTCTCCATCCGGACCGGTACGGAGATATTCCGGCAATTCGGTACGCTTACCGAAGCCGTTTTCTGTAACGGTGAGGAGGGTTTTGCCTGCTTCCACCTTTTCTGCGCCAATGACAATATCCTCACCGGTGAGGGTAATGCCACGGACACCGGCGGCGTCACGGCCCATGGGACGGACATCGTTTTCATTATAGCAGATTGCCATGCCCTCTCGGGTTGCCAAAATAATATTATCGTTGCCGTTTGTACGGATAACATTGATCAGTTGGTCCCCTTCTTCCAAGGTAATGGCACGGATACCGGTCTTTCTGCGGGTTGCCAAAGCGATGAAGGGAATACGCTTGACGGTACCCTTACGAGTGACCATCATCAAGTACTCGTCCTCGTGGAATTCACGGGTAACCACCAAAGCGGTGACCTTTTCATCCTGCTCCAAGGGCAGGACATTGACCATAGCTGTGCCACGAGCAGTTCTGCCGGCTTCGGGGATTTGGTAACCCTTGCGGTGATGCACACGACCGGCATCTGTGAAGAACAGCAAATGGTCGTGGGTAGAGGCCACATACAGACTCTTGACATAGTCTTCTTCTTTGAGGTTTTGGGCGTTGACACCACGACCGCCACGGCTTTGGGTGCGGTAGGTATCCACGGGCATCCGCTTCACATAGCCCTGATGGGAAATGGTGAAGACGCACTGCTCTTCCTCAATCAAGTCCTCAATGTCAATTTCGTCCTCGATTTCTTGAATCTCGGTCTTACGCTCGTCGCCGAACTTGTCCCGAATGGCCAGCAATTCTTCCCGCAAAACGCCTTTGAGTTTTTCGGGATTTGCCAGCAAATCCATATAATAAGCAATTTTTTCTTGGAGTTCGTCGAACTCTGCCTGCAATTTCTCTCGGTCAAGGCCTTGCAGAGCCTTCAAGCGCATATCGAGAATTGCCTGCGCCTGCACTTCATCTAAGCCAAACCGCTCACACAGCCGTTCCTTGGCATCGTCATAAGCACTGCGGATAATTTTGATAACCTCGTCAATATTATCTTGGGCGATAAGCAGACCCTTTAACAAATGCGCCCGCTCTTGGGCCTTTTTCAGGTCATACTGGGTACGGCGAGTCAGCACATCCATTTGGAATGTCAAATACTCGTCAATAATCTGCCGTAGGGACAAAATCTTCGGCTGTTTTTGGTCATTGACCAGCGCCAGCATAATGATACCAAAACTGGATTGCAACGCGGTTTGCTTAAACAGATTGTTCAGCACCACCTGCGGATTGGAATCCTTTTTCAGTTCGATAACGATACGCATACCGTTGCGGTCGGACTCGTCACGAAGGTCGGAAATACCATCCAAACGCTTGTCCTTCACTTGGTCGGCAATGGCCTTAATGAGCATCTTTTTGTTCACCTGATAAGGCAGTTCATTAACGATAATCCGCACACGGTCCTTATTAAATTCCTCAAATTCCGTGCGAGCGCGGACAACCACCTTGCCACGGCCGGTGGCATAGGCGGCGCGAATGCCACTGCGACCCATAATGATACCACCGGTGGGGAAGTCCGGACCGGAAATATATTCCATCAAATCCACAGCGGTAATTTCCGAATCGTCCAAAACCGCAACGCAGGCGTTAATCACCTCTGTCAGATTGTGAGGTGGGATGTTGGTAGCCATACCCACAGCAATACCGGAAGAACCGTTGACCAACAAGTTGGGGAAACGGCTGGGCAGAACCCGGGGCTCTTTTCGGCTTTCGTCAAAGTTGGGATCCCAGTTCACCGTATCTTTTTCAATGTCCCGTAGCATTTCGTTGGAAAGTTTGGACATTCTGGCTTCCGTATAACGGTAAGCCGCCGCAGGGTTGCCGTCCACATCACCGAAGTTACCGTGGCCGTCTACCAGCAGATACCGCATAGAGAAATTTTGCGCCAAACGCACCATGGCATCGTACACAGAACCGTCGCCATGGGGGTGGTACTTACCCAGCACATCACCGACACAGGTTGCGGACTTTTTGAAAGGCTTATCGGAAGTCAAACCGGTTTCATACATCGTGTATAAAATGCGGCGGTGTACCGGTTTCAGACCGTCCCGCACATCGGGAAGGGCACGGCCGACGATGACGCTCATGGCGTACTCAATATAGGATTTTTCCATTTCGTCAACCAGATTAGAGCAGGTTATATGTTGCTCGGGATAGGCGATATCCTCCGGCTTATAATCACGATTATGCTTTGCCAAACTGCGTCACCTCCTTAAATATCAATGTTAATGGCATATTTTGCGTTGCGCTCGATCCATTCCTTACGGGGTTCCACCTGCTCGCCCATCAGCACCGTGAAAATTTCATCGGCACGGCGGGCATCTTCCAAGGTAATTCTCCGCAAAGTTCTCTTTTCGGGGTCCATGGTAGTCTCCCACAACTCGTGGGGGTCCATTTCGCCCAAGCCTTTAAAGCGGGAAATTTCCACCTTAGCATTATTTTCTCCGCGAAGTTCTGCGGAAATCAGATCCCGTTCCTCGTCGGAATAGGCAACCCGCTCGGTCTTGCCCCGCTTCAGTTTATAAAGGGGCGGAACAGCAGAATACACAAAGCCGTTTTCAATCAGCGGACGCATATACCGGAAGAAGAAGGTGAGTAGCAGGGTACGGATATGTGCACCGTCCACGTCTGCATCGGACATAATCACAATTTTGTGATAACGGAGTTTTTCAATATCAAAATCCTCGCCGATACCGCCGCCAAGGGCAATAATCAGGGGAGAGAGTTTGTCATTGCCGTAAATTTTATCGGCACGGGCCTTTTCCACATTGAGCATTTTACCCCACATTGCCAAAATTGCTTGGAAACGGGAGTCTCTGCCTTGGATGGCAGAGCCTGCAGCGGAGTCACCCTCGACGATGTAAATTTCGCACAAAGAGGGGTCCCGCTCGTTGCAGTCCTGCAACTTATCCGGCATACCGCCGGATTCCAAGCCGTTTTTACGGCGGGCGTTATCTCTTGCCTTGCGGGCAGCCTCTCGGACACGGTTTGCCATCAGGGCTTTGTCCAAAATCAGTTTTGCCGTGGCAGGATGCTCTTCAAAATAAGTTGCCAACTGGTCGCCCACAATCTGTTCTACCAAAGTACGGATGTAGGCATTGCCCAATTTTGCCTTGGTCTGACCTTCAAACTGGGCGTCAGTGAGTTTTACGGAAATAATGGCAGTAATACCTTCACGGCAATCGTCGCCGGAAACTTTATCGTCCCCTTTAATCACACCGATTTTGGTACCGTAGTTATTCATCACACGGGTCAGCGCCGTCTTAAAGCCGGTTTCGTGCATACCACCTTCGGGAGTGCGCACATCGTTGGCAAAGGACAACATAAACTCGCTGAAACCATCATTATATTGAATAGCGATTTCCGCAGAGGCATCGTCTTTTGTTCCCTGCAGGTAAATCACATCCGAATGCAAAGCGGTTTTATTCCGATTTGTCCACACCGCAAATTCCCGAATACCGCCTTCGTAGCACATAGTCTCGGAAATTTTTTCTTCTCGGGCGTCGGTAATGGTAATAGACAGACCGGCGTTCAGGAAGGCTTCCTCACGCATACGCTCGTGGAGGGTTTCGTAACTGTAGACAATATCGTCGAACATTTCCGGATCGGGCTGGAAGGTCACCTCAGTTCCGGTTTTGTCGGTATCCCCCACAATGGTCATCTGCTGGGTAATATTACCCCGGGCAAATTTCATTTCATGGATTTTACCGTTTTTGTGGACACGGACGCAAAGCCATTCGGACAAAGCATTTACAACAGAAGCGCCCACTCCGTGCAGACCGCCGGAGACCTTATAACCGCCGCCGCCAAACTTACCGCCGGCGTGAAGCACGGTAAATACAACCTCCAAAGCGGGTTTGCCGGTCTGAGGCTGGATGTCCACGGGGATACCACGGCCGTCATCGGTGACGGTAATGGAGTTGCCGGGGTTGATGGTCACGGTGATATGCTTACAGTAACCGGCCAAGGCTTCATCGATGGAATTATCCACGATTTCATACACCAAGTGATGCAAACCGGAACTGGAAGTAGAACCGATATACATACCGGGGCGCTTGCGAACGGCTTCCAAGCCTTCCAAAACTTGGATTTGTTCACCGCCGTATTCTTCTAATACTTTTGTTTCGTCAGACATTTTCGTCCTCCTTAAACTAACCAATCAGAATGTCATTGCGCGCCACAAACTATGGCGTGGCAATCCGTTTCTAAAATTTTTATTTTTTAATTTTCAATAACATTTCCTTGGGAAATTTCCAATGTTCTTCCTAATTTTGTAAATCTGCCGGGTTCACAACAGGTTATAAATACCTGCCCTTCGGTAATTTGGTTCAGTACAAAGTCCTGCCGACCGGGGTCTAACTCGGAAAGCACATCGTCTAACAGAAGTACCGGCATTTCCCCGCCTTGGCTGGCCATTAACTGCCGTTGCGCCAACTTTAAACTGATGGCGCTGGTACGGACTTGGCCTTGAGAACCAAAGGATTTTAAACTAAGCCCCGACAAAGAAACATCAAAATCATCTTTATGGGGTCCGGTCAAACACTGACCGCTTTCCAACTCTGCCCGATAGTGACTTTGCAAATGATCTTGCACCTGCCCCGTCAAAACATCCGTGGAAGCAAAGGGATCGGTCACCGTGGACACAGTGCGGTAGATAAGATCAAATTTTTCCTTACCGCCGGAAAATTTTTGGTGATATTCGGTGGCATATTTCAAAAGTCCTTCATAATACCGTGCCCGATAAGAAATTAGCAACGCGCCCACTTGACATAGACGGGTATTGTACTCGGGAAGCACTTCCAAAAGAATAGGATTTTCAAATCGTTCTTTTAGAATTTTATTTTTCTGTTCTAAAATCCGGTTATATTCCGCCAGCGCCGCCTCATAGTTGGGGCGCAACTGACAAAGACAGTTATCTGTCATCCGTCGGCGGGCAGATGCGCCGTTTTTTAGCACCATCAAATCCTCCGGACAGAATAAAACCGTCTGCAAAACACCGGAAATTTCCCCCGCTGTTTTTTTCTTCACACCGTTTTGATAAAGTTGACGGGGGCGTGACCCGGGGAACAGCACCCAACGCAAGTTCTGTTCCCGCTCTTGGGAAAAGACAGATCCTTCCAAATTTCCGAATTCTGCCCCCAATTTCACCAATTCACCGGTTTTTTGGGTACGGAAACTTTTTCCGCTTCCCAAATAAATCACCGCTTCCAAAAGGTTGGTTTTGCCTTGGGCATTATCCCCCACAATCAGGTTCACCCCTTGGTCAAATTCCAAGGAAAGAGAGGCATAATTCCGAAAATTTTCTAAGTTTATGTTCTTAAGATCCATGGATTGTCACAATATATTGGTTGCCGTCAAAGGAAAATTCGTCACCGGGATGCAGTTTTTTGCCCCGCATGGTGCAGACTTCCCCGTTGACAAACACCAAACCGTCTTGGATAACCGCTTTTGCCATACCGCCGGACTCGGTGGCATTGGCAAATTTTAAGGCCGCTTCCAGTTTAATAAATTCTGTGCCGATAATTACAGGAATTTTGTTGTTTGCCATAAAAATCCTCTCAAATTAGGTGGTAATACGGACGGGAAGAATCATATAAGAAAAATCTTCCTTATCGTCCACCGGTGTCAAAACGATGGGGCTCAAGCCGTTGGTCAATTCCAAAACCACTTCCTCGGTAGGCACTGCCCGCAGGGCATCGCAGAGGTAACGAACATTGAAGCCGATTTCCAATTCTTTGCCGTCACCGGCCAAAGAGCAACGGTCTTCCGCCGCGCCGATGGTGGTATGGGTCTTCAAAAGAACCACTTGGTTGGAGAATACACAGCGCACGGGGCTCTTATATTTTTCAGAAACAATCAGACCCACGCGTTCAATGGAAGAAGTCAGTTCCCCAACATTTGCGGTGAGTTTTACGGGACAGTTGGTGGGCACAACACGGCGCCAATCCAAAAATTCTCCTTCCAACAGACGGCAGACCAAAGTTGCCTCGCCGATTTTGAAGAGAATATGCTTGCTACCTAAGGTAAAGGAAGCATTTTCATCTGTATCCTGCAGAATTTTTTCCACTTCCTTCAAGCCTTGGGCAGGCACAACAAAGGAAAGTTCCCGACCGGTAGGGACTTCGGTGTGATAGGTACGGCGGGCAAGACGGAAGCCGTCCACCGCAATGGCGGAAACCGTATCTTCCCCCACTTCAAACTTCACACCGGTGTGAATAGGTCTGCCCTGATTTTCCGAAACCGAGAAAATGGTGCCGGAAATCAAATCTTTCAGCGCATCTTGGGGAATATCGATATTTCTGCCGTCTCCCACATCGGGAACTTCGGGATAATCTTCCGCACTTTCGGCAGAAATCGAGAAGGATGCACTACCGGCTCGAATGGAAACTTTATAGTTTTCATCCACTACCACCGTTACCGGACCTTCCGGCAGACGGCGTACAATATCGCTAAAAAGTTTTGCAGGCAATACGCAAGTACCCATATCGGAAACTTCTGCTTCAATTTGGTAGGTAATGGCAGTTTCCATATTGAAACCGGTAAGACTTAGACCGTGACCGGCACGGCACAAAATACCTTCCAAAACAGACAGCGCGCTTTTTTGCGCCACGGTACGACCGGTAATATTCAGTCCGGTCATCAACATATTTTTTTCACAGATAAAACGCATGGGACACACTCCTTTTTCTGTAATTATAAAGAAATATATATAAATAAATATTAAAAGGTAGTAATGGTAGTAATAGAAGATTTTTATGTGGAAAAGTGGGTTTTATCTTACAGCGCCAAGGACTTTTTTTTCACAAGGGAATTGTTGAAAAACATAACTTTTTCACAGACTTTGTGGAAAAGAAAATCATTCTTAGTTTTCCACAGTGAAGTTTTCAACTTTCCACAGCGCTTGTGGAAAATTTACAGACAAGAATTGATGTTTGCGGTAATATCCCGAATGTGGTTTTGCAGATTTTCGTCACCGGTTTTCAGCGTGGTTTCCACTTTCTTAATGGAATGCAAAATGGTGGCGTGGTCCTTACCAAATTCTTTACCGATGTCCGGCGTACTCAAGTTGGTCAACTTCCGGATGAGGTAGATTGCCACTTGACGGGCTTCGGCAGTGCCTTTGTTTCGTAAAGTGCCCCGCAAGGTTGCCTCGTCGATGGAATAGAATTTGCAAACTTGGCTGATTATGAGATTGGGGGTGGGCAGGGTATTGCTCTCACCCTTATACATATCGCTAATGGCCCGAGAGACATTTTCCAGTGTTAATTCCATGGCATTCAGGTCCACATAGGCCCGAAGTTTCTTCACCGTGCCTTCAATCTGCCGGACATTGTTGGTGACATTTTTGGCAATATAGTCGCAAATTTCCACGCTTAAGTCCAGCGCCAAAGAGATGGCTTTGTTTTTGATAATGGCCATACGGGTTTCGTAATCCGGCGGTTGGACATCTGCCAGCAGACCCCATTCGAAACGGGTACGCAGACGGTCTTCCAAAGTGTTCATATCGCTGGGCTTTCGGTCAGCGGTCATCACAATCTGCTTATGCTCTTCATAAAGTTTATTAAAGGTGTGGAAAAATTCTTCCTGGGTAGACTCTTTACCGGCAATAAACTGAATATCGTCAATGAGGAACAAATCCGCTTCCCGATATTTGTTGCGGAATTCAATATTCTTACCGGTTTGAATGGCGGAAATCAGTTCGTTGGTAAATTGGTCGCCTTTGATATACACCACATTGGCGTTGGGATTGCTTTTACGAATCTCGTTGGCGATGGCATACAGCAGGTGGGTCTTGCCGATACCGGGAGGGCCGTAAATAAACAAGGGGTTGTAGGCCTGACCGGGGTTGTTACTGACGGCAATGGCTGCGCCGTGGGCGAAGCGGTTGGAAGGGCCAACCACAAAATTATCAAAAGTAAACTGGGGGTTAAAATCCATAGAGGACTTTTGCACGCCCTTGGAACGGTAAGTGTTCAGTTCTTCATCGCCAAATACAATGAGTTTGGCATCGGAATTAAAAATCTCTTTCAGCGCATCTTGAATGTGTCCTGCGTAACGGGAAGCAATAATTTCCCGATGGAATTCCAAGGCGGAATAGATAATCAGTTGTTCTTCGTTGAGTTCTACAATTTCCACATCGTCGAACCAAGTGGAAACCGTAACAGCGTCCATATGCTCTTCTAAAAAACTCAGGACTTTTGCCCAAACATAGGCAGATGACAGCATAAAAATCGGCTCCTTTCGTCTTTTTACAGCCTGAAAAAAGGGTATAGTTATTCACCCTAAATTTTATCACATTTTGCAAGAAAAAACAAGTAAAATTATCCACAACCCCTGTGGAAAAATAATGAGATTTTCCAAGGTTTTTTTATAAAAAAATAGGGTTGCCGAAGCAACCCTATTTTGAAAGGATTTTTGACTTAAATTATACCAGCGCAGAGGTGATAATTGCCATCTTGTAGACCTCGTCGGCATTACAGCCACGGGATAGGTCATTGATGGGTGCTGCCAAGCCCTGCAGGATGGGGCCGTAAGCCTCAAAACCGCCCAATCGCTGGGCAATTTTGTAACCGATGTTACCGGCTTCAATGCAGGGGAAGATGAAAGTATTGGCGTAACCTGCCACAGGAGAACCGGGGAACTTCAACTGGCCAACTTCGGGAGCCACAGCAGCGTCAAACTGCATTTCGCCGTCGATCATCAGTTCGGGGTCTATTTCCTTGGCAATGATGGTGGCATCGTGGCTCAGTTGCACGGTACCGCCTTTGCCGGAGCCGTTGGTAGAGAAGGAGAGCATGGCAACCTTGGGGTCAATGCCAAAGACCTTTGCGGTCTTTGCGGTTTCCACGGCAACCTCAGCCAACTTACGGGCGGCAGTAACAGTGACATTACCTTCCTTGTCCACGCTGTCTTCATAACTTAAGTTGATAGCGCAGTCGCCCATAGCGATTTTCTCTTCCCCACGGACCATAATAAAGCAGGAAGAAACGAGATTTGCACCCTTTCTGGTCTTGACCAACTGCAAAGCGGGACGGACAGTATCAGCGGTGGAGTAGGTAGCACCACCGAGCAGGGAATCGGCATAGCCCATTTTTACCAGCATCGTGCCGAAGTAGTTGCCCTTGGAAAGTGCCTTACGGCAGTCCTCTGCGCTCATTTTACCCTTGCGCAGTTCTACCATCTTATCCACCATTTCGTCCATACCTGCGTAGGTGGCGGGGTCAAGGATTTCCACACCCTCGATATTGAAGTTACCCTTGGCGGCATTGGCTTTCACTTCTTCCACATTACCCACCAAAATGGGAGTCAGGAACTTGCCCTCGTTCAAGCGGGAAGCGGCTTCCAAGATACGGGCATCGTGACCTTCGGTGAAGACAATCTTTCTGGGATTGGCCTTCAAGGTTTCAATCATAGCATTAAACATTGAATTTTTCCTCCATTTATGGGCGTTTGCCCAAATTCTTACGAATGGATTATACACCAAATTTTTAGGATACGCAACTCCTTATAAAAATTTAATTTGACCTAGTGTGTGATTTTTGCTATATTGAAAGTAGAAAAACCTTTGGAAGGAGGGGAATTTTATGAATTGGTTGGCAATTTTATGGCTGGCGCTGTTTATTGTGTTCCTGATGGCCGAGGCGTCTACCGTGGCGGTGATTTCCCTTTGGTTTGCCTTGGGTGCGCTGGCGGCGATGATAGCAAGTTTGTTAGGCGGAGAATTTTGGTTGCAGGCGGTGCTGTTTTTCGCAGTGTCCGCCGTGTTGTTGCTCGCTTTGCGACCCCTGACAAAGAAATTTTTAAACCCCAAAATTACTCGCACCAATATAGATGCCATCGTCGGTACAAAGGGAATTGTAACCCAAGAAATTACGAATGACTTGTCCGTGGGGCAAGTAAAATTAAACGGTATGGAATGGTCCGCCCGAAGCACTTCCGGCGAAATCATTTCCGCAGGTACCATGATACAAGTAGACAAAGTAGAGGGAGTAAAGGTGTTCGTCTCTGCTTTGGAAGTAAAAGTCAATTAAATAGGAGGTTTTGTTTATGGGATTGTTCTTTTTGTCAGTTGTTCTTGTGATTTTGTTTATTTTGGTTGTTTCCAACATTGCGGTAGTTCAGCAGTCCCAAGCCTATGTCATTGAGCGCTTGGGCGCATTCCAAGCGGTTTGGGGCGTGGGTCTGCATGTAAAAATTCCGTTTATTGACCGCATTGCCCGGCGTGTTTCCCTGAAAGAGCAGGTTTTGGACTATCCCCCTCAGCCGGTGATTACCAAGGACAATGTTACCATGCAAATTGATACCGTGGTGTATTTCCAAATTACCGACCCCAAACTCTATACCTACGGTGTGGAAATGCCTATGGCGGCAATGGAAACCTTGACGGCAACGACCTTGCGCAATATTATCGGCGATTTGGAACTGGATCAAACATTGACCAGCCGTGATATTATCAACACGAAAATGCGGGCTATTTTGGATGAAGCCACCGACCCTTGGGGTATTAAGGTCAACCGTGTGGAACTGAAAAATATTCTGCCCCCGCAGGACATTCAAAGTTCTATGGAAAAGCAGATGAAGGCAGAGCGTGACCGCCGTCAGGTAATTTTGCAGGCAGAGGGTCAGAAAAAATCTGCGATTTTGATTGCCGAAGGTGAAAAAGAGTCTGCCATTCTCCGTGCCGATGCGGAAAAGCAGGCGGCCATTTTAAAGGCCGAGGGCGAAGCACAGGCGATTCGCACTATCCAGCAGGCGCTGGCAGACTCCTTGCAGATGCTCAACGAAAAAGCCCCCAATGACCAAGTGATCAAACTCAAATCCATTCAGGCAATGGAAAAAGTGGCAGACGGAAAGGCAACGAAGATTATCATTCCCAGCCAAATGCAGGGGATGGTAGGTTTGGCCAACGGCCTTGTGGAAGGTGTAAAGGAATAAATGGCGAAGAAAGAAAAGCGCTTTATCAAAACCGAACAGCAATCCGGCGGTTTTGTAGACCCGGGCACGATGGTGCTGGTGGATAAAAATACCGGCGTGAATTATCTGTTTGTTTGTAGCGGTTACGCCGGCGGATTGACGCCCCTATTAAACCGTGACGGCACACCGGTAGTCACTTCTATTCCCAGAGAATACGACGAATAAAACAAGGGTCTGTTGCAAAATGCAACAGACCCTTAAACTATGAAAATATAGGCGTAGGGGCGGATATGATCCGCCCGCGGGTGACCGAAATCCCCCCGTCACCTTCGGTGACACCCCCCTTTAGGCAAGGGGGCTTTTCACCTCTACGGATTCTATGGAAGATTTTTGTGTTTTGTAACGGCCTTTTTCGTAAACAATCCGTAAACAAAGCGGTAAGATAGTTGAATTCCCGATTTTTTGCAATATAATAAGCCTATACAAAAAGCAAAGGTGCGATTTTATGGGTAATTGGTTTCGTAATTTTTCGGCGCGGTTGGGCGCGTCTTTCCGTCAGTTTATGGTGGGGCGGTACGGCACAGACAAATTAAACACCGCCATTTTGGTGGCAGGTCTGATTGCCTGCCTGCTTTCTATGTTTTTGCGCCTACCCCTACTCAACTGGGTGCTGACCATGGTTTCTTATGCGCTGATGGGCTATGCGCTATTTCGGATGTTTTCCCGCAATACCTATAAGCGGTACGAGGAAAATCGAAAATATCTGCGGTTTTTAGAGCAATTTAAGGACAAAGACCATCGCTATTATGCTTGCCCCCGCTGTCGGCAGACCGTCCGCGTGCCAAAGGGCAAGGGGAAAATTTCCATCACCTGCCCCAAGTGCAAAGAGAAATTTATTAAAAAGACTTAATGGCCTCCCTTGTGTAAAGGGAGGGGGACCGCGTAAGCGGTGGAGGGATTGACAATCCCCCAGTTACCTAACGGTGACAGCCCCCTTGTGTAAAGGGGGCTTTTTTGGGATTGACGAAGTTGGGGAAGCGGGGTAAAATAAGACTATCTTAACCAAGGGGAAAACCGAAATATGAACCATAGGATTTTGAAAATCGACCCCAATCTAAAGCCTTACCGCGGGGATTTTGACCTGCGGATGGAAAATTACGAGACGAAAAAAAGAGAACTGTTGCAAGCGGGGCAGACCCTTTCGGATTTTGCCAATGCTCACCGGTATTTTGGTTTCCACCAAACAAAAACCGGCTGGGTGTATCGGGAATGGGCGCCAGCGGCGGACAAGTTATATTTAACCGGCGAGTTTTGCAATTGGGCGCGGTATGATTACCCCCTGACCAAGAAAGAAAACGGGGAATTTGAACTGAATTTGCGAGGGAAAAATGCCCTGCCCAACGGCTCTCGTGTGATGGCGATTGTGGTAAAGGACGGGGCGGAATTGGAGCGTATTCCCCTATACATCACCCGCGTGGAGCAGGACGAAAACGGATCTTGGAACGGCGTGATTGTCCATTCCAAAGACTTTCCGTGGACGGATGAGAATTTTAAACCCAAGAAGGATTTGTTCATTTACGAGTGCCACATCGGTATGGCGCAGGAAGAAGGGAAAGTGGGTTCTTTCCGAGAATTTCGGGAAAATGTCCTGCCTCGTGTGAAAAATTTGGGGTACAACACCATCCAAATTATGGCCATTATGGAACACCCCTACTATGCTTCCTTTGGCTATCAGGTGACCAATTTCTATGCGGTTTCTTCCCGCTTCGGGGAAGCGGAAGAACTGAAAAAACTCATTGATACTGCTCATAAAATGGGCATTGCAGTGCTGTTGGATGTGGTCCATTCTCACGCTTGCAAGAACACCCGAGAGGGCATCAATGAATTTGACGGCACGGATTACCAATTCTTCCACCAAGGTCCCCGGGGGGAACATTCCGCTTGGGGCACAAAGTGCTTTGACTACGGCAAAAACCAAGTGTTACACTTCCTGCTTTCCAACCTGAAATACTATTTGGAAGAATATCATTTTGACGGCTTCCGCTTTGACGGCGTGACTTCTATGCTCTATATCGACCACGGTTTAGGCACAAGTTTTAGCAGTTACGACAGTTATTTTTCTATGAACACCGACACCCAAGCGGTGACCTATTTGCAGTTGGCGACGGAACTTGTGCGGGAAGTCAATCCCCACGCCATTTTGATTGCCGAGGATATGTCCGCCATGCCCGGTATGTGTTTGCCGATTAAAGATGGCGGTATCGGCTTTGACTATCGGCTGGCCATGGGCGAGCCGGATATGTGGATTAAAATGGTAAAGGATGTGCGCGACGAGGATTGGGATTTAAACCACATCTATTACGAATTGGCCCAGCGCCGTCCCAAAGAAAAGGTGATTGGCTACTGTGAGTCCCACGACCAAGCCTTGGTGGGGGATAAGACATTGATGTTCCGGCTGTGCGATGCGGATATGTACTATCATATGGGAAAGGACAGTCAAAGCCTCGTTATTGACCGAGGGATTGCCCTGCACAAGATGTTGCGACTTCTGACGATGAGTTTAGGCGGTGAAGGGTATCTGACCTTTATGGGCAACGAATTCGGCCATCCCGAGTGGATTGATTTCCCTCGAGAGGGAAATGGCTGGAGTCATCACTATTGCCGTCGCCAATGGTCGCTGTCTGAAAATCAGGACCTGAAATTCCATTATCTGTTGGATTTCGAAAAGGAAATGGTAGCCATCAGTAAGAAGTTGCGGGTTTTGAAGGGTCACGACAAGCAACTGTGGCTGGATAACGAAACGAAAACCTTGGTGTATCAAAAGGGAAAAGGCATCTTTGCCTTTAATTTCCACCCCAATCATTCCTATGACGGCTTTTTCCTGCCGATGGAAGAAAAGGGGCAGTATCAGGTGGTGCTGTCTTCCGACGATTTCTGCTTCGGCGGGCAGGGAAGAATTTATCACAACTGCTATGAAACCTTGGAAGAAGACGGAAAAATCGGTGTAAAACTGTACTTGCCCAGTCGTACCGCTGTGGTTCTGAAAAAGATTGAAAAATGAGGTAAACCTATGAAAAAGATTTGCGTTATGTTGCTAGTTTCCCTTGTTTTCCTCTGTGGCTGTGTGGCAGAGCCGGCGGAAACGACCGTAGAAACTACCACGGAAGCCACTACCACGGAAGCCACTACCACAGAAACCACCGTAGAAGAAAAAATTACCGTGTACGAGGGGGCTACCGAGTATTTTCTCGGGGAAGTTACCGACTTCTCTTGGGAGCAGGAGTTCCCCCCGGAATATGTGATGCTTCACTTCTGCAGTGCGGTGGTGAACCATCGGGATGACCCCTATAACCACGAATTTGTCCGCCAAACCTTTACCGATGCCGAGGTCAGTGTCCATTATATCGTTGACCGCAAGGGCAATATTTTCTGCTACATTCCCGAAGACCGTTCCGCGTGGCACGCCGGTTACGGCACTTGGCTGAATGACGAGAAATACACCAACAAAATGAACAAATATTCCATCGGCATTGAAATTATGGGTATGGGCACTTATGAAGAGATGTCCGGATATTTGCATAAGCACGAATATGACCAAATCCCCAAAGAGGATTTGGGCTTTACCGAGGAACAGTATGTAGCGCTGAAGGACTTGGTGGCGGATATTTGCAAACGCCATAACATCCCCTTGGACAAAGACCATGTGATTGGTCACGACGAATTTAGCCCCAAAAAGAGCGACCCCGGCGACTTGTTCGATTGGTCAAAAATTTTACCGTAAAAAAATCGGGTGGTTTATCCACCCGATTTTATTTATCCGAATGTTTTGATTGCTTGGTTTACATAATCTTCTGCATCCTTACGGATGTAGGCGATTTGTTCCTCGGTCAGGGGTTTGACCACTGTGGCAGGGTTGCCTAAAATCAGTGACCCTGCGGGGGCGTTCATTTTACCGGTGACCAAAGCGCCGGCGCCTACCATACAGTTTTCCCCGAGGACAGCACCGTTGAGCACAATGGCGCCCATACCCACAAGGCAGTTGTTGCCGATGGTACAGCCGTGCAAAATCGCCCCGTGACCGATGGTGCAATTTTTGCCCACGGTGGTTGCCTCGTGGATGACGCAGTTGTCCTGCACATTGGAATTTTCCCCCACGAAAATCCGACCGGCGTCCCCCCGAAGAACTGCGCCGTGCCAAATATTTACATTGTTTTCCAACCGCACCTCACCGGTGACCACCGCAGAGGGGGCAATATAAGTTTTGATTTTCATAATAAACACGGTTTTCAGGCATAACATCCTTGCGTAGGGTTGCCCAAGCCTCTCCCTTTTTATTTGTAAATATTAGCCGTTGATATTATAGTGGCCGGCAATCAGGTTCATACCCTTGAGGATTTTGTGGGTGTAGACCAAAGGACCCACACAAATCAGGGAACCTAAAACACACCAGCCCCAGAAAGTGCCTGCGCCCACAGAATAGCCGATGCCACGGCGGGTCAATTCCTTGCCGATACGCTTGGCCAAACGGTGGTTCCAAACAAGGGCGCCAATACCCAAAGTCAAAGGCGAGACAATGAACAGCAGTAATAAGTAGTGCATGGTTTTTTTGCCGTCATAACGGCTGGCGGCGGTGTTGATATCCGAGGATACGGCAGACCAGACAACCAAACCATAGATGCCAAAGGTAATCAGGGAAAGGAGAATGAGTTTCAGAAGACTGCGATTGGTTTTCAACTGACCAACGGGGGCGACGGGAGCAGTATTTGTGGTTTCGCTCATAAAAAAGACCTCTTTTCCTAATATTGCATCCAGTAGATGCTAAATTCATTATAAAACAGGCAACAAAAAAGTCAAGAAAAACTCGCCGAAATAGATTAGTCAATCACCACATATCCGGCATAGAAGTCAATGTCTTCATCGCCCCAAGTTTTGTCCATATACTGCCCATTTGGCAAAAGGGACTTGACGATGGTATCGATTGTTTCAAAATGCACGCCGCCGTTGTTGGTGGAAACACTGCTGTTGGCAATCATAATGTCCTTGTTTTCATTGGCATAGCCGATGCCGAGGACAAAATGCTGACCGGTAGAAAAGGGGTTATTGGGCAGGCGGGGGCTGGGCATAGAGCAGAACAGCACCAATTTGCCTTGGTCAAAGGCTTGGGAAATGCGGGCTTTTGCATCCGCTTCCTCTGCCATACAAAAATATTCCGCTTTCACGCCGTAACTGCTCAGCACTTTCACAATGCCGGTTTCGCTGGCGTGGTAGCCCTGATCGCCGTTCGGCGCACCCCAAAGGGCAAAGGCGCGGTCAAACATATCATAAGGGGTGACGGGGATGCCGTGTAAACACAAAGCCATAGCGGTACAGCAGTGACCGCAACCGTTTTTTTGAACCCGCAGCGCCAAATCCCCCTCGGTCCATTGGGATTGAATCCAAACCGGCGAAGAATATGCGCCGTAAGTCACGGTCACGGGGGTCAAGGGGCTGTCGTTTTTGACAAAACTGATGTTTTTCATCCTGCACACCTCAAATTGGAAAAATGGATAGTTGTATTATACTCAAAAGCCATAGGAAAAGCAAATAAAAAGGAAGCGGGATAACTCCCGCTTCCTTTCTTTCACTTCGTTTAATCTTCCCGATCTTTTTCACTGCGAATGACTTTGCCGGAGTAGGCATCGATGTCATAATCGTAGTCGTAGCCACCGGCTTCAAAGGACACCTCGTAGACCAATTTGCCGTTTTCGTTGTCCAAATCTGCTTCCAAATCTCTGGCGTCCGCTTGCTTCACATTGGCGTGCTTCAAAGCGGCGGATTTTGCGGCAGCAACGCCGATTTTCTTCTTTTCCGCAGGCTTTTCTGCAGGTTTATCCGCAGGTTTTTCCGCGGGCTTTTGGTCGTCATCTTTTTCCACTTCGTGGAGGTGGACTTCTCCGGAATAAGCGTCTACATGGTAGTCATATTCCTTGCCACCGGCGTCAAAGGACACATCATAATACAGTTTGCCGTTTTCTTCGTCTAAGTCCACATCCAAGTCTTTCACATCGGCTTCTTTTACCTTGGCATGGTCAAAGGCGGCTTTCTTAGCGGCTTCGATACCGATTTTTTGCTTGTCCGCAGGGGGCGGTTGGGGGGCATCCCCGCCGGTGGGTTTTACCACATTTTGATGAAGGATTTTTCCGGAGATGGCATCAATTTTGTAATCGTACTCAGAGCCATCGTGGTCAAAATCCACTTCAAAGTAGTACACACCGTTTTCTTCGTCTAAATCCACTTCCAAGTCCGTCACGTTTGCCACATCTACTTTGGCATCATTCAGGGCAATGGTTTTGGCTTCTTCCTTGGTTTTCAGTTGAGGTTGGTTATTGGGGGCGTCGGCAGGCTTACTGGGGGCGCAACCCACCAGAGCGGCTACCAACAGTAGGGCGATGAGCGTTACAAATCCTTTCTTCATAATAAAATCCTCCTTTAAGTTTCAAAAAACGGACGGAGTTCGACACTCCGCCCGTTTTCGTTTATCATAGGGCGGCTAAGGGTCGCCGAATGGTAAGCGTATGTTTAATTTTGGACTTCCATCACTTTGCCGCAGCATCGGGGAATGGGGTCGCCTGCCTTCACATGAATCACCTTGTGACAAATGGGGCAGTAGACATCACAATCCTTTTCGGCTCGTACGATAAGTTCGGAAAAACTTTTTAATTCCATAATCTTAAGGGTTCATAATTTGTGAGATTGCTGTCAGGATTTTATCGTGACAGCCGCCGCAACCGGTGGAACAATGGGTAATTGCCTGCACTTCGCGGAATGTAGTTTCCACATCCTCGAATTTTTGGCACTTTTCCAATGCTTCTTCTACATCGAAGCGGGTTACTTGCTTACAATTACAAATCGTGTAGTTTTCCATTACTTAAAGTAGCGCTCCAGCAGACCCTTCAGTGCCTTGCCGTGGCGGGCTTCGTCACGAGCCATCTCGTGAACGGTGTCATGGATTGCATCCAGGCCGTTTTTCTTAGCGCAGGAAGCCAGATCGAACTTGCCCTGGGTTGCGCCAAACTCGCAGTCTACGCGCCAAGCCAGATTGGCCTTGGTGTCGGCCTTCATATTGGCTTCCAAATCCTCGCCCAGCAGCTCAGCAAACTTTGCTGCGTGCTCAGCTTCTTCGTAGGCAGCCTTTTCCCAGTACAGGCCGATTTCGGGATAACCCTCACGGTGTGCGATACGAGCCATGCACAGGTACATACCGACCTCGGAGCACTCGCCCTGGAAGTTAGCCATCAGCTGCTCGAAGATGTACTTCTTGTCTTCCTCGGAAATATCGGGGTTGTTCTTGACGGTCTTGCCGTAGACACCGTACTCATGCTCAGCAGCCAGCTTCATCTCGCCCTTCTGCTCTACGAACTTGGATGCGGGAACCTTGCAAACAGGGCAACGGAAATCAGCCGCCAGCTCTTCAGCGGAATGAACATAACCACAAACGGAACATACAAACTTCTTCATAATATTTTCCTCCAAAATTTTTCTTTTTAATTTCTATAATGTTTCTTGGTTTCAGTTCTATTTAAGAACCGTTCTTATTTACACCCATATAGTAACATAAGAATATCTATTTGTCAATAGGAATTATTCTTATTTATAAAATATTTTTTGCTCTCA
>JAZRMH010000002.1:0-39678 GCA_045647425.1 Faecousia sp.
CTTCACCTGCAAATTTTTGCCATTCCCGGTGAAAAATATACGAAATAATTTGAAAAAAGGAATTGCATTTTCTGAAATACATGGTAGAATAGACTTGCATTTGTACATAGAGACGAATGCTGAAATCACATAATGGAGGGAAAATCATGGCTTACAATATTACCGACGCTTGCGTCAAGTGCGGCGCTTGCGCTGACAACTGCCCCGTCGAGGCTATCTCCGAGGGCGACGAGATGTACGTGATCGACGCTGACGTTTGCGTTGACTGCGGCAGCTGCTGCGACAATTGCCCCACCGAAGCAATCGTAGAAGAGTAATTCTCCGATTACGCCATCTGCCTGCGCAGCCGTATACCGGTACGCAGGCAGATTTTTTATAAAACCCATAAGGAGCAACATATGGAAACTCTGCACAACGGATTTACCTTGGAACTTTGTTCCGGTGCATTTCCTTTAAGCACCGACTCCATTGCCCTTGCGCATTTTGCAAGTTGCAAACCAAACGCCGCTGTATTGGACTTGGGCTCGGGCTGTGGCACATTGGGACTCCTGCTTTGCGCCAACAACCCCACTTGCAAGGTAACCGGCATAGAAATTGAAGAATCTGCCCATGAGCAAGCCCTAAAAAATGCAGAAGCAAACAACATTTCTCACCGTTTAACCAGTATATGCGCCGACCTTTCCACCATATCCAATCTGATAACTGCCGGTAGTTTTTCCATGTGCGTTTCCAATCCTCCCTATTTTCACGCAGGTCCTCAGAGCAATCGGACCCCCAACGCCCGTCGGGAAGACTTGTGCAATTTAGAGACGATTATGCAATCAGCCGATTGGGCGCTGAAATACGGCGGGGATTTTTATTTGGTACACCGTCCGGAACGGTTGGCAGAAATATTTGCCAAAGCATCTCAACGCCACTTAGAACCAAAAAAATTACTGCTACTGCGTCATCGGGAAAACGGCCCAATCAGTTTGGTTTTGATGCACTTTCGAAAAGGCGGTAATCCCGGTCTTGCTTGGCAAGAGGAATTTTTGTATTGCCAAGACGGCAGTCCCAGTGACTATTACCGCAGTTTATACCACATTTAGGAGAGTTTGTTATGCCCGGAATGTTATATCTTGTCCCCACCCCCATCGGAAATCTGGGAGACATTTCTCAGCGTTGTCGAGAAACCTTGGAACAAGCGGATTTCATCGCCGCGGAAGATACCCGCGTCAGTTTAAAACTGCTGAACTACCTCGGAATTAAAAAAAGTCTTATCAGTTACTTTGAACATAATAAGGCGCAAAAAGGCGAACAGATTGTAGCGCGAATTTTAGCCGGCGAGACTTGTGCGCTGGTGTCCGATGCCGGTAGTCCCGCCATCTCAGACCCCGGTGAAGAACTGGTTAAGCAATGCGCTGAAGCAGGTATTACCGTTTGCGCAATTCCCGGTCCCTGCGCTGTGATTACCGCTTTGAGCATTTCCGGTCAAGCCACCGGACGGTTCTGTTTTGAAGGCTTTTTATCCACTGCGAAAAAAAGCCGTCGGGAACATTTACAGGGACTCATTCACGAGCAACGGACTATGATTTTCTACGAAGCGCCCCATAAACTTCTAAACACCTTGGAAAGTATGGCCGAGGTATTGGGCGGTGAGCGGCCAATCAGCCTTTGCCGAGAACTGACCAAACTTCACGAGGAAGTAGTGCGTACCACCTTGGCAGGTGCAATCGAATTATATACCGCTCAACCGCCTAAGGGCGAATTTGTGCTAGTAGTTGCCGGCGCAGTTCCGGAAGAAAAGGCGGTTGCCACGCCGGAAGATGCCGCCACACGGGTCAACGAACTCATGGCGGGCGGTATGAGCCGTAAAGACGCGGTCAAACAAGTTGCCATTGAGTTGGACCTACCCAAAAATGTTGTCTATGACGCTTCCCTTTCTTAATATGGATGAAAAACCCTCCCGATTTTGCATAGGCTTAATCGGGAGGGTTTTGTATGGTTATGAGTTGGATTTTTACGGGATTGTTGGGTCTTTCCCTTTTTGCTTCTTTGGTGTTGGGGCGAGGTGGCGAGTTGGCCGCCGCCGTTCCCAAAGGGGCGCAAGATGGTGTAACGCTGGTAATTTCTATGGCCGGTTCCATTTGTCTATGGTGTGGTGTGGGTAAACTGATGGACAAGGTGGGTTTTACAGATTTTTTAGCCAAACTACTAAAACCTCTGTTAAAGAAACTGTTTCCTAGCACCCAAACAGACAGACCTTTGGCACAGAGCCTAAGCGCAAATATTTGCGCCAATTTTCTGGGTTTAGGCAACGCCGCCACCCCCATGGGCATCCAAGCATCAAACCGCCTTGCGCGGCAGGCAAACGGTGTTGCCACCGATGAATTGTGCCGACTGATTGTACTGAACACCGCCTCTATTCAACTGATTCCTGCCAATGTGGCGGCTGTGCGGGTGAGTTTGGGTTGTCAAACACCCTTCGATATTCTACCGGCTGTATGGGCCACCAGTTTCTGCTCTGCCGGTCTTGGGCTTCTTGCCGCTTGGCTGATGGGAAAGGTTTGGCGAAAATGACCGATTATATCGTACCGATTTTGTTATTTGGCGCTTGTGCGGTTGCCCTTAGAAAAAAAGAACACGCCTACGACCTTATGCTCCACGGTGCAAAAGAGGGTTTGGCGCTTTTAATAACTTTAATCCCCACCTTGATATTGCTCTTGACCGCCGTGACGATGCTCCGCGCCTCCGGTGCTATGGAAATGCTCAGCCGGTTTTTTGCCCCAATTTTTTCTTCTCTCGGAATTCCGCCGGAAACGGCTATTTTAGTACTTATCCGCCCCATCAGCGGCAGCGCCGCTTTGGCTTTAGGGGCAGATTTGATGGCCCAATACGGGGTGGATTCCCAAATTGGCAGAACCGCGGCAATTATGCTGGGGTCTACGGAAACCACCTTTTATACCGTCAGCGTTTATTTTGGCGCCGCAGGAATTAAAAAGACTCGTTACACAATTCCCGCCGCCTTAATTGCGGACTTAACTGGTTTTGTGATGGCATCTTTCACCGCAAAGGTTTTCTTTTCAACATAAAAAAAATCGGTCGAAGATAAATCTTCGACCGATTTTAAGCACAGTAGTATGAGGGAAAATTAATAGAACTTTCTCTTATTCTTACGGGCCGCTTCAGACTTCTGCTTACGCTTCAGGCTGGGGCTGACATAGTGCTCGCGCTTCTTAACTTCAGCGATAACGCCCTCCTTGGCACAGCTACGCTTGAAACGACGCAGAGCGCTTTCCAGAGACTCGTTTTCCTTTACGCGAATTTCAGACATGGTTTTCCCTCCCTCCGATGGCATCCGGCTAATTCCTGGATGCGTTCAGGGCCTAATTCTTAGGCTTGAATATTATATGCTGATTTTGTACAAATGTCAAGAGGATTTTCCGTCATTTTCATCGAAATGCGCAATTTTTCTCACTTGACAATCAAGTTTACCAACTTATTCTTCACAACGATTGTCTTGATAATGCTACCTTCCTGCTTTTCCAAGAACTTGGCAATCTTCTCGTCAGCAGTCACATTGGCAATCACTTCGTCATTGGAAAGGTCGGCTTCCATCTCCACAGTGCCACGCATTTTGCCGTTAATCTGCACCGCAATGGTCACCTGCGTATCCTTGCACTTTGCCTCGTCGTAGGTAGGCCAAGGCTCGTAAGCGATAGTATTGTCGTGACCCAAAATCTGCCAAATTTCCTCGCCCACGTGGGGGATGATGCAGGAAATCATCTTAATAAAACCTTCGGCATATTCCTTGGGACAAGTGCCAACCTTGTAGACTTCGTTGACAAATACCATCATTTGGGCAATGGCGGTATTGAAGCCCAATTGCTCAAAGTCGCTTGTGACTTTCTTGACGGTTTGGTGATAAATCTTGGTCAGTTTGCCGTCGTCGGTTTCGGTAATATTGGCGGACTCTGTAAAGAAGTTCCACACGCGGTTGATAAATTTCTTAGCGCCTGCCACCGCAGTGGTACTCCAAGGCTTGGATACCTCCAACGGGCCCATAAACATCTCGTAAAGGCGAAGGGTATCTGCGCCGTAATCCCGGACAATATCACTGGGATTGACCACAAATTCCGGGAAACGCTTGCCCATCTTAATGCCGTTTTCGCCCAAAATCATACCTTGGTGCACCAGTTTCTGGAAGGGTTCTTTCACGGGGGACAAGCCGTTGTCGTACAAGAAACGGTTCCAAATACGAGCATACATCAAGTGACCTACTGCGTGTTCCGGACCGCCGATATACAAATCAACGGGCATCCAGTGCTTCAAAAGTTCGGGGTCGCAGAAGGCATTTTCATTTTTGGGGTCAATGTAGCGCATAAAGTACCAAGAAGAACCTGCAGAACCGGGCATGGTAGAGGTTTCCCGCAGACCGGTTAAACCGTCTTTATCGTACTTCTTCCACTCGGTGGCATTTTCCAAAGGTGCTTGACCGTTTTTACCCTTGTAATCTTCCAATTCCGGCAAAACCAAAGGCAATTCTGCATCCGGCAGGAACACGGTTTTCCCGGCTTCTGTGTACACGCAGGGAACGGGTTCGCCCCAGTACCGCTGGCGGGCGAAAATCCACTCGCGGAAGTGGTAATTATTCTTTCTTCTGGCAACACCGGCTTTTTCCAACTTGACCGTAATGGCTTCCTTGGCCTCTTCCACGGTCAATCCGGTAAATTCCTCAGAATTGATGAGTTTACAACCCTTGCCCAAGTAATCCTGCTTTTCAAAGGCACATTCGGAAACATCCCGGCCTTCAATAACCTGAATCATAGGGATATTATGAGCGATGGCATACTCAAAGTCACGCTGGTCGTGGCTGGGCACAGCCATAACCGCACCGGTACCGTAACTTGCCAACACAAAGTCTCCGATAAACACCGGCACTTCCTTGCCGTTGACGGGATTGATGGCGTACACGCCCTTCAAGGGGCAACCGGACTTGGTCTTGTTTAACTCGGTTCTGTCCATATCGCTCTTCTTCACGGCTTCTGCGATATAGGCCTGCACCTCGTCTTTATTTTCCACTCTGTCCATCAAATCCTGCACGATTTTGCCGTCAGGTGCCAGTACCATAAAGGTAATACCGTAAATGGTCTCGATACAAGTGGTATAAATAGAGAAGTCACCGCCACCGACCAATTTGAAGTCCACTTCCACGCCGGTGGATTTACCGATCCAGTTGCGCTGAATTTCCTTGGTGGATTCCGGCCAATCGATTTCATTGAGGCCTTCCAACAACTTTTCGGCAAATGCAGGCTGGTCAATAACCCACTGCATCATATTTTTCTTCACAACGGGGAAACCGCCACGCTCACTCTTGCCGTCAATGACTTCGTCATTGGACAGCACAGTGCCCAGTTCTTCACACCAGTTTACCGGCATTTCAATCCGCTTGGCATAACCTGCCTCAAAGAGTTTCTTGAAAATCCACTGGGTCCACTTATAAAAGTCCGGATCGGAAGTGGCAATCATCTTCGACCAGTCATAGTCAAAGCCCAATTCCTTCAACTGTTTGGAAAAGGTCTTAATATTCTCTTGGGTAAAGCCGTTGGGGTGATTGCCGGTGGAAACCGCATACTGCTCCGCAGGCAGACCGAAAGAGTCGTAACCCATAGGGTGCAACACATTATAGCCCTGCATACGCTTCATGCGGGACATAATATCCGTTGCGGTATAGCCTTCCGGATGGCCTGCGTGCAGACCTACACCGGAGGGGTACGGGAACATATCCAGCACATAATATTTCGGCTTGGAAAAGTCCCACACATCGGTGTGGAAGGTATCGTGTTCCTCCCAATATTTCTGCCATTTGGCTTCAACATTACTGTGTTCGTAATTCATTTTCTCTCAACCTCACTTATTCCGGAGTGACAATGTCGCTTAGGTCAATTTGCTGAGCATCTGCCCACAGACGCTCCAAAGCATAAAATTCACGGGCTTCCTCAGTAAACACATGGACAACCACACTGCCAAAATCCAAAAGTTCCCAAGTGTTCCCTCTGTGTCCCTCACGGCCCAACATAGGCTCACCCAACTGCTCGAAGGTATACTCTGCATGGTCGCACAGAGTTTTGACATGGGTGTTGGACGTACCGGTGCAGATAATAAAATAATCCGCCAAAGAGGAAACCTCGCTGATTTTCAAAAGTTTAATATCCAAACCCTTTTTGCTGTCTAGGGCTTTGGTTACTTCATAGGCTACTTCTTTTGCTGTTAACATTCTCATTTTTCCTTTCCATTTAACCATGCCAACGCCTGCTGGGACTCAGGTGAGATTTCCCTGCCCTGCTGACGAAGCATTGTCAGTGTCATTTCTAGACCCAATTTCAGGGCCCCATCTAAATCTGTGTAAGCCAGGCGGCGAAGTTCCTCCACACCATCAAAGTTACGGTTAGGCTCCATATAGTCTGCCACATAGATAATTTTTTCCAAGGTATTCATATTGGCTTTGCCGGTGGTGTGACTGCAGATGGCATTCACCACGGCTTCGTTTTCTCCAAAAATCAACCGGGCCACCAAACTGCCGGTTAGGGCATGAAGGGTCTTGGGATTTTGGGCGGAAAAGTTATCCAATCTCACGCCATAGGCGTGACACAAAATCAGTTGCATCGGGCCATCCAAGGCCTTGGTTATATCGTGAAGCATTCCGGCTCTGGCGGCATCGGTTTCATTTGCGCCCCATATCCGCGCCAGTTCCGCCGCCGTATTCCGGCAACCCAGCACATGGGCGATGCGGCTGGGCTTTAACAGTTTGACTACCGCTATTTCCAAATTTTCCATGCTGAGATACCGCAAATTCACGCCGGTACCGTATAGGTTGTTCATTTGGATATATCGGGCAACACTCTCCGGCAAAAACTCGTCGGCACATCGAAACGCAAGCAAACGACGCATATCTGAACGGCTCAGCACATTGGCTGTTTCCTCTACCCGCTGGTCATCGGGACAGTAGTTATCCGGATAATCCTTCGGAGAGTGAACCTCCAAACCGGGAACATCTGCAAAGCAAAGTTCCAGCATCTTCATGCGATGCTCCAAACTTGCCGTATCCGGCAAAGATAGTTCCTTTGGGGTTGCCAAGGACGGGATTACCAACAATTTGTCAAAGTTCCGTTCTTGCAACGCCCGTTTTGCCGCCTGAATATGCCCCAAATGGGGCGGGTCAAAACTGCCGCCGTAAATACCGATACGTTCCATAGTATTCCCTCCTTATGTTAAGTGGATGGCTTACTCTTTTTCCCGCAACTGACGCTCTCTGTCCCGCTCAATAGCCTTTTCGATGGCCTGCTGGCGGAAGTATTCATTTCTCTGCTGACGCACCTTTTGCGCCGCCTGACGACGCGCCTGCGCGCCCTTACGCACGGGGTTGGACTTGGCTATGCTCACAGCCTTTTTCTTTGCGCGTCCCAATTCATTTCGCGCCTGCTGAAGTTTTTCACTAAAGCGGTAAATCACGAATTTTGTGCCAATCACAGATACGCCGTCTGCGCCGGTGGCTTCACAAATTTCGTCACTGACTTCCCGAGGCGTCATCATCGCGCCCTCAAGAACCTTGCCCTTGACCAATTCCCGGGTAGTCAACTGGTTATCTGCCTCGGCAATCACCGCCTCGGTCACGCCCCCCTTGCCTACCATCAAGGTGGTCTCCAAGGTGTTTGCTTGACTGCGCAGTTCTGCCCGTTGTTTACTTGTCAGCATAACCTGCCTCCTTCATCTTTTTATAAAACAATTTCAGTGCATTTGCACGGTGGGAAACTTCATTTTTCTCGTGAGGGGAAAGTTCCGCCGTGGTCTTGCCCAAGGGGGGATAGTAAAAAATCGGGTCATATCCGAAGCCGTTCTCTCCCACCGGTTCTCTGGTCAGTTCGCCGTGGATTTCTCCCCGTGCTTGTATAACTGCGCCCTCCGGCGTGACAAAACTAATCACGCAGACAAACTGGGCTTGACGCTGTCCGTCGGGAACATTTTCCGTGTTTTTCAAAAGAAGTTGTAATCTTCCCCAATCGTCCAAACTTTCGTCAAAGCCGTAGCGGGCGGAATAAATTCCCGGTTCACCATTCAGCGCGTCTACCGCAATGCCGGAATCGTCTGCCAGAGCCGGCAGACCGGTGGCTTTCATCACTGCCTCTGCCTTCAATAGAGAATTTTCCTCAAAGGTAGTGCCGGTTTCTTCCACATCAATATCCACGCCCAATTCGGATTGTAACACCAGTTCAAAACCGAATTTCTCGGTAATTTTGCTGATTTCCACCAACTTGTGCTTATTTTTACTTGCCAAAACAACTCTCATTACAGCAGTGCCTCCACAAAATCCTTGGCTTCAAAAGGCATTAAATCTTCTGCCTGCTCACCCACGCCCACAAATTTCACGGGAATTTGCAAGGTGTCTGCCACAGAAATCACAATGCCGCCCTTGGCAGTGCCGTCCAATTTGGTCAGGGCAATGGCGGTGACACCGGCAATTTCCTTAAACTGCTTTGCTTGGATGAGTCCGTTTTGTCCGGTTGTGCCGTCCAACACCAAAAGCACCTCGGTAGCGGCTTGAGGAAGTTCCCGACTGACAATTCGGCTGATTTTATTGAGTTCATTCATCAGATTCTGCTTGTTGTGAAGCCGTCCGGCAGTGTCGACAATCATCACATCCGCGCCCTTGGCTCGGGCAGATTGGATTCCGTCAAACACCACGGAAGCCGGGTCTGCGCCCTCGTGCTGACGGACAATAGATGCGCCGGAACGCTGTGCCCAGATTTCCAACTGATCTGCGGCAGCGGCACGGAAAGTATCTCCCGCCACCAAAAGAACCTTTTTGCCTTGGCTGACCAACTGGGTGGCAATTTTGCCGATGGTTGTGGTTTTGCCCACACCGTTGACACCAATCACCAAAATCACAGAAGGCGTTGTGGATAAGTTCAGGACGGTTTCTCCCACATTAAGCATTTCCACCAGAATTTCCTTCAATGCGATCTTTGCTTCTTCTGTGGTTTTGAGGTGCTGTTCACGCACCCGTTTGCGCAAAAGTTCCGTGGCTTTCAACGCAGTTTCCACGCCCAAATCCGCAAGAATTAAACATTCTTCCAACTCATCGTAAAAGTCATCGTCAATTTCCGAAAAGCCGGAAAAGACGCCTCCCAGAGTGCTGCCTAAGGCATCTCTTGTCTTGGACAGACCCTGCTTAATTTTATCAAAAAAACCCATATTGCTCCTTTATTCCGTAATGCCCAACTGGTTTTCCATTTGGTTCAAGTCCAAACGCAACAGTTTGGAAATACCCTGCTCCTGCATCGTGACACCGTAAAGCACATCAGAGGCTTCCATTGTACCGCGGCGGTGGGTAATAACGATAAACTGGGTATTGGTACTCAAATTCCGCAAATAACTTGCAAAGCGCTCTACATTTCGGTCATCCAATGCCGCATCAATTTCATCGAGCAAGCAGAAGGGCGTGGGTCGTACCTTTAAAATCGCAAAGTACAACGCCGTTGCCACGAAAGCCTTTTCACCGCCGGAGAGCAAGGTAATGGTCTTGACCTGCTTTCCGGGAGGTTGTACCCGAATTTCAATGCCACAAGTCAAAGGCTCTTCCGGATCTTCCAAAATCAACTGACCCTTACCGCCACCGAACATCTCCTCAAAGACGATGCCGAAGTGGTGGTCAATTTTTTGGAATTCTGCCACGAAAATCGTGGTCATTTCTTGGGTAATCTCTCGAATGATTCCCTCGAGTTCCTTCTTGGAATTCAGCACATCATCCCGTTGTTCCACCAAGTAACTATACCGCTCGTTCACCCGGGCATATTCTTCAATGGCGCCTAAGTTCGGCGTGCCCAACGCAGAGATTTTCCGCTTCAATTCGCCAATCCGGCGGTTGCCGGCGGCGACGGACTCAATCTCTCCCCGCTTCTCTACCGCAGTACCGGGGGTCAACTCATAGTAATCCCAGAGTTTGTCCACAATCTGCTTTTCTTCCATATCGGCAGAGGACTTTTTGTTTTCCAGACGGGCGCATTCCCGCTCCATATCCAAAATATACTTGCTCTTCTCTTGGGCATCCCGCTCAGAGCGGGTTCTAGATGCTTCTGCCTCGGCGCGCTGAGCAAGGGCATTTTCCATACCGTTGCGCATACGGGCGGTCTCTTCGTCGTTGCTCTGCTGTTTGGCCAAAAGCTCCGCAATCTGCTCTTCGTACTTACGGTTTTCCTCACGGAAAGCTTCCACCAGCACCAATTTCTTGTCCCGATCACCTTCCATATCCCGACGGAGATTTTGCAAATCCGCGACATGGTTATGGGCCGTCGTTTTTTCGGCTTCCAATGCCGCCTCCTCAGTTTTCAAGGCGGTCATCCGCTCGGTGATTTGGTTCATCGTTTGGGAAGCATCCTGCTGGGTGCCTTCCAAAGTGCTAAGTTTGGCTTTGGTCTCTGCCAACTGGGTATTGAGCATTTGCAGTTTGACCTTGCCGGATACATAACGCTCCCGATCCGTTCGTTCTCTGCTATCGAGAACTTCTTTTTCCCGACGGGCGGAAGTCATCGCATCCACAATGGCGCTGACCATAATCTCGTGCTGTTTTTCCTGACCTTGCAGGCGAAGCACTTGATCCTCCGCTTGACGCAGTTGGTCATTGGCGGCGGTCATTTGGAATTCTACCTGATCCAACGCCCGCTGTGCTTCCTGCAATTCTACTTCGCAAGCCTGCTGTTTAGTTTTCAGGTCTTTTTCTTGGGCGGTGAGTTTTTCCAGTTCGTTGGCACGGCTTAAAATGCCCGCCTCTTTGTTCACAGAACCGCCGGTCATAGAACCGCCGGGGTTCACCACTTGACCGTCCAAGGTCACAATCTTAAAGCGGTTTTGATACTGCTTTGCCATAGCGATGGCAGAATCAATATCCTCTACAATCACAATCCTGCCCAGAAGATTGTCCACAATTCCCTGATACCGCTTATTGGTTTTAATTAGATTGGAAGCAATGTCCACATAGCCACGGCAACGCTCCAACCCGTTTTCCTTAAACTCTCTGCCCTTCACGGTGGAAATCGGCAGGAAAGTGGCACGTCCACCACCGGTGCGCTTCAAAAAGGAAATGGCCGACTTGGCATCCTGCTCATTGTCTACCACAATCTGTTGCATACCGCCGGCCAAGGCAATTTCAATGGCAACGGTATATTCATCCTCTGTACGAATCAAACGGGAAACCGGCCCGTGGACATTTCGCAATGCACCCCGTTGGGATTCCTGCATCACCATACGGACGGATTTTTGGTAACTTTCATAATCCCGTTCCATGGCTTGGAACACCCGAAGTTTTGCCTGAACGCCATCGAGTTTGTTAATCAGTTCCCGATTTTCTTGGCTTAGTTCATCCCGACGCTTCTGCCGATTCTGCTGACGCAGAGTGTATCCGGAAATAGTATTATTGCAGGCGGTAACCTCTTCTTCCGCCTTTTTCAACTCCTTTTGGCACTCTGCTTGGGCAGACTTCGCCTCTACTTCCCGTGCTGTGCCGGCTTGTAAATCGCTGTTTAACTGGGCTAGACGCTCTGCATTTTCCTGCAGACTGGTTTCCAAGCCACGCAGGTCTGCCTCCCGACCGGCAATCTCTGCGGTCAGGGTGCTTTCCGTTGCCCGCAATTCCAAAAATTGCCGGGTAATACCCTCGGTGCTGGCGGTCATTCCCGCAAGTTCCTGCTGAAGGGCGGTTAACTGTAGTCTCTTATCAGACAGTTCCAACTCAATGGCAAGAATTCTGTCTTGGGTCTGGGCAAGTTGGGCGGAAATACCGCCGTTACGGTCTTCCTGACCTTGCAGTTCTTCTTCCACCCGCTGAATATTTTCCTCATTGTTGCGGATGTTGCCCTGCAAGACGGCCATTTGGCCGTCGAGTTGCTGATGGGTTTGCTCCAGCAAATTCACCTGCAGACGGATATTTTCCAGTTCGCCGTCTTTATGGTGCAATTCTGCCCCCAACTGTTCCGATTGCGTATAGAGTTTATCCAAATCCTCATGGGCCTGTTTCAGCACGAAAGACGCAGAAGCATAGTCCTCTTCTGCTTTTTTGGCGGCGGCGGAAAGTTTCTCCAAGGAATCCAACCAAACCGCAACTTCCACACCCTGAAGTTCTTCTTTGAGTTCCAAGTACTGCTTTGCCTTCTCGGATTGGCGCTTTAAAGGCTCTAATTGCAATTCCAGTTCCGAGACCTTGTCGCCAATGCGAAGCAAATTATCTTCCGTATGGGCAAGTTTCCGTTCCGTTTCTTCCTTGCGGTGACGGTACTTGGAAATACCGGCGGCCTCTTCAAAAATCTCACGGCGATCAGCGCTCTTCAGGGAGAGAATCTCATCAATACGGCCTTGACCGATATTGGAATAACCCTCACGGCCCAAACCGGTATCCATAAACATCTCATTGATATCCCGCAAACGGGCAGATTGGCGATTGATATAATATTCGCTGTCACCGCTACGGTAGTACCGACGGGTAACCATCACCTCGTTTGCGTCGTATGGCAAAGCGCGGTCGGTATTATCCAAGGTTAAGGTTGCTTCGGCAAAGCCAACCGCCGCACGCTTCTGGGTTCCGCCAAAGATAACATCCTCCATTTTTGCGCCGCGGAGAGTCTTGGTACTCTGCTCGCCCATAACCCACAAGATCGCATCAGAAATATTCGATTTACCGGAGCCATTGGGACCTACGATGGCAGTAATATCATCACCAAAACGAATCACCGTTTTATCCGGAAAGGACTTAAATCCTTGCACTTCTAGACTTTTTAAATACACAGCAAAACCTCTTTGTAAATTTAGTTGCAATAAATTAATTTATTATACAGAAAAAACAAAAAAAATGCAAGTCTTCTCTAACTTTTTCTCGTAAAAAAATGCCATAGTAAGCATAAGCCTACTATGGCATTTTCACTCTATTGGGAGAAATTCTTTATTTCGCTTCAGGAAGGGTGAAGGGGTGCGCCAACGCCCAGTTAACTGCCTTTATTATGTCGGACTTCATCTTTTCGGTCAACGCATAACCGCTCTCAACAGAGGGGAAGCGAGAGTTGCTACGATGGTGATCCGGATTGATGGCGTCCAAATCCACATGGGTAATTTCCGACACATTCATAAGTTTAGCATACCAAAGATAAGAAGTCATCAAACGGGTAAAGTCACTGGCATGGGTCCAATCACTAAACAGTTGCACTTCGCTATAGCCCAACTGCTCCCGGGCGTACTGAACTGCAGTAGCCGTGGGAATAATGTCTTCAAAAATCTTTTTACCCAAGAATTTCGTGGTATCAATCAATTTGTCTTGGGCGTGATAGACGACCCCATCGTAGCAATTTCTGCTCTTATAACTGCCATAAGTGCCATCGCCAAATCTATTTTCTAGATTTGCGCGCCAATTTGCCGTACGCTGCAAATCCGTCTGTCTGCCAATGCTATAGGGTGCGCCGGGCGCCAAGAAGTTCTCATAATCATCGGGATTTGCCCAAATCATATGCCAAACCATTTTCGGTTTGCCGGCTTGGCTGTTGAGAATATAATCTGCAACGGTATTATATTCTTCTGCAACAAAGTCTTCCTCTATACCGACACGAGAATTCGCCTGTTGCATAATAATAATATCCCAGTTTTCGTCGGTAAGTCCTTGCTCCGCGGTGCAATAATTATTCCACTTTCCTCCAAAGTTCAATTCCCATGTGCCGGTTGCATTTTTATGGTACTGATAAATCGCCTCATTATCGGTCACAAACTGGGCGTGCATCGCCATCGTGCAACTGTCACGGTGAAGGTTCGCCACAATCACCTTTTGATCGGGCGCTTGTTCAGCAAACACATCATAGAGCATTCTGGTAGCATCCAAGCCGTGGCTGTTACCCACCACCAAAATCTTTAAAACACCGTCTTTATCCAATGTTTCCATGTTTGTCATTTCTCCTTATATTTCATTCTGCCTCAGGCAGAGTGTAGGGGTGCGCCAACGCCCAGTTAACTGCCTTTATTATGTCGGACTTCATCTTTTCGGTCAACGCATAACCGCTATCAACAGAGGGGAAGCGAGAGTTGCTACGATGGTGATCCGGATTGATGGCGTCCAAATCCACATGGGTAATCTCTTGCACGCCCATAATCTTTGCAAACCAAGTATAAGAAGCCATCAGACGGCTAAAGTCGCTGGCGTGGGTGTAGTCACTATACAATTCCAAATCGGTATACTTCAAAATCTCATGGGCATACTGAATGGTTGTAGCGGTAGGAATAATGTCTGCAAATACATTTTTGCCCAAGAATTTGGTAGTATCGATCAACTTATCCTGTGCGTGCATAGTAATGGCATCATAGAGTTTTCTGCTTTGGTAACTGCCGTATGTACCATCACCGAAGGAAATTTCGTGATTATTGCGCCAGTTGGCGGTGCGCTGCAAATCCGTCTGTCCGCCAATGCTATAGGGTGCGCCGGGCGCCAAGAAGTTCTCATAATCGTCAGGGTTCGCCCACACCATATGCCACATTAACTTAGGCATACCCACTTGGCTGTCCCAAATGTAATCTACCACAGTATTAAACAACTTGGCATTATATTCCACTGCTATACCGGCGCGGTAGTTCATTTGCTGGGTGATGATAACATCCCAGTTTTCGTCGGTAAGTCCTTGCTCCGCGGTGCAATAATTATTCCACTTTCCTCCAAAGTTCAGTTGCCATGTTCCGTCTTCGTTTTTATGATATTGGTATTTGGCTTCGTTATTAGTCATAAACTGCGCGTGTTGCGCAATCTGACAACCGTCATAATGCAGATTGGCCACAATCACCTTTTGCTCAGGGGCTTGCTCTGCAAACACATCATAGAGCATTCTGGTAGAGTCCAAGCCGTGACTGTTGCCCACCACCAAAATCTTCAAAATACCGTCCTGTGCAGGGTCAGCGGCATCCCGAATATTGGGCGTTTCCATCTTCAGCAATACATCTTTGTAGTACTGATGCAGTTTCAGCAGGTTGCTTTGAACCGCTTCATCATAACCGCTCCACAGATCGTCAACAGCTTCAATCTGCTCCTTCAGGCTACGGTTCACAACTTCGCCGAACACATAAGTGCCATCAGACATCCGCATATAGGGTCTACCATAAATGGGTATATCGGCATTGACTTTATTGCGTCTGTCGGAGTTTGTGGTCTTCATAATGCCCCGAAGCAAAGTGCCGTTGCCTTCATTGCCGTCAGCACCACCCTTGAAATCGGTGTAAGCAGAATAGGCATTGGTAACGCCCATATTTTCGGCATTGGGGATTTCCTTAATGCTCAAAGCGATACCGTGTTTGGAAACCTGACCGGCAACCACTTCGTCAGCATAAAAATTACTCTTATAATATACACTGGGCATTGCAACGCCGTCGACCATAACGCGCAAAGACATCGCGGTAATATCCAAGGAAACCTTATGGAAGGAAACTGCGCCTGCTTCGGCAATCTTCACATAGCCATCCTCGGCTACCACCTCGCCGGAATAAGCAAGCACCTTGCCGTAAGTTTCGCCCGCAACCGTAAAATCATCGGTTGTGGAATCGAAGCATGTCAATGCACTGCCTTCTGCAACAGCCACATTTTGCATGCTGTGGCCGTTCAAGTCTATCTTAACATTTTTGTTTACCGAAACAGCGGCGGTAACATCTGCGTTCAAAACAATGGTGTCATTTTCCTTTGCCGCGTCAAAAGCCAGTTGCAAAGTGTCATAGGCAGTTTCACCAATGTTTGCACCGGTTGCTGCTGCCTGCACGGTCAATGCACCAAACAGCAACATAGTCAAGGACAAGGAAAGTACTAAGATTTTCTTCATTTTTTATCCCCCTTTTTGTGGCATTCCCACAAAATAACAACTCTATTTTACGCCCCCAAAAAGGCAAAAGCAAGCCCTATTTACTTGGCAGAATCCACAAAAAACAGTTGCCTGTTTTGTGTAGATAGCACAAGAACGCACCCCAAATCAGGGGTGCGTTCCAAAATCATAAATTACAGAGGATAGGCTGCCTCATCACAAATCAGCACCACATCGGGGTGGAACTGCAAAATGGAAGCGGGCACCTGAGGATCAACGGGACCCCAGAAGGTCTTTTTCAAAATTTCCTTCTTATCTGCGCCGGTGACAATCATCACAATCTTCTTGGCCGCCATAATGGTGCCGATACCCATGGTGAATGCGGCTCTGGGCACATCATCAATGGACTCAAAGAAGCGCTTGTTGGCGTCGATGGTCATTTCGGTCAACTTGACTTCGTGGGTCATACCGGGGAAATAGGTATCCGGCTCATTGAAGCCGATATGGCCGTCGTGACCGATGCCCAAAAGTTGCAGGTCAACACCGCCCCACTCCTCGATTTTTGCCTCATACGCTTCGCACATTGCCTGCACATCTTCTGCAAGACCCAAAGGCACGATGGTGTTTTCAGGCTTGATGGAAATGTGGTCCAGCAGGTTATCCTGCATAAACTTGCGGTAACTCTGCTCGTGATCAGGTGCTAAGCCCTTGTACTCGTCCAAGTTGGCGGAACGCACATTGGAAAAGTCAATCTTACCGGCCTTTTCACGGGCAATCAGTTCCCGGTACAAAGGCAGGGGTGTGGAACCGGTAGCCAAGCCGATAACGCCGGCGGGCTTCCGAGACAAAACGTCCTCAAATACATCTGCGGCAAGTTTGCCGACTTCTTCAGGATTTTTTGCAACAATTACTCTAGTATGAATCATAATTTTTACCCTCCAAAAATGATTACAATAAAATTGTATCACCAAGCGCAGGAATATGCAAGTTTTTTCTGTCCTTTACAGTACTTTCCATCGCATCCCACAAGCCGAAGTCATCCGCCTCCCTGCTCGGTAAATGCAAAAGCACAATTTCTTTCGCGCCCAAACTTTGGGTGATTTCCCACGCTGTCGGCGTTGTGGCATAGGCATAGGGAACAATCAACACATCCGGTTTTGGCAAATCTTTCCGTCCTTTCCACAAAAGCGGAGACGCATCCCCCAAAAACCAAACGCATCGACTCCCCTGCAAAACAAAACTTGTATGAGGCGTTGTCTTCCCTGCTGCACCGATATGACGGCTGGAAATCGGCATCATCTGCAACGAACCCACTTTCTCTGCTTCCATTGTGGTTTGGCAACCGAGAAACGAAGGACCAAAAATGACCCGGCCCGTCTTGCCTTGATAGGCAGATGCAAAGGTCGGGTCATAATGATCCTTATGACTATGGGTAAAGGCGACAACATCCGGAAAATTTCCCATAAGTTCCGCCTTTATTTCAGGAGGCGTTGCCGGGTAGGGTTTTACCTCCCGGCAAACACCGTCCAATAGTACAGATATACCGTCCAGCGTCAGCAGAACTCCTGCATTGGCTGTCCGTGTCAGTTCCATAAGGTCTTACACACCGGCCTTTGCGCGACGAATGGTCTCTGCCTCATCGCAGGAATTGACCTCAGCAGTATGACCTGCCAGAGGAACCAACTTCTCATGGATAGCATCCAAGATCCATCCGGCTTGGGGGAAGAAGAACTCATCAAACTCGAAGGGAGGTGTGATCCAGTTCTTAGCGCCCACAACTACGGGAGGCGCATCCAAATCGTCGAAGCACAACTCGGTGATGTTCCGAGCCACATCGTTCATAAAGGAACCGCGGGTACAAGCATCGGATACCAGCACAACCTTACCGGTCTTACGGACGGACTCCAAAATCTTGGTGTAGTCCAGAGGTGCCAAGGAGTGCAGGTTGATGATGTCGGCTTCCATACCGTACTTTTCGCTCAGTTGCTTTGCAGCATCCACAGCGCGATACAGCGCAGCGCCCAAGGTCAAAATGGTAATGTCCTTACCGTCACGAACCTTGTTGGTATCGCCGATGGTGATTTCATAACGCTCAGCAGGAACGCCGCCTTCGTGGAACTGTTCGCCCACGTCGTAAATTCTCTGAGACTCAAAGAACACAACGGGGTCAGTGCCCATCAGTGCGGTTTCCATCAAGCCCTTGGCTTCCCAAGGTGTTGCGGGGAAGCAAACCTTCAAGCCGGGGATGTGTGCGCACAATGCGGTCCAGTCCTGAGAGTGCTGTGCGCCGTACTTAGAACCGACGGAAACACGCAGAACCAAAGGCATCTTCAAGATACCGGCGGACATAGACTGCCACTTGGACATCTGGTTGAAGATTTCGTCACCGGCACAGCCGATGAAGTCAGCGTACATCAGTTCTACCAATGCACGGCCGCCAGACAAGGCGTAACCGACAGCAGTACCGACGATAGAGCCTTCAGCCAAGGGAGAGTTGAACAAACGGCTGTGAGGCAGAGCGTCCATCATACCACGGTAGACAGCGAATGCGCCACCCCAGTCACGGCAGTCTTCGCCGTATGCAATCAAAGTGGGATCTTCGTAGAAACGGTCGTAAATAACCTCGGACAGAGCATCGCGGAGGTTAAACAGTTTCATCTTGGAAACGGGCTTGCCATCGGCATCGATGGGGCTACGCTCCTTGGACTTGATCTTCTTGTAGCCTTCTGCCTCTTCCTTGGGGCAGGAAACTTCGGGCTCACGGTCATCAAATGCAACAACCTTCTCGTTGGAGTACATCAGGCGCTCCACAACTGCGGGATCTTTCTTGAAGTCGCAGTAGGGGCTGATTTCAGGATCAGCAGCAGCCTTGCAGATCATAGTCATACGCTCGGAAGTTTCCTTCAGAATTGCGTCAACTTCTTCCTGAGTCATCACGCCGGCTTCAATCAAAGCAGCAGGATAAGTCACGATGGGGTCAACTTCCTTCCAAGCATCGATTTCTTCCTTGGTACGGTAAGCATTCTGGTCAGAAACAGAGTGGCCGGAGAAACGGTAAGTAATGGTCTCCAACATCACGGGGCCCTGACCGTTACGAAGCAACTCCAACTTACGTTCCATAGCGTCGATCACTGCCAAGGGGTTGAAGCCGTCAATAGTTTCTGCATGGAACTGGGTGGGGCTGACACCGGAAGCGATACGGGACATATTGCCCTGACCCATAGTCTCGCCACGGGTCTGGTCGCCCATACCGTAGGAGTTGTTGAAGATGTTATACAAAATGGGCATACCGTCGTTGTGGCTCTCCCACAAGGTTTTGTACTGATCCATTGCAGAGAAGTTCAATGCTTCCCAAACGGGACCACGAGCCATGGAAGCGTCACCGATGTTACAAACAACGATACCCTTCTTGTTGTTGACCTTCTTGTAGAGGGCTGCACCGGTAGAAATAGTAGCAGAACCGCCAACGATAGCGTTGTTGGGGTAGATACCGAAGGGCAGGAAGAAGGCGTGCATAGAACCGCCCATGCCCATATGGAAGCCGGTCTCACGGGCAAAGATTTCAGACAATGTACCGTAAAGGATGAAGCGGATAGCCAATTCCTTCACGTCCTTGGTCTCACCCAAACGCTGGGTGGAACGCAGGCACTTGCCGTCCAAGAAGTTCTCCATAACGCCCATAAGTTGCTCGTCGGTCATCTTGTTGATGGTAGACAGAGCCTTAGCCAAAATTTCGGAGTGAGAACGATGGCTACCGAAAGCGAAGTCGTTTTCGTCCAGCAGGTAAGCCTGACCAACGCAGGCGGCTTCCTGACCGGTGGACAAGTGGGCGGGGCCGGGATAAGTGTGGTCGATGCCATTGTAGCCACCCTGAGTCTTAATCAGGTTCAGCATGGTCTCGAACTCACGAAGAACGGTCATATCACGGAAGATACGAACCAAGTCTTCCTTGGTGAACTTACCGGATTCCAACTCCTCCTTAACGGACTTGTTGTACTGGTTTACGGGAATCTCATTAAACGTCACCTTACCGGGCTTTCTAACCTCGGCAGGATCCACAAATAAACTCTTAGGCATAGATTGCTTCCCCCTTTCTTACTTGGCAAGCAGTGTGGTGAAGTGCTCCAAATTGTAGCCCAGTTCCTTCTGGAACTTAGCGGCAGGAGTACCGTCCACAGCGCGGTGGTCATAGGTCAGGCTCAGACCCATAGCCGGATAAATTTCAATGGAGCCGTCAGCAGCCTTGCGTACACGCTCGATGGTGCCGCAGACACCCAGAATACCGGTCTGGGGAGGATTGATAACGGGGGTAAAGGACTCAACGCCCATATTGCCCAAGTTAGACACGGTGAAACTACCGCCGGAGAGTTTGTCGGGGCTGATAGCGCCGTCACGGCACTCAGCGGCCAAAGCCTTCACAGCCTTGGAAATTTCCAGCAGGCTCATCTGGTCAGCGTTCACAATGGTGGGAACCATCAGACCGCGAGGTGTGTCAACGGCAACACCCAAGTTCACATGCTTGAACAGACGGATGGAGTTGTCGTCGAGCATATTGGCGTTCAGGTCGGGGTGGTTCAGTAGGGTGCGGGAAACAGCATACAAAATGATGTCGCCCAAAGTGATGCCTGCATACTCGTCACCGGCAGACTTGAGCATCTTGCGGTAAGCCAAGATGTTGGAAGCGTCGAAACTGGTGTTGTGAGTCAACTGTGCCATGGTGGACAAACTGGTGTGCATGGACTTGGAAATTGCACGGCGGATACCGCTGAACTTCACATCCTCGTAAGCAGGACCGTCGCAAACAGCAGCCTTTGCAGTTGCGGGAACGCCTTCGGCAATCAACTTCTGCACGTCGCGCTCAATGATACGGCCGTTAGGACCGGTACCAACTGCCAAGGAAGCATCCACACCGGCAGCCTTAGCCAACTTGGCGGCTCTGGGGGATATGGGAGCGCCGGCAACAATTTGGGCAGCAGGTGCAGCAACTTCTGCAACAGCTGCAGGTGCGACAACCTCTTCTGCAACAACTATGGGCTCAGCGCCGGGCTTCAGGCAATCTGTGGGCTCGCCGTGAGGGCCAACCGCGCAGACATTATCCAAGCAAGGAACTTCGTCGCCTTCTTCATAGAAGATCGCCAACAGTTCGCCTTCCTCGGTAGACTCGCACTCGAAAGAAGCCTTGTCGGTTTCGTAGGTAAACAGAACATCGCCCACCTTAATTTGGTCGCCAACGCTCTTGAGCCACTCGCCGATGATGCAACTTTCCACAGTAATACCGGCCTTAGGCATAATAACAGGCTTTGCCTTGGTATTGGCGCAAGCAGCAGGTGCGGCAGCAGCAGCGGCAGGTGCAGCAGCGGCGGCAGGTGCAGCCTCAGCAGGTGCGGAAGAACCGCCCTTCAAAGAAGAAGCATCCTCACCGGGATTGCCAATTGCACAGACATTGACCAAGCAAGGAACTTCGTCGCCTTCTTCAAAGAAGATGTCCAACAGAGTGCCCCCTGCAGTGGACTCGCATTCGAAGGATGCCTTGTCGGTTTCATAAGTAAACAGAACATCGCCGACATTAACCTGATCGCCGACCTTCTTCACCCACTCACCAATAATACAGCTTTCTACCGTAATACCGGCTTTGGGCATGATGACAGCATTTGCCATGATATATCCTCCTTGTTATGTTATAGCCTGTTAATTATAACTTATCTTAACACCTTTCGTCAATAGTTATTTCGCAAAAACAAGAAAATCCGGAGGGGATTTTCCCCCTCCGGAAGCAATTATAAAATATTCAGGCCCACTGTCTTTGCCGCCCGTGCAAATGTCTCCGGAACAGCGCCGTCACAAATCAAATAATCCACATCGGAAAGTTGTGCAAAGGTGTAGGGCATCAGACAATTAAACTTCTCTTTGTCGCACATCGCCACACTGGTTCGTGCCTTTTGAATTACCAACCGCTTTACCAGCATATCCCCTTCCGTACCGCAGGTAAAACCTGCATCCACAGAACAGCCGGAAACACCGATAAACGCCAAATCAATGTTAATACCTTGAAGCATTTGTAAGGTATTTTGACCGGAAAGCGCCAAGTTTTTCCGATTGATTGTACCGCAACACAACGTTACCACGGGGTTGTGAAGTCGGCATAATTCCAAGGCAATACTGGGTCCGGTGGTAAAAATATTCAAGTTAATATCCGGAAGCACCTTGGCAAGGGCCAAATTGGTGGTGCTGGCATCCAAAAACACAGAACTATGGGGCTGAACCAATTCCATAGCCTTTTGGGCTACCAAGGATTTACCGGCATTATTTTCCCGCATACGGACATTAAATTCCGGATCGCCGGCCAATCGCACAGACTTCACACCGCCACGGAATTTCACCACAAAACCGCTATTCTGTAAAGTATCTAAGTCCCGATGGATGGTCATAAGGGAAACATCCGGAAACATCGCCTGCAACTCTTTAATAGTGGCTACATTTTTCTTCTCAATATATTCCCGCATTTGTTCTTGTCGAATACTATACATAACGCCTCCAAATGTTAAAGTTATAACAATTTATCACAAATATAACATTTGCAACCATATCTTGTCAATGAAAATTTACAAATTCCTTCTATACAAAGTAAAAAAAATAGTATACAATGCAAAAGCGAGGTGCCACTTATGATAAAAAACATTTTTATTTACAGAAGTCAGGGTGTCAATCCCTACCATAACATTGCCACAGAAAAATATTTGCTGGAAACCGTCCCCGAGGACACTTGCATCTTATATTTGTGGCAAAACGAAAACACCGTGGTCATCGGCAGAAATCAAAATGCTTGGGTAGAATGTCGCACAAGTCTTTTGGAAGAAGAAGGCGGTAAACTTGCCCGCCGTCTCTCCGGCGGTGGCGCTGTTTTTCACGATTTGGGAAATTTGAATTTTACTTTTTTAGTCCGAGACGAGGATTATGACTTAGACAAGCAATTGTCCGTCATCCAAACCGCCTGCGGTTATGTGGACATCGATGTGGAACGCTCCGGCAGAAATGACCTGCTGGCGCAAGGACAAAAATTTTCCGGCAACGCCTTTTATCATAGCCAAGGGCACGCCTACCACCACGGCACATTATTGGTCAATGCCAACATGGAAAAATTGGGCCGTTATCTCACCCCGTCCAAAGCAAAGTTGCAGGCAAAGGGCGTGTCTTCTGTCCGTTCCCGTGTGGTGAATTTGCAAAATCTTGCCCCTTCCCTTACCTGCGAAACCTTAGCCGATTGTATGGAAAAAGCCTTTTCCGAAGTTTACGGTGCAATCGCAGAGCCCCTTGCCCTCTCGGCGGAAGCGGAAGGCTTTATCGCAAAATACGAAAAAGAACTGAGCGATTGGCAGTGGCTTTACGGTCCGCGCCTACCCTTCTCTTTTTCCTGCGACGCCCGATTGGATTGGGGTAGTGTGGAAATACAACTGCAAATAATCGGTGGGCATATCCACGCCGTCCAAGTCTTTTCGGATTCTATGGACTGGGCTTTACCCGATACCTTAAAAAACGCCTTAACCAACTGCCAGTTTACAAAATCGGCTATGAAACAAGCGATTACCGATTGCTTAGGAAACTGTCAAACTTCCCTCGACATCTGTGCTTTGTTGGAAAATCAAGACATATAATATCAATCCCCTGACACTGTCATGTCAGGGGATTTTCTTAGCCTTTTAAAATTTCCACCAAAAGAGAGGTGACTTTTTCCATATCTTCCACGGGGATGAATTCAAATTTACCGTGGAAATTCTCACCGCCGGTACACAAATTGGGGCAAGGCAAGCCCATAAAGGAAAGTCTTGCGCCGTCAGTACCGCCACGAATGGGGCAGATTTTCGGCTGAATATTTAACTTCTGCATTGCCGTGATTGCTCGGTCAATGATATACATACAAGGCTCTATTTTTTCCCGCATATTGAAATAACTGTCCGTAATGGTCAGTTTTACCGAACCTTCGCCGTATTTCTGATTGAGAAAATCGGTCACTTGCATCATCAGGGTCTTTTTTTGCAGGAACTTTTCCATATCGTGGTCACGGATAATATACCGCAAAACAGCGGTTTCTTCTGTACCGTTCATATCCGTCAAGTGGAAAAAGCCCTCATAGCCCTCGGTATTTTCCGGACGCTGATGGACCGGAAGCAAGTTGTGAAATTCCATAGCCAAGATTTGGGCGTTGACCATTTTATTTTTTGCCGTGCCGGGGTGAATGCTCACACCCTGAAATTCTACTGTAGCGCCGGCGGCGTTAAAGTTTTCGTACTCCAATTCCCCCAATGCCCCGCCGTCTACCGTGTAAGCATAGTCTGCGGCAAATTTTTCCACATCAAACAAGTCTGCCCCGCTGCCGATTTCCTCGTCGGGGGTAAAACTGATTTTTAAAGTCGCGTGGGGCGCATCTGTATGCAACAAAATTTCTGCGGCGGTTAGGATTTCCGCAACACCTGCCTTATTGTCCGCGCCCAGCAAAGTTGTGCCGTCGGTAACAATCAAGTGCTTTCCTCGATGATTTTCCAAACTTTCAAAATCCGCTGTGGTCATCACAATGTTCTTTTCGGAATTGAGGACAATATCGCCCCCTTGATAATCCACAATTTGGGGCTTTACATCCATTCCGCAAAAAGCCGGCGCGGTATCCATATGGGCAATCAGGCCAATGACCGGCTTGTCCGCATCACCAGGGACAGTGCCATAAACATAGCCGTTATCATCCATATGGGCATCTGTGATGCCCATAGCCTGCATTTCCGCCACCAACACCTTACCCAGCACGGTTTGACCGACTGTAGAAGGGCAGGTTTCGGAAAATTCGTCAGACTGGGTATTGTAACTTACATAGCGCAAAAAGCGCTGGGAAACTGTTTCCATAGCATTTCCTCCTAAAAATATGGAGCGGAGAAATCTCCGCTCCATAGACAGATTATCTTACTTTGCAGCGTTGACCAACTCAGCAGTATCCTGCGCAATCATCAACTCTTCATTGGTGGGAACAACCCAAACCTGAACCTTGGAATCGGGAGTGGAAATCACCATTTCCTTGCCCCGCTTTGCGTTCAACTCGGGGTCAATCTTAACGCCTAAGAAGCCCAGATACTCACACACGGAAGCACGAACTGCACAGTCATTTTCGCCGACACCGGCAGTAAAGGTCAGCACATCGATGCCATTGAGGGCTGCAGCGTAAGCGCCAACATACTTGGCAACCTCGTAGCAGAACTTGTCACGGGCCAAAGCGCAGTTCTCATCACCCTTGGCTGCACCGTCTTCCAAATCACGGAAGTCGGAAGATACGCCGGACATTGCCAACATACCGGACTTCTTGTTGAGCATATTCAGGCACTCATCCACACTCATATTGTACTTGTTGCAAATGAACTGCACCACAGCGGCATCAATGTCGCCGGAACGGGTGCCCATGGGAACACCGGCCAAAGGAGTCAGACCCATAGTGGTATCCTGACATTTGCCGTTCTTCACAGCGGACATAGAAGAGCCGTTACCCAAATGGCAGTTGACCATCTTGAAATCAGTCTTGCCAACCAACTGAGCAGTACGCTTTGCCACATACTTGTGGGAAGTGCCGTGGAAACCGTAACGACGGATAGAGTCGTTCTCGTAGTACTCTGTGGGAATAGCGTAACGGTAAGCCTTAGGAGGCATAGTCATATGGAAAGCGGTGTCGAACACGGCAACCTGAGGAGTGTTGGGCATAACCGCTTGGCAAGCCTCGATACCCATCAAGTTTGCGGGGTTGTGCAAAGGTCCAAGAGGAATACACTTCTTGATTGCCTTAATCACATCATCATTGATGACGCAAGAATCAAAGAACTCCATACCGCCGTGAAGCACACGGTGACCAACAGCATCGATTTCGTCCACGGACTTGATCACGCCGTCAACGGGGTCAACCAAAATAGCCAAAACCGCTTGGATTGCCTCAGAGTGGGTAGGCATAGCGATATCCTTCTCCACCTTCTTATCGCCAACCTTATGGGTCAAACGGCCGTCGATGTAAATACGCTCGCAAAGGCCCTTTGCGGATACATCACCGGTCTGAGGATTCATCAGTTGATACTTAAGAGAAGAACTGCCTGCATTGATAACCAAAATATTCATGGAAAAACTTCCTCCTAAAATAATTGATTTTCTTGTCATTTCTTGATAAGATAACCATAGATATGCCTATTCTATAATAAATTTCCGTGTTGCGCAAGACCAATTCAAGGAATTTTTTAAAAAAGGGGGATTATTTTTGAAAAACATCGGCATTATTTGTGAATATAACCCCCTGCACTTAGGGCACAAAAAGCAACTGGCAATAATTCGGGATACTAATCCGGACTGTGGTATTGTCTGCCTAATGAGCGGAAATTATGTGCAACGGGGTATACCTGCGATTTTTGACAAAATAGTGCGGGCAAAGGCCGCAGTCTGCAGTGGCGCGGATTTGGTTTTGGAATTGCCAATCACCGTTGCCCTTTCCTCTGCCGAGGGCTTTGCATCCGGCGGTGTTTCCATCTTATCTTCTGTTTGCGACGGACTTTGCTTCGGCGCAGAAACCGCGGACGAGAAAACACTTTGGCAAGTTGCCCAAGCGCTTTTGCGTCCCGAATTTTCTCAATTTTTAAAAGACGAACTGGAAAAGGGTGTATCCTTTCCGGTGGCTAGACAAAAAGCCTTAGAAAATATGGGGATTGATGCCACCATTCTCACAAAACCCAATAATATTTTGGCGGTAGAATATTGCAAGGCTATTTTAACCCAAAACAGCCCCATGAAGATTTTGCCCATTTTACGCCAAGGGGATTATCACGATACCCTACCCGATGCCCAAAACCCCTCCGCCACCGCACTGCGAACCTGCATTCACGCAAACAGCGATTGGCAAACCTATGTGCCTGAAAACGCGGTTGCTCTTTATAAAAACGCAACGCCACATCGGTTATCCTTTGGTGAGCAGGCAATTTTGTCCCGTCTGCGAACTATGACCGATGCGGAATTTGAAGCCCTTCCCTACGGTTCGGAAGGTTTGTGGCGAAAACTGATGCACGCCAGCCGAAAATTTGCCACTTTAGATGCCATTGTTAACAATGTGAAATCCAAGCGCTATACCCGCACACGGCTGGACAGAATGATATTGTGCGCTTTTTTGGGCATTACCCAAGAAATGATGCAGACCCCTGCCCCTTATGTCCGTGTGTTGGCCCTTAACGATAAAGGTCGGGAAATTTTGAAAACACTTCGTCAATCCGGATGTTACCCCAACATTGGGGAACATCGGGCAGAAGATTATCAACTTTTGGAAAATCGCTGTACGGATTTGTTCGGTCTGTTTGCCGAAACACCGGAAGTCCCCGGCGCAGAAAGTCAATATCGTGTCTATTACCAAAAAAACGGAGAGGTTTAGCCTCTCCGTTTTTCTTATAAGGAAATCTTAAAATGGGGCGCTGTCAAATCCGGAAGCATTCCCGATACACTTGAGGGGTAATGGGTGCAAGCGCCGTCGGGAAGCAATTGGTATTCCCCTACCGCACCTTCTATCCAAGAAGGAAATGTATAGCCCGCATCAGAAAGTTCCATATAAGTCCGGCGCAAGGGCTCTGCATAAGGCGCGCTGTACACACCTGCCGCGCCATTGGCAATATAGGCATTGTTGCCCGTACCCATAAAAGGATGCGCCCAAGCCACATCTCCGCCGGCTTTGGAACGGCTATGAGTGAAACCGGTTGTGCCGGAAAATTCTGCCACCTTTGTCTGTTGCAATAAGGTCTGCAAATCACCCGGAAATCGTGGCAAGGCCGGTATAATAACCGCCGTTATACCCCTCTTACTTTTGCAGTTTTCATTTTTATAAAATAACACAATTGCCATCAAAAAACAAGGCTATCGGGCAATCCTTCCTCACGAAAACACTGCTCAATAGCCTAAGTTTTATTTTCTGCCCGCAACGCCTTTGCGCACCAGTGCGCGTTTTAGGCGGGCTTTTGCCAAAAGAATATCCGTAGAATTGGAAGATTTGTCCTTTAAGACCGTTTCGGCCCGTAACTGGGATGCCTCTGCTCGGGCAATGTCAATTTTATCTGCCCACTCAAAGGTAATCGGAAGCAAACTAACCGCCCCATTTACCACGGAAACCATACCGCCAATGCATGCGCCATAACGCTTTTTGCCATCCACAACCACTGTCACCGCGCCCATACCGAGAGCCGCTACATAGTTGATGTGTCCGGCCATAATCCCCACATCGCCGGTGGTGGTACGCACCACCAGTTCTTCCGCTTCGTCGTCAAACTGTACGCCGTCGGGGGTGATAATTTTTAAGGAAAAGGGTTTCATTTTCCCGCACCTCTGTATTTTTCCACAACCTCGTCGATACCGCCCACAAAGAGGAAGTAGGACTCAGGAATTTCATCGTGCTTACCCTCAATAATTTCCTTAAAACCACGAATGGTTTCTTTCAGGGAAACATATTTGCCTTGATAGCCGGTAAACTGCTCAGCCACTTCAAAGGGTTGAGATAGGAAACGCTGAACCTTACGGGCGCGGTTCACCGTCAACTTGTCTTCTTCGGACAATTCGTCCATACCCATAATGGCGATAATATCCTGCAGTTCCTTATACCGTTGTAAAATTCGTTGCACCGCGCGGGCAGTTTCATAATGCTCTGTGCCCACCACATCGGGACTTAAAATACGGGAAGTGGAATCCAGCGGGTCCACCGCAGGGTAAATGCCCAAAGAGGCAATGCCACGGTCCAGAACCGTGGTGGCATCCAAGTGGGCAAAGGTAGTCGCGGGCGCAGGGTCAGTGAGGTCATCGGCAGGGACATACACCGCCTGAACGGATGTAATCGAGCCGTTTTTGGTAGAGGTAATCCGCTCCTGCAAAGCGCCCATTTCCGTTGCCAAAGTAGGCTGATAGCCCACCGCCGAGGGCATACGCCCCAAAAGGGCAGACACTTCCGAACCCGCTTGGGTAAAGCGGTAAATATTATCAATAAACAGTAGCACATCCTGATGCTTTACATCTCGGAAATACTCCGCCATTGTCAAACCGGACAAACCCACACGCATACGGGCTCCGGGTGGCTCGTTCATCTGACCGTAGACCATGGCCGTCTTGTTGATAACGCCGGATTCTTTCATCTCACGGTATAGGTCATTACCCTCACGGGTACGCTCACCCACACCGGTGAATACAGAAATACCGCCGTGAGCCTTTGCCACGTTGTTAATCAGTTCCATAATCAGAACGGTTTTGCCAACACCGGCGCCGCCGAACAAGCCGATTTTACCGCCCTTGGCATAGGGGCAAATCAAGTCCACGACCTTAATGCCGGTTTCCAAAATTTCCGTTGCCGGCTCCTGCGCATCATAGTCAGGGGCGCTACGGTGAATGGGCCAGCGCTGGGTTTCTTCCACTTGCGCCCCATCGTCAATAGTCTGTCCCAGCAGGTTAAACACACGACCGAGGCATTCCTCGCCCACGGGCACACTAATGGGGGCACCGGTATCGATGGCTTCCATCCCACGGCGCAAGCCGTCGGTAGAACTCATCGCAATACAGCGCACCACATTGTCGCCGATATGTTGGGCAACTTCCGCCACAACGGTGGTTTCCCCATGGGGCACTTCAATTGCACTTAACAGTTCCGGAAGATTTCCCTCCGGAAACCGAATATCCAACACCGGACCCATAATTTGGGTCAGTGTTCCTTTTAATTTGTTCACGGGACTCAACTCCTTACTAAGAACCGGCAACAATTTCGGTAATCTCTTGGGTGATTGCCGCTTGTCGCGCACGGTTAAACTCTAGGCTCAGTTTGTCTATCATCTCGTCGGCATTGGAAGTAGCCGAATCCATTGCCGTTCGGCGGGCCGCCTGCTCTGCGGCACGGCTTTCGCAAATTGCGCCGTACAAAATTCCGCCTATATATTCCGGAATAATCTCCGCAAACACCTGAGCGCTGTCGGGTTCATATAAAATGTCCGTAGGTTTCTCCCCTTCCCGTCCGGTTTCTTGACGAATTAAGGGCAATAGGCGCAATGTGGTAGGGGTTTGGGAAAGTACGGAAACAAAATTGGTATATGCCACAAAAATCTCGTCATACTTTCCTGCCAAAAATTCTTTGCACAAAAGTTTTGCAACGGTGAAGCAATCCCCTAAAGTCACCCCTGCGACTTCTCCGTAAGTTCCGGTCAAGGCATCGACTTTTCGGGTTTTAAAAAATTCCACGGCCTTTCTGCCGATAGGTAACACGGTTGCCTCTTTTTGGGAAATCTCTTCCATAACCAACTTTAGAATATTGCTGTTATAGCCACCTGCCAAACCGCGGTCACCGGCAATTACGACGTACAACGCTTTTTTTCCATTGGAAGCACATAGGTAGGGGGAAGAAAAATCGCTGTTGGCATCCACAATATCGTGAATTGCGGCATAAAGCGTCTCAAAGTACGGACGGGAAGCCAACACCTGACTTTGCGCCCGACGAAGTTTTGAGGACGCCACCATTTCCATCGCCTTGGTAATTTGGCGGGTTGCCTGCATACTGCGGATGCGGTTTTTAATTTCTTTTGTTGAAACACCGGCCATAATCTTTAGTTCTCCTTTCGGAACTCCTCAAGAATCTGGGTAAGTGCTGTTTTCAAAGTTTCTTCCGCATCTTGCTCCAACTTACCGGTGGTACGGATTTGGGTCAGGACATCTTCATAGCGATTGTCCATAAACTCTCGCAACCGCAACTCAAACTCCGGTATCTCCGAAACGGCAATATCTGCAAGATAGCCGTTGGTAACGGCATAAATAATGCACACCTGATGGGCAACTTCTACCGGCGCTTTGTTCTTTTGCTTCAGAACTTCCACAATCCGTTCACCCAGCGCCAAACGAGCCTTGGTATCTGCATCCAAGTCCGAGCCAAACTGGGCAAAACTTTGCAATTCTCGGTACTGAGAATAGAGAAGTTTCAACGAACCGGAAACTTTTTTCATCGCCTTAATTTGGGCAGAACCGCCGACACGGGACACAGAAATGCCCGGGTTCACCGCAGGCATAACACCGGCGTTAAACAGTTCCGACTCCAAGAAAATCTGACCGTCTGTGATAGAAATCACATTGGTGGGAATGTAGGCGGACACATCGCCTGCTTGGGTTTCGATAATCGGCAGTGCCGTCAAACTACCGCCACCCAAAGCCTCTGACAAATGGGCTGCCCGTTCCAAAAGACGACTGTGCAGATAGAACACATCGCCGGGGTAGGCTTCCCGTCCGGGGGGACGGCGAATCAGCAAGGAAATAGCGCGGTATGCCACGGCGTGTTTACTCAGGTCATCGTAAATCACCAAAACATCCTTGCCCCGGTCCATAAAATATTCACCCATTGTACAGCCGGAATACGGGGCAACATACTGCATCGGCGCCAGTTCCGAGGCTGTAGCCGAAACCACGATGGTATAATCCATTGCGCCGCCTAATGTCAATTCTTCCACGATTTGCGCCACCGTGGAACGCTTTTGACCGATTGCCACATAGATACAAATCACATCTTTTCCCTTTTGGTTCAAAATGGTATCTGTCACAATGGTGGTTTTGCCGGTCTGTCGGTCACCGATAATCAGTTCCCGCTGACCCTTGCCGATGGGAATCATAGAGTCGATTGCCTTAATGCCGGTTTGCAAAGGCTGATTAACCGGCTCACGGTCAATAATACCCGGGGCAGGCTTTTCAATGGGATGATAGGCTGCCGCCTCAATCACGCCCTTGCCGTCAATGGGTTCACCCAGCGCATTGACCACGCGACCGATTAGGTTTTCACCCACCGGAACAGACACAACCCGTCCGGTACGCTTGACACGGTCACCTTCTCGGATGCCGTTGTCCGTTCCCAAAATCACAACAGACACCGTATCCTCTTCTAAGTTCTGCGCCATACCAAAAGAGCCGTTGGGAAATTCCACCAACTCTCCTGCCATACAACTGTCCAATCCGGACACCTTTGCAATACCGTCACCGACTACAATGACGATGCCGGTTTCGCTGGTTTCCAACTTGGCTTCATAATTTTTAATTTTCTGACGAATGATTTTCGTCAGTTCATCCGGTCTTAATTCCATAGTGTACCTGCTTTCAAAGTACGGTATTATTCAGTTGGCGATGCAAAGTTTCCAACTGGGTCTTGACAGTGCCGTCAATTCTGTGTCCGTCAAAGTCCAATCGGACACCCCCAAGACAGGTGGCATCCAACCGATTTTGTAATTCCACGGTTTTCCTCGTAATTTGCTGAAGTTTTTCCTGCAAACGGTTCTGCTGATCTTCTGTCAACGCCACTGCCGTGACAGCCGAAACTGTCAAAATATCATGTTCTTCATTAAACTGCGCCACATAGGTATCGACGCAACCGGCAAATACCTTTGCGTAACCCTTCTCGGCAAGAATTTTTAAGAAATTCAGCACATAGGGATGCACCGCATCCCCAATGCAATCCTGCAAAATCTGACACCGTTCCGGTTTTCCCAAATCCGGCGCAGACAGAAGTCTGAGAAACTTCGGTTCTTGCGAAAAACTCTCCTGCAATACCCGCAGTTGTTTTAAAATCTCTTCACTAAGGCCTTCCTCTTTTGCAAGGTCATAAAGCGCCCGTCCGTAGTTCGTTCCGATGTCTGTCATTTACCTGCACCCAATTCGTCAATAAATCGCTCAACTAGGGCGGATTGGTCCTCTTCTTTCAAACTGTGGCCCACCATCTTCTCGGCAATATCCACAGCCAAATCTACCAACTCATCCTTGGCATCGTTAAGAGCCTTTTTCTTTTCACGGGCAATATCCGCTTCCGCCTTTGCGCGAATAGCATCTGCCTCATGATTTGCCTGCCGAAGGATTTCCTCTTGACGGGCTTGTCCTCGGGCGGTGGCCTCTTTTACAATCTGCTCTCCGGTTTGGGTGGCAGAGGAAAGTTTTTGCCGATACTCCGCTTCCATTTCCAATGCGCTTTCCTTGGCCTTTCCGGCATCTGTATACATTCCGTCAATTTCCTGCTGACGGTCTTCAATGACTTTCAGAATCGGCTTAAACAAAAACTTTTTCATCACCAAAAACAAAGCGATGGTATTGGCCAGCGTAAAACCCGCTGTCCACGGATTAACGCCCAGTAATTCTTCAAATCCCACTTTTGCTGCTCCTTTCGTTGAATTTTTAGAAAGGTTTTTAGTTCACAGCAAACAAAATCAAAAAGGAAATCAACAGAGAGTAAATACCGGTAGTTTCTGTGATGGCACAACCCAAAATCATATTGGTGCGCAGGTCGCTGGCTGCCTCAGGCTGACGGGCAATACCCTCCAATGCCTTACCGACAGCGTTACCTTCACCGATTGCAGGGCCGATAGCGCCAATACCCATACACAGACCGGCACCGATTGCACAAGCCGCTTTAATAATTGCATGTTCCATAATAAATTCCTCCAAAAATTATAATTTAGATTATACCGCTTCCTGAGGAGGCGGACAAGCTCCGGCAATATAAACCATGCTCAGCAAACTAAATACGAAAGCCTGCACAAAGCCGGAGAACAAGTCAAAATAAACCGACAAAACCGCGGGGATACCAAATTGGAAAATTGGCACATTCCGCAAAACACCGAGGTTTTCCAGCACGCCCAATAAGCCAACCGCCACAAGCACGATGCCCAAAATCAGACGGGCTTCTTTCTTGGTTTTACTTCCCCAAAGGATAAGGGCAACGCCTAAAATTGCCACAACAATCGGCACAATAATCGTACCGGAAATTGCGCCAATCAAAGCAGAAGATGCCATACTCAACGCAGTGTAGAGAATCATCGTAATCACACCGCCGCCGGCCACATTACCAAAATGACGGAAGGCCATGGAAATCGGCTGGGCAATTTCCGAAACAATGTTCATGGGGGTCATCACCACAACCGGCTCGGTAAACCCTTTCAGCCATCCCAAGAAACCGTTATGTTTGATATTTTGATACCAAATAATTGCCGTGGTCATCACCGCCCAAGTCAGCGGGACACTCAAATCCGCCGTTGAAGAACGAAGAAAGCCGGTTAGGCCAATAAACGAACCGCAAATGGAAGACAGAAAAATCGTTCCGATATAGGGCGTCCAGCGGGCATTGTGCCTTCCCATGGTAGCGCAAACCATACCGTGAAGCATCATAACGCCTTTTTCTGTCAATACCTGCAATTTCCCCGGTCGCTTCGTGAGATTTTTCCCTAGAAAATAGGACGCAAACCCCAAAAAGAGGGTGACCAGTAACACCGAAACGGTGGTCTGCGTAATGGGGATTCCCCCGAAAATCGGGATGATAAAATAAATATACGCGCCGGTTACTTCCACATTCACGGCCTCTCATCCCCTTTCTTTCGGAAAAATGCGCTAAGAGTCAATGTCGGGCGAACAAAAATCAGTGGCAATAACAGCGGAAGAATGTCGCAAAGTCCGCTTTTGAGAAACGCGAAAAGCGCAACAAACAAAACCGCGTATCGCGCCAACATAGAAATCTGCAAAATGGCTTGACCGCCTTTGACATCTTGGGCTTCTGCCTTGTCAGCCGCCAAACCCGTACCCACTGCCATAAAGAAAAAATTCAGTGTTGCCAACACAAGACCTACCAAACCGCTTAAAAGCACCTTTTGAGAAAAATAGCCCAAAAGGGCATAAATCCCAAACATTGCGCCCACGCAAACAATTTGACCGACCAGCACAACGGCGGTTTGCTGAAGTATTATTTTTCGGGATTGCATAAAAAATCCTCTCTAATCGTGGTCATTAAAAGATACCGGTTTATCCGTTTCTTTTTTATCCTGACTCATTTTTTCCATTGCTTTCAACGAACTGCGCAAACCGTCAACGGCGCACAATACGCCTAAAATAATTCCTGCCCAAATCACCCAGTTGCCCCAAGAAAATTTTTCCTGCAGACGCACCGCAAGATAAATAAAACCCAAGGGCGGAAGGGCTACACTTAGGCCTAATTGGGTCAGCCACACAAGCATTTTCACATTCTTGATACAAACCACCCCAATTGTGTACAATTTTAATTATTATAAGACGAATCCCTTTCCCTTGCAAGAAAAAAATTTGATACCTTTATAAAAACTTTACATTTTCTATAGTTTGCCCGAAGAAATTGAAAAAAGTCTTTTCTTTTAACCGAAAATATAGTAAACTGTAAGAAAGAAAGGACGGGTTTGACCGTATGGAAATGGAAGTTTTGCAGGGCGTCATCGCCGGTGTTGTATATGAAAATTATGAAAACGGCTATGCCGTGTTGCGCCTGCAATGTCAAGACGGTCAGACCGTATCTGTGGTAGGCACAATCCCTCTGCCCATTGTGGGCGAGCAACTGATGGTCACGGGAAAATGGGGCTCTCACCCCAGTTACGGCAAGCAGTTTGAAGCCGAATTTTTGGAGCGTTTGATGCCCCAAACCAAAGCCGGTATTATCGGCTATTTGTCCAGCCGTGTCATTAAGGGTATCGGTCCGAAAATTGCCGCCCGCATTGTCAGCTATTTCGGGGAAAGTACGCTGCAAATTATGGAACAATCGCCGGAACGGCTGGCGGAAGTCCCCGGTATTTCCATCGCCAAAGCCAAAGCCATAGGCGAAGAATTTTGCACCCAAGTAGGTATCCGTCATTTGATGGAATTTTTCACCATGCACCACCTGCCTGCAGAATTGGCAGTCAAAACCTACAAACTTTACGGTCCCAGCACCTTGGATTTATTGTACGACGACCCCTATTTGCTCACCGACGAAGAATTGGATGCGCCCTTTGGGGCTGTGGACCATTTTGCCATTGAAATGGGCGTTTCCAGTGAGGATCACCGCCGTGTGGAAGCCGGAATTTTGTTTGAATTGCGGTACAATTTGCTGGCGGGGCACAGTTTTCTGCCATTGGACAAATTAGTTCCTGCCACCGCCCAACTTCTCAACATTGCAGAAGATGTGGTCGTCGAGGGTAGCGCCCGATTGGTAGAATTTGGGCGTTTGGTCTGCGATTTGCTGGCCGATACGGAAATCGCCTACTTGCCCGGAATGTTTGAAGCGGAGGTTTACAGCACCCAGTGTCTAATAAACCACGCAATGACCCAATATCCCACCACGGATAATTTAGAAAAAACCGTAGAACGCATCGCCAAAAGCAGCGGTGTCTGCTATTCCCAGCAGCAAAAGCAAGCGATCATAGAAGCTGCCAAAACCGGTCTTTTGCTGATCACCGGTGGCCCCGGTACCGGTAAAACCACCATCGTTAACGGTATTTTGGCGCTGTATGATGTGTTGGGAATTCAATGCGTATTGGCTGCCCCCACAGGTCGTGCGGCCAAGCGTATGACAGAAGTCACCGGCAAGGAAGCATCCACCATCCATCGGCTTTTGGAAGCAGGTATCGACCCCCACACAGGAAAGATGTTCTTCGCCCGGGATGAGAGCAATCCCCTGAAAGCAGAAGCAGTGATCATTGACGAAATGTCCATGGTTGATGTCGGTCTTTTGCACAGCCTTTTGCAAGCCGTCCCCCCAACAGCCCGGCTGGTGCTGGTGGGTGACCCGGATCAGCTGCCTCCGGTAGGTCCAGGTTTCCCCTTTAAAGATATGCTCCGCAGCAAAGTGCTGCCCAGTATCTGTCTGACAGAGATTTTCCGGCAGGCCCAGGAAAGTCTGATCGTTGTGAACGCACACCGGATCAATCAGGGTATTATGCCGGAACTGCGGGATGTAAAAAATGATTTCTTCTTCCTACCCTGCCGAACTGAAGAAGCCGTGGGACAGACCATTGCCGGACTTTGTGCCACCCGACTGCCCCAAAAAATGGGTATTCCCGCTGACCAAATTCAAGTCTTGTCCCCCACCAAAAAGGGTACTGCTGGTACGGTAAGTCTGAATAAACTGTTGCAAAGTTGTCTCAATCCCCCCGCACCCAACAAAAAAGAGCGTCTTTACGGGGATATTTGTTTCCGCGAAGGCGATCGGGTGATGCAAATTAAGAACAATTACGACATTCTGTGGAAGAAAACCGACGGCGGCAGTGTGGGAACCGGTGTCTTCAACGGGGACGTGGGCATCATTCAAGCCATTGACCCCCATAGCGAAACCATGACCGTGGTCTTCGATGACCGAGAGGTAGAATACGAATTTTCCCAACTGGGGGAACTGGAACTGGCATTTGCTATGACCGTCCATAAAAGTCAAGGCAGTGAATATAGGGCGGTTATTCTCTCTGCTTGGAACGGTTCTCAGTATCTATTAAACAGAAGTCTGCTTTACACCGCCGTCACCCGCGCCCGAGAACTATTGATTATTGTAGGTCGCGAAGAAACTGTCACCGTTATGACGCAAAACGCCAAAGTAGGACGGCGATACACCGGATTAAAACTTCGGTTGCAAGGAAAGGATTCCCAATGCTTCGTTTGATATTTCCGCCCAAGTGCGTGCTTTGCCGAAAATTGCTGAGCAAGCACGAAACAGATTTGTGCCACACTTGTCGAGAAAATGCTCCCAATTTCCGTCGTGCAAAGAATCAGATTCCTTTTGTTGCACATTGGACAGCGTTGTGGTATTATAAAGATGATGTCCGTGGAAGTATCCACCGGTTCAAGTTCGGCTCGTGTCGAAATTACGCCGATGTTTACAGCCGATTGCTGGCTATGCGGTTGCAGGAACGACCTTATGAAGATATTGATTTCATCACTTGGGTCCCTGTATCCACATTGCGTCGGCTGAAGCGTGGCTACGACCAATCCTCTCTGATTACCAAATCTCTGGAAAAGGAATTGGGCATACCTGCCAAGCATCTGCTGAAAAAAGTTCGTCACAATCCGCCCCAATCCGGCATCCGGGATGCTTCGAAACGCCGTGCCAATGTGCTGGGTGTTTATCGGGTGCTTCGTCCGGAACTGGTGCGTGGAAAGACGATTTTGCTGGTAGACGATGTGGTTACCACTGGCGCAACCGCCTCGGAATGCGCCAAAATGCTTATGACTTCCGGCGCAAAACAAGTTCTTTTTGCCGCCGTAACTGCGGCACCAAACGATAACAAATGATGTAGGAGACATAGTATGCGTTTTCAATTTTTCTCCACCGACCTAGGTATTGACCTAGGAACTTCCAATGTTCTTATCAGCGTGGAAAACGCCGGTGTGGTGGTTCGCGAGCCCTCTGTAGTGGCCGTGGACAAAAATACCGGACGGATTTTGCAGGTCGGCTCTGCCGCCCGAAATATGATGGGTAGAACCCCCGGCAATGTGGTGGCCATGCAACCGCTGAAAAACGGCGTGATTTCCGACCACGATATGACGGTTAAAATGTTGCAGGTGCTTTTCCGCAAAGCAATTAAGACCAGTCTATTCAACCCCAAGCCCCGTGTGATTATCAGCGTTCCCAGTGGCGTGACCCAAATGGAAGAACGCAATGTTATCAATGCCGCTATTGAAGCCGGCGCTCGCCGTGTTTATCTGATTGAAGAGCCTATGGCTGCGGCTTTGGGCGCAGGTTTGGATATTAGCGCCCCTAAGGGACATATGGTTGTGGACATCGGCGGCGGCACAACGGATATTGCCGTGCTGACTATGAACGGTATTGCCAAATCCGTTTCCATCCATGTTGCCGGTATGGCTTTTGACGAGGCAATTGCCCGCTATGTTCGTAAAAAGTACAGCGTTGTCATCGGACAAAATACCGCCGAGGACATTAAAATCCAAATTGGCTGTGTGTATATGCCCCAAACCGATGCCAGTATGCTGGTAAAAGGTCGCGATGCCAAGACTTCCCTACCTCGAGAAATTTCCTTGTTGGCTTCCGAGGTTTATGCAGAGGCACTGCGCCGTCCAGCTAAGCAGATTGCCGACGAATTGGTCGCCGTCTTGGAAGATACCTCTCCGGAATTGGTGGGCGACATTGCCGAGAACGGCATTACCATCACCGGTGGCGGCAGTCAAATTGCCGGTATGGAACTTCTTCTGAGCGAACGCACCGGTATTCGTTGCCGTGTGGCAGATGACCCCGCCTCCTGCGTGGCATACGGCTGCGGTAAGAGTCTTTCTTGGATTAACACCATGGCCGAAGGCCCTATCAACATCGCCAAAAAACGCATTATGCGCCAAAGATAAGCAAACGGCACCCTGAACTGAACCAGTAAAAACGGACAATAGACAAAAAGCCCCCTGATGTAGGATAATAGAACTACGTCAGGGGGTAACTTTATGAAGAAACGGAAATGGACAGATGTATCAAAGCATGGCGAAGTCATAGAGCAGTTGCGTCGGGAAGGAAAGACTCGCCAGGAGATCGCTGACACACTTGGTCTGGAGAAGGTGCAAATCAAGAATTGGATAAACCGCCACAACCGAGCACAGGAGAAAGCCAACAAAGGAATTATTCCTAAGTCGAAGGGCCGTCCAAGAAAGCATCCGATTACAAAAGCAGAAGCATATGAGCGAGAGATTGCCCGCCTGCAAATGGAAAACAAATTACTGCGGGATTTTCTGCAATCCACAGAAAGGATGGGAGGCCCAGAGTAAAGTATGGAGTAATCTATCGGCACAGAACGGAGTATTCGATATCGGTGATGTGCAAGTTTTTTGATGTATCCCGAAGCGGATATTATGATTTTGAAAAGCGAATGGGAAGACCAGAACACGACGCCCAGTTAGCGGAGAAGATACAGGAATGCCAGAGCAAGACAGATCATACCTACGGATACAGACGGGTGTGGAAATGGCTGAAAGACAGAAAGATTGAACGGAATCCTAAAACGGTTCTGAGAGTGATGAAAAAGTACGGTCTTTT
>JAZRMH010000003.1:0-15119 GCA_045647425.1 Faecousia sp.
GCTTCGCCGTTTTCATCCAGCGTCAACGCGTGGGGATGCGGTTCGGTTGCATCAGCCTTCGCGGTGGGAACACCGGTAACGGGAACCATGGAAAATACCAAGGCGAATGCTACCAGAACGCTAAGCAACTTTTTGATGTTAACATTCATTTTTTTGTTTCCTCCTAACAAAAAATTATTAAACGCAGGGGCAACGCCCCCTCAGGAACTTCCTTCTGTCAAAATATCAAAAAACCAATATGTCACGCCGAGATGCTCCGAAATTAACGGCATTTTCCGGATTGTTGTCTCAGAATGACAGATAGGCCTTTTGGACTTTGACGGAATTTATCCTGCTGTTTACATCATGATCGTGCATGTGCTATGAGCACAATAGTCCCATAGTCACAAACACTTATTATATTTATACCATCTTTACCAAATTATTTCAAGTGCTTTTTATATATTTTTTACAAAAGAATCCGCAACCACGCGCCATCCCAACCGCCCCCCACCGGAAATTTCGAGAATTTCCGTGCCTTGTCCACAAGCCTTGGGGGTCTTCCAACGGTTTACCCTCTAGATAGTGGTGAATGCCAAATTTATTTTTTGTATAATGTATGAAAAAGCACGTTTCGCAGGGACCGGTGGCATCAGCGGTCGGCAAAGCCTCCCTCTGGGCGGGAGGTGGATTTTGCGAAGTAAAAGACGGAGGGAGAGAAAGTCCCTACGAATTCTATCGCAAACGGTTGTAGGGGGCGGCAACAGTCCCTACAATATAAAAAGCGGAATTTATCCTGTTGTTTGCATATTTATAATGTATATACTGCACACAATCCTCTGTAATCACATTTTCTTATTGCATTTGTAACATATCTCTGGCAAATTAGCAAACGGAGGACGCGTAATAAGCCATCCCCTTGTAACCCTTCCATTAAATTTGTAAGGATCGGCGGTGGTATCCCCTCGTCACCTGCAGTGACATCCTCTCTCTTATCTTCTGTGTAATTTATGCAAAAATCCCCCCTTGTCAAAGAAGGTTTTTTGTGCTATTATATGGTATATGCCTTTTTCGGAGGTGAGAGAAAAATGGATGAGCAGCACAATGATCTCGATTTAGATTTTGACTTGGACGATCCCTTTAACCCCAAGAAAGACCCGTCTGTTTGGAGAAAGCGGATTATTTGGGGCCTTGTTGGCATTGCTCTGGTCGTTTGCTACATTTACCTGCAGGCAAACCACTAATGTGAGGTAAACAAAATGAGAATATTGGGAATTGACCCGGGCTACGGAATTACCGGCGTTGCCCTGATTAAGGCGCAACGGGGGAACACCCAACTTCTCAAGTGCGGCGCAATCACAACTCCAGCCGGGCAGGAATTTTCCGCCCGGCTGGAAACCATTTATAGGGATATGCAAGCGCTTTTGGAGAAGACCAAGCCCGATGCCGTCGCCATTGAAGAATTGTTTTTCGGCCATAATGTCACCACCGCCATTGGGGTCGCCCAAAGTCGGGGTGTGATTTTGCTGGCCTGCCGACAGGCAGGTCTGCCGGTGTTTGAATATAAGCCTATGCAAGTGAAATTGGCGGTAGTTGGCTACGGCAACGCCACCAAACATGAGGTGCAGGATATGACCAAGCGCCTTTTGGGATTGGAAGCATTGCCCAAGCCTGACGATGCCGCCGATGCCATTGCCATCGCCCTGTGCCACGCCCGCTCCAGTACCTCTCTTTTGGCGCAATTGAAATAAACGCGGGCGAGAAACAGGTCGCCCCTACTCCCATTTACGATAGAATTCGTAGGGGCGGATACCATCCGCCCGAAAGGATATTATATGCTTTATTATGTTTCCGGAATTGTGGCTGTGTTAGAGCCCGGTCTTGCCGTGATTGATTGCGGCGGCGTGGGCTATGGCTGTCGGGTGACCCCCTATACAGCCGGTCAACTGAAATTAAATCAGCCTGCCAAATTATATATTACCGAGTCCATCCGTGAGGATGCCTTTGATTTGTACGGCTTTGTCAGCCGAGAGGAACAGCACTGCTACAGCCTACTCACCTCGGTCAATGGCGTTGGCCCGAAAGCGGCGCTGGCAATTTTGGCCGCAGGTCCGCAAAACTTCACCTTGGCGGTGATGACCGGTGACGAAAAATTGCTCACCGCCGCCCAAGGCGTGGGCAAGAAACTTGCCCAACGGATTATTTTGGAATTGAAAGACAAGATGGGCGGTAGTTCTTTGGAACTGGACTTCTCCGGCGGTTTTTCTGCCCCCACCCCCCAAGGAAACGGTGCTTTGGCACAAGCGGCCTTGCAGGAATTGGGTTACTCCCCCCCGGAAATTGCCATGGCCTTAAAGGGCGCAGACCCCAACGCCACTACGGAAGAACTGGTCCGCTTCGCCCTGCGGAATATGGTCTTACGCAATTGACAATTGCAGGCGGCAGGTTGCCGCCCGAAAGGAAATTACTATGAGCCTTGAATTTAACGAAGATTTGGGTCAGCCGATTATTTCCCCCACTTTTTCCCCCCAAGATGCCGGCGAAATTGGCTTGCGTCCCAAACTGCTGTCCGACTATACCGGTCAGGAAAAAGCAAAATCCAATCTCAGTGTGTATATTGAGGCCGCCCGCAAGCGGAACGAACCGCTGGACCATACATTATTATATGGCCCTCCCGGTTTGGGCAAAACCACCCTTGCCGGTGTCATCGCCAACGAGATGGGGGTAAACATCCGCATTACCTCCGGCCCTGCCATTGAAAAGCCCGGTGACTTGGCGGCACTGCTGACCAACCTCAACCCCGGGGATATTTTGTTTATCGACGAAATCCACCGGCTCAATCGGGTGGTGGAAGAAATTCTCTACCCCGCCATGGAAGATTTTGCCATTGATATTATCGTGGGCAAAGGCCCTTCCGCCAATTCCATTCGCTTGGATTTGCCCAAATTCACCTTAGTAGGCGCCACCACACGGGCCGGCCAACTCTCCGCCCCCTTGCGGGACCGTTTCGGTGTGAGTTTGCGTTTGGAACTGTATAACCCCGAAGAACTTGCCCGCATTGTCACCCGCTCTGCCACCATTTTGGGTATGGATATTGACCCCAAGGGCGCAATGGAAATTGCCACCCGCAGCCGTGGCACACCCCGCATTGCCAACCGGTTTTTGCGTCGGGTGCGGGACTTTGCCTGCGTGCTGGGTGACGGTGTGATTACCAAGGAAGCGGCGGACTTGGCGCTGGACCGTTTGGAAGTGGATGCGCTGGGTTTGGACAACATTGACCGTCGGATGCTCACCGCCATTATCCAAAATTACGGCGGTGGCCCCGTGGGCTTGGAAACCCTTGCCGCCACCATCGGCGAAGAGGCCATCACCTTGGAAGATGTTTACGAGCCCTATTTGATGCAGTTGGGCTTCTTGACCCGCACCCCCAGAGGGCGGTGCGTCACCCGCTTGGCCTACGACCACCTGCATATGCAAAGTCCGGAACAGACTTTGTTTGATTTTTGAGAAAACTTCACAAATAGTTAATTTTTTACAGAAAACCGATTATAAACTATTGACAAATATGTACAATTTGTGTATAATGCGGCTTATGGTGGGTTATCACCTATATTACAAGACCCTGGGTTATTTCCAGTCAATTGATGGGGTTTGCGCGGGGCTATTAACCGAAAAGAGGTAAACACAATGTACGAAGACAAGACTTTAGTTTGCAAAGAGTGCGGCAGCGAATTCGTTTTCACCGCTGGTGAGCAGGAATTCTACGCAGAGCGCGGCTTCCAGAATGAGCCCCAGCGCTGCAAGGCTTGCCGTGACGCTCGCAAGAACAGCGCCCGTGGCCCCCGTGAGTTCTTCACCGCTACCTGCGCCCGCTGCGGTGGTGAGGCAAAGGTTCCCTTCGAGCCCAAGTCCGACCGTCCCGTATTCTGCAGCGAGTGCTTCGCTCAGATGCGCGCAGAAGGCTAATTTTTTAGTCAAACAAGAAAACCGCACCCTATCGGGTGCGGTTTTTTTATCGTCTTGTGAAGGGTTTTGTCTTGGTTTGAATGTTTTGCAATTCAATAATCAAAGAATTGGAAATATACAGCCCCTCCGGCGTCAAGTGCCACCGTCCGTCAAAGGTTTTCTGCGCCCAACCCCGCTCTTTAAACTCTAACAACTTATGTTCCAAGGGGGCAAAGGGAAGCATATAGTTTTTCTCATATTCCTGCGGGTCTAGGCCGGAGGAAATCCGCATACGGGTCATAATATATTCGCCGGCCCGCTCCCGATTGGGCACTTCCTGCACATCGGAAAGCACCTGCCCGCCTTGGGTGATGCCTTCGATATATTTGTCCAAATCTCGAACAATCTCAAATCTTCTGCCGGCAAAGTCCGAGGCCGCCCCCGGTCCAAAGCCCAAATATTCCCCGCCGGTCCAGTATTTCAGGTTATGGCGGGACACATTTCCCTTTCGGCAGAAATTGGAAATCTCATACTGGCGGTAGCCGAAACTTTTGAGGATTTGGATGGCGGAAAAATACATATCCGCTTGGGTGTCATCGTCAGCCAAATTCAAAAACTCCTGACATTCCCAAAGGGGTGTCCCCTCCATCACTTCCAATCCGTAACAACTGATATGCTCGGGATGCAGTTGCAACACCGTGCGCAAGGTGTCTTCCCAGTTCAAAAGGCTCTGCCCCGGCAGACCGTAAATCAAATCCACGGACAAATTCCGGAAACCCGCCTTGCGTATCCGCCCAATCGCGTTCACCGCCTGCTCATAGGTGTGGGGTCTGCCGATTTTCTTGAGAATTTCATCGTTGTCGCATTGGATACCCAAACTCACCCGATTAAAGCCCTCACTGCGAAGCCGTTTTAACAACTTGTCCGACACCGAGTCGGGGTTGGCTTCAAAGGTGATTTCCGCGCTGCCCGCCACATCGAAACTTTTTCGAATGACATCCAAAATCGCAGAAAGACCCTCTGCCCCGAAGAAACTGGGGGTGCCACCACCAAAATAAATGGTATCCACCAAATAGTTGGGAGCCAGCGAACCGGCCTCCTGAATGTGGCTGCAAATTGCCTCCAAGTAACTGTCCAGCAGTTTATCCTCCCGATCTGTCACCGAGTAAAAATCGCAATACTGACACTTACTCCGACAGAAGGGAATGTGAATATAAATGCCCAAGGGCGTTTTGTTGTTTCGTGACAAAAAGGGCATAGCAAACTCCTGTTAATCTTCGTCTAACTTGAGCACTGCCATAAAGGCTTCCGAAGGCACTGAAACTGTACCGAAGGTACGCATCCGCTTCTTGCCTTCCTTCTGCTTTTCCAGCAGTTTCTTCTTGCGGGTAATATCACCGCCGTAACACTTGGCCAGCACATCTTTCCGCAGTGCCTTGATGGTCTCACGGGCGATAATCTTACCGCCGATGGCCGCCTGCACCGGAATTTCAAACTGGGCGCGGGGGATATTGTCCTTGAGTTTTTCACAAATCTTTCTGGCGCGGGGATAGGCATTATCCGCAAACAAAATGAAAGAAAGGGCGTCCACCACATCGCCGTTGAGCATAATATCCAGTTTCACCAAACGGCTGGGGCGGTAACCGATGAATTCATAGTCCAGCGAGCCGTAGCCACGGGTGCGGGACTTGAGGGCATCAAAGAAATCGTAAATAATCTCATTTAAGGGCATTTCATAATGCAATTCTACCCGATTTGCGTCCAAGTAGACCATATCCTTGAATTCCCCTCGGCGGGAAGTTGCCAAATCCATCATATTGCCCACATACTCTTGGGGGGCAATGAGGCTGACTTTCACAAAAGGCTCTTCCGCCAACTGAATTTCCATGGGGTCGGGGTAATCCAAGGGGTTATCCACCATCAGCACTTCGCCGGTATTTTTGGTGATGCGGTAGACAACGTTGGGGGCGGTGGTAATCAGGTCCAAATTGTATTCCCGCTCCAACCGCTCTTGGATGATTTCCATATGCAAAAGTCCCAAGAAACCGCAACGGAACCCAAAGCCCAAGGCAATGGAACTTTCCAGTTCATAGGACATAGAAGCGTCGTTCAACTTCAGTTTTTCCAGTGCCTCTCGCAAATCCTGATACTTTGCGCCGTCGGCGGGGTACACGCCGGAATAGACCATGGGTTGCACCGGACGGTAACCGGGGAGCGCTTCCTTGGCGGGGTTTTCCACCGTGGTAATGGTATCGCCCACTTGGGTGTCCGCCACGGTTTTGATAGAGGCGGTAATATATCCGACCTCGCCTGCACCCAGCGCATCCTTGGGCACAAGACCCAAAGGACTCATGCTGCCCACTTCCACTACCTTGTAAGTAGCGCCGGTGGCAATCATTTTAATATCCTGACCGGCGCGGACTGTACCCTGTTTCACACGGGTATAGACAATGACGCCCCTATAAGAATCGTACTGGCTGTCAAAAATCAACGCCTGCAAGGGCGCATTGCGGTCACCTTGGGGGGCGGGCACATCTCGGACAATCATTTCCAACACGGAATGGATGTTAATGCCGTTTTTGGCGGAAATCTCGGGGGAATCCTCGGCAGGAATGCCGATAATATCCTCTACTTCTGCCTTGACCTCCGCCGGTCTTGCCGAGGGTAGGTCGATTTTGTTAATCACCGGCAACACTTCCAACCCCGCGTCAATGGCCAAATAGGTGTTTGCCAAAGTCTGGGCTTCCACGCCTTGGGAAGCATCCACCACCAACACCGCGCCTTCGCAGGCCGCCAAAGAGCGGCTGACTTCATAGTTAAAGTCCACATGGCCGGGGGTGTCAATCAGGTTCAGGGCATAAGTTTCCCCATCGTCGGCAGTGTAAGTGAGTTGGACAGCGGTTGCCTTAATGGTAATGCCCCGCTCCCGCTCCAAATCCATAGAGTCGAGCATTTGTTGCTCCATTTGGCGGTTATCTACCGCGTCGCATTCTTCCAGCAACCGGTCTGCCAAGGTAGACTTGCCGTGGTCAATATGGGCGATAATTGAAAAATTTCGAATTTTAGAAAGGTCTGTCATGCTTTGCACCTCACAATTAGTATCTAATATTATATCGAATTTTCCCCAAAAAGGCAACTGTATGTTTTTCTGTTTTTTGGGGCATACTGTGCTTTGTACCGACAAAAACCGCCGAAAGTTGCTTTTTTTGAAAAATATTTCGTAAAAACCCTTGTCAAATTGTTATATTTGGGCTATAGTCTAACGGCAAGTACATAAAGAAGAGGAACGATGATTATGAGTACAGCAAAAAAATCCGAAAAAAATGCCGAGGATTTGCAAAGCGTTTTGCAGTCCTTGATTGCGCAAGGTCGGAAAAACGGTATGATTAAAGCCTCCGACTTAAACGCCCACTTGGAAAAGTTGGATTTAAGTCCCGAGCGAATTGAAGAGATTTATGACCGGTTTGAAGCCATGAATATCCAAGTGGTCAGTTCAGACTTGGACTTGGATTTGGGGGATGATTTGGACGGCGACTTGGGCGACGGTCTTGTGGACGATTTGGACCTTGCCGGTATGGACGAGGAAGAATTGGTCGACCCCGTAGACTTGGCCGCCGAGTATAATTTGGACGATCCGGTGCGTATGTACCTGAAGGAAATCGGTCAGATTAAACTTCTGTCTGCGGAAGAAGAAGTGGATTTGGCAAAGGCCGTTTCCGAAGGCGATCAAGCCGCCAAAAACAAACTGACCGAGGCAAACCTCCGTCTGGTGGTTTCCATTGCTAAGAAATATTCCGGCAGAGGTCTGCACATCTTGGACCTGATTCAAGAAGGTAACACCGGCCTCATCCGCGCCGTAGATAAGTTTGACTGGACAAAGGGAAATAAATTCTCTACATATGCCACTTGGTGGATCCGGCAGGCCATCACCCGCGCCATTGCCGACCAAGCACGAACCATTCGTGTGCCGGTGCATATGGTAGAAGTGATTAACAAGGCCACCCGTTGCAACCGGAAATTGGTGCAGGAATTGGGCCGTGAGCCTACTGTGGAAGAAATCGCCGCAGAATTGAACCTGCCGGTGGAAAAAATCATTGAAGCAAACCGCACCGCCGCAGATACCCTCTCTTTGGATACCCCCGTGGGCGACGAAGAAGATACTTCCATCGGCTCTTTCGTGGAAGACGAGCGCACCCCCGGCCCTGCCGACGCCACTTCCAACGCATTGCTGGCCGAAGCCTTGAAGGAAATTTTGGACACTTTGGCAGATCGGGAAGCCGATGTTCTGCGTATGCGTTTTGGTATGCACGATGGCAGAACCCACACCTTGGAAGAAGTGGGTCAGATTTTCGGCGTGACCCGTGAGCGTATCCGTCAGATTGAGAACAAGGCAATCCGGAAACTCCGCCACCCCAGCCGAGCCAAGAAAATCAAAGATTTCTATTGCTAATCAAAAATCCCCGAACAAAATGTTCGGGGATTTCTTTTATGAAAATTTGTAGCCGGCGTCTAACAGACGGGTCAGGGCGGTGTTGGCTTCTTCGTCGGAAAATAAAGCGGTGTAGCCTTTTTTCACCGCCAAGGCTTCCAAGGAAAATTCCAATTTCCCCAAGTCCGCCAAGGCGAAAAATCCATCGCTTTCCCGATGGCCGGTTAAGCACTTGTGGGCGGTCGCCATATCCCCAATGGGACGGGCGCGCACCCCCAATTTTTCTGCCTTTTGCCAGCAGGCAGAAAGTTCTGCCAAAAATTTTTCTTCCATATTACTCTAGAATCAGGGCGCCACCATTGGCGGCCAAACCGTTTTGGATAAATTCTGCGGCCTCGGCGGGGGTCACCTTCACCTGCTCGCCGGAACGCATATCCTTGACAGAGCATTTACCCTCGGCAATCTCGTCTTCACCCAACAAAACCGCATAGGGAACGCCCAATTTATCGGCATAACTCATCTTCTGCTTAAACTTCTTCTGCTCGGCATACAGTTGCACCCGAAGGCCTGCAGAGCGCAGGGTTTCGGCAAGAGTGATGGCCGGCGCAGGGTCTTCCGTCATAGGCAAAATCAGAGCATCGGCAGGAGCGCTGGGCAGGTCGGGATTGAGAAGTCCCTGCTCATCCAACACATAGAAAAGCCGAGTCAAACCAATGGAAATACCCACACCGGGCAACGCCCTATCGGTGTAGTACCCCGCCAAATTGTCATACCGTCCGCCGGAGCAGACAGAGCCGATTTGGGGGTGGTCCAACAAGGTGGTTTCGTACACCGTGCCGGTGTAGTAGTCCAAGCCTCGGGCAATGGTCAAATCCACCGCAAAATTCGCCTCGGGCACACCGAAGGCGGACAAGTTTGCGGTCACCGCTTTGAGTTCTGCAAGACCCAAGTCAAAAATCTCGTTGCAACCTTCATAGCCGGTGAGCGCTTCCAAAACTTCTTGGTTTGTGCCGCAAATGGCGATAAACTTCAAAATTTCGTCGGCCTGATTTTCTGTCAGACCGCAGTCCTCCAGCAAAATCACCCGCACTTTTTCTGCGCCGATTTTGTCCAGTTTATCCACAGTGCGCATAATGTCACCGCTCTTTTCCGCCAAACCCAGCATATCGTAAAAACCGTTGAGGATTTTCCGGTTATTCACCCGAATTTGGAAGCGGGACAAGCCGAAGCCACGGAACACCCGATAAATAATGGCAGGAATTTCCACCTCATTTAAAATATCCAGTTTTCCGTCGCCGATAATATCAATATCCGCTTGGTAGAACTCGCGGAAACGGCCACGCTGTGCCCGCTCGCCACGGTAAACCTTGCTGATTTGATACCGGCGGAAGGGAAACGCCAGTTCATTATAGTGTAGCGCCACATACTTGGCAAGAGGCACGGTCAGGTCAAACCGCAGAGCCAAGTCGCTGTCGCCCTTTTGGAAACGGTAAATTTGCTTTTCCGTTTCACCGCCGCCCTTTGCCAAAAGAATTTGGGCATCTTCAATGGCGGGGGTATCCAAAGGCGCAAAGCCGTACAAACTGTAGGTATTGCGCAATATTTCCATCATCTTTTCCAGTTTCTGTTGCTTCTCGGGCAGAAGTTCCATAAAACCAGAAAGCGTGCGGGGTTTAATTCTTTCCATTTCTTTTTCCTTCCGAAACTTAATATAAAGGATTGGTACGCATCATTTCACGCCAATCCAAATCGCCTCTCTGCAAACCCATAATGGCAATTTCCGCGCTGGCCAAGTTGGTGGCAACGGGGACATTTTGCTTATCGCAGTGGCGAATGGTCTCTAACAACTGACTGTCTTCCACCGTGTCCACAGAGTTGGGGTCATTAAACAGAAGCACCAAATCAATTTCATTGTAGGCAATGCGAGCGTTAATCTGCTGGTGTCCGCCCTGCTTATGGGACAGAAGCAGGGTAATGGGCAGACCGGTATTATTCCCAATGAGCCGACCGGTGGTTGCGGTGGCAAACAAATTGTGCTTCATCAGGATGCTTCTATACGCAGTGCAAAACTGCACCATCAGTTCCTTTTTCTTGTCGTGGGCCAAAAAAGCAATATTCATTACACCTACTCCTCCTATTTAATCACATTTGTTATGGGTACGAAAAAGCCTTCCAAACGCTTGGCAATGCGCCGACAAGCCGCCGCCGCGCCTTTTTTGCTGAACCCCAGCAAAGGCTGACGGAAGGCCGCAGAAAGCACCACCTTTTCGTCCTCCGGCACTAAGCCCAACAAGGGCAATCCCGCTTCGTCCATAATGTCATCCACGGTTAACCCCAAGGCCGTCGCCATTTTTTTGCTGATACGGTTGACAATGAGCCGGACATTTTCCTTACCCATCTGTTCCAACGCCATAGCGGCCTGCTTGGCATCCCGAATAGAGGCGGGATCCGAACCGGTGACCAAAATCACACGGTCAACAGATTTGGCGGCTAAGCGGAAGCCATCTTCAATGCCCGCAGGGGCATCGAGGAAAATATAATGATATTTATCCCGAATGCTGTTGAGCATTTGGGCAAATTCCAATTGGTCCACCCCGCTGGCGGGGCAATTCATCGGGGCGGTTAAAAACTGCAAATTGGGAAATACCGGATGGGTAGTCGCCATAGACACATCATAGTCCCCACGGCACACATCCAAAAAGGAAATTGCCCCCAATTCGGATAGTCCCAAGGCAATATCCAAGTTCCGCAGGCCAATGTCGCAGTCGATACAAAGCACCTTTTTCCCCATTTGGGACAAGGCGGTCGCCACGCCGGCGCACACCGAAGTCTTACCCGTACCGCCCTTACCGGACAGCACCGCAATCAGTTCACCCACAGAAATCGCCTCCTTTCCCATTTTTAACCATTATAAAGTAGTAACGCACAAAAAGCAAGTGGAAATCAAGGTTCTTCAACCCCTTTTCCATCATTTTGCCCAAATATCTCCCGCCCCTCACCGCAATAGAATCCGTAGGGGCGACCTGCGCCATTTCCCTCCACCCCCGTGCTTATTCACAAATTATTTAAAAAAATCCGCAAAAAAGGCTTGCTTTTTCCGGCTTCTGTGGTATACTTGTTTTTAGCACTCCTAACAAAAGAGTGCTAACCCTATAGATAACTGTGGCAAAGCCACAATCTAAATAATCGTTTGGAGGAAATCTTATGAAACTCAAGCCGATGGCAGACAACCTGCTGCTGAAGCAGGCAGAGGCTATGGAAACTACCGCTTCCGGAATTATTCTGGCCGCCGCAAAGGAAAAGCCCGCATTTTACGAAGTTATGTCCGTAGGTCCCGATGTCAAGGGCATCGCTTCCGGCGACAAAGTCGTTGTAGGCAACTATGTTGGCAGCGACATCAAACTCGACGGCGAGGACTACAAGTTTGTAAAACTGGAAGACGTTCTGGCTGTTGTGACTGATTAATCAAGGAGGATTTGGAAAATGGCAAAGATGATTGTTTACGGCGAAGACGCTCGCAGAAAATTGCAGGCCGGTATTGACCAACTGGCTGACACCGTGAAGGTAACCATGGGCCCCAAGGGTCGTAATGTGGTGCTGGGCAAGAAGTTCGGCGCACCCCTGATTACCAATGACGGCGTGACCATCGCTAAGGAAATCGAGTTGGAAGACGCTTTTGAGAATATGGGCGCACAACTCATCCGCGAAGTCGCTACCAAGACCAACGATGTTGCCGGTGACGGCACCACCACCGCCACTTTGCTGGCGCAGGCCATCACCCGTGAGGGTTTGAAGAACTTGTCCGCCGGCGCAAACCCCATGGTGATGCGCAAGGGTATCGAAAAGGCTGTGGAAGCCGCCGTGGAAGCCATTAAGGAACATTCCGTTCCCGTAAACGGCTCTGAGGACATCGCCCGCGTGGGTACTGTTTCTTCCGGTGACCCCGCCGTGGGCGCGCTGATTGCCGAGGCTATGGAAAAGGTCGGCACCGAAGGCGTTATCACCATCGAAGAGTCCAAGACCGCAGAAACCGGTTTGGATGTTGTGGAAGGTATGCAGTTTGACCGCGGCTATATCTCCCCCTATATGGTTACCGATACCGACAAGATGGAAGCCGTTTTGGACGATGCTTACATTCTCATTACTGACAAGAAGATTTCTTCCATTCAGGAAATCCTTCCCATCTTGGAGCCGGTTGTGAAAGCCGGCAAGAAGATGATGATTATTGCCGAAGATGTGGAAGGCGACGCGCTGGCAACTCTGCTTGTCAACCGTTTGCGCGGCAACTTCAACTGCGTCTGCGTCAAGGCCCCCGGCTTTGGTGACCGTCGCAAGGAAATGTTGCAGGATATTGCCGTCCTCACCGGCGGTACTGTGATTTCCAGCCAGTTGAATATGGAACTGACCGGCGCAACTATGGCTGACTTGGGTCGCGCCCGTCAGGTAGTTGTCACCAAGGACAACACCACCATCGTCGACGGCGCAGGTGACAGCGAGGCCATCAAGGCTCGGGCGCACCAAATCCGCAGTTCCATCGCTACCACCACTTCCGACTATGACAGAGAGAAGTTGCAGGAGCGTTTGGCAAAACTCTCCGGCGGTGTTGCCGTAATCAAGGTCGGCGCACAGACCGAAGTTGCTATGAAAGAGCAGAAACTCCGCGTGGAAGACGCACTGAACGCTACCCGCGCCGCCGTGGAAGAAGGCATTGTTGCCGGCGGCGGTACTGCCCAGGTCAACGCCATTTCCGCTGTGGAAAAGTTGATTACCAAACTGTCCGGCGATGAAAAGACCGGTGCAAAGATTATCGCCACCGCACTGCAAGCCCCCATCCGTCAGATTGCCGAGAACGCCGGCGTAGACGGTAGCGTGGTTTACGAAAAGATTAAGTCTTCCAAGAAGGTTGGCTATGGCTACAACGCTTACACCGAGCAGTATGTGGATATGATTTCTGCCGGTATCGTTGACCCCACCAAGGTCACCCGTTCTTCCTTGGAAAATGCCGCTTCCATCGCCTCTTGCGTGCTGACCACCGAGAGTTTGGTTGCCGACAAGCCCAATCCTGAAGCTGATGTTGCCGCTATGGCAGCCGCCGCCCAGCAGGGTATGTACAAAAATACAAATTAGCCGCCGAGAGGAAATTTTTCCTCTCGTCGGTTTTATTTAGTCCTGAAATTCCCACAGCGTTTCCCGAATGATTTCGCTGACGGTGGGATGGGGGAAGATAATCTGTCGGGCATCAGTTACCCGCAACTGCATTTCCAGCATTTCTGCCGCGCCCCAAATGATTTCGCCGGAATAAGTGCCCAGCAAATGCACGCCCAAAATTGTCCGGCGCTTCTTATCCACAAGGATTTTGCAGATGCCGTCTGCGCCCTCGTTTTCCGCCACAAACCGACCGGAATACATCATAGACAGTTTCTTGACTTCGTACTCAATGCCCTTTTCCTTGCACTCTTCCTCGGTTTTGCCCACAGAGCCGATTTCGGGGAAGGTGTAAATCACAGAGGGGGTGGCGTGGTAGCGCATGGTGTCCTGCTTGCCCAAAATGTTGTTTATTGCCACTTCCGCTTCCCGATAGGCGGTGTGGGCCAGCATATGATGTCCGTTGACATCGCCGATGGCGTAAACCCCCGCCACATTGGTACGGCAGAAGGTGTCGGTGGGTATCCCTCTGTCAAAGTTCACGCCGATATTTTCTAGGCCGATACCGGCGCAGTTGGCGCGGCGGCCAATGGACAGCAGAACTTTGTCTGCGGAAATCGAAACATCCTTGCCGGCGGGGTCTTGGGCCAGCACTTTCCCCGGCTCAACCGCCATCACCTTATGGGACAGCAGGAAGGTAACGCCCTTCTTTTCCAGTTCTTTTTGAAGCATTTTGCCCAATTCTCTATCCGTTGCGCCAGCAATGTGGTCCAGCATTTCCACCACGGTGACCTTTGCCCCTACGCAGGCATAGTAGCAGGCCATTTCCAAGCCAATAACACCGCCGCCAATGACGGTCAGTTCCTTGGGGATTTCTTCCAAATCCAAAATCTCCCGATTGGTCAGCACAAAGCCCCCGAGATTTTCCTTCAAGCCCGGTAGCGGGGGTACCGCGTTGGAAGAGCCGGTGGCAACAATCAAATTCTTTGCCCCGTAGGTCTTTCCCTCTGCCGTGACCACAAAGTTTTCGCCCTCTTTGCCGGTAATCTGCGCCTCTGCCATCACCACGGTGACGCCGGATGCCTTCATTTTCATACCCACGCCGGATACCAATGTGCGGACCACTTTTTTCTTCCGCGCCACCACCTTCTTTTGGTCGATGGTCACATTGTCGCACCCAACGCCGTAATCCATTCCGTGCAGGGCGTGTTCATAATGTTTGGCAGAGTTCAAAAGCGCCTTGGAGGGAATACAACCCACATTCAGGCAGACACCGCCCAAACTGTTTTTCTCAAATAATGCCGTTTTCTTACCGGCGTGACCTACCCGCTCAGCCGCTAAATAGCCGCCGGGGCCGCCACCAATGACAATCACATCAAAATTTTCCATATATCGTCTCCTTTGGGTAGTATGGTTCTCATTTTCTATAGGAAAAACATATCAGCAAATCGAAAAAAAGTCAACAAAAAAAGCACCTACGATTGAACCGAACCAGTAAAATTGGACAATAGACAAAACACCCCCTAATGTAGGATAATAACTACATTAGGGGGTATCGTTATGTCCAAACGAAATTACACGCATATCAAGGAATTGCTGCCGACAATACAAGCCATGGTGG
>JAZRMH010000004.1:0-1612 GCA_045647425.1 Faecousia sp.
TGACTACATCGACTTTTACAACCACGAGCGCATCCAAACAAAAACGGGAGTGGCGCCGCTAACGCTACGCCACTCCGCTTGAATTAAATATTTCCTACATAGGGGTGTTTTTGTGCTGTCCGTACAAACTGGGGCAGTTCACAGGCGGGGTGCTTTTACTGAATTGCGTTCAAAATTTCTGAGGCATCCTGTAAAACCAAATGGGGCTTGTCCGGAGAAGCTGCCAAGATTTCCGGTGTAGTTTCACCGCTGAGCACCAAAATTCCTGTGACACCGGCATTGAGACCGGACTTTACATCCGTGTAAATTCGGTCACCGACTACGGCCGTTTCCTCTTTTTTGTAGCCGAATTTTTCCATCGCCAATTCCGGCATTAACGGAGAGGGTTTTCCAATGACCACAGGGGTACGACCGGTGGCATTTTTCAGCATCATACACACACTGCCACAGTCCGGTACGCTGCCAAACTCCGTGGGGCACACCAGATCCGGATTGGTGGCAATGTAAGGAATGTCCTTCCGGGTGAGCAGAAGACGGCTGATATCCTCCAGCTTCTGGAAAGTCAGTTCTGTATCAAAACCCATCAGCACCGCATCCACTTTATTAAGATCCCGGCTGAGCAAAATACCGCCAAGCCAGCAGTTCCCTTTGGTGGCAAATATCGCATTATTGATTTCCCTTTGTCCAACTGTGTGAACTCTGGCATTGATACGGTGGGTATCCTGACCCAGTATCAGCCTTTGGAATTGAATGAATACATCGGCAACGGCCAGCCCTGGGGCCTGAATAAATCCCAGGCCAGCGCCCAGGTGTTGCCGCCTTATGAGCGCAACGACAAGAAAAACGGCTGGTATAAGGGTACAGCCAATGCCATTTATCAGAACATCGCTTTTATTGACCGCTATGAGCCGGAATATGTGGTTGTCCTTTCCGGTGACCATATTTATAAGATGGACTATGCGGAAATGGTGGATTTCCACGAGAAAAGCGAAGCAGCCTGCACCATTGCTGTGCGGGATGTGCCTTTGGAGGAGGCCAGCCGTTTCGGTATTCTCAATACCAATCCCGATGGCTCGATTTACGAGTTCGAGGAAAAGCCAAGCAACCCAAGTCTACCAATGCTTCTATGGGCATTTATGTGTTCAACTGGAATATTCTGCGGGAATTTTTGATCGCCGACGAAGAGGACGAGAATTCCTCAGCGGTGTATCATATTTACTGCAACATATGACTAAGTCCAATGTGTTAGCTCGTTTGAATATCTCCCCACAAACCCCGTCCCCAGGCCACAAAAGAGGATTGGCTGCGTTTACGATAGCGTCTACGGTTTGGTCAACACAGGACTCGTTTAACAAAACGATTTTGCTCATATTTCACCCTCTATCTTTGCAATATGGTATCGAATGTCCAGTTCGTTCGTCCAGCCACGGACAACGAAATAATTAAATTCAATTACCAATGTGGTGATTTCCTGATGAAGAACATGGATTGGAGTTTCTTCTGTCTCAATCACCCACCAGTGAAAATCATTCATTTCCCAAAGCACCTGATATAATGCCCGTGGGATCATAGTTTCGGTGCTGTATTTTTTGATGAGCAAATAGGTGTCTTG
>JAZRMH010000005.1:0-2471 GCA_045647425.1 Faecousia sp.
TTGGAAGACTGAACACTATCCACCAAAAGCCGCAGCTCATTCGGTTCAAAGGGCGGGTTCAGAAGTCGGTATCCCTTCTGGTGGACATCGTATTCCAACTGTAAGCCGCAGACATCCCCAAGAGCGGCGAAGTCCTGATACAGGGTCTTCTTCTCTACTGGCATATCATGTTCTGCTAAGAGTTCTTCCAGTTCCCGCCGCTTCACAATTCTTTTCCGTCCGGCATTGGCTTCAAGGTATTGTTTCAGCAGTAGCAAGCGGACGGCGATGTAATACTTTCCGTAGTTTGCCATGGTCTTCCCTCCGTGGCGATTTTTTGTTAGTATAGCATACCAAGAGGAAAAAGAAAAGAACAGTTGCCACAAAGGGCAACTGTTCGTCAAATTGGAATTGGTAAGTCTGAATTACAGCTTCAACACTGCAACAACCTCGTCATCAACTATTTCACCAGTCTCTGCAAAGCCGAAGGAAGCGTATAGATTTTTAGCAGCTTTGTTTTCAGGTTCGTAAGTAATTACACAGTATTCTTCTTCCCCACAAGGCCAGGTTTTAATGAAATCCAATGCAAGTTTAATGGCAGCTTTGCCGTATCCTTTTCCTTGGTATTTTTCGTCAACCATCAAACGCCAGAACAGATAGTTGTGTTTCACCACATCGGGTGCATCTTCTTCACACACTCCATCCAGCGCAGCCATGTTATGACCAATCATCAAAAATCCAACAGGTTCTTCGTCATCGTATACACCAAAAGGAAATGCGGTACAGCCAGTTCCAATAGTGGTATATGCCTCAATGATGCTATCGCTATTGGAAGCAACGAAACTTTCCTGGTCTTCCGCTACTTTTAAGTCAACGATATCCCAAACATTGTTAGAATTGATTTTTTCCAAATGAATCATTGTTAATTTCCTCCGATTTTCGGTTATATTCGTGGAGGGTTTATACTGCTTTTTCCCTCCAATTCTTAGTTAAATGACAGATATTTCTATTGCTCATTTACAATCATCTCCTTTCTTCGTAATTATCTATGTAAACTCTGCCAGAGAACACAGCAAGCTTTGGTGCGTGGCTTAACTGTTCGTCAAATTCAAGTTTTACGAACTGTTTTCATTTTTATTATACTCAGAGCAATGTAGAAAATCAATGTTGCAAAGCACCAAACAGAAATAATGGCAAACAATAATAAAACGATAATCGTTCGGTAACGACTTTTCTACCGTGTTCCTTTACACTATGGATAGATTTGAACACCCAAGGAAAGGAGGGTATCGAAATGATAAAAACGATTGCCTCAGCAGTAAAGCAGGCTGTGTTCAGTAAAAGTTTTCTTGTCAGCTGGATTGGAGTGGTTGCCATTATCGCCGTATCCTCCATTCAGCAGATTTTGGAAGCATTTCGTGCCGACGAACTGTTGATGATCGGTTTCCACGATACCTTTATTGCAAACGCACTTGTGTCGGATGGTATGATACTTGCCTTGCCCATTCTCGCAGCGCTCCCTTTTACCGCATCCTTCGTGGATGATGTGAAAAGCGGATACATAAAGGCATATTTGCCCCGCACAACCCGATTGAACTATCTCACAAGCAGATGTGTTGCCTGTGCTGTTTCCGGTGGTTTGGTGCTGGCACTGGGCATCCTTGTTTCCTATGTGATTTCCGCATTGGTTTTTCTGCCAATGGAAGCACCGCTCCCCAAGGATGTAAAAGCTCCCTCGTATTTCGCAGAGCTGATGGAGAATGTAATGTTATTTTTCTGTTCCGGTGCGTTCTGGTCTTGCGTCGGCCTGACCTTTGCAACATTGACGAGCAGTAAATACATGGCCTACGCATCACCCTTTGTTCTTTACTATGTGTTGATCATTCTCTACGAACGGTACTTTGATGCACTCTATGTCCTTTATCCCAAGGAATGGACTGCACCTACCAAAGAATGGATGTGGGGCAGCTTCGGTATCGTATTACTGCTTTTGGAGCTTACGATCATTGTATGTTTGGCATTCGGGATCGCAGCGCAAAGGAGGTTATCGCAGATATGAAGTGGATCAAACAGACCCTATCGGTTACCGCTTACAATTTCAGACAATGGCACAAGAATCCACGGATCATCATTACATTCTGCCTTGCCTTTATTCTTTGCTTTCTGCTGTCCGACAAAACAGTTCAGTTTGCCCGGGAATATGGAACCACAATGCAGATCGTGGAAGCCTTTGTTTGGACTTTCGGTGACGCAAATTCAATCCTGCTGTCCTCGCTGCTGCTCCTACTGCTGTTTGCGGATATGCCCTTCATATCAAGCGGAACACCGTTCTACCTCATGCGTATAAACCGCAAGACATGGGTAGCAGGACAGGCCGTATACATCATCGCAGCTACTTCTATCTATCTGTGCTTCATTCTTGCTTCCACATCCCTGGTCTGCATGACACAGAGTTTTGTAGGAAATATGTGGAGTGAAACTGCTGCAATCCT
>JAZRMH010000006.1:0-70895 GCA_045647425.1 Faecousia sp.
AAGAGGTCAGCGGTTCGATCCCGCTTATCTCCACCAACACAAATCCTTGGAAACCTAGTGTTTCCAAGGTTTTTTTTGCTTTAGGGGAAACCGGGCGCAGCATAGCGGGAAACTTTTGACCACATTCTTGACCACATCATAACCTCTTGAATCGTATACAAGAGGTCGCACAAATCGCGTCAGACAGTATTTGAAACTGCCTGACGCGATTGTTTTATTCTAAGATGATGTAACATGCGTAAAACCTCTCAAATGACATTTCAATGGAATTTGCACCCCAAAATCATGACATTTCAATAGAAATATACCACTAATTTTATGACATTTCAAATTACAAGCCGTTTTGATACATCAAGCAAAGCCAAATCGCTGATCAAAACGAGCTAACGCATCTTGGCAAGCCTCATTCTGAACACGCAGATAACGACTCTCTGTAATCCGTGTTGTGGTATGACCAACAAGATGACTGATAGTTTCCAATTTCACACCCAGAGACTGCATGATGGAAACATAAGTTACACGGCAGCAATGAGGTGTCAAAAGGGGCATACCAGCAATCGTAGAAAGACTTGCCCTAAACTGATCACCAAAGTAGGACGGATTGCAAGGTTTTCCCTTCTTCCCTGCTTCCCAAATGAATGTCTTGTCCGTGTTTCGCAAAGCAATCGCTGCAGGTCTAATAATCTCAGGAACCGGTATGATTCGATAACTGCTGGCATTCTTAGTGCCACCAATTTCAGCCGTTCCTTTGATGCGCTTCATAGCTTGTTCCACCATTACACAAGCACCATCTTCGGTGATGTGTCTGGGTTCGAGGCCCATCATCTCTTGGGGTCTCAAGCCTGTAGCAATCATTAACCTAATAGTCCACCCCATCCGATCTTGAGGCAAGTCTGCGATCAGTCGAGAGCACTCAGAAGCAGTAAAAGATTCTTTCTTTTGCTGTGGTGCTTGGGATTTCATTCTAGCCGCCAAACTTGCAGGATTATAACTAACCAGTTGGTATGCCAACGCACGGTTATAGATTTGAGTCAACATACCACGGCAGCTACGAATATAGGAATCAGAATACTTTTTCCCCCGGAGCTTCTGAAGTAAATCTTCAATCTCCGGGGTAGTAATCTCATGAAGTGGGCATCTACCTATGTGTTCCTTTAAGGTGCGTAGGATGTAGGTGTAATGCTCTATTGTAGCATCTTCCAATTGCTCCTGATGCCTCTCAAACCAAACATCAGCAAACTCAGCAAAAGTATATTTTGCCTTCATCCCAACACCTTGTTTACTACCGGCATCATACGCCTTTTTCTTATCACGCACCTCCTGTCTCGATTTACCATAGAACGAAATAACCTTCTGTTTTCCATTCTTCTGATAGCCATCCATGATCCGAAGTTCATAACGCCCATCCTTACGCTTACGTATCAATCCTTCGCCATTTTCTCGTTTTGCCATTATTCAGTGACCCCCTTAATATTATGTTCGCTGAAATATCATATCGTGTTTTTGCCCATTCGTAAGCGTGCATTTTCTATGTTGTCCCTTGTTTTCTTTTTGGATTATGGTAAAATATGTACATATAAAGGAAGGCGGGCGAATAAATATGAGACTTTCTAAAATTAAGCTGATGAATTACCGATGCTTCGGCTCGGAAGAACAGGCCATCTCAATTGATAGTTTGACAACATTCATTGGAGATAATAGTGCCGGTAAAACAGCAGCACTGGCGGCCTTAAATTGTATATTTTCTGAAAACAGCGGTGAGCGGATTCTGCAAAGGAGCGATTTCCATCTCCCCAAAGAAAAGAATCCAGATGAAATGGAGAGCCAGAGTCTTTACATTGAAACAGTTTTTGAATTTGAAGAATTGGAAACAGAGGGTGGTAGTGGAGAATATGCTATTCCAATCTTTTTCCAACATCTTGTTGTAGATAATCCAGGTGGTCTTCCGTATTTGCGGATTCGTCTTGATGCTAAATGGGAGAAAAGCAGTACGATTGAAGGTTCAATCGATAGCAAGATAAGCTATATTACCTGCCCTGAATCGGTTGAGATTGAAGATATCTATCGAACTGATGCTTCTCGTCGGGACTTGGATAAAATCCGTGTTGTTTATGTTCCTGCAGTTAGAGATCCTTCTAGGCAATTGAAAAATGCATCTGGCACAATGATGTATCAGATTATGAGTAGCATTAACTGGAGTGAAGAAACAAAGGGAAATGTTAAGGCTAAGATCAAGGAACTAAATGAACAATTCGAGGGAGAAAAGGGTGTTTCTATATTTGGAACATCCTTGGCGAAGCAGTGGAAAGCTTACGATTCTGATGAGAGGTATTCCACGGCCATCTTGAGATTTAATAGTACCGATATTGAGACATCCATCAGGAAAACAGAAGTTGTTTTTGAACCCACAGAGACCGGAAAAGAATACACAATAGATCAGATGAGTGATGGTCTGCGGTCACTGTTTTATATCTCCTTGGTTGACAGCATTCTGGATGTAGAAGGGCAAATGCAACGGGAGATCGAAGTAGATCCAGAAAACACTTCCTTTAGCCGTAAGCCACCTATCTTAACGATTGTAGCACTTGAGGAACCCGAGAATCATATTGCGCCGCATTTGTTAGGCAAACTGGTGGGAAACCTTAGGAACATTGCAGAAAAAAGCAATGCACAGGCAATTATGACTTCCCATTCTCCGGCTATTGTTAAGCGGATTGATCCTGAGAATCTCAGATACTTCAGAATGGATAAGGAACTGCTGATTTCAAAGGTCAGAAGTATTACTTTGCCAGAAAAAGAGAGTACCCAAGAGCAGTATAAATACATTAAAGAAGCAGTAAGGGCTTATCCTGAGCTTTATTTTGCGAAGCTTGTCATTCTCGGCGAAGGAGATAGTGAAGAGATAATTTTGCCCAAGTATTGGGAAGCAGTAAACGGAAGTGTAGATGTAGGTGGCATATCCATCGTTCCGCTTGGTGGTCGCCATGTAAACCATTTCTGGAGACTATTGAATGATTTGCAAATTCCTCATATTACACTACTTGACTTGGATAGAGAAAGAGAAGGTGGGGGCTGGGGACGTATTAAGTATGCACTCAAGCAGCTCATCGCAAATGGTCATGACAAGAACAAACTGCTCAGCACAAAGAATGGCGTGCTGACTGATAAACAGCTCGAGGAGATGTCTGAGCGGAACGTATCTAATGAAAAACAGATGCAGGGCTGGTTGAAACGGTTGGAAAAGTATAATGTTTTCTTTTCTTCACCTCTGGACATTGACTTTATGATGCTGGAACAGATGGTGTCAGAGTACAAGAAATCTCTAGACAAAACGGAAGGTCCGCGTTTAGAGGTTACTGAGGATGGGGAAAAGAAACGAATTTTAATCCAAACGATTGAGGGAACGGATACTTATCAAACAGAATATGAGGCTCGTATCAAAAAAGATATTAAATCTACCTTAAAGGAAGAAGGCGGTGATGGAAGCACTTATTCTTTGGAGCAGCAAAAACTTATGGTGTGGTACACATATTTCTTCTTGAATAGAGGAAAGCCTTCTACGCATATCTCTGTTCTATCGCGATTAAGTGATGAGACAATCAAAAGCAATATCCCACCCGTACTGAAGCGCTTAATTGAAGCAGCTGAGCACATCATAAAAGGTGATAAAAATGAAAATAGTACAACCTAACAAATGGTTGCCTTGCGACGGGATTACCTTGGAAGACGCTGCAGATACTGCTGTTCGTTGTAGTGATAGGCATGTGTTGGTAATCGCAGGACCAGGTGCTGGAAAAACTGAATTACTAGCCCAAAAAGCGGCATTCTTATTTCAAACAAATCAATGTAAGGATCCGCAGAAAATACTTGCCATCAGCTTTAAAACAGATGCTGCACAGAACCTAAAGGAGCGTGTAGAACAGCGTTGCGGTGCAGAGGTAAAGGGCAGATTCATGTCAATGACATATGATGCATTTGCCAAAAGCATTCTAGATCATTTCATGTATGCACTGCCTGATTCCCTTCGACCAACGCCTGATTATTTGGTAAACGATCATGACACTATTGATGCATCGTTTAGATATGTTGGCTACAGGAATCCTGACGGACTATCACAGTCAAGATTAAGATCTGCTTATGATTCATTCTTGTCACGGGTAAACCTCCCAATAGCTGGTACTGAGATTGGACATAGAGTATGGCCGTTGCTCTTACATGGATTTGACGGAAACAAAGCAACCCTGACATTTAAAATGATCATGATGCTTGCGATACATATTGTTAATACCAATCCCCATATCAAACGCGCCTTGCAGATGACATATTCCTTTGTATTCTTGGATGAGTTCCAAGATACAACGGATATTCAATATGCCTTTGTTAAGGAATGCTTCTTTGGTTCAAATACTAAAATAACGGCTGTCGGAGATAACAAGCAACGAATTATGGTGTGGGCAGGTGCAGTAAAGACCATATTTAATGACTTCCATAAAGAGTTGAATCCGCTAGGTGTGCGTTTGATAATGAATCATCGTTCTGCACCCAGACTAGTTACGCTGCAAAAAGCAATGTATGATTCCTTAAAAGAAAAAGCAACGGAGGTATCTGTTTCAGATAAATGGGGCGAAGACGACGGGGATATTTCTTTGATCATCGCTGACGATGAGCGACTAGAGGCAGGTGCTGTATCAGAGGATATCCTGTTGAGAATTTCGGAAGGTACAAAGCCGTGCGATATATGTATTCTTTGCAAGCAGATACCGCAGAACTATGCTCCGGAAATTATTGCAAAACTAGAGAGGCATGGTATCCGGGCTCGTATTGAGAATGAGTATCAGGATTTAATTAAGGAGCCGATTATAGATCTTCTTATTAAGTTCATGCTGTGCGCAAATAACAGAAAGCATCCAAAAGAGTGGAACTTTATTGAGGAATCGTTGATTGAGCTCTGGGGATTTGGTGCGACACAGAATAATGATGCTTACGATAAAATGCAACAGAAGCTAGCTGCTTTGGCAGATTCTGTAAAGAAAACTATACAAAAGGGACTAGACGGTGCGAATTGGCATGATACCCTGGAAGAAATTATTCGTTTTTTCAATATCTCAAGCATAAAGTCCAAGTTTCCGGCATATAAGCAAGGAACCTACTTGGATGACTTGATTTGCAAATTTGAAGACCTCTTCTTTAATGAATATGTGGCCGCGTGTGGGGAATGGGATCGTGCCATTGAGAATTTCTGTGGTGAACATTCCGTTCCGATTATGACGATTCATAAGAGCAAAGGGTTAGAATACTCTGCCGTATATTTTGTTGGTCTAGAGGATTCTGCTTTTTGGAATTTCAGGAATCAGCCAGATGAAGATCGGTGTGCGTTCTTTGTAGCATTATCACGTGCAAAGGAAGCGGTCACTTTTACGTTCTGCCATAAAAGAACGGGCATGAGGAATCCGAGGCAACAGCATAACATAATCAATGAATTTTTCGTCCTGCTGCAACAACCAGGAATCGCTAAAATCAAAAAAGTATCCAAAAATTCTAATAGATTGTGCTGAGTGTTCCATTAAAGTGATTATCCACTAGATCTCTATCAATACTGTCAACCAAAGTTGTCTAAAGCAAAATCTCTATATAGAAATAACTAACACTAAGAGAGAAAGAGGATGTTAAAAAATGTGGGAGAACCCAGAAATCCAGCATATAGACGAAGCAATGAGTGGGTATCTTCAGGAATTGCATAAACTACTATGCAAAATAGGAATTAACCCCAAAATTCAAAGCGGTATTTTGTTCAACGGTGCAGATAATTGTAATGATGATTGTGCCGAAACTTGTTGCGATTCTTGCGATGCAAATAGCGACAAATTAGTCATGATAACAAGCGATCCCATGGCGCAAAAACAGTTAGAGGCCTTAGAAAAATGCATTGAAGATTATTACGTTAGAGGAGGTGGTGTATATACAAGGGAAAACAAAGGATTTATTGAATACCTAAAATATGTTCCTGGTTCAGTATACGGCAACATTTTTGCTTTTATCAGGCTAAAATACACGCCAAGTGAACACAGACTGTTAAAAGAGAACTCAAATGCATGGGGCACAACTATACCGTTGCCAACCCTTGCAAGCTATGTAGTATTACAATATTTATCAGATGTTTCATTACCCCATATGCCCAATATGACTCCTCGCTACGCAGAAGATCAATTGATGTTACTTGCGGGTAAATATTTCTTGGAGGATTTATTGGATGACTATGTTTCTTCAAAATACAATCATTTTATCGAGACCATAAACATAGTATCATCTCTTGCATACGAGCGCCAAGCCAATATCGGCAACATTGTTCTTTTACATAAAAGTTTTCTGGCAAAATCTGAAGATAACAGGTGTGTAAAAAGTTCCTACAAAAATAAATCAATTGATTCACTGCATCCAAGGCTGGTGCAACTGTGCATTAGATTTGCAGACCCAATTTCTATGTCTAACCACAAACGGGTTAGAAAATTGTTTGAGATAGCGACAGGAGAAACTTATCTTGTTGGTGATGGTGAATACATATATGGCATTGCCACCAAAAAGTCGCTCCAAGAGCAAACAGTTGATAAGTATGTATTAATTAGCATACAAGGTCCTTTGCGATGGGAACTTTACGAGATTCGAAGCGCTCAATTCAAAGAAAAACTTCTGCGTGTTGTTTATGATAGCATAGGTTTTAAAGTCAAGAGAAAACCTACATATAAGCTAGATGTTAGAAACAAACTAACTGCCATAAATCAATATATCACTGATTGGCTCGCAGATTCTCAATGTTCTCCATGTCAAAAGTGCGCATATAGAAACGTTTGTAGATCAACTAATATAGGCAATTTTGAAAGTGTAGATACTGTTGTAACCAGATTAACTGATATTATCAAAGATGCAGCCGGTCAAAAACATGGCACAACAATCGTGTTTTCAAGATGTGCTAGACAAGAGGTGCAACGACTAAAAAAGACTTGCTTCCAAATAGAAGATGTACGCCTATCGCTTGACAGTGGACTAATAAAACCTATCACGGCAATTGATGGTGCCGTTATATGTGATTTTGATGGAGTTTGTCATGCAATTGGAGTAATTCTTGACGGCATGACAATTGTTGAAACGGATACAGAGTTAGAGAAAAGACCTGTCGTAGATAAAATAATGGAAGAAGATATTTCTCGCGGGGCTCGTTACAATTCTGCTATTCGTTACAAGAACGCTCATCCATGTTCAATAATTTGCATCGTATCCGAAGATGGTGATGTGAATATCATTTAATAAAGCAACATCTAGAAATAACAGTTTAATTTATAGCACCGGATTTCACCTAAAGTGATCCGGTGCTTTTTGTTCGGTGTATACTCCTACCCATCTGTTAGTGTTCTTGTTTGCTTCGATTGTGAAGGAAAATCCAAGCCTCCTGGCTTAACAATCTTTGTGTAAAAATCAGCTAAATTAAATGAATGAAAAAGTGTACTGTCAGAATTAGGCTCAAATCAGCTGAAACCAAAGGACGTGGCCCCCGTGAGAGAAAAAACAGAATTTGAAAGCAAAGAAAAGCTAACTTTATATAAACAGCTAAAGAAACTAGATAATGCACAATTTAAAATCTTCTATGGTGCCTTTGTGCATTACTTGGTGAACTATAACTGCTTTATCCGCAAACAGAACCTTTTTAATCTACGTTGCGAACTGAACCAACTCTGCCATAAACTTGATGAAAGTTTCCCTGATCAATATGACGATCATAAGTTAATGAAATCCTTCTTCCTAGCACACCCCTATTATTACATGGATAAACTCCCCATTGAACTAATGGCAAGACTGTTTGCAAAGCATGTTGATGACCACATCGATATTCTTTCAGGCATTGCTCAAACAGTCTTTGAAGCAGATATATATGCTACCTATTCTTATGCAAATAAAGCCCTTGGATTAAATGAACACATAGACACACTAGCTACCAAGGCTCAGAACCACATCAAAGATTTCTCATAGATACTGATTAACCTAACCGAACACCTTCTTCTATGTCAAAAGAGACTGCTACCACCTCAAGCAGTCTCTTTTGTCTATTGCCCCGCCACAAAAACCAATAGTTCAAATTTTGAACCACTACTTTATTTTTGTTTATTCACTCCAGATATTACACTATTTATTTACTAAGATAGTATAGTAAAAATCTTTGAAAAAGATTTTTACTATAAAATTATTATTAATTATTCTTATTCTTATTATTGTTACTTATTATTATTTATGTTTAATAAATGAACTAAATAGGTTCAAAAATCAAACTATTGTTATCCGGTTCCTGGCCCATGGTAGCTTCAAAACCATCCAACTTATGGCATAAAAAAGATAGCCCGCACATTTGTACGGGCTTATCTCTCACATGTGTCTAGGTCACACATATCAGCGCTTAAAATTGAATATAGTTATTCACTATGTTAGTCGTTTCCTCTGGCACAACAAGACCGGTGACCTCTCGTGACTGGAATAAGTACGATTGGAAATCTGTGTATAGCTTATTCAAAATCGTTGTGTCAAATTTGAAATACCGTTTCTTGGGAAGCCCCTGGTATTTGACTTTGATAATACCATAGGCCTCCAATTCTTTACATGCACTTAACTGTTGGTGTTTGCTCAAGCCAGTATTGCAGTACATATTTTCCACCGTACTATAGAACCATCCTCCCTTCTCAAGCTTGTTTTGACTTTGCCAATAGGTGTATTCAGAGTAGATTTCTGATAACATTACTGCCGTGTTCAAATTGAACATACGAATAAATGGACGCGGGAGACGAAGAAAGTCGTTCTCGAACATCTTGTCTAATTTATTTTTCGTTATACTATCACCGTATTTCTTTAGAGTTCATGTCAGAATAATTACTATAGAACTGGGACAATTTCAATGTATCAAACACTTATGTTTTTATAGGCTCGTAATTTACACCCCAGCGTCTAGCAAGTTCATCACACAACCATTGCTGCGCAGCTTTTGTTCCTGAATTGTAAAAAACTTTAGCAACTATCTCCGCTAATTTAATGTCTTTGTCAATATGTTCACAAAAAACTTGTGCAACAGTTTTCTTACCTAGATACTCAAACTGATATAACGGATGCTTCGCAGCGAACTCACGATATCTAGGCTCCCAAATACCCGGCACGCTGCTATCTTTTTCTATACATTTAGCATTCAGTGTTTGCCACATATTGGTAGAATTCTCGTTGCTAAAGAAAAGATCACATGCGTGACGACAATATAAAATCATCGCCATGAATTCCTTGAGCTGCCCATAACTGAGTTTATACAAATAGTTCTTAAGCCTCGTAGTATCCGAGAAATCTTTTACTGGCCGAAGTCTTGTCATAAAGTAATCCAGGTCAAAATATCTTTTAATCAAATATGCTATATTTACGCCCAAGGTATGTTCGTCATAGTTTGGAGTATCTGGTCCCAGCATTTTTAGAATAGCATCAAGATTGTCGACAAATCGCCGTCTAGTTTCACCTGGTCGTATATAATAATCAGAATTTCTTATTGCCACATCAATATTGCTCAGGTCAAAGTTCTTATCATTGGGATCTACTTCATAAAAATACTTAATAATTTCAACCTTCTGATTATAATTCATATATAAATCCTTTCTTATTCCATTAGTATAATTTCAGTATGTGGATTTACCACACACTTCTTAAAACAATAGGTTTTCTAAATAATTTTTCCAACCTCCCCTTTTCTCTATAAATTCACAAGATAATTAAAAGCAAAAAGGTGTCTTCCTGATCCATTTCTCCCCATTTTTGACAAGCGCTGTGCCAAAGATTTCTTCGGCCATGTTCTCAAACCTCTCCGGCATACTAATTTCTTTTAGACAGTGGCAATGTGAAAACGCCCCATTCGCGATTTCCGTAATCGAATCCGGGATTACAACACTTTGAAGATCGTACCTGTACCAAAAAGCTTTCGGACCAATTTTGCTAACCGAGCCATCGTCTGGAATAACTGCTCCCTCACTTGTCCAGACCAACATTTCAGATTGTCTATCAATTAAACACCCATTTTTGATGTAGTACTTAGGGTTCTCCCCTGCAACGGTGATGCAATTCGTACTGCAATTCTCAAAAAACGTCTCAGGAATGTTGATAAGCGATTCAGGAATTGAGATGTTTTTGTAATGCCAATAACCTGGGAATGCATCATCTTCAATCCCAACAACCGAATCGGGAATTATAAGGTCAACATCGAATCTAAAACAATACTTTAAGACTCCATTATTGACCACAAAGTAGTTATCAATAATTTCCCCTCCTAAATAATCCTCCATCCTGCAGATTTCCTCTTCGTCCATCTTCGATGTCTCATCAAGAACCATTTTATATGTCTTCTTTTCTAATGTTTTTAAATCATACTCCGTAAGCATACGCTCCTCAGTTTTACGAAAATCAATGAAATTCTCCTCACTCCAGTAGTCATAATCGTCATCATGGCCCTTTCTGCTATCTACCCAATCAACATTTCCATCCTCGCCCTTTTCTAGAAACTCTGCAAAAGAACCGTCGGTGTATATTGTTACATTTCTCCCTCTTACCAACACGACAGAGTTAGTCCCACCTGCATAGAGATTCGGATCTTCATAACCCTCCAGAACAACCTTAGGCACCACGAAAGGATACTCTTTAAGGAATGCTGGCTCATTCTTGTTGTTCTCAACTGCTTGCATACGAACCCTACCAACATAACCAATACTAGACATAACAATCAAACTCCTTATATTTATATTTTTTCTTTAAGTTGCGCTGGCCAAAAACTCGGCCCACTATCAACACTATATTCCTGCTCGTCCTGTTCTACGAGGACAAAGTAATCTGATTTTTAGAAAGTCATATCCGCTGGGATTTCTCGGCGAATAGGCGATGTATTAAACCCAGAAAATCTATTTTGCTGATTACCGGAAGAAGTATTAGCATCTGCGTTCCTGTTTTGTTGTCCGGTAAGACCAGTACAAAAATCCGGGAATTTCTTCTGCTGGCTACGACTAAGGCAGAATACCACCCTGGATGTAATTGTGCCATTATACATACTGTGCTTCACGCGGACAGCACCATCGCATCCAACCCAATTTGAACAGTTTGAGAGGTTGGTATCGCTAATTGCAAAAGAATCAAAGAACATTCCGAGACGCTGATTGGTTTTCAGAGAGTCACTATGATCAAGCACAAGATAGTACCAAAGCTTTCCTGTATGTCCAGGGACATCGAGCATGATCTCAAACCCTTCATTGCCGGTACTAAAGACTTTTTCCTTTACATTGTTAATTCTCACACGATAGTCCCCTTCGGGAATAGGCTCAAAATTTCTTGCGCTATACTCACTAGGATTGTAATTCCAATTTGCCATAACTTTGTTGCTCCTTTACATTTTAGTAATTTTAGATTTTTGTTTGTCACCCACTATAAGGATATTCCCTCTAGCGGCTTAAGCGGCTCTTTTCGGATAATCCCGAACAAACTTATACTTTTTGAATAGTGTTTGATTTTTTCTTAGATGTGTAAAAAACGGTTGCTTGGTTCTACGCCAAGTATTCACATCATTTTTGAGATTGCTTTGGAGAAAATCTTCATCCAGAAAGTCCTTGACGACTTGAACCAAAGCTAGTGAAGTCAAAACCCAGAGACTATGCTCATACCTAAAAAGATGATCCGGCAATCCGCAAGCCTTCTGCATCGTCTTAACCGACTTTTGACCTAATCTAAGTGCATCTGTAAATGCCTTCATAAACTGATGCGTGTCCTGCCCAGGTTTCACATAGTAATCAAAATTTTCAATCGCAGAATATACTCTTTCAGGGCGAAAGTGACAGGACACTACTGTTAAATCGTAAGCGTACATAATATCATCGATAATGCTATGTTCCATAAAATTCTCCTTATATGATAATTAGTAATATTTGTTTGCTGGCTTAGTGGATTTGGACTATTCAATTGTCAAGGTACAGGTGCTTTCCAAACGCCTCCGTTACAACTGGGCATTATAAAAGCGGATTACAACAGTGGGGTATCACCTCCTCGCAAATTTAAAAAAGGTATGGGGTGCCCCGCAAAAAATGGGGGGCTGCTGTACTATACGAGAAAAAATAACAGGATTTTGCATTTTCCTGAAAATTTTTCAGAGGCATAAAGGTTTATGATCACACGCTAAGCACAGTAGCAGGTAAAACAACATCTTTTCCGTTTGTGAAGACATCGTGGATTCCAACTGCGTATTTATCGAGGACATAATTGTCGTCAGTGGTTTTAAACATAACCGTAATACGATCAATATCGTTGTCACTGATTGCTTCCTTCTTGTCCACAACAACACCGAACACTCGGATAAATGCTAACCACCGACCGTCAGTTGCTGTGCATTCATTATTATCTCTAACAACTGCTGCAATGGCCGGAGCATATTTCTTTATGGTATCATGATCAGCTTTGTCCATCCGGATCACACTGTTTTTATGGACATAGAATGCATATGCGGTACCTATGGTGTACTCAGAGATATTAGATGCGGAATTGTAGCTCATATATTTCATAGTTATAGCCTCCGTATATTTATTAGTAATTTTGTTGATTGTTTTTTGGAATGGTTGATATGCTGGTCCTGTTGTGATCTTTTAAGAGCTTGGGCTAAGGGAATCTATCTGCCTTGGCTTTCTTTGAAATTCTTTTCATTCATACGCCTCCTTTATGCGGTTATCCAACAGCCAAGTTTCTTGCCGAGCACACCTGTATTATAGAATTTTTCAAAGGCATTTCTGTTGACCGAGCATCTACATTTTCTAAGTGGTTTGTTTTTTCTAATCCCCCCTTCTGCTGCCTCGTGCATGATCATTATAGAATTTTTAGGCCTCATCTTTGTTGATTTGGCATCTACATTTCAAAACCTCTTTTCTAACAGGTAATCGTCCTCTTCGGCACTGCTTGCATAGTCATTATAGCTTTTTTACAGCGGTTGCCTGTTGACCGTGCATCAACATTTAACCAACAAAAAAAGACCCCACATGGGGGTCTTAGAAACAGCGGAAATAATAAAAGCAAGTGACCATCATTGATCACTTGCTTTTTCTATTATGCGGTAAAGAGCATTTCTGCGTTATTTTCATATAAGGTTATATTTGCATCATCAATATCATAAATGCAATTCTTCAAATAGTAAGCAACAATAACATCTGATAGGTTGCTACTACTGAAAGCATAACCGGCGCTTGCCATAAGAACAACCGCTTCATCATAGGTAAGCTTCAAGCCAAAGCAAAGCTGTTTGACCGTTCTTTTTGAAACACCCTTATCACCTTTGCGAATATGGGAGAAAGTATCTCTTCCAACTAGACAGGCATTATATACTTCCGAATCCTTCATGCCTCGCTGATCAATAAACCCAAACAGCACATCCTGGAATGTCGGGCCAAGCGGTTCTGTGTATATGAAGTTGGAAGCATCCTGTGTACCCAAACCAAAGGATTCATCGTACACATCAGATTCGCTTTTAGAATAGTTTTCCTTCACATACGTCTTTAGGCCTTGGTATACTCTTGCATTTACAGTTCTTTTAATAAATGTAGCATACACCTCCTGAGACTGGCGCGCAAAGTTTGATAATCCCTTGCCGGCATGTAAGTACTGATAGTTTTGAATGCGCATCTTAACAGAACGCCTTGACCGAGACCCATAACCAGCTTTCTGTAATAACGACATCAGTTCATCTAGATACCTGACCTTTAAAGCCTCGTCCAAATGGGACAAGTAGAAACCGCAAACAATATAATCTTCTTCTCTGGACCATTTCATTTGGAAGTCACTCCTTTTGTTTATATACATTAATTGTAATACATATTGGCCCTCAAAACAAGTATTAAAAGAAAGCTTAAAAAAGTTGTCGCAAAAGCGCTTACAAATGGAACCAAACACGACATAATGTAAATATCAAAACTGAGTTTAGTTACTTTTAATACTGAAATGGAGGGTTCAACCATGATTTATGGGTATTGCCGCGTTAGCACCAAGCATCAAAGAATTACACGGCAAGTTACTAACATTAAGGAAGTGTATCCGACCGCCACAATCATCAAAGAGTTCTACACCGGTACAACTCAGAACCGACCACTATGGGACAAGCTTATGAAGCAACTCCGGCCGGGTGATACCATTATCTTTGATAGCGTGTCCAGAATGTCCAGAAATTCAACTGAAGGTTTTAAGGATTACAAGGCGCTCTATGAGGCAGGGATTCACCTGGAGTTTATTAATGAGCCTTTAATCAACACAGCCATCTTTGACTCTACTAAAAGTAATCTCCTGGAGATTTCTGTGCAGACAGGTAACACAGCTGTTGATGATTACTTCAAAGGCAACATCACTTTAATTAACAACCTGCTCATGTCCTTAGCAGAAGAACAGATTAAGTCCGCCTTTGCTCAGTCTGAAAAAGAAGTTCAAGATCTTCACACTAGAATCAGTCAAGGTATGCGTGAAAGCAAACGAAATGGTAAACAGATAGGTCTTGAAAAAGGAACTGTATTAACTACAGAGAAATCCATCAAGTGTAAAGAAATAATAAAAAAGCATGCCCGAGACTTTGGGGGCACGCTCAGTGATTCAGAGGTCATGACACTCTGTAAGATATCCAGAAATTCTTATTACAAATATAAAAGAGAGTTAAAGACAACAACATAGTGCCGTTGGTCTGCTAACTCTCTGTTATTTATAAACTTTCAAGAAATGCCAGCAGGAGCTTCTTTTGCTTTGGGGATAGCTTAGAGAGCGCAACCGCCAATTCATCATCAGCTTCTTCAACAGAGAAAAATTCTCTCAATGAAATATTCATAGCATCACACAGGAGCTGTAAATGTCCTACTGTAATATCAGCTTCACCCCGTTCCACACGGCGCAGATGGGTTTGGGATACACCGGCGCGCTCAGCCAAACCATTTTGAGTATAGCTACATTGCTCCCTTAAGGCAATCAAACGCTTGCTGATATCCATAGTCTCACTCCTAACATAGTCTTATAAGAATATATTAGCAGAAAGTTAACTGCGATATTAGTCGGATAAGGTTGACAAGGTAGTCTTAAAAGAATATAATGTAATTATCTATCTTCTAAGTAGAAAAAACTGTGATTTTACAGACAGAAAGAAAGGTTGATGGTTTATGGGATTCTTTGATAAGTTGCGTGAAGTGGCAAACAAAGCGGTTGATTCTGTTCAGAGTGTCAATGATCCGTTGCCCAATGAAACAGCGAAACAGTACTATGAAATTGTATATGGTGCATTAGGTTCTTTAAAGGTTGGTGCTAGTTACAAAGCACTTAAAAAGTATGTTGAATTTTATGCTGGTCAGCAATGTGATGAAACGATCCTGCAGCAGGTGCTGATTTGGTTCAGTGAACCCCGTGGGTCAGCAAAGGTTTATTTGGGTCTTACTGAAGGAGCACTGCGTAGCAGAGCGAATAGTGTCGTCAAGGAAAAGGGTATTACACCCAATAAGGTTGAAAAGATTATTGAAATCAATAAAGGTCTGGAGCTTACACCCAAATACAGATGTTCCTTTGAGGAGGCTTGTAACATCTGCTATAAAGACGTGATGGAAGCAGTAGAGTCTGTAAAAGTCTTAAGTGGAAATGCGTTCAGTAACGGAATTGACGGTATTTTTGACAACTTCAAAGATACTGTTGGCCAGGCACAAGTAGCGAAAATCCTCTATATGACTTGTCGAGAAGAAATAATCAATAATTTCAAACCTACTTATGATAAGGTTTTGGGTATTGCTGAAGATCGGGGTGTCCAATACTTTAGTGAGGCTGTTAAAAACTTATTTACCAAATATGAAAAGCTCTTTGGCGCGCAGATTGTTGAGGACATTATCCAAGCATTAGTTGAAGGGAGCTGTGCTGAAGGAAATGAAATTGCAGAGGCTTATCTATCTAAGAAGAAACATTAATGGTTAAGGGAACCAAGGTTCTTATGAAGTCTGGTAAAAAGAAAACTGATAAGCGGGTTAGAAAAAGAGGTGCTACCTATGGCTACCTATTATGGTCCACTTGAGACTTGGAAGATCGTTTATGTCCCAAAGGTTATGAATGGTGGTGTGCGCGGTGTTGCCTTTGTGGAGGCAGACTGCAAGCAGATGGCTATGCGTACCTTCATGCAGCAATATGCAGGACAATATTTCACCATAGAACGGTGCGAAAAACTTTTGAAATAGGCAACCTGATTGCTTATAAGAAAAATATAAATGGAGGTAAAGTTTATGGATGGATTTACATCATATGAAGGAAATGCTTCTCTTTGGGTAGTTTACCACGATCAGGGTACTACCTTCGTCCATGCGACTAGTGAGTCTATTGCCCTTATGAGATTTATGGCAAAATACCCTAATCGGAAAGTCCGTAAAATTGAACGTCATTAAAAGAAGAATTCTATACTGAAAGCTACAGTGCAGCAGCGGCAGGTTCCTCTGCCGCTGTTGGTTTTTATGAGTTGATAGGAGGAAGCTAAGAATGAAGACTGACTGGTTAGAAGAAGAGACTACAGATGTTGAAGTCTTTAACATTGATGGTCCAGAACTGGAAGAGGTTGACCTGGATGAAATTGAATATGAAGATGGACCTCAAACTTTAGAGGATATCATTGACCAGTTTGCCTATGATCGAATAGCTCTGGCAATGAAGCAATATAGGGAAGATGGAAATGATTTAAGCCTGTTTGCAATCCTGTTCTTAAGTGAAAAACATCCTATCACAGAGTTCTTCCCCAATATGCTAAAGGCAATATACTGTTATCTCAATTGTAATCCAAATGACGAAATGGAAGAGTACTACATCCTAATGCTCAACCAAGCAGCAGGCTACTTATCTTCAGGCAGTAACATTAATGTTTTGAAAACCTTGGTCTCTGACAATATGGAAATTGAACCCTTTGATTTCTTTGAATTGGCCCTAACAGAAATGGATTATGAGCAACGTGAAATCTCTCCTTTTACAATTAATGAAATCAACGAACTGGTAACAAAGTTTATTGACCGGGCAGAACAGGATCCATATTTCTCTGACAGCAAAAAAATGGAGAAGCTGGAAGAATATAAAAGAAAGTTCACATTGATGTAAGGTATAAGGCTATGAGTGACTTTATTATTGAAAACAGAATCTTAGTTAGGTACATCGGTAGAAGCAAAGAGGTAGTTGTCCCAGAGGGAATCACTATAATTGGAAACAAAGCCTTTGCCGGGCAGAATATTACAACGGTTATCATTCCAGAGGGGGTTACCACCATTGGGGATCGTGCCTTCTATGAGTGCGCCAAGCTTGCAGAAGTAATCATACCTGAAAGTGCTAAATTTATTGAACGAAGAGCCTTTGGATACTGCAGGGCATTAACAACCATTTCTGTCCCCAAAGGGATGTTGATGATAGATAATGAAGCTTTCATTGGTTGCAGCGGACTGACAAAAAACGGATAGAAAAAGGTACTGATATGTTCAAGGAAATAATTGTTGAGAAAATCCCAGTAGATGAGGGAACGTTAATTATCTGTCACAAATATATGGCACTGCAAACACCGGATGGGGTATTGCATCCGGCAGATTTGGATGAATATGGGATGTACCAACCTGTTTTAGAGTTGATCCGGTTGCTATCCTATAATGCAGACTTGTCTGGTGAAATTACTGAACAAACACGGGAAGTATTGCAACAAGCTTTCTTGGGTGAGCACTCTCAGCTTAGTCATATACTCTATTGCAATAGGGAAGATGCAGAGAGAAATGAAGTCTTTCTCAAAGGCTTAAATCCCAAAACCGAGGATGATTATGTGCGTGTACTTTCTCTAATCTGTGGTGGGTTCGAAAAGGAAGATGTCCAATGTCCCTTTGTTTACAGGGAGGAGCTCAGAGAGCACCTGTGTCAGTATATGAATAAGGAAGTGGCATATAAGCTCAGTGAAGCAGTTAGAAAAGGAAAGCTTTATGGTGGGTATTCTTTGAGAGAACAGGAATACCATAGATATGAGGACACCCTTGCTTTGCTACCTAAGGATACTGTAAGTACGTTTTCAAGGATCAAGCACTTACCTGAAAAAGCACCTATGCAGTGTATCATCCATTATGCCATCCTTGCAGCCAATAGTCTGATTAAGAACAACAATGAGATATTGTTGGAACTATGTTAAGCTCAGAATGTGGAGAATGAAATGAAGACAATTTAATTTGGGAAATACTATAAAGATGAAACCCTGGAAAAGGAACAGATCGAACGACTGGTGCTGGATGAAGATGAAGAGACATTATGGTCAATCTAATAGTGTTCACAACGAACCAAACAAAGAACATGTGGCTGCCTTTATAAAACAAGGCAGCCACGTATTATTCTTCAATATAGGAAAAAGATTGGGGTGCGACAGAAATCCCAAGAGTCTCAAGATCAATTGGTGTTTCAAATACTGTAACCTCTCCCAATTTATAAGCATATGCTTTTTTGCAATTCTTAAAGTATTTGCGGTATTTGGAGCGACTAATACCTGCATTGGCTTTTGTAATTTCCCATAATGCAGTAGGAGAATGTTCAAGACGACCCAACACTTTAACTGTGCCAACAACCTTCATCACTGGAGATGTGCTATAGATATAGATTGTGTCAAAGGATTCCTTAGCCAAACGCTTACGATATTCGTATTTTTTTGTTCCTTGTAAAATGCGTTCAACATATTCTGGCTTGATAGACAAAAGTAGTGCTTTCACAATTATTACCTCAAAACCTAATTGTTTATAAATTTAACGGGAGTATTGGAAATTTGCAGTAGAGTATTAAATTGATCATCCGTAAGTCTAGAAAAAGAACGTGGGCCATTAGGCGCGCTTACAATTCCTAAATCCCACAGCTCTCCTAAAGTAATCCGCCGAGAAAAGCTTTTTACAAAGACAAACTTTAGTACTTTTACACTATAGCGATTTCTTTGCCAAAAGCTCTTTAATTCTTCAATGGAAAACACACTTCTATTTTGGCATAAGGACAAGAATTCTTCTTCGCTTCGAATGTTTTCTATGATTTCGTCAACCATAGCGACGGTAGTGATAACAGATTTATACTTCTTGCTTTCACGAGCCTCCCCCATTCGATAGAACAAAATCAGATCGCCAGGTTTAGCACCGTTGGTCGAAGCCCAGGATACATATACTTTCTGTAAGGCATACCGATGGGGCTCGTACCCCAAAAAGTGAACAAGATTTTCATTGGCCAGTTTAGAATCTGGAAGCAGTGAAGTGTGATATTGGGGATAAATAGGCATAATGAATTTGTTGCAGTTATAGTTGATATTTGGGAAGTTTTTTCTAGGCGAAAATCCCGGTGTTAGTACATTTAGCTTTTTAACCAGGACCTGCTCTTGGCCATTAGGTTGATGCTTGATGCCGTAATTAACAAACCCCCACCTCATTAGAAGGTTATTTAGGGCCGCCAGTTCTTCTCTATCGGTAAATAGAGTTACATAGATCTCATCAACGTTTCTTTGAAGCGCATTATCAAAAATAATTTTAACAAATCTCTCACCTAACCTGAACCCAGTAGACTCCACTTTAAATGTGCCAACCTTAAGTCTGCGCATGGGGGCAAACGCCGGTTCAATGTCAGCGTAATTTTCATCGGGGCCTTCTGTTTTAAGGTAGAGAAATCCTAATATTCTACCAGTATCTGATCGACATATATAGGCCTCTTCGTCACACTTTCTTAGAAACCAGTTATCAAAACCGCGATATGCTATCCGAAAACTGTCGAAGAAGGAGTCCCTGTGATCAACATTTCCAAAAAACACTTTTTCGACCGAAAGCGCATCATACTCAATCAAAGAAGGATTTTCACTCGTTGCTTTGCTGATAAAAGCATCAATTGAATAAACTTTATCAGACAGGCCAAGCCGACTTGCTTTACTTCTTAGTCTTCGATCTTCTGTTATTAGCATGTCGACACGGCCCAAGAAAACTTCATATAACAAACAGTTGTCGATATGATCGTTATCAGTCCGTTCGGGTTCACAAGTAAGTCGTATAAATTCTTCGTCTGGCTCTATCGTGGTATTTATAAGCCCATAGGACTCTAGCTTGACCGCAATAACATCTTGTGTTTCGGGATCTCGGTATTTTTGGATTTCCGCAACAGTCAGTGGGTGTAAAAGCTTGTCACACTTTAGTCGATCGAGCCATCGAAATAAATGCCCAATACTGTAGTTGGTAACCCGTTTGTTTTCTCTATGTATAACAATATTAGTGTCCAATAAAACTCTCATTTATGTGCCTCCCCCCCTCCGAGGTACGCTAATGTGTAAAAAACATATGCTTAAACCTTGGTGTTTCTCTTTATTATCATACACTAAAAAAGCGCTATAGCGTTTCTATCTTTAATTTGATTGTAACATATTCAAACAAAAAAGTACAGAGAATGGCAATATTTATACTATAGATAAAATATAAGGCAAACATCTTAGGGCATTCAGAATCGCAGTTGTCCAAAAATTAGTTTTTCTTGGATATATGTTTTTAAATAACAAGGATACACTTTCTGCATTTATTCCACAAAAAACCCGCTTCTTCGTTAAATACACACAAAAATGCAGCTTAATGGCTGCATTTTCTGCAATTTATATTGCTATTTGTAGAATAGTGTGTTATTATATCAATTAGAAGGAGGGCTATTATGAGTGAAATAGGCGAGTACTTATTCAGAACCAGACAAGAGCAACAGATCTCTATCCGCTATTTAGCAAAACTAACTGGTATAAGTCATAGTGAGATTAACAAAATAGAAAATGGCGAGCGAGCAAACCCCTCCCCTCTAAACTTAAAAGCTATAGCCACCGTTCTAGGAATCAATCAAATTGAATGTTTTAAAAAAGCTGGTTATATTGATCCTGACGTATACCTAGCTCCCCCAGATTATTTATCAGAATGTTCTCAGGAAGAAATTGAGCAAATTAAAGCGTATGCACAATTTTTGCACGCACAACACAAAACTACAGAAAAGGAAGATTCAAAAGCAATGAACAATGGTATTAAGGTTGCCAGTCTGTTTGCTGGTATCGGTGGAATTTGCTATGGTTTCAAACAGGCTGGTGCGGAAATCGTTTGGGCAAACGAAATTGACAAAGATGCTTGCAAAACATATCGTCACAACTTCGGTGGAGACTATCTTGTTGAAGGCGACATTAAACTTGTAGATCCAAACGACATTCCCGATATTGATATTCTTAATGGCGGTTTCCCCTGCCAGGCCTTTTCTGTAGCAGGTTACAGAAAGGGTTTCGATGATGAAAGAGGCAACCTGTTTTTTGAAATTACAAGACTTTTAGAGGTTAAGCGCCCTAGAGCAATTCTATTAGAGAATGTGAAGAACCTCGAAGGCCATGATCACGGAAACACATTCAAGGTTATCAAAGAGCAATTAGAATTACTGGGATATCATGTACACCATAAAGTTCTAAACACCATGGAATACGGAGATGTTCCTCAGAACCGCGAAAGAATATATATTGTTGGCTTCCTTTCTAAAGAGGCTTATGACAAATTTACTTATCCTGAAGAAATCCCCCTTACTAGAACAATTCACGATATTATTGATGTAACAGATAAGAAGCCTTTGGGATTGTATTACGACAAGTCAAAGTACTATCCTGAGCTAAAGAAAACAATGACCAAGAAGGATACCGTATATCAGTGGCGCCGTGTTTACTGCAGAGAGAACAAGAGCAATGTGTGTCCCACTTTAACTGCAAATATGGGTACTGGTGGTCATAATGTCCCTCTGATCCTTGATGATTTTGGTATTAGAAAACTCACTCCCGAAGAGTGTGTAGGCTTCCAGGGTTTCCCTGCAGAATTCTCCTTCCCAGAAGATATTTGTAATGCCAGCAAGTATAAGCAAGCAGGTAATTCTGTGTCTGTGCCTGTGATTAGGAGAATCGCAGAAAACATGATTAAGGCCATGAAATAATGATAAAGAGCACACCCATAGTGGGTGTGCTCCCTTTTATATTACCAGATCGTCAATCACTTGCCAGTTCTCTTTGTATTCAGATACATCAGTCAAACTCTTTTGATCAACATTCCACTCGTCAATTTTCGAGACAGGAATGATATAGCAAATTCCAATTTGTTTATCTACAGCAACATAGATATCGCAATCTGAGGATGTAATTCGTTTTCCTTTGTTATGAGCATTTGTATGGTCAATTCCAACGCCACCTCTATCCCGGTCTTTAAAATGAAGCGTTGAACCAGAAATGCCTTTTACTTGGACTCTAAATAGATGACCATCTTTGTCAATCACAGCATCATATCGGCTAGAACGAACATCAACATTTGAACAATTATAGCCTGCAAGTATTGCCCGGGCTAAGAACAAAAACTGAGCAGAATCTCCGGCATTTGCGGTCATAATACCTTCTTCAGCATCATCCCGGTTGAATATAAAACCATTTTTTAACGCAATATAAAGTACCTTACGAATAATCGGTGCTAATTGCATTTTTCCGTAACGATTCTTTTTTTCCTCAATTTTTGCTTCCTTTAGTATTGTATTGACTACCGCGCGACAAAGTTCCGTTTCATTTAACGATGACAGTTCTTGAAAAAATGTGTTTTGATAGAATTTTTCTAGATCGACATGATACAGACCTTTATCAACAGCAATGTCTTTTATTTTGTTTTTTGCATAGCCGACACTTTCAAATCTGTCTAATAAATCTCTCTTTGCTTCCGGATTTGAGATAAATTCTTTGAATCTGGCCTTAAGGAAACGACGGATGTCCGTTTTATCGAATTTAATGACATCTTTATATTTCTTAGCGCTAAATTCAGAAATCTTCTCGTTAATCAGTTTGATATTATCCTGAACAAAAGATTGAAGGTCGTTTGCATTTTGAAAATTAATGTTCAATATTTTCACCTTCCTGGTTACATGCTACTCCTTCGTAGAACTCTTCATAGGTACCGACTTCTGCAAAGTCTACAGAATAGTCAAGATCTCCATGCTTAGTAAAGATAACGCTATCGATACCAAATCGCTGAAGCATTTGATATGTTACCAACGTTCCTTCCGGCAACTCGAACACCTTGCGAAGCAACCATTCGCCGAGCAACTTGTTAGGGTTGCTCATGATCGCTTTGCCATCCGCCTGACAGACCTTTGCAGGAATAATGGAGCCATCAGGCAATCTCAAATTAAACACTGTGTCACGATCAGGGAAGAATCCGACGGTTCTTGCTCTGTCTTCTGCCGGGTAAGGAATATATAGCTCATTTGCATTTCGAGGTCTTCCAGATGCGTTCCATTGGTTAAGACCACTTCTCTCTGCTACAAATTTCCTTCCGTTTGCACGGGAAGAGTATAGGCGAAGGCATATCTGAGGAAGTCTTGATTGCTCGGCCTGTTGAACCATTTCCCTGGCTTCGGCATCGGTTTCAACACCGTTCTCTCCGTACATCAGATGCATTAAGAAGCTGTATGGATCGTCCATAATTTCCACTTCAAAGGTATCCAGAAGTTCCATATCTTCAAAAAGCATATACAAGGTGTTCTTGGACACACTGAAATGGTATGTGTGATGCCCATCAGTAAAATACGTATTGTTTACATTTCCGCGATTAGCTATGATGGACAAATTGTCAATATCGATGTAATCAAAGGCGTGTTCAAGAATCTGCATAGCCCCAGGAACTCTTTTCACAATGTGGTAAATCATTGTGTCAATTCCATGTAGGTTCTTAGTAACACGGATTCGCTCATTTCGGTACTCTGCAATGGTTCTGACCAGGTCCATGCCGGTTAACCCCGCAAAAGTTTCACGTAGACGGCCGAACTCTGCGACCTTTTGGTCATCTTGACCCATCCAGGTTTTTAGGCCAATACCTACGTTATTCTTTTTTGCATCGGCAGAACAATCCTGTCTCGCCAGATTTTCAGCGTTTAGGTATTTGCAAAAGATATTCTCATGAGCACGGTATGGTAAATAAGGGCAGTCACTTTCAGAGAACAACTGCGTCAGATTGCCGATAATCGAAAGCATTTTCTTATAGTTGTTCTGATTAGTAACAGGTTGTTTTTCATAGAACATAATAATCCTTCTTTCGTGAATGCTTGTTTTACATTATGTTTCTTTAAAGTTATCCTCTAAAGATGCGACGGAATGCATATCGCCCGCCTGGACATAATAGTTCTCTGCATCCATTCGAGTACCTCCATTTAAAAGGCCACCTTTAGGAAGAATATATTGATTACGAATTATATGGACTAGCTCATCATGGGTAATATATCCAGCGTAATCATATTCCCAGTTTTGGTTACAACAAAGCTGATGTAGTTTACCTCTATCAATCTGGTTTGAGTATAGTAACCTTTCTTTTTTTAAAAGATCCTCACAACTAGGGGCAATTCTGACTAGTACCAGATAGTCATAAGTGCATACTGATGTGCCAATATTAGGAATGTAACGCCCCTTGACATCCCAATCTTTAGTTTCAAGCAACAGTAATTGTCCAAAGTGTTTGGTAGACTTAACCGCGATCTCTTTGCCACATACTGAAAGGTCAACAGAGTCCCAAACACCTTTCTCATATGTACCAAAGTCGGGGGTTGCAGAGCTATCATATCGATAAAAGAAATTGCAAGTAGCACATTCTGCTATTTTCCCCTGGAAAGTATTGGCAAATATCTCCCCGTTCTTTCTGCTTTTACTACCACCACTTCTGGTGCTTCTATGCTTATCTGTAAATGCCATTTCATATGCAAAATCAAAAACATCTTCAATTGTCTTCTGTTTAAGCCTTCCTATTTTAGAGAACGGTTTCTTCTCTGTAAGGAAATAGCTTGAACCTTTTTGTTGCAAACGGTGAAACTCAGGTAACGCGTTTTGTTTAGCCTTTATAGTACTCACATTCGGAAGGAGCTTTTGAAGCAGGTGATTAAAATGTTTAATTAGCTCCATATTTTAATCACTTCCTTCATTCAAGTAATATTCCTAATACTATAAAAACCCTGCCTTAATTGGCAGGGGTTAGCATTTAGATAATCTGCCAGATCATATTTCCAACACTGACAGCGTTGTGTACTATGATAGCAGATTATTAAGGAAATTACAAGAAAAATGATTTGATACCAGGGCCGGCTAAAAAGAAAAACAGCTCTCCTCATTACATAAAGAAAGCTGTTTCCGTTTGATTCTAAATATATTTACCTAAAAAAGAAACCATGCTCGTAACTGCAGACGAACCCGTCCGGTAAAGAATTATTGTTTTATCTCAGTAAACATATTGCTTGGGCTCCTCCGCGCAGTTCGGAGGAGCTCATTAATTATTCTGTGCTCGTTTGATGACATTATATTGCCTTAATATTCTTTTCAGTAATTTGGGAATACACGATAATCTTTTCTCCCTTATGATAGAAAGCATTGCTGACAATCTCCTCGCTTGTGAACATTACCGTCTTTACTGACCATTTACCTTTATGGAGTTTAAAATGAGCAATAACATCATCGATATGCGTATTCACCCACTGAGCTCGCCTCTTGTGTTTTGTCATATAACACGGCTTGTCTCCGTCCACAAAAATGCGCTTATATTCCTGATCCATTTCATACGGGTTTTTAGAAAAAGAAAAATCTTTCACCTCACCCACTACAATCATTTTCTTATCCGGAACAATATACAACACATCAATATCGCCTAAAACATTACCATTTTCATCAGCGATTTTTTTGCCGTTAATCTTAGATACCTTTTCGCGGACAATTAATCCGTCAATTGCTGAAATTCTTTTATATACCACAGTATTAAATTCATTTCCCCGCAAATCGCTTAGTTTCCCGATTAACTGCTTGAGTTTTTTGCTCCTTGCTTTGTATTTTCCCAACATTATTAAATCCACCGTATAGCGAAGCATATGATGCAATTGCCTATTTCCCCAAATCAGGTCGTTATTGTGTTGAAGAACAGGTCTTCGCGTGAAGGAAAGTTCCCGGTTAAATCTCCACGGATAAACATCATGTTTACTGAAGGGTTTTGGCGGAGAAAGAAAGTCATCGCGCTTGCATAAAGATATTTGATCAACAATTGCGGATACAATATTCTCATCAATATTCTGCTTTTCTGCAATTTGTTTTACCACAATAGTACGTTGAGCTTTTTTCACTTCTCCACTAATTTCTTCACCATAATCTGCCAACGCTAAAATACACGCTCCGAATTGCTGAAATGTATAACCATACTCATCAACAAATGCTTCATCAATTAATTTGTTAAAGTCAGCATACGGTTCCGATGGAAAATATACTGGAATATTGGGATCGGACAAACTCTCCATTCTGCGTGCGTATGCGGTTGAATTAATCTGAGCGAGATAGTCGCCCTCACCACGTGGCATACCAATTCTTCCAGATTTCAAAAAGCTGACCGGTGTATCAAAAATATGGTAGACGAACAAATCATTTTTATATGCCCAATCAATAATCAAACTGCAAATTGCCAATAAGCGGTCATACTGCATCAAGCCCAAAATACGTTTTCCTGTTGGGGGCACGGCAGCTATATATTCCGCCAAGAACTTCAACGCAACCGACGCCCTATTTGCACTATTGTGCATTTCAAAAAATTTATCCGCCTTTTCAGGATAACATGCAATGTCGTACGCATATCTAGCACGCGAGAGCATGGATTGATTCATCACCGTTTCTAAATCAAAACAAACCTTCTCAAACAGTCCTGTTGGATTAACCGACGCAAGTTCTTCTTGCAACATCTTATACAGATAGCCGACAACCTCATTTGTTAACTTGGCGCGTTTTTCGTTTGGAACTCTTCCGTAATCATATTCCGGCATCGCTAAAAAATAGGCACCCACTTCATCAAGGAGTTGATGTTCTTCTTCTGCAGGAATAACCGGTACGTTACCAGAGGTTGGACGCATATATGGTGTATTCACCACATTGATCTCAAACGCTTTCTTCTTAAGGGGATTGTCAAAAAGGCCATCTAATTCTTCCTGCCGAATCTGAGCCCCTCCAATTTTACCCAATTCATTCAGAACCGACCACAGCATTTCTTTTTCGGTACTATTAGTTTTTACTCCAAGTAATTGATAGGTCTCTGGTTTCCACAAAATCGTAATTGTATTTCCTTCGTGATGATATTGGATGGTCTCGACAAATGTGTTCACCTTTTCCATCGGCTGATAGTATCGTTCTACCGGGGATTCGAGCAATACATGGATTCTAAGTGTTTGCCCCTCAAAATCCATCTTGTTGATAATATCCTTTGCTTCTGCCATCCAATAAGACATTGCATCTATAATTGAATAATAAAGATCTGCCTCCTCGCTCCTAGTAATTTCCCCAGTAGTAAACCAAACATTAACTTTCTCGAATTTGACCACCAATTCAGGAAACGCCTTCCCCTTTCCTTCCGAGAAATAGATATTTCTTATGGGATCATTTAAAACAACTTCTGTAAGATGCTCCCCGTCATACGAATCTATTAAATGCCTATTTTCCTTTTTAGTTGCTCTAATAACATAATCAAGGGAGTCTCCGAAGCCAAAGAATGCTGTCATTGTTTTCGGGTCATAGTCATCAGAGATGTAGAATGAATAGTCACTACTCCTATAAATCTCAATGTTGTTTAATTCACTAGACATCATCGGTGGGAGCATCATATTAAGTTTCTTTTTCGCGTTGATATATCTAGGAAGAAACTCTTGCCGGTCACTTTCATTGACTGATACACAATGGAGCTCCTGCGGGGTTAGCACAAGAGCGTGCTTCATCTCTTTATAAGAGGTTTCGCAACCAACTGTCCTCCCAAAGGCGTTTAAGACAACAAGCTGATATATATTCTCTTCATTTGCCATCGGCAGATTGTTTTCAAAATGCTTTGCACGCTCGCAAAGTGACGCGATTCCATCTTTAATAATATGCTTGGCAAACATCGAGTCATTGTCGTACTCATCTCCGGCGTCACAGACAAAATGAACAAATAACAGTTTGTCATTTCCTACTGTAAGTATTTCCTCTTTGCGGTGCTGATTATTGATTAATTGAATGCCATATGCTTTCTCATCAATCTTCTTGTGTCCCAGCTTCCGCAAATCCCTTCTGCAATTATTCCATATTTCCTCATTATAAGCGTTAATAAGCAACTCCTTATATCCATAAGTTTCCGCGAGTATCACTATTTTATGGATTAAGAACGACACCAAAATCGTAGGATCAAGTAGTATAATCGTATTATCATTAGCTCTTAGAAACGGCTGCCTAAAGAATTCTTGATTATCATCACAAACAATTTCGGATATATCTTTTCCTGCGAAATCGATAAATAGCCCTTTCCGTATTTCCGGATCTTCTATCATCTCTTCCACAAATAAATCATCCAAACAAATGCAATTTCTCATCTTTTCATATAAAGCTGTGTCTGGAAACACTATTGCTCTTTGCTCTATGTGCTCATTTGTGTTTATATCATAATTTAAACACTGTGCGATGTTATTAGAAATATTGAGTACAAAATTGATTAATTGGTGAATCTTCTTTCTAAATTTCGCATCAAATGGAAGCTTACGCAAACACAATGCATCCAAAAAGCCCTGTAGCGAATATGCTGGCGAAAAATTAGTTCCGGGAAATATCCAATAGTTTCCGTAATATCGTACTCTTTCAACAAACAAATTCTCCGCAGGATCCACCATCTGGCTTAGGCTCAAATTACCTAATCGATTAATAATACTACGGAATTTCCCATTGCTCATTTTTATAGTACTCGAATACGCTTGGCGTTCTCTCGACAGAACACCAGCAATTACAACGGCAAATAACAAATTCTTATTCTGATTGGGAAGCAAGAGATTCAACGCAGAAACTCGTGCCATAAAGTCAAAGACATCGTATTTTGCAATATCGTCAATAATTCTTATTAAACCTTGTTCGCTACTTGACATCATCTGTGTTTCTGCTGCCTGCATAAAATCCATAAAAGTAGGTTCGTCAAAATTAGGCTTAAACTGCATATACTTCCCACCAATGCGCTTTTCTTTTATTATATCATGAGAAAGTTTATTGATGCAACTGCATATCTCGTTGTTTTAGACACAACCGATTATTTAATTAAAAAGATGCTCCTTGCACTTTTGACCGGCACCGATTTTTCGGTTATTCCGAGAGCAAGGGGCATCTTTTATTTTTACATCAACTAGTTCTCGTCCGTTGTAAAAGTCTTTGCAGTTCAATTTGTCTTCTAAAGCGGTCTTGGGCTTTGGTGCAGACATCACTTAATACGGACTTATCAGAACCCCAACACTGAATGCCTTTGTTATAACTTCCTCTGTGCTTATCATCGACGATGAACGGGATGATGTTATGGCGAAGGCATTCTTTTACCATCACAAGTCTACCGACACGACCATTATAATCCTCAAACGGGTGAACCTTCTCAAAGCGGACATGGAAATCTAAGATAGCATCCATGTCTATTGTCTTCTCTTCATATGTACGAATCAGTTCATCCAACTTATTGCTAATCTGCGTTGCAGGCACTCCTAATTTATTGGGGTTCTTTCTATACTCACCAACACCAATCTGATGCTTCTTATCAGCATAGGTACCATAGGTTAAGCAATAGTGATACCTTCTAATCAGACTAGTTGACAGCGGTTCCATAATCGTATCCACCATCTCTTTGGTGCAGATAAAGTGGTTCATAATCTCAATAATGTCATCTACCTTCGTCGGCTCAAATGACACAGACAGTTTGTTAGTCCTATAGAGATCTTCTACTTGCTCACGGGTCAATCGATTACTAGCTATACGGCTGGAACTATAAGCCAGATTCACTTGAAGATACTCATAAATACCGAAGTGATTATTCTTCTTTCTCTGGGCTTTAATTTGAGTTACTAAGGAGGACTGCTTCGTCTCAACAGCTACCGGTTCTGGGGTTCCCGGGCGCACTGTTCCTTCGGGAATTCTCCATCCTCCATTCTCCTGAATAACTTGAGGAATCATGCCTTTCTGACAGTATCTACGTACCATTTGTATGGTAACGCCCCATTGGGCGGCAGCCTCTTTTACAGACATATATTGCATATAAAAACATCCTTTCATAAGTAGGGGGGAAACTGATTTGAGGGGGTGGAAACTTCTGACCACAATTCCGACCACATCGCAGCGCGAAAATGCTTAATTTGAGTCATCCGGGCGCTTCGCCATTTAGTGCCAAAAAGTATACCAAATAACCCAAAACATATATGTTTTAAGAACTTCTGCAATCGCGGGCGCAATTTGGGGGTATAGCTCAGCTGGGAGAGCGCTTGAATGGCATTCAAGAGGTCAGCGGTTCGATCCCGCTTATCTCCACCAAACTTAGTTCCGGAAACTCACCGTTTCCGGAACTTTTTTGTTTATAAAACCACATTTTCACCTCCAAAATCATCATTTCTCAAACCTCTCCTCGAAGCACCTAAAAACGCCCTCGAAGCACCTCCAGCAGAATCCAGCAGAATTGCTTGAAAAATCACGCTTTTTTCGCTGTCTAATACGTCTTTTGTGTCTATTACGTCTAAATTTTCTTATTTTGTCAACTCAAAATCCCTGACCTCTTATATCGCCGTTCAAGCGTACATTTTTACGTATTTTAAAACAAAAAGGACCCTATTCGTAAATCCTGTTATTACCACAGGTTCACCACAATAGAGGTCCTTTATATATTAATACCAATTACTCACTCTTACTTACCAATAAATATATTGAGCCATCCTTTTGAAAACGATCTACAGTTGCTAAGCCTGCCTGGGTACACATTTCAACCAACTTATCTGGCATAATAATACCATAAAAAGAATATGCATTCCCCTTTTTACAATCCATCTTCATGTCTTTGAGAATCAGCACCTAAAGCATAGGTCGTGAAATAGGAGTTTCTAAATTGGACTGTAATTAAAGAAACTCCATCACTCTTCAAGACATGCGCAATATTGCGCAAAACAACTTTTCGCTCACTTATGCTTGGTAGTCTGCCTGCCGGAGCATCCAATTGTTGCGCCAGGAGATAGCATAGTTAATCTGCAGACATTCTTGCTTAAATCGTTTTACCTCGCTGTGGGCATACGCTAATTTTAGCACTCTCGTGGCGAGAGTGCTAAAATTTACATTTTCGTCACACATTTGGGGCTCTGAGGGCTTATAATACAGACAGTAAGCAAGATAAGCTGATCAGCAAAAACGCGTACTAGGCTCGGCAAGTGCCGACCTTGCCGTATGACCTACACAAGTCGGCATATACTATCATCATAACAATGGAGGTATGATTATGTTTGGACTTACAAGAAGAAATGACAATATGACCACTTTTAACCCCTGGCGGGAGATGGAAGAATTCGAAAAAGCCTTTTTCGGTGCGCCTTTCAGAGGCTTTTTTGACACGCCCACTTTTGCCCAGTTCCGCACCGATGTGATGGACGAGGGCGACCACTACCTGCTGGAGACCGATCTGCCCGGCTTTGAGAAGAAGGACATCACTCTGGACATCCAGAACGACACCCTAACCATCCGTGCCGAGCGAAAATCCAAGGTGGAGGAAACCGACAAGAAGGACAAAGTCATCCGTATGGAGCGCTCCTACGGCTCCTACCAGAGAAGTTTTGACATCTCCGGCGTGGATGCCGACAAGATCAAGGCCAAGTATGTGGACGGTGTTCTGCGCCTGACCCTGCCCAAATTGGAACAGCGCCTGCCTGAAGGCAGACGCCTGGAAATTGAATAATCCACCCAACGGCAACACCTCCCGGGAGCAATCCCGGGAGGTGCTTTTTGTGCTTATATCAATTTATTATACATTCACATCTACTGAATCAATGGCAGGGACATTCCCTCCAGTTAACATTTGAATGCGAGATTCTTTTTCCAATATGAACCGCTTGCAGTAGAACAATTCTGCACACTTCGTAATCTGTACCATCTGTGCCGTATCGATTGTCGCACCGATAAATGCACCAATATACGGGATTGCTTTACCAATTCATTTCTTTTCTAACAACTATACCATAAAAATGGGTAAATTTGTTTGTCTCCCTGTCAAAACAGTTTGCCGTCAGACACCGTTATTTGCAGACTAAAAAATGCCTTTATTGTATTTGAACATCGCGTGTATCATAATCGCTATACCGGCAATATAGCCAACAGCCAAAACGGATGCTCCGGCAATCAATACGGCAAGCACATCCATAGCCTCCTGTATCCATGCGGAAATACCGAACACAACCGTAACAATCCCCATAATCATCATACCCAGCCCCACCTGTTTTCCGTAGGGTTTTCGGCTTTCTTCCGTTACTCTTTGTCTGTGATACCAATGCAATGTAGAGATATCGCCTTTTCGATTGAAGCAGCCGATGACGATTATAATCACGCCGATGATCCCTGTAATGATAAATGTTTCCATAGACAAAACCTCCCATTTTTTTATTCTCTTGGATTACTTACCTTCCCTAAGGTCTTCAGCAACACCAAGGCGTAACCAATCACAACCACGCAGACAATCAGGCTGTAGATAATCTCCGCCTGCACACTGCCCGATACCGAAAATGCACTCATAGAGTTGTAGATGCCGTGTGAGAGAATGCAGGGAATCAGTGAGCCCCCTCGATGGAATAAAATCACATACAGAAAACCAAAGAAAATTGCGCCCACAACCTGCACCATATTCTCCCACAGTGCCATGCCGCTTCCGTTGAACAGATTGAGAATGTGCCCGATTCCGAAGGTGATACTGGAAACGATAATTGCAGATTTCACATGGTCACGGCACATCGCCTGAAACAAAAATCCCCGAAAAATCAGTTCTTCCAAAAATCCCACACACAGCATTTTGACAATAAAACTCACAGTTCCCACCGCGTCATACTTAAGTTGCACGCCAAAGCCGATATTGCTCAGGGTAATCAAAATCAGCGGGATATACCACAAGAAGGCTTTTGCCTCTGCGGTGGGCCTACAAAGTCCAAATTTTTCACCCAAGTGATTGTTTGATATCCAAGCATACAGCATAACGCTCAGCGCCACAAAAAACAGGGCAGGCACCAAACTTTCTATGCCGATTCTGCGGGAGATTTCCTCAAAAATGCCGCCGCCAATGGCGTAAATTCCAATCCAAATCAAGGCAAAAGCAAGTTCGTTTTTCTGATATAGTTTTTTCATATGTCCTCCTGAAAAAGTTCCGCCAACCGCCCGAGGAGATAGCCCACGGCATAAAAAGTGGTCTCGAAGTGCATATAATTCAATGTATTTTTGTCCCACTTGACGATAAGTTGGGCAGAAAAATCCTCGTCCCCGTCCCAAAATTGCAGAACAACCGGCAAAAAATCAAAGAGCGGAATTTGGTAGGCAACCTCCCCCACGGGGTAGGACGTTCCGCCCAAGGCCTCGCAGGCAGTTCGAAGCGTATCGGGCTTCCCCGCAAAATAGTTTGCAAACTTGCCGAACATATCGCCGCCGGGGTTGGCGCTTTTGGCAACCCCATCTAACTGCATCACAGAGCAATATTCGCCGGATAGCGTGGCGTCTTTTTTGGCATAACACAGCACATCGAAGATGGTCATACTCTCCTCAAACCCCGCTTGGGTATAGGTTTTTCCTTCGATGCGCTCCACCTGACCGGTGCGCCTACTGATTCGATACCCGCCACCCAAAAAACGAATGTATGTAAATTCCCCATCTTGTTGCAGGCTGTACTTCTTCACCATCGGTGCAATATCGTAAGCCAAAAACTGCTTTTCCGACGCCATACGCATCAGGTCATAATTCGAAATCGGCTCTTTCTTGTCCATACCGCACCCGCTTTCCTCAGTTTATTGCTATTATACAAGAACACAAACCAAAAATCTACAAAAAACAGAGTACGCAACCGCGTCCTCTGTTCGTTTTTTCATCAATCTGTGCTTATTCCGCAGATTCGTCGATGACAACAAGCAACTTCTGTTTGAACAACTGTCCAATTTGGTCAAGATTGACACCCAAACCTTTAACACCTACGGCAACGAAAACGCCGGTCAGGATTATTTGGAAAAAATCTGCAAAGAACTGTCCTTAAAAGTTGACCGGTTTACCCCCAACAGTGTCCCCGGTTTGACCGTAAGTCCGGAGTTCACCCCGGTCGGAGCACGGATAAGCGGGAAAACTTGGTGGTATTTTTCGAGGGAGAAAACACCGAAGAAAATCTTATGCTGGCCGCCCATATGGACACTATGCCGGTGGGAGACTTGTCCGTCTTCTTGAAATACGACTCGAAAAACAGTTTTAGTTACGGCATCCCCTGTGGTTCGAAAGAAGGTGGCGGCGCCCACCAACTCAACGAGCATATCCGATGCGATATTTTGCTGGATTGCGCCAAAATTCTGGCAATTTTCCTGATGGATTTATAAAACAAAAACCACCGGTCGGGCACCCCTACGCAAGGGCTGCTCAGCCGGTGGTTTTTATAGTATTGGTCAGTTCAAATATCAAACTCTCTTGCGGAGGATGGGCTTTCCAAGACAAACAAATGCGCCGAAAACCTTGCCCCGCGACAGAATATAAAAAAGCCCCGCCGATGATTTTTGCCCTAAGAGAAAGAACGGAGCCGACGGCATACTTAAAGTATTCCGAGGCGACGCTTCTGAACTCTTGGGGCAAAAGGCGCGGCGGTAAAATGAAAAAACGCCTGAGTGTCAAACGACACCAGGCGATATTTTCAGAGAATTACTCCATTAGGCCAGTTTGTTCAACTGCAGGGTCATGCTGCTCTTCTTGCGGGCAGCAGTATTCTTGTGCAGAATACCCTTCGTGACAGCCTTGTCCACAATGACGATTGCGTCCTTGTATGCAACCTCAGCAGCAGCGCGGTCGCCGGCTACCAGAGCAGCCTCATACTTTTTGATGACGGTCTTCATTGCAGACTTGTCAGCCTTGTTCTTCTCGTAAGCAACTTTAGAACGGATAACATCCTTCTTAGAGGACTTAATGTTGGGCATAGTTACACCTCCTATTCTGCATTCTTTTAGCAAGTACCAATTATAACCTGCCTTTTCAATAAAATCAATACCTTTTTTTACTTTTTCCGAAATTTGTCCCTTTTGGCTAAGGTTTTGGGTAAATTTCCCCTTGTCAAGCACTTTTTTACCCCCATTTTTCCCTCTTGTCATTGTGTCTTAAGGGGAAAAAGTAGGGAAACTGTCGAGGGGTGTCGAAAAAGATTATGTTAACCAAAATGCATACATACCAATTCGCACCCCCACTGTGGAAAAGTCTGTGGACAATGTGGAAAACTTGCATTATTTCACCGCATTTTTCCCGTTTTACCCCGGTTTTACACCCCTTGCGTCTGTGTATAATGGGTTGCATAACCGGTAAAAATAACCCTTTTTTTCGTGTTATGTTCCCATTATTTTTCCGATTATTTTTTAGACTTTTTCCCGAAAAAGTTAGAAGTTTTTTGAATTGGGTCCATTCCGCTATGTCGGTATCGTCCCTTTTTCGGGAAATTTTTGTGGAATATTCACAAATTTTCTCTTTGTATGAAAATTCCCCCAACAGCAAATAATGAACCTATTATCGTCAAGGAGGAACACCATGCAGGGAAAAGTAGAATTGGCCGGTGTAAACACCGCAAAACTGAAAGTACTGCCTCAAGTAGAAATGGAAGCCCTGTTGCGTCGCACCAAGGAAGGCGACAAAGCCGCCCGTCAAAAGTTAATTGAAGGAAATTTGCGTCTTGTGTTATCGGTTATCCAGCGTTTTGACAAACGGGGGGAAAGCCCCGACGATTTATTTCAGGTGGGGTGTATCGGGTTGATCAAAGCCATCGAGAATTTTGACCCCACAAAAATGGTAAAATTTTCCACTTATGGCGTCCCCATGATCGCCGGAGAAGTCCGTCGCTACCTGCGAGACAATTCCTCCATTCGGGTCTCGCGGTCTATTCGGGATGTGGCCTATCGGGTTTTGCAGTGCAAAGAGGCTCTGTTATCCGGTCTTGGGCGGGATCCTACCTTAGAAGAAATCGCCAAAGAATTGGATTTGCCCCTGAGCGATGTGAGTCAGGCATTGGACGCTGTTTGCGCGCCGGTGAGTCTTTATGACCCCGTATATGCCGATGGCGGCGACCCCCTGACGGTGATGGACCAAGTGCGAGACACCAAAAACACAGAAAACAACTGGATGGAACAGATTGCCCTGCGCACCGCTTTTGGTCAATTGGGAAAGCGGGAAAAAGAAATCCTTTCGTTGCGGTTTGTAGGGGGTAAAACCCAAATGGAAGTGGCCTCTTTAGTGGGCATTTCCCAAGCCCAAGTTTCCCGATTGGAAAAAAGCGCCCTGACCACCTTGCGAAAAAACATCAGTTGAGGAACGGGCGGATTTCATCCGCCCATTATTTTGCATTTTGCATATTCCCGCCCTTTCCTGCATATTCTTTCTTAATCAAAAAAGGGGGGGCTGGGTATGTCTACAAGATTTACCACTCTGCACTGCAAGGAAGTCATTTGTCTCTGCGACGGCAGGCGTTTGGGGTTTATCACCGACGCCACCATCGACCTATGCGACGGCAGTATTCAGGCGATCATTGTGCCGGGGAAATGTCGCCATTTCGGTCTTTGGGGCAGTCGCGATGACTATGTTATTCCTTGGCGCTGTATCAAGCGAATCGGGCCGGATATCGTTTTGGTAGACATAAAACCGGAAGATTTTCGTGTTCCACGGCCCAAACCCCTATTTCCCTTCTAAAAAATGGGGATTTTTTCAATTTTTTCGCAAAAAACACTTGCAATTGAGAAACTTTTCCTATATAATTGTTCAGCACGGAAATTTTTCCGTAGTATTTTAATGCCACACACCCGGGGATTACGCCCCCCAGTGCCCAAATGGGCGGGTCGCGTAAAATGAACGGGGTGGAGGAAAAACAAAAGGAGAAACCCAAAATGAGCGTTGTATCTATGAAACAACTGCTGGAGGCCGGCGTACACTTCGGTCACCAGACCCGTCGCTGGAACCCCAAAATGGCTCCCTACATCTACACGGAGCGTAACGGCATCTACATCATTGACTTGCAGAAGTCCGTTAAGAAACTGGAAGAGGCTTATAACTTCGTCCGCGACATTTCCGCTAACGGCGGTAACATCCTGTTCGTCGGCACCAAGAAGCAGGCTCAGGATGCCATCAAGGAAGAAGCTGCTCGTTGCGGCGGCTACTACGTCAATGCCCGTTGGTTGGGCGGTATGCTGACCAACTTCCGTACCATGCGTACCCGTATTGACCGTTTGGCTCAGTTGCGCAAGATGGAAGCAGACGGCACTTTCGCTATGCTTCCCAAGAAGGAAGTTATCAAGCATCAGGCTGAAATCGAAAAGTTGGAAAAGTATCTGGGCGGCGTGAAGGAAATGAAGAAGATCCCCGCTTGCTTGTTCATCGTTGACCCCCGCAAGGAGCGCAATGCCATTGCTGAGGCTCAGAAGTTGAACATTCCCATCGTGGCCATCGTGGACACCAACTGCGACCCCGATGAAATCGACTATGTCATCCCCGGCAACGACGACGCTATCCGCGCCATCCGTTTGATTGCTTCCGCTATGGCTAGCGCTGCCATCGAAGGCCGTCAGGGTGAGGATGCAAACGCTGAGGCTGTTGAGGCTGAGGTTGAGGCTCCCGCCGCTGAATAATTTTTAAACTTTATGGCACCCCTCGTGGGTGCCATCTACAAATGATTTGGAGGAAATAAAAATGGCTTTTACTGCTTTGGATGTTAAGAAGCTGCGTGAAATGACCAACGTTGGCATGATGGACTGCAAGGCTGCCCTGACTGCTTGCGACGGTGATATGGATAAGGCCGTTGACTGGCTGCGTGAAAAGGGCTTGGCAAAGGCTGCTAAGAAGGCTGGCCGTATTGCTGCTGAAGGCTTGGCTTACGCTTCCGTCATCGACGGCGTGGGCGTTGTGATTGAGGTGAACTCCGAGACCGACTTCGCCGCGAAAACCGATAAGTTCTTGGACTTGGTGAAGAGCCTGTCCGAGATCGTTGCCAAGGACGCTCCCGCTGATGTGGAAGCGCTGAAGGCCTGCACTTACCCCGGCACCAACCTGACCGTTACCGAGAAGATGCAGGAACTGGTTATGTCCATCGGCGAGAATATGCAAATCCGACGTTTCGACCGTTTCGCTGCCAACACTTCCGTTGCTTATGTGCATATGGGCGGTACTCACGGTGTTCTGGTTAACTTGGAAGCCGATGTAGACGCTACCGAAATTGGTAAGAATGTGGCTATGCAGATTGCCGCTATGAACCCCAAGTACTGGGACAAGGCTCAGGTGCCTCAGGAAGATGTTGACAAGGAATTGGCCGTTCAGATTGCTCTGATGGACAATGACCCCAAGATGGCTTCCAAGCCCGCCGCTGTGAAGGAAAAGATCGCTGCCGGTAAGATTGCCGCTTTCTACAAGGAAAGTTGCTTGCTGCAGCAGGACTTCGTCCGTTCCGACTTGTTCAAGGGCGACGTTGCCGGCTACATTGCCGATGCCGCTAAGAAGTTGGGTGGTTCCGTCAAGTTCGTCGATGCTCTGCACTACATCAAGGGCGAGGGCATTGAGAAGAAGGAAGAAGACTTCGCTGCTGAAGTTGCCGCACAGATCGCCGGCGCCGGCAAATAATTTCAAAACAAATATTAACAACGCCAATCATTCCGATTGGCGTTGTTTTTTATTCGTAGGGAACCGCCTATGTGTCGTTCCAAACATCACATCACCGTAAAATGGACAATCACGAAAACACCGTAGGGAACGACCTGCGTGTCGTTCCGCAATTTATATACCAACCAACAAGGGAACGGCACACAAGCCGTTCCCTACAATTTTTTATTGGATAAAAAATAGGGTTTTGTTTCATATTAAGGGTATATTGGGAGGTGTACCTATGAAAAAAGGAATATTAAAAATTGTATCTGCTCTTTTGGCAGTGTTTCTGCTTTCCGGCTGTTCCGGCAAAAAACCCCAGCCTGCCCCGCAATCAACCCGAGACACTTTGGTGGTGGGTACCCAAAACTTTGACGGTAAATTTTCCCCCTTCTTTTACACCAACGGTTACGAGGGGGATGTGATGGACTTGGTGCATTTGACCCTTTTTACCACAGACCGAGAAGGGGCGGTGGTGCTGAGGGGCATTGAGGGGGAAACCCGACCCTACAACGGCACCGACTACACCTACACCGGCATTGCCGACTGCGCCATCACGGAAAATACCGACGGCACGGTGTATTACGACATCACCCTAAAAGAGGGAGTTCGGTTTTCCGACAGCAGTGTGGTAGACATTGACGATGTGATTTTTTCCTTATATGTGCCCCTTGACCCCGACTATGACGGCACAATGACCTTATATTCCCTGCCCATTGCCGGCTTAAAAGACTATCGGGAAGGCTCTGCCCCCAATATTTCCGGCATCCAAAAAACCGGCGCAAACACTTTGCGGATTGTCCTGACCGAGGTATCCGCCACCGCGATTTACGATTTGGCGATTCCCGTCGCGCCCATGCACTACTACGGTAGCGAAGCGCTGTATGACTACGAAAATAATCTGTTTGGCTTCCCCAAGGGGGATTTATCCACCGTGCGGTCTGTGACCACAAAGCCGATGGGGGGCGGACCGTACCGCTTTATCAGTTATGCCGGCGGTGTGGTCACCTTGCAGGCCAACCCCCTTTACTGGAAAGGTGCGCCCAAAATTAAATATATTCAGTTCCAAGAGGGGCAGGATGCGGACAAAGTATCCGGTATGATTGCCGGCACTTTGGACATCACGGAACCGGCCTACTCGCCGGAAACTGCCAAAGCCATCAAAAACGCCAACGCTGGCAGTGAGATTTTGCAAACCCGAATGGTTTCCAATTTGGGTTACGGCTATGTGGGCATCAACGCCAAAAACGTTTGTATCGGAAACGACCCCGGCTCCGATGCCTCCAAAAATCTGCGAAAGGCCCTTGCCACAATGATTTCCGTCTATCGGGATGTGGCGGTAGATTCCTATTTTGGACAGTACGCCAATGTGATTCACTACCCCATTTCCGACACCTCTTGGGCGTCCCCCCGTCCCACCGACGAGGGGTATCGTGAGGCATTTTCCGTAGATGTTGACCAGAAACCCATCTATTCCAAGGGGATGTCTGCCCAAGAGCGGTACGATGCGGCAAAGAAAGCCACCCTCGGCTTTTTGGAAGCCGCGGGTTACGGGGTGTCTGACGGCAAAATCACCGCGCCCCCGAAAGGCGGGGTAATGGAATATGAAGTGCTTATTAGCGGCGGTGGCACCGGCGACCACCCCACCTTTATGGCATTAAGTATGGCTTCTCAAGCTCTGCAAGAACTGGGTTTTCGGCTGATTGTCACAGATATTTCCAACTTTTCCCAACTGAGTAACGCCGTGCATTCCGGCTCGACAGAACTGTTTGCCATGGCTTGGAGCGCCACTGCCGATCCGGATATGTATCAAATTTACCATTCTCAAGGCAGTTCCAATGAAAAATCCTATTTTCTCAAAGACCCCGCCTTGGACGAACTGATTTTGCTTGCCCGTCAATCCACTGACCGGTCCTACCGGAAACTGCTGTATCGGGAATGTTTGGAAATCATTGGGGATTGGGCGGTGGAAATTCCCATGTACCAACGGCAAAATGTGATTTTATTTTCTGCCCAGCGGGTGAATTTGGACACCCTGACCCCGGACATCACCACCTTTTGGGATTGGCAAAATGACATTGAGAAACTGGAAATGAGGTAGGGTTTTGGGCAAATTTATTGGCAAACGGCTGGGCATTTCCGCAGGCATTTTGCTGGTTGTGATGTTTTTGATTTATGTGCTGATGCGTTTTTTGCCTGCCTCTTATGTGGAAAATATGGCGCTTCAGTTGTCCCAAGCCCCGGGGGCAAAACCCTATGAGCAGTGGGTGCGCCAACTCAACGCCCAATACGGCTTGGACAAAGGGGTTTTGAAAGGTTTCTTGATCCAACTGGGGAATATGCTCACCGGCAACTTTGGAGACAGTTGGAAATACGCCATGCCGGTGACGGAAAAATTTTTGCAAGTGATTGGGGTTTCCTTTGTGATGGGGGCAATCGCTTTGATTTTGGAACTTGTCATTGCCACAGCCTTAGGGATTTTTGCCGCCACCAAACAGTACCGTCCGACGGATTACCTGATCACAACCGGCGCGCTTTTGGGCATTTCCCTGCCCACCTTCTTTTTTGCCACACTGCTGAAATTGGTGTTTAGTATCCGCCTCGGATGGTTCGACCTTTATGGCCTGATTGGACGGGATTTTCAAAATCTGTCCCCTTGGGGGCAGTTTTGGGATATGGCAAACCACTTGGTTCTGCCCATTTTCACATTGGTGGTGGTTTCCGTGGGGTCGCTGATGCGCTACACCCGCACCAATATGCTGGAAGTTTTGAATGCTGACTATATCCGCACCGCCAGAGCCAAGGGTATGGGGGAAGGCCGTGTGGTATTTTTTCACGGCTTTCGCAATACGCTAATTCCCCTCGTGACCATTGTGGGGGGCAGTCTGCCGGGGCTTTTTGCTGGGTCGCTGATTACCGAAACCCTATTTGCCATCCCCGGCATCGGCTACACCGCCTATCAGGCGATGATTGCCGGTGACATTCCTTTCTCGATGTTTTACCTCACCTTTTTGGCTGTGCTGACTTTGCTGGGTAACCTGCTGTCCGACATTTGCTATGCTTTGGTTGACCCGCGGGTGCGATTAGGGGGTAGTTATGGATAAGGAAAAAGCGCTGTCCCCCGGCCAACTCACCGCCAAACGGTTCTTTCGCAATCGGCTGGCATTGGTGGGACTTTGGATTTTGGGGTTTATGTTTCTGTTTTCCTTTGTAGGCGGGGCGTTCAGCCCTTACAGCCAATCCCAAGTGTTTTATAGGGAAGATTTACAGCAAAAAGAAGTTGCCGCCATACGGGAAAACACAGACTACCGGTTTTACGCCCCCGATAAATTGGATGGTATTTTGCAGGCCCAATTTGCCCGATTCATCCATCAGGCGGACAGTTTTTCTTTTCGGGATAAAACCTATGCAATTTCCCAACTGGGGGAAGATTTGTACGCATTATCACTAGAAGACAATCTGCTTGCCTTAGCAAGTCGCGCCATCGTGCTGACTGACTTGGATTTTGCCTTTACCCAAAAGGCGCTGATTGCCTACAGCAATCAACAAACAGAATTTACCTTTCAAGGAAATACCTATCGCCTAGAAGGTGGCGATGTATATTTGGGGGAAACACCGGTTGCCCATATCAGCGGGCTGATTTTCAGCGGGGAAGGATTCGGGCGGAATTTTCGGGATGTGGCAGAAAAAGCCATAGAAGAAAACAAAAGCACCTTTTCCTTTGATAACCGCCACTTTTTTATCCGCTATGATGCTTCCCAAAACCTATATTCCATTCGGGAAGAACTGCATACACGGGTGTGGGATGCTTATGCTTCCCCCTCTCGGGCACACCCTTTGGGCACAGATAAAAACGGGATGGATATGCTCACACGGCTGATGTACGGCGGGCGGGTGAGTTTGGTCATTGGCTTTTTGGTGGTGCTTCTGTCCGGCTTGATTGGGGTGACCTTTGGGGGAATTGCCGGCTATTTCGGCGGTTTTTGGGACAACCTGATCATGCGCCTTGTGGATATTTTTTACTGCATCCCCACCACGCCTTTGCTGATTATCTTGGGGGCGGCCTTGGACGGGATGCGGGTGGACCCCCAAATTCGGATGGTATTTTTAATGCTGACACTGGGTTTCCTCGGATGGCCCAGCCTTGCCAGATTGGTGCGGGGGCAGATACTCAGCCTGCGGGAGCAGGAATTTATCACCGCCACCGAGGCCTGCGGAATTCGAGTTTCCCGACGGATTTTTCGGCATCTTCTGCCCAATGTCATCCCCCAACTCATTGTTGCCGCCACCATGAGTTTGGGCTCGACGATTTTGACCGAAGCGACCTTGTCCTTTTTAGGCTTGGGGGTAAAATTCCCCTTTGCTTCTTGGGGTAACATTATGAACGATGTTGCCAATGTCCATGTGCTGACCTCTTACTGGTTTGTGTGGTTGCCGGCAGGTCTTTGCTTGGTGCTGTCGGTGCTGGGATTTAATTTTGTTGGCGACGGTTTGCGGGATGCCTTTGACCCAAAAATGAAACGATAGGGGGAATACTGTGGCGCAAATGAACGACCCGAACAATCTGCTGGAAATTGAAGATTTGCAGGTGCAATTTCATACGGACAGCGGTATTGTAAAGTCCGTGGACGGAGTCAGTTTCCACCTGCCCACGGGAAAAGTTGTAGGGCTGGTGGGGGAATCCGGTTGCGGAAAAAGTGTGACTTCTCTTGCTATTATGGGTTTATTGCAACGCCCTCAAGGGCAAATTACTGGGGGCGAAATTCGGCTGAACTTGGACCAAAATGTCTATGACCTGACCAAAACGCCGGAAAAGCAGATGCAATCTTTGCGGGGTAACGCCATCTCTATGGTGTTTCAAGAGCCGATGACCGCCCTCAATCCGGTGCTAACCGTGGGCAAACAAATTGACGAGGTAATTGCCCTCCACGATGCGCGTTTTTTTACCAAAGGGGAAATCAAAAATCGGACTTTGGCGGTGCTGGAACTGGTGGGTATTGCCAACCCCAAAGGCATTTATAAACTCTATCCCCACCAACTTTCCGGCGGTATGCGCCAGAGAGTGATGATTGGCATGGCCATCGCCTGCAACCCCAAACTTCTCATTGCCGACGAGCCTACCACGGCACTGGATGTGACCATTCAGGCGCAAATTTTGGAACTTCTGCAAAATCTTAAAGAAGAACTGGGCAGTGGGGTGTTGCTGATTACCCACGATTTGGGGGTTGTGGCTGGGATGGCGGATTTTGTGGTGGTGATGTACGCCGGTCGGGTGGTAGAGCAAGGTACGGTGGAGGAGATTTTTTATCAACCTGCCCACCCCTATACCATCTCTTTGATGGCATCTAAGCCGGTGGTGGGCAAAAAACAGGAAAAACTCTTTGCCCTTGGGGGGAAAGTACCCAACCCCATTTCCCTGCCCAATCACTGCTATTTTCGCGACCGCTGTCAAGATGCTTCCGCCCAATGCGAGGGGGATTATCCCTGCATTATGCAACTTAGTCCCACCCACAGCGTCAGTTGTTACAAGGGGGTAAACCGTGGAAAAAATCATTGAGGTTACAAACTTAAAAAAATATTACCCCGGTAAAGCCGGAGTCATCAAAGCGGTGGATGGGGTCAGTTTTTTCATAGAAAAGGGCACAACCATGGGTCTTGTGGGGGAATCCGGTTGCGGAAAATCTACCACGGGGCGTATGATTTTGCGTCTTGGGGGGGATTTGACCCAAGGAAATGTGTTGTTTCAAGGGCAGGATATTTATAAACTCAAGCCCAAACAACTGCGCTCTTTGCGCCCTAAAATGCAGATTGTGTTCCAAGACCCATTTTCCAGCCTATCCCCCCGCTTGACCGTGGGGGAAATCATCACAGAAGGGGTGCGGGAACACCGCCTTGTGCCCAAACAAGAATTGCCGGACTATTTAGACTATATTATGGACATCTGCGGGCTGGACAGTTACCACAAAAACCGCTATCCCCACGAATTTTCCGGCGGACAACGGCAACGGATTTGTATTGCACGGAGCTTGGCGCTGAAACCGGAATTTATTTTGTGTGATGAGCCGGTTTCCGCATTGGATGTGTCGGTGCAGGCGCAGATTGTGAATTTATTGCAGGATTTGCAGACCCAATACGGTCTGACTTACTTGTTTATTTCCCACGATTTATCGGTGGTAGAGCATATCTGCCACGATGTTGCAGTGATGTATTTGGGGCGGATTGTGGAACAAGGCACCACGGTGCAGGTATATGAAAATCCACTGCACCCCTACACCAAAGCCTTGCTGTCTGCCATTCCCCTACCGGACCCCGCCCACAAGGGAAAGCGCATTGTGTTGCAAGGCAGTCCCCCGTCCCCTGCCGACCCGCCTTCCGGCTGTCCTTTTCATCCCCGTTGCCCCTATGCTATGGAAGTTTGTCCCAACAGCGTTCCCCAACTGCAGGAAATGGAACCGGGGCATTTTTGCGCCTGCCACCTATATTATTAAAAAAACGGACGACCAAGTCGTCCGTTTTTCAATCTAATGCAATTGCAAAATATGTGGGAATCTCTGCGTCTTCTGCCAGTTTATGATACATGGCGCAGGGATGGGTGCCGCCGGAAATCAGGGCTCGTGCGTCGGAAACCCCTAGGGCTTTCACCGCATTGGGCAAAAGGCTTTCCTCCCCCAAAAACTCTTGAAACATAACTCTTCCGTCCTTTCGAACAACGGAAAATAAGCAATTTTCCCCTTGGTACAGTTCACCGTAACTTTCCAAAAATTCCAAGGCGGGAAGGGTCTGTTCCATCGCCCCGCGGGGCAACAGACCGTGGCGCAATGTATGATATTCTTGGGCATTCAATCGGCGCAGTTGGATTGGATTTCCCGCCGGCAAAATCTTCACGGCTCTGCGGGGCAACCATTCCTCGTATCCCATTTTTCCGTACATCGTCACCAAGTCCCCAGAACCGGGCACCAGCACCGCGCCGGCGTAACCTTGGTCTTTTAACGCCTGATGGGTGTTTTCCATCAGTTGCCGACACAGACCTCTGCCCCGAAAGGCCTCATCGGTTGCCACCGCATATAAATAGGCATATTTTTTCCCATAACAAAAGCAGTCAAACCAATACAGCGCCGCCGCTAATTTGCCGTCACAGCGCAAATAACTGTGCCGATTTTCGGAAAAACCTTTTCGCAGAAAAGTTTCCACAAAATCCTCAGTATCCCCAAAGGCCCGCATCCATAGCCTCTTCAGAGCCTCTTTATCAATACTCATAACAATCTTCCAATAGGCAGGCCCAGTTTTTCTCTACCATATGGTGGGGATTGTAACTGATTTTCGCTTTTCGCAAGCCTTCGATACCCAAGTCATCCTCACGGTTCAAATAACACAGTTTGGGGTATTTTTCCCGCAGGTAATTGGCGAAGCCGTTGTTAATGGCAGGATATGCCCCATCCACTGCGTCCAACGCCTTTTCAAATTGCACATCGAAGATAGTGTCGGACAAAAAAGACCCCATTGTCATCCCGACAACGCCCTCGTTTGTCCGCAGAAGCAGACCTTCTATCCCCAATTCCTTGCGGTTTTCCACGGCTTTTTTCAGCGCCGCCCGCTCCATATGATAATCCCCATGGGGATTTTCTTGTTGCCGTATCTCATACCAACGGTTCACCAACGCTATCACCTCGGATAGATTTTCGTCGTTGATTTCCTCTAGGGTATGGATGGGGTTTTCCTGACGAAAACGGTTTAAGTGGTTGCGCTTTTTTTGGAATTTCCGACCCTTTAGGTCTGCCAAATCGTGAATATCGTAAACATAATCAAAGGAATCCCGATCAAAGTGATAGCGGAATTTTCCAGGGTACAGCCGTTCCAGCAGGGCGCAATCGTCACTGGTCAAGCCTACCAAACGGCAGGGAATTCCCCGACGGTCCGCATCGTGGATAATGGCGTCCAATGTCGCTTTCTTATCCCCCAATCCCACGGGGAATAGGTACACACTTTTTCGGTTGAATTGGCTGAAGCACACAAGATTGTCCTCGACAATCGTAGCCTTCTGCCGACCCCACAAGAATAAGTTCACAAAATTATACTCACATCCCCGCTCCTCGCCGGTGCGCAGGAATGTTTCATAGTATGGTTTTTGGTTAATTTCTAAGGATTTAAATTCTATCATTTTTATCACCAAACATATTTTAACACAAAATATGACTTTTAGCAATCAAACAGACGGCCCAGTTTGCGGGTAGACAGGCAGTAGTAAAATCCCGAGCCCAAGGTGAGCAGTACCGCCAATTCCCCCACCGCCACATAAAAGGCGTTGAGCCAAAAACCGCCGCCGATATATACGGAAAGTTCCCAGCCCACTAAAAGGCCATTAAAAATGGCAGGCAATAACATTGCCAATAAGGGATAGTTTTTGATTTTTAGATTTCTGCTCAGATACATTCCCCCCACTGCCAAGAAGGTTGCCAATGTGCCTACCACCATATCCAAGGGCAACGCCCCTGCGAAACTGAAATTATACAGAAAGCAACCCAGCGACAAGCCGGGGATTGCCGCCGGTGTGAACAGTGCCAACACGCACATGGCTTCCGATGCCCGAAACTGAATGGCAAAGGAAGTAGAATCCGGCACAAGGGCATTTTGCAAGTAGGTCAGCGCCACATAACCAGCGGAAATCAAGGCAGAATAGGTGAGAAAACGAGTTTTTTTACGCATATACGCTCCTTTTGGAACAAAAAAGATGGGCGCACTGCGCCCATCTTCATTTCCCTAGTTTTATTTATAGACAGGATGGTCACGAACTGTCTGGAATATTTAACTCAGCAGAAGTTTACCGCTCCAAATGGTGGGACGCTCACCGGTGCCGATTTGAACAACAATGTCAACCTTGTAATCGGCATTCTTGTCTAAGTCTTCCCAGTTGCCCCAAGTATAGATGTTGTCATAGACCTCACTTTCCAAATAGAAAGGAATTTCCCTCTGCGGGGCAGACAAGCATCTTGCGGCCATTTTCAGCACTTCGTTACCCTCAGCATCGGTGACAATGGCGTAAGCATCATACATACCGTAGTTGCAGGTGACCTCGGATTGGTCCAATTGTTCCCGCGTGATGGTCTCACCGGTGTGGCTGAAGACGCACTTGGTCTCTTCTACGGGATGTGTGCCCAAAAATTCTGCGAAGGTGAAGGGCAGATAGTAGCCCTTAAACAGCCTTCTAAAACTCCACTTTGCATCTACATTGAGTTGATACTTATAGGTTTCGCCGGATGCGTTGGTGGCCTCACCGGGTTCGCCGGACTGGTCAATGACCGTGACATAACTCTCTTTACCGTCGATGGTACCGTCGTCGTTGTACTTAACAACCGCGTCACAGGAAATCATAACCACATGGCCGGCAGTGGTAAACTGCACAATGCCGTCGCCCAACTGCAACTTGGCATAGGACTGATACATTCCCTGCTCGCCGTTTTGCTCCGTGACCATACTCGTATTATACTCCGCGGTAAACTCAGAGATGGTTTTGTCGTAAACATAATCACCCACCGGCAAATAACCCCGGGTTTCCACCATTCTGGGGGTCCAAGTATACTCTGCAGAGTTCATAACTCTGGACCAACCTACCAAAGAGCCGTTGGCACACTGGTTGCCGAAGAATTTCTGACGCTTACCGGTGGTTTGGGTGTCCATCACACCGGTTTCTTCGTCATAGTAGTCCATCATACGGTACACATTACCGGAGGCAAGGCCGATGTAAGGCAGACCGCCATACACAACGCCCTCTTCCACTGTGCGGTCAACTTTACCTGTCTTGGAATTCACAACATCAAAGGTGCCGTTGGGAATCCACTGGGCGGTTTTGGAATAGCGAAAAAAATCCACGCACAGTTGGCGCAATTCCCGGGTAGTCATATCCGCAGATTTGACGGGGAACTGACGAATGCCTTCCCAAGAAAGTTTTTCCTTCAATTGGGGATAATTTCCTTCGCTTTTAAACGCACTGACCTTTTTCATTTTCCCTTTTCTCCTTAGCCCAAATCCAGCTTGCCGGTGTAGACTGTAGGACGCTCACCGGTGCCCAGTTGGGCTACAATTTCCACAGTGTATTCCTTTTTCGGATCCAAGTCTTCCAACTTGCCCCAACTGTCGCTCCACATAGCATCCTTGGTGAAGGTTATCTCGTGCATAGCGGCTCTGGATGCTTGGGTGGAGAGTTTGTAAACTTCACTGCCCCGTGCATCTTTGACAATGGCGTAAATATCAAAAATATGATAGTTGGATTTTACAGTAAGAGAGTACAGTGCATCGGGCGTAATGTTCTCATTATTATAACTGCAGGAAATCTCGGTTTCTTCAATGGGGTCTTCGCCCAAAAATTCCTTGTAGGTGAAAGGAATATAATAGCCGTTGAACAAGTCAACGAAGGTACGCTTCCAATCCACGTTGGCCTGATATTTATAATTCTTGCCGTCTTCGGTTGTACCCTCTGCCCAGTCTGATGTCTGGTCAATGACGGTCACATAACTCTTAGAGGGATCAATCTTGCCGTCTTTGGTGTACTCCACATGGGCATCGGAAGAGACCATCATCACGTGGCCGGCAGTGGTATAGTTCACCAATCCGTCGCCTAACTTCATCTCGGCGTAACTCTTGGCCAGCACTTCCAAGCCGTTTTCTTTACAAACTTCGTCGGTGCCGTAATCCGGTGTCCAAGCGGCAGTGTATTCGGGATAATAGTACTCACCCAAGGGGACGAAGCCATTCTTCGGAACCATAGAGGGCGTGCCGTTATAGTCCACAGAGTTAATTACTCTGGCCCAACCCTGATAGGCGCCGTTGGCACACTGGTTGCCAAAGGCTCTCTGATCTTCACCGGCATCCTTCATATTCACAACACCGGTCTCAGGGTCCATATAGTCCAAAATTTGATACAAATTGCCGGTGCCTAATCCCACATAGGGGAATCCGGCGTAAATCTGACCCATAGATAATACATCCGGATTCCTACCGTCAGATCCGTGAGAAAATGCCCAGTTATCATCGGGAATCCACTTGGCGGTCTTTGCATAGCGGAAGAAGTCAACACAAAGTTGACGCAGTTCCTGAATGGACATATTAGCATTTTTCACTGGGAACTTATTGATGTCCTCCCAAGAAAAATGGCCGTCTACTTTTTGGTCGCCCTTGCTTTTATACGCACTGACAACGGTAATCGGACCTTCGTCCTTTTTTTCACAGCCTGCAAAGCCCACGCACATCGTTGCAATCAGCAACACTGCCAGCAAACCGGAAAGAATACGCTTTTTCATATGTGTGTCTCCTTTTTGTTTTAGATTACCCGTTCATTGTACCATATTAAAAAACCAAATGCAACAAAAAAACTCTCGGAACAACGGTTCCGATAGTTTTGATCTGCATATTATTCTGCAACATAGGGCAACAAAGCAATCTGACGGGCGCGCTTGATAGCGGTAGTCAGGTGGCGCTGGTGTGCAGCGCAAGTGCCGGTGGTACGGCGAGGCAAAATCTTGCCACGCTCGGACAAGAACCGACGAAGCTTTGCAGTATCCTTGTAATCGATAACAGTCACCTTGTCAGCACAGAAGGCACATACCTTCTTACGCTTGCGGGGACGAACACGCTGTTCGTTTTCCATGGAATTAACCTCCTTTGTAAGCATTGTGAAAAAAGTTCAATGAAATTCAGGCAACCCCTTAGAAGGGTAGTTGCGCATCGTCATCGCTGAGCATCGCAAAGTCGGATGCGGGAGCGGTTGCACCGGGGGCAGAATAGCCGCCAAATGCAGGGGCTGCAGGAGCAGAATAACTTGCGCCGGCAGTATCACCGTCACGCTTGCTGTCGCCGAAATACACATTATCGGCAATGACTTCTGCAGTACGACGCTTGTTGCCGTCTTTGTCGGTCCAGTTGCGAATCTGAAGCCGACCGGAAACCACTGCCATACGACCCTTGGTGAAATACTTGGAAACAAACTCGCCGGTTTGCCGCCAAGCCACGCAGTCGATGAAATCGGTCTCCCGTTCGCCGCCCTGACTACTAAAGTCGCGGTCAACTGCCAACGTAAAACTGGTAACAGCAACGCCGGAGCCGGTACGACGAAGTTCCGGATCACGGGTCAATCGACCCATAATGGTAATGTGGTTCAGCATAAAGAATTCCTCCTTAAGCTTCCACAGCAGTGACCATGCAGCGCAGGACGCCTTCAGTGATCTTCATCACACGCTCCAACTCTGCAGGGAAAGCGGGCTTGGTTTCCATGTTCATCAGAACATAGTAGCCTTCGGTCAAGTCATTGATAGGATAAGCCAAGCGACGCTTGCCCCACTCATCAACGTTAGCCAAAGTACCCTCCGCTTCCACCATTGCCTTGAACTTTTCCACAAGTGCGGCGATGCCTTCCTCGCCCTGAGCAGGGTCGATGATATAAAGCACCTCGTACTTACCGGTAATCTTAGCCATGTTGTTTGCACCTCCTTTTGGACTTTTGGCCCCCGAGCGCGTCGGGAGCAAGGATATGTCCACATACGTAGACTAAGGTATTATACCGGTAAATTACCTATTTGTCAACCTTTTTTTCAAAAAGTAGGGGCGGCAAAAGCCGCCCGCTACCGATTTTGCCTTAGCAGCAACCGCAGTTGTTGTTATTATCGCAGCCGCAACCGCCAAACAAGCCGTTACCGTTACCGCAGCAGGAGAGCAACAAAATCAAAATGATAATCCACCAGCAACTATTGTTACACATAAACGCAACCTCCGAAAAAAATTTTTATCAGCGGGTTCTCCGCTCATTCCAAGATATTCCCCACGCCCAAAAATGTGCAACAGCCAAAATTTAAATAAAAAACCACAGCAGGTTTCACCCTGCTGTGGTTCATTCTCTTTTGCTGGAAATACTTTGCCGTCTTGGGGCAGGTTTTTTCTCACAGCAAGCAATCGGACCGCAGAAATACTTTATGTATTTCAAGGTGCGACTGGGCCGCTGTGGGAAAAAGACCATCACAAAATTACATATCGAAGGGTTCCATGCCCAATACAGGGTGGCCCACATTGCCCAAGAACTCCAACAACTGCTCGGGATCTTCCTGACAGATGGTTTCGTCAGCGATCATATCGGTGAAGTTCTCAACACCGTACATTTCCAAAGCAGTAGCGTCCAAACGCTCGCGAACCTGCTCCTTCAATTCCTTGGGCATCCAAACGATACGGCCGGGGCCGCCTTCGGCTGCAATAAACTTCTTAGAGAAGATGAACTGCTTGCCGTGACCCATAAAGCCGGGGGTCTGCACACCGCCGCCGGTCATAGAAGCCATATCGGAGAAACTCATACCCAAGGGGGTCAGACCTGCATGCTCACGGCAGGTGATGACAACGCCCATAGAGCAGGGCTCCACGCCACAGATACACTCGAAGCAACCACAAGAAGTCATGGGGTCTTGGAACAGAGAGTACAAAGTAACTCTTTCCAAAGCACCGTGAGAGTACTTTTCAATTGCCTCGTCAACGTCGTCGTAACGACCCAGAGTCTCGTCTACGCAACGCTCCTTAGGAACGATTTGGCAAGGACCGGTGGGGTCCAACTCATTGGTAGCCTTTGCATCCAACCAAGACACAGCGCCACACAAGCCCAAACGCTCGGGGGTAACGATACAAACGTGGCTGGGGGAGAAGGCTTGACACATAATACAAGTGTAATAAACGGGAACGGACTCGTCGGTCATAGACTTCAGTCTGTCGTCACGCTTTGCAAAGACTTCGTTTGCAGCAGCGCGCAAAGCCTTATTCTGCTCAGCATCCACCACAATCTTAACCTGACACTTGTCCACAACTGCTTCGAACTCGGACTTAATCTTTGCATACAGAACTTCGCCCAAGTGACGGAACTTAAAGCCTGCCTCAAAGTCAGCCTTAGAAATACGAATACGGATCATATCACGCTGACCGGTGTGCATGACGCCTTCGATGCAGTTAAGATATGCGTGGAACTTACGCTCCATAACAGACTCAAAGTCAGCCTGCATAGCCTTGCCGGCAACATCCACAACATAGGACAGGGAAATCTTAGAACCCACGGGAATTTCGTCGATTTCGGGGCCCACGACCTCAATCTTGTGGTCCTCAATCCCTGCGGCTTCCTTGGTCTGCACCAACTCAAAGCAGTCCACACGAGAGCCGTCCACTTCCACCTGCATATCGCCCTTACGGATGATTTCGCCTTCGAAAGCGGTAGCATAGGAAACGGGAATGTCAATCTTGGTAATCTTAATCTTAATGTCGCGGGCTTCCAAAGAGGTAGCATTCCACTTGGATGTATCCAACTGCTGAATGAGGCTCTTGGGAACACGGAACATATTCTCGGTTTCGTTGGAAATAACGGGGAAACCCAAGCAAATTGCGCCTGCACCGTAGGAAACGATTTCGTCGGACAAAGGCTTGTAAGCGTTGACAAATGCACGAATACGCTCCATGGTGTAAGCATACAGGCTCTTGGTGTCACCGGGGGTAACTGCACCGAAAATCAATGCAGCACGCAGTGCAACAGACACAACGTGAATGACAGACTGCATTTCGTAGCCCAGAGGTACAACACGCACGCCCTCGCCCAACTTCATGCCGGCATCGTAGCAGTGCTTGATGGCGTCACCGGTCAGGGTGACCAAAATGCCCTGATTTTGGTAGGACTTTGCCAATTCCACAGTTTCTGCGGGGTCTTCCGCACCGCCGATAATAACGGCAACACCGGGGATATCATAAGTAACCAGCGGCACGCCCAAGTTACGGACGAATGCGTCGGTCAAGAAGCCCATTTCGGGTTCTGCATAGGGTTCTGCACCGTGCAAGTATTTCAGCACTTCCAAGAACTCTGCGCACAGAGCGGAAGCAATACCGCTGTCAAAAGCATCCTGCAAACGGGAATTACGGGTCATCATAGGCTTGATGTCCTCGGTCATCGCGTTTTTCAGTTCGCCCAGATTGTTAATCTTCTTGCCGGTGATACTGTAGTAACAAGGCAGGTTATATGCCGTGTTGGGAAATGCAACAGGTTCTGCTTCGCCGTAAGTGGCAATAGCAGCGTCGATGGCAGCCACGGTACGCTCATAGTTGTAGTCGTTGCCGCCGAAAACTCTATCGAATAGTGTCAATTCTGTATCCTCCTTAATTTTTATCCAGTATGGCTTTGATTTGCCGAATTTCGTCGATTGCCTTGGGGCTGAAGTCGTAGGGGGATTTCCCCTGCCGATCTGCGTCAATGATGTCGGGGTTATAGTGGATGAAGCCCAGCAAATCTTCCGCGGGGATGGCGCTACGGATAAATTCCTCGTCCCCATCGTCCCGAATTTTATTTGCAACCACCCGAACCTGCTTCACACCCAAATCCGAAGCCAAACGCTTCACATTTCGGTAAGTCTGCACGCTGCGGGCGCCGGGCTCAATGACCACAATAAACTGGTCCATATTCGCCGCAGTACCTCTGCCCAAATGCTCCAAGCCCGCTTCCATATCCATAATCACCACGTCGTCTTTCCGATAGGTCATTGCGGACAAAATCGACTTGAGCATCACATGTTCGGGACATACACAACCGCTCCCGCCCACATCCACAGTTCCCATCACCAACAACTTCACGCCGTTAATCTCTTTGGAAAAGGTGTCGGGAATGTCGGAAACTTGGGGATTGAGTTTGAAAAACTTATTGGCGGCGTTGGCGCCGGTGCGTTCTTCCACCAATGTGCGCATTTTGGAAATGGGCACGATTTGGTCCACTTCCTCTTGGGATAAGCCCAAGGCCAGACCCAAATTTGCATCCGGGTCTACATCGGCAGCCAGCACTGTGCGTCCCTCGTCGGCATAGAGCCGAGCCAAGGTGGAGGACAATGTGGTTTTACCCACACCGCCCTTACCGGTAATCGCTAATTTCATAAATTAAATACCCAAGGCGGCACGTTTTTCTTCGATGCAAGCAATCATCTTGTCGCCCAAAGAATCAATATCGGTATCCACCACAAAGCGAGCCTCGACCCAATCCTTGATGCCGTGGTCACCCTGCAACAGTGCGGTCACTTCGTCAGAGCCCTTGGAATAGGGATCAACGCCCAAGAAGGTCTCAATACCGGTAGCCACAACATAGTTACCGATGGAAACAGCCTTTTCGGACATCCATTCGGGGGCACAACCGACAACGGGAACTTCGGAAATATTAATGCCCCAGTCCTTAGCAATATCGGAAGCCAAAATCATCATACGGGAAATATCCACGCAGGAACCCATATGCAGTACGGGAGGAATGCCGGCCAGTTCGCAAACACGCTTCAGACCTGCGCCACAGTATTCCTTAGCCTTAACGGGATCCATTAGGCCTGCCTTAGCAGCAGCCTGCGCAGCACAGCCGGTGGTGATGACGATAATGTCGTTTTCCAGCATCTTCTTCATCAGACCGATGTGGGCGGAGTCGGGACGAACCTTGGGGTTGTTACAGCCGACCATTGCCACAGCGCCGCGAAGAACACCAGAATGGACACATTCAATCAGAGGCTTGGTAGTGCCGAACTCGTCGAGTTGAGAGTTGGCAACGCCGTCAAGAACTTTCTTAATGGCTTCCACAGAATAGCCGACACGGGCATCCTGCTTCAGGTTGGGAATGTTCACCAAGGACTGATCGCGGTTCTTAAAGTTTTCAATGGCCATCTTCACGATTGCCTTTGCATTCTCGTCTGCGGTTTCCGCGCTGAAGCGGTAGAACTCAGAGTCGGGAATTTGGGCAATGGGGGAAGTGGTGATGAACTTGGTGTGGAAGCACTTGGACAAGGGGCCCAATGCAGGGAAGATACACTGCACGTCCACCACGATGGCTTCACAAGCACCGGTGAGAACAACGTTCTCTTGGTTCAAATAGTTACCAGCCATGGGGATGCCATGACGCATAGCAACTTCGTTAGAGGTACAGCAGACACCGGAAACGGTGATGCCCTTAGCGCCCATTTCTTTGGCGTAGGCAATCATCTCGGGGTCATTTGCAAAATGTACAATCATCTCGGACAAAGAAGGATCGTGACCGTGAACCACGATGTTCACGTTGTCCTTTTCCATAACGCCGATGTTGGCGGTGGTGTCCACGGGCTTGGGAGTGCCGAACATAACGTCGGAGAACTCGGTACCCATCATGGAACCGCCCCAACCGTCGGACAAACCTGCACGCAATGCGTGACGAATCAGAGCCTCAGGCAAGGAAGAACAACCCATATGGGTCATATGCAAAGACTGGGAAACTTCCCGGTCAATGGCGCGGGGCAGGATGTCTGCCTCTTTCCACAACTTCTGAGTATGCTCGGGGGCGCGCTCGGTAAAGCGCTGGTTACCGAAGGGCTTGCCGTATTCCAGCAGACCAACTTCTGCCATTTCGTGAGCCAAGTCATAAATATCCTTACCCTCGGTCTCTACGCCCCATTCCTTTGCAATGCGAATCAACTTTTCAGGGTCTTTGACCTGATAGTTGCCACCCTCTTTGGTCTGGTGCAAGGTGTGCATAATCTCACGACCGTGGTCGGAGTGGGTTGCGGCACCGCCGGCGGTAAACCGCAGGTAGTTACGCGCAACGATGCCGTGTACATCACAGCCACAAATGCCACGGGGGCTCTTGGGGGTAATACGGCAGGGACCCATAGAGCAGATACGGCAGCAGGTGCCTGCTTCGCCGAAGCCACAGTGAGGGGTCTGGTTCTTTACACGCTGCTGCCAAGAATCAGCGCCGACTTTTTTGCCGGTTTCCAGCAGAGCGTTGGTAGCTTCTTCCATCTCCTCGATGGTAATTAAAGATGCCCAATCCTTCAATCTTATTTCCTCCTAATATGTATTCACAGGCCCATATTGGCATATAGGCGCAGTATATCAGTGTTATTCTAATAGATTTGCCTCCAAAAGTCAATGCGAACTTGTCCGAAAATCCCTACTTTTCTTCCTTTTTTCGATCCCCCTACCCCGGATTTTTTATATTGTCTTCCCCAAAATATGAAAAGCACTCTTACGAGTGCTTTTCATAACAATCTATACACAGAATTTTACCGTCTTTTTCCCGTTTCCATTTTTCACCTGCCCGCTCGCCACAGTCCTCGCAGACAAAATTCCCGAACAATTGCGCCTTTTCCGGCAGAGGCAATTGGGTCTTTTGGACATCAAACATCTCTTGCAAATCACAAGTTTGATAATAGGCAAAACTCTCTTGACGAGAGATGTCCTTCGGCTTTAGCACCAACCGTACAGACTTTCCCGTGGTTCGGTTATAAAAAGAATAGGCGGATTTGCCTACCACGTGCAAAATCAGGTTGCCCTTTCCCAAGGTACAGCCCAGCATCACTTGGATGGCATCGATACCGCAGGCATCGTTTTCGGCAATGCACACCACCTGCTCGTCGGGGGAAAATGTCAATCCCAGTAGTTCAATGGCATACAAACTGGCACGGTAACCGATGGTCAGCCCGCCACATTCGTGGCCGTGAAAAGCTACACAATCTTGCCAAGTTTTCATACTTACTCCTTTATCAGCACCACCGGCTGTCCGTCCAAGTCCAGCACATTTCCCCGAACACCGTACACATCCAAAAGCGCCTGCTTATCTAAAATTTCTTTTCCGCCCTGCCGATAAACTTGTCCGTCTTTCAGCAGTAAAAAGCGGTTGCAAAACCGCAGTGCCAAATTCAGGTCGTGAATGACCAGCACCGCAGAAAGCCCGTCTTCCCGACAGAATTTTTCCACCAAATGCAATACTTGGTACTGATTTTTCACATCCAACGCGCTGGTGGGCTCATCCAAAAGCATCACCTTCGGCTGTTGCGCCCACGCCCGCGCCAACATCACTTTCTGCTTCTGTCCGCCGGAAAGCGTACTGACAAACCGCCCCCGCAGGTCATCCACTTCCAGTTTGTCCATGGCATCGTGGACGATTTCGTGGTCATACTCGGTAAAGCCCCATTTCATATAGGGTCTGCGACCCAGCATCACCGTATCGTGGACGGTGAGTTGGTTGCCGGGAAGACTTTGGGACACAAAGGCAAGTCTCTGCGCCACCTGCCGACCCGATAGTTTGAGCAAATCCTCTCCGTCCACCAAAACCTGCCCGGAATCCGGTTTTAAAATACCGTTTAAACATTTCAAAAGGGTGCTTTTTCCCACGCCGTTGTTACCCAAAATTCCGAGAAAATCCCCTTTTTCCAAAGAAAAACTGACATTTTCCAACACCTGAGGTCCGCCGGCATAACGGTAGGAAAGATTTTTGACTTCCATCATTTTTCCTTCCCTCCCCAAAACAGCAAATACAAAAATAGAGGGCCACCCAAAAACGAAGTGATTGCGCCAATGGGCAAAATCGCCGGCGCAATGGCCGTCCGCGCCAGCAGGTCGCTGAGCAGCAGCAACAAACCCCCTGCCATCATTGAGCCGGGAAGCAAATACTTGTGGTTGCTTCCCACCGCCAAGCGGACAATATGGGGGGCGGCCAGACCGATAAAGTTAATCAGTCCCACATGGGCCACGGTCACCGAACTTGTCAAACAGCACAGCACCAAACTGGTCAGGGTCAGCCGTTTTACGGGGATTCCCAAACTGATTGCGGTTTCCTCGCCGGAAAGTAAGGCATTATAATCCCAGCGGTGATATGTGCCGTAAACCAGCAACAGCAAAAATACCCCGCCCATTTGCCCCAATTCTTTCCAGCCTGCATTACCCAAATCGCCGAAGGTCCAAAAGACGATGGCAGACAGTTCCACCTCGTCGGCAAAGTACTGAATTAAGGTTGTCGCGCCGGTAAACATGGCGCTGATTGCCACGCCCGCCAACACAATTCCCTCAGGGGAAACTCTCCGGAAACGGGATAGGGCCAGTATCACCAACGCCACGCAAATTGAGCCTAAAAAGGCACTGGTGGCAATCCCTACGCCGCCAAAGCCCAAAACTACCACCGCCAAAGCCGCCCCAAATCCTGCGCCTTGGGAAACGCCCAAGGTGGAAGCCGAGGCCAAAGGGTTATGTAGTACCGCTTGCAAAATACAGCCGGCAAGACCCAACCCGCCGCCTGCCAACAGCGCCGTCAAAATGCGGGGCAAACGATTGGATTGTACCACCAAATTGGTGCGGGAATCCGCGGCCAAACCAAACACGCCTGCCAACAATTCCGAAAGCGGGACTTTGTACGCACCGCAAGCCAGTGACACCAACGCGCCCATTACCAAAAGCGCCCCCAGCAGAGCCAGAAATGCCACGCTTTTGATTTGATTTTTCCGATAAAAGGGGTCAATTCCCTTACTGGCCAAATGTGACGGATTTGAATGCATAGCCCTGCTCCTTTAACTGGGGATAGGGATTTTCTCCCAAAAGGGTTTCAAAAATCTCCCCCACTTTTTCTTCCAAATTCATATCGGCAAAATTTTGCGGATACAAAACCGAACCCATATAATAGGCATCTGCCAGCGCAGTATCCAAATTTGAAGCGAAACTCCGGAAGGAAATTTGGGCGTAGACCTTGCCCTCCTTAACCGCCGTTAGGCTGTCATAAAATGCCGGATTTTTGGCATAATCCTCCCAAATGAGGGAAAGGCCGTTGTAATCGGCAAAAATCACATCGGGATCCCAAGCCAAAAGTTGCTCTTTGTCCAAATTAAATGCCCCTTCCTGGCCGGTGGAGTCTGCCAAATTATTGCCGTTTACCAAGGCAAGGGGGCCGTAATGCGCCTCCGTACCCTCGATGCCGTGGTTTCCCTTAAAGGACACGCCCCCCACATAAACCGCAGGTTTTTCTGTCACATTTGCCGTCCGGTCATTTAAATCTTTTTGGATGCTTTTCAGATAAGCGGTCAGTTCCTCTGCCTTTTTTGTGTTGCCAAACAGTTGCCCTAAAACCGAAATGGTCTGAAATGCCTTTTCGTCCAAAACCGAGTCACTGCCGGGGACAACCACCACGGGAATACCGGTTTTGGCAGTTAAATCCTCAGCCGTAACCGAGGCATAGGCAGACAGCACAATCACTTGGGGGGTTACTTCCAAAAGCGCCTCGGCTACCGGCGTGCCATTCGTGCCGATGGTGGGCAAGTCCTTGAACTTTTCAAAATTGGTGTAATTGTAAAGCCGGTCCATACCGCCCTTTTTTTCGTAATCCTCTACGCCGACTACCAAATCTGCCCCGCCCATATAGCAGGTGTACCGCAGTGCGCCCACACCCACGCAGACAATCCGTTCCACCTTCTCCGGAACAGTTACTTCACGGCCTGCGCCGTCGGTAATCCGGCGACCGGAAACTTGGGTCTGTCCGGCGCAACCGGTCAGCAGTAAAACAAATACCAATAATAAACAGAAAAATTTCTTCATATTTTTTCAACTTTCTTTTGATTTTTCCCTATTATACCAAGGCCTTTTCCCCTCCACAAGCCCCCCTAGGGGTTGTTTTTTGCAAAAAACGCCCCGATGCGATTGCATCGGGGCGCAAAGTTTCAATTACTGGTTTTCCATATCCTTCAGGGCATCCTTACGGCTGAAGTTTGCACGTCCCTTCTCATCAAAGCCCATGAACTTCACCCAAGTCATATCCCCCAAGTTCAGAACATCTTCCACCTTTTCTACACGGCGGTTTTCCAACTTGGAAATATGCACCATACCGTCATGGCCGGGGGCAATTTCCACGAATGCGCCGATGGGCAGGATGCGAACAACCTTGCCGTAGTACAACTTGCCAACTTCGGGAACGAAGCAGATGTCATCAATCATCTTCTTGGCAGCGTAAGCGGCGGCGGAGTCAACAGCAGAGATAAACACAGAGCCGTCGTCCTCGATGTCCACCTTTGCGCCGGTGTCAGCGCAAATCTTCTGAATGGTCTTACCGCCGGAACCGATAATCTCACGAATCTTGTCCACGGGAACAGTCAGGCTGATCATCTTGGGAGCATACTCGGAAACCTCAGCGCGGGGCTCAGCGATGCAGGGAAGCATAACCTCTTCCAAAATCACCAAACGAGCCTTACGGCAACGCTCCAAAGCGTCTTCGATGATTTCCATGGTCAGGCCCTTGTTCTTCAGGTCCATCTGGATGGCGGTGATACCCTCGGTAGTACCGGCAACCTTGAAGTCCATTTCGCCGTGGAAGTCCTCAACACCCTGAATATCGGTGAAGGTTCTCCAAGCGCCGGTCTCTTGGTCAGAAATCAGACCGCAGGAAATACCGGCAACGGGACGCTTAATGGGCACGCCTGCATCCATCAGTGCCAAGGTAGAACCGCAGATAGAACCCTGAGAGGTAGAACCGTTGGAAGACAAAACCTCGGAAACCACGCGGATGGCGTAGGGGAACTCTTCCACGGAAGGAATCACGGGGAGCAACGCCTTTTCAGCCAATGCGCCGTGACCAATCTCACGGCGGGAAGTGCTACGAGCAGCACGGGCTTCGCCGGTGGAGAAAGAGGGGAAGTTGTAGTGGTGAATATAACGCTTGGTGTCCTCTGCGTAGATGGTGTCCAACTTCTGTGCAGCAGACAAAGTGTTCAAAGTACAGATGGACAACACTTGGGTCTGGCCACGAGAGAACAGGCCGGTGCCGTGTACGCGGGGCAGAAGACCAACCTGAGCATCCAAAGGACGAATATCGTCCATGCCACGGCCGTCCACGCGCTTGCCTTCCAGCAGCCACTTCTTGACAACCTTCTTCTGCATCTTGTAGAGGCAGACCTCAATGTGGGTCTCGAAGTCCTCATACTTCTCGCCAAACTTCTCTTGGAAGTCCAAACGGGCAGCGGTCAAACGCTCTTCACGGACATTCTTGTCGTCGGTATCCAAAGCGTACTCAATCTGGGGCAGACCGTAAGCAATCAGGTCGTCCAGTAAATCGTGGTTCACGGCAGCCTTTTCGAAGGTGAACTTGGGCTTGCCGATTTCTGCAACGATACCGTTGATGAACTTCACGATTTCCATATTGGTCTCGTGAGCCACACGGATGGCTTCCAAAACAACCGCCTCGGGGGCTTCGTTTGCTTCGGTTTCAATCATAACAACCTTCTCGAAGGTGGAAGCGATGCACACAAAGCAATCGCAGGCTTCCCGCTCTTCGTTAGAGGGGTTGACGATATACTTGTCACCGACGTGGGCAACATTGGTGGTAGCCACGGGTCCGTTCCAAGGCACATCGGAAGATGCGATGGCAATGGAAGCGCCCAAGGAAGCCACGATTTCCACGGGGTTTTCGTAGTCGTTGGCCAAAACAGTGCAAGTCACCACGGTGTCGTTACGCAGTTCCTCGTCGAACAGCGGACGCATAGGACGGTCGATTATACGGCTATTCAAAATACCACGGTCAGAGGGCTTGCCCTCACGACGGTTGAAAGAGCCGGGGATACGACCCACAGCGTACATTCTTTCCTCGAACTCGATGGTCAGAGGGAAATAGTCAATACCGGACTTGGGGATAGGGTTGCAGGTGCAGGTGGTCAGAACCACGGTATCGCCGTAACGGCAGATGCACTCTGCGTTGGCCAGTTCTGCCACTTTACCGGTTTCCACAGTAAAGGGACGGCCACCAATTTCCATCTCATACACATGATGGTTGGGATACTGCTTGCGAGTAATCATTTGTTAATCCTCCTAATTTTTATTTGTTCGGGAGGTTTAGCACTTGAATCAACCGGCAACTGTTTTTGCCGCCTCATTCAACTGCTAAAGTGTCTCCCGAGTTTGTTACATTTGTAAAAAGTGGGGCAACTGCCCGTCGCCCCACTCTTCTGCTTTCTTACTTACGAATACCTAATTTAGCGATCAAAGCACGGTAACGGTTGATGTCCTTCTTTGCCAGATAGTCCAGCATATTGCGGCGCTTACCAACCATCATCAGCAAACCACGACGGGAGTGGTTGTCGTGCTTGTGCTCACGCAAGTGCTCGGTCAACTCGTTGATACGAGCGGTCAGGATAGCAACCTGAACTTCGGGAGAACCGGTGTCACCCTCGTGGGTTGCATTGTCCAAAATAACTTGGGTCTTCTTTTCTTTCAAAATCATTGTGTTTTCCACCTTTCAAAATATTTCCCAATAGCCAAGTAAGGGTTAGTGGAATGCGTTGTTCGCCTTCTCCCACAACTGAGCCACGGGCGTCAAAATGTACCGGCTATAGCCAGCCCGACCATCTTACCACAAGTTTTTCCACTTGTAAAGAAAAATTTTATTTTTTCTCAAAGAAATTGCGGGTTTTTTCCGCATCTATCCGAATTTGGGTCTGTAGCGCCTGCAAATTTTCAAATTTTTTCTCCGGACGCAGGAATTCGTAAAATTCCAAAATCAATTCCTTGCCGTACAAATCCCCATTAAAATCCAAAAGAAACGCTTCCACGGATATGTCCCCGCCGCCAACCGTGGGGCGTTTGCCCACATTGGTCACCGCCAAATAACACACTTCCTCTAACCGCACCTTGCAGGTATACACGCCGAATTTCGGCTGCACCAGCGTCTGGGGCAAAAGCAAATTCGCCGTAGGAATACCCATGGTTCTGCCCAACTTTTGACCGGACACCACTTTTCCGGTAAGGATATAAGGATGTCCCAAAAACCGAACCGCCTTTCCCATTTTCCCTTGTTCCAAGAGGGTGCGGATATAGGTAGAGGACACACTTACGCCCTCTAATTTCTGTTCGGGAATAACTTGGCAAGGCATCTTCTCTTCTTGGCAAGCCTTTTGCAATAATTCCGGATTGCCCTCACCCTTGTTGCCAAAACGAAAATCATGACCGCAAATAAGACCTGCCGCCCCATAGTCTTCCACCAAAAGGCGGAAGAAATCCTGCCAAGGCATCTGCATCATTGCCTTGTCAAAGGGCAAGGTCACAATTTCTGCAATTTTAAATTTTTTCAGCAAATTTTCTCGGTCTTGGGCCGTGTTGATCAGTTTTGGGGTCGCCCCCAGCACCAAGGTGTCGGGATGGTCGGAAAATGTCACCACACCGGCTTTGCAACCGGCTGTTTCTGCCAGTTGTCGGCAGGCGGTTAACAGCGCCTGATGCCCCAAATGCACCCCATCAAAAAACCCAAGGGCATAAATTGTTTTTTCTTTTCTCATATCTACTCATTTTCATAAGAATTTGTAGTTGTTTAGGCTTCAAAGAAACTTTTTATAGTTGACATAACTCCGTCTTCCACTTTGGACAGCGCCAAAAATCCACCGTCTTGCCCGTAGACACGGTATGTGCCCGCTTCCCCGCCAAAGGTAAAACTTGCCCCGTTGCGACAACATTTTTCCTGTTTGGGGGTCAGGGTCAAGGCGGGATATTGGACAAACATACTATCCACCGGACGCAAAAACGCCTCCGGATTCTCGCTGTCAATCAAATCCCGCAAAGCCACGGCTTCTTCGATGGTATATGCGCCGGCAGTTGTTCTGCGCAGGCTTGCCATACATCCGCCACATCCCAAATGTTCTCCAATATCCTTACACAAGGTGCGGATGTAGGTTCCCTTGGAACAGTTTACCCGCAAAGTGGCGTTCACCCCGTCAAAAGCCAAACATTCCAAAGAAAAGATTGTAATGGTGCGGGGCTTTCGTTCTACTTCCTTGCCTTTGCGCGCCAAATCGCAGAGTTTTTGTCCGTTGATTTTTAAGGCAGAGTACATCGGCGGGATTTGCTGAATTTCCCCGCGGAAATTTTCCAAGGCATTTTCCAGCATTTCTGCCGTCACCGAAACCGCTTTTTCTTCCAAAACCGTGCCGGTGATGTCCTCGGTGTCGGTGGTAATGCCTAAACACAGAACGGTTTCATAGGTTTTTTCCGCGTGTTCGAAAAACTCTACACCCCGGGTACCTCTACCCACAAACACCGGCAAAACACCGGTTGCCATAGGGTCCAGAGTACCGCCGTGACCGATTCTGCGGGTGTGCAACACCCCCCGCAATTTGCTGACAACATCCTGACTTGTCCAGCCTTCCGGCTTATCTACAATGACAATTCCATTCATTTGATAACTTCCTCAAGGGCTACGGACACCGCCTTGGCGGCCTCTTCCAAAGACATATCCAGCGTTGCGCCGGCTGCGCCTTTGTGTCCGCCGCCGCCAAACTTGGCGCAGACCTGACTGGCATCGTAACCGGGTACGGCACGGACGGAAATCTTCACCTTGCCATCGCCGGTTTGCCGTAATGTTGCGGCAATTTTCACCCCTTCGATAGAACGGGGGAATCCGGAAATGTTTTCCAAATCGTCCTCGGTAGCCCCGCAATCTTGTTCCACTTTCAAAGGCAAGGCGCAAACTGCGCCGCCACCGGATAGCATTTGCATATTGGCCAGCATCCAACTTTGCACCTTCAATCGGGACAACGAGTTGGTTTCAAACAAACTCTGATTGATTTCATAAATATCCGGCGTGACCGCAGCGCAGGCTGCCGCCACACGGAAGGTGCTAGGTTGGGTATTGGCATAGCGGAAACAGCCGGTATCTGTGGAAATAGCGGTATACAGCGCATTGGCCATAGGTACATCCAGCGTAACGCCCAAGTCCATCAAGATATCATAAATCATCTGTCCGCAAGCCGCCGCTGAGGGGTCTACCCACTCTAAGGGGGTGAAACTTTCAGCGGTTTTGTGGTGGTCAATCCGCAGGGCAATTTTCTGGGCCAAAGACCCGTCAAAGAGCATATTGGTGGACGCCACATCCACGCAGACCAAAGTATCTTCCGGTGCAATTTCCGCCTTGGTCAAACCCTCGTGCAAATGCTTATGCTTTTGGGTGATGTCGGGGTTTTCCAGCACATAGGCGGTTTTTCCCAACTGCCGTAACCCACGGCACAGACCGGCAGAAGAACCCAAAGTATCCCCATCCGGACGGCGGTGGGTAATAATCAGAAAATTGTCGTGTTCTTGGAAAAACTTACTGATTTCCGCTATCTTCATCTTGGTCATATTTATCTACCTCAAGAGAATTGATCAATTTCAGCATTTTTGCACCATAGGTGATGGAATCGTCCAATGCCCACACCAATTCCGGCGTGTACCGCAAATTCAAGGTGCGACCCAATTCCCGACGCAAAAATCCGCCGGCAGATTTCAAGCCCTTCATTGCCCCTTCTGCCTTATCCTCCTGCAAAAAACTCACATAGACCTTGGCATAACGCAGGTCGGGGGTGGTTTCCACATGGGTAATGGAAATCATTGTCTCCGCCACCCGAGGGTCTTTCACATTGCGCAGTTGGGCGGCTAATTCTTTTTGAATTTCTTCGTTAATTCTACCAATTCGATTGGATGCCATAGTTCATCCTCCTAAAACGCAGTCTGCCGCACCGCTTTTGCGGCGCGGCAAACACAAATCTTACTGCTTAATTTCCTGCATTTGGAAGCACTCAAAGACGTCGCCTTCTTTAATATCGTTAAACTTCAAAATGCTCATACCGCATTCATAGCCGGAAGTGACTTCCTTGGCGGCATCTTTAAACCGCTGCAAAGAGCCCACTTCGCCTTCGTGAATGACGATGTTATCACGCAGGACACGCACTTGCGCATCTCTTGTGATTTTGCCGTCTTTGACCATACAGCCGGCAATGGTACCCACTGCGGAAACCTTGTAGGTCATACGCACTTCTGCGTGACCGATGACAACTTCCTCAAACTTGGGCGCCAACATGCCCTTCATAGCCGCCTCGATTTCATCGATGGCATCATAGATAACACGGTAGAACCGCATATCCACATTGGCCCGCTGACCGCTGGCTTGTGCGCCGACATCGGGACGGACATTAAAGCCCACAATGATGGCTCCGGCAGTGGATGCCAGCAAAATATCGCTTTCGTTGATGGCGCCCACACCGGTATGGATGACCTTCACCCGAACTTCCTCGTTGGAAATCTTTTCCAAGGAAGCCTTCACGGCTTCGGCAGAACCTTGCACGTCCGCCTTGACAATCAGGGGCAGTTCCTTCATTTCGCCCTCTTGCATCTTGGCAAACAGATTATCCAAAGTAACCTTCTGCATAGCATTGGCGGCGGCATCTCTCATAGCCTGCTTCCGCTGTTCCACCAATTCTCTTGCCATGCGCTCGTCGGTAACGGCATTGAACTCGTCACCGGGGGCGGGAACTTCTGCAAGACCGGTAATTTCCACGGGCACGGAAGGACCGGCGGTTTTCACGGTGCGACCCTTATCGTTGGTCATCACACGGACGTGACCCACGGCTGTACCGGCAATGACGATATCGCCTTGGTTCAGCGTACCGTTTTGCACCAGCAAAGTAGCGATAGGACCGCGGTTTTTATCCAAGCGAGCTTCGATAACCGTACCCTTGGCGCGACGGTTGGGGTTCGCCTTCAATTCCTGCACTTCGGCAGTGAGCAGAACCATTTCCAGCAAATCGTTCAGACCCATACCGGTTTTGGCGGAAATGGGCACAATGACGGTATCGCCGCCCCATTCTTCGGGAATCAGTTCATACTCGGTTAGTTGTTGCTTAATCTTGTCGGGGTTTGCCTCAGGCTTATCCATCTTGTTGATGGCAACAATGATTGGCACTTCGGCGGCTTTGGCGTGGTTAATAGACTCCACGGTCTGGGGCATAATGCCGTCATCGGCGGCAACCACCAAGATGGCAATGTCGGTAGACTTTGCACCACGGGCACGCATAGAGGTAAAGGCGGCGTGACCGGGGGTGTCCAAGAAGGTAATCATCTGACCGTTCACATCCACGGTATACGCGCCGATATGCTGCGTAATACCGCCGGCTTCGCCCACAGTAACGGAAGTCTCACGAATGGCGTCCAAAGTGGAAGTCTTACCGTGGTCAACGTGACCCATGACCACCACAACGGGGGCGCGGGTGACCAGTTCTTCTGCGGTATCCACATGGTCGTCAATAATCTTTTCTTCGATGGTGACGGTGATTTCCCGCTCCACCTTACAGCCCAGTTCCACTGCCACAAACTCAGCAGTATCAAAGTCAATGGCTTGGTTGATTGCGGCCATTACGCCGTTTTTCATCAAGCATTTAATGACTTCACCGGCAGTCTTCTTCATACGGGAAGCCAATTCGCCCACGGTAATCTCGTCGGGAATCTTCACGGTGACGGGGGCTTTGCGGGCCACTTCCATCTGCAAACGGCGGAGTTTTTCCTGCTCCTCGTTGCGAGCCTTGTTGCCCTTGAACTTATTGTCCTTTTTATTCTGTTGCTGACCCTTTTTGCCGAACTTCTGCTTGCCGCCCTGATAGTTTTGTTCCCGCTCGGAAACCAAATTATCCACATCGTCGAAACGGCGAGTGTTCACCTGCACCGCAGAGGTATCCACCACACGGCGTTCCCGCTTCCGCTCCGGCTCTTGGGGCTTTGCAGGTTTTTCGGGCTTGGGCTCTGCCTTGGAGACTTCTGCCATCACTTCCGCTTTAGGGGCTTCTGCCTTGGCGGGTGCTTCCTCTTTCTTGGGGGCGGGCTCTGCCTTGGGGGCAGGCTGTACCGCAAACACCACCTCTAAAGAGGCAATCTGATTGGTTTGGGTCATATAGTCAAATACAACATTCAACTCCTCTTCTGTTAAGACCTGAGTGTTGGATTTGGGTTTTTCAAAAAACTGCTCCATAACTTGAGCAATCTGCTTGGGTGCTACACCAAAATCCGATGCAACGTCTTTCAATCGATATTTCTCTAAACTCATATTCGCACCTCCGATAATTACTTCTTCTTGCCTTTTTGCACATTTCTCTTATGCGCCTTTTCTTCCGCCTGCCGTTTCTGCACCCGCTTGGTGCGCTCGGTCAAACACTCCAATTCTGCTTGGTAACGCTCCGGCTGGGGCAACGCCTTCACAAAGGCCAGCGCCAACGCCGGATCGGTAAAGGCACCGATGGCAAGACTGGTTCGGCCAACGGCCTGCCCCAGTAAATCCTTGGAAAAGGGAACCTTTATGCACTGTTGCTGTGTACCTGCCACAAAACTTTTTGCTCTGCGCCAAGTGTGGTCGGACGCATCTTGGGCCACCACAATCAAACGGGCGTGTTGCGCCCGCACGGCAGAGCCAACCGGCTCTTCGCCCAGTTCAATCCGTCCGGCTTTTCGGGCCAAAGCCATATAGTTCAGCGCTTTATCCACGGTCTTGACCCTCCATTTCCTTCACCAGTCGGTCATACACCGCATCGGGAATCAGCACTTCCAAACTCCGCTCCAAACTTTTTGCCTTCTGCGCCTTTTGCAGGCACTGGACATTGGGGCAGACATAAGCGCCTCTGCCGTTGAGTTTTCCGCCAAAATCCAAACTCACCGTGCCGTCGGTTCCCCGCACGACCCGAAGCAGTTCCCGCTTGGCTTTCCGCTCTCGGCAACCCATACATTGGCGCTGAGGGATTTTCTTTTGCATAATATTCCCTCCTAAAATTCTAACTTATTCTTCAACCTGACTTTCCGGCTTAATGTCAATCTTATAGCCGGTGAGTCTTGCAGCCAAACGGGCATTTTGACCCTCCTTGCCGATGGCAAGGCTGAGTTGGCTGTCCGGTACAATCACGGTGCAAGCCTTCTGACCTGCCACGGGGGTCACACTGATGACCTCAGCAGGGCTTAGCGCCGCCCGCACATATTCGCAAGGGTCTTCGTTGTAAACCACAATGTCAATTTTCTCGCCGTGAAGTTCTTCCACCACGGCGCCCACACGGCCACCCCGCGGACCAACACAAGCACCCACGGGATCGATGTCTTCCATAGCAGCGCGAACCGCAATCTTGGTACGGCTGCCCGGCTCCCGAGCGATGTTCCGAATTTCCACCTGACCGTCGGCAATTTCCGGTGTTTCCAACTCGAACAGACGACGCACCAAATTGGGGTGGGTGCGGGAAACATGGACCAACGGACCACGCTGTGCCTTATGGACTTCCAACACATAGACGCGAATCAAATCGCCGGGGACATACACTTCACCGGGGATTTGCTCGGAAGCGCGCAAAACTGCGTCGCTCTGCTCGTTGCCCTGACCGATGCGGACGAAAACATCGCCGGCGGGGTCAATCCGCAAAACTGTACCGGTAAGCATTTCCTGCGCCTTGGAAGAATAACTTTCAAAAATCGCACCACGCTCGGCTTCCCGAATGCCCTGAATCACCACCTGCTTAGCGGTCTGTGCGGCAATGCGACCGAACTTCTGAATGTTGATATCCTGACGGATTGCGTCACCCAACTGCACATTGGGGTCCAACTTCCGAGCGGCTTCGATGTGGATTTCCAAAGCGGTATCTTCCACTTCTTCCACCACGGTTTTCACCAAGTGCATAGAAAGGCCGTTTTCGCTCAGGTCTACCACCACATTTTCACCGGGAATGTCCCGATGATCTTCCCGATCCTTCCGGTAAGCATTGGTCAGCGCCTGCTTCAAACGCTCTACCATATACTCCACGGGGATACCCTTAATTTTTTCCAAATCCCGCAAAGAGGCGAAAATTTCTGCGCCGATATCCACTTGGGGTGCTGCCTGCTTCTTGGCTTTTGTATTTCTTGCCATTGTTTCCTTCCTCCAATTAAAATTCTACCCGCAGGCGCACTAAAGCAACCTGGGACTTTTCAAATACGATAGTTTCTTTTCCTGCCAACACGGTAATCTTCCCATCTTCATAACCCTGAAGCACGGCAGGAATTTCTTTCAGGCCGTTATAAGGACGGTATAACTTCACTAAAATGGGACTTCCCATAAAAGTTTCAAAATCACTGGGGCGTTTCAGCGCCCGCTCCAAGCCGGCAGAGCATACCTCAAAATGGTAACTTTCGGCAATGGGGTCTTTTTCGTCCAAAATCGGATCAACTGCCCGATGGACTTTTTCGCAATCTTCAATGTCTACGCCGCCGTCTTTGTCGATATAAAGACGCAGGAAACGCTCGGAACCCTCCCGCACATATTCTACATCCCACAGTTTACAGCCTAAACTTTCCACCACGGGTTGAGCAAACTGGGCGACTTGCTCGGTTATTTTCATAAACAGCCTCCTCATTCAAGTGATTTGTCAAACTAAGTGCAACACTTTTTGAAGTTCCAGATCCCAAAGATATTGAGCTGAAACGAATTTAACAACCTTACGAGGCCTGGCGTTGATCAACGCCAGGTTTCGTTTTAGTGTAGTCGGACTAACTCTGG
>JAZRMH010000007.1:0-29015 GCA_045647425.1 Faecousia sp.
GGTAATTAATGGCCAAGTTGTATACTCTGATATTATTGAAGTAAAAGTTGAGGCTGCTCCTGTCAAGATTACAATTCAGCCTTCTAACAAAGAAGTTGTGTATGGTAATCGCTTTGAACTTGCGACGGTGGCTCAGGGCACTGGTACACTGTCTTATCAATGGCAGTATTGGGATGTTGCAGGAGAGAACTGGAAGAATCTCTATCCCAATCAGAGATTGACTTTAACTGCTGATGAGAATGCAGCACCCAAGTATCGTTGTAGAGTTACCAACGTTGATACCGGACATTATGTGTATACCGATGAAATTACATTGACAATTCTGGAACCCCAGTTTAGTATCTCTAAGCAACCTGCTGATGTTAACCAATTCCGCGAGCATAGAGTTATTTTCAGTATTGATATTGAAAGAGAAGAAAATGATTCTGGCTTAATGAGAGTTAAATTCCAACACTATAATGAGAAAACTGGCAAGTGGGAAACTGCCCAAGGTTTTAAGTACAACGCCACCACCTATGGTGTTAAGGTAATTGAGAGCAGACTTGGCAAGTACCGCTTCGAGGTGTCTGTTGGCAGACGTGTCCAGCATAGTAATGTAGTAGAGTTGACAATGGCTGCCGATCCCGTACGATTTGTAAATGTTCCTGCAGAAGTAACCGGAAAACTGAATGAAACAGTTAACCTTTCTGTAGGCGTTGAAGTTAACGAGGACGTAATTCCTTCCTCTTACCAGTGGCAAGTGATGGGCAGCGACGGAAAGTGGTATAGCGCAAGCAAAGCAACTGACGAATATGCAGATTTGGCAGTTGAGTTGACAAGCAAGAATGTTGGCAAGAAGTATCGTTGCTTGGCTAGAGTTCAGCATAGTGAGGGCGTCATTATTATGTACTCTGACATTATCACTTTGGCAAGCGAAGAGTAAGTAATAAATGACATCGTAACGAAAAATTATATCTATAGCAAATGATATACACCCCAAAAACATAATGTTTTTGGGGTGTATATTTTTATATTTGTAGAAATCCTTTGAAAATAGAACCCATAGGTTGACTTTCCGGTTGTTTTGTAATATAATTTATTAAGATAAACCCCAATATATGAGGTGATAATATGGATAAGACAGAAGACATTGGCTTGGATTTAAAACGACTGTTAGGGGTATGGTGGTTTCGCGCTTGGATAATTGTGCTAGTGGGCGTAATTTGCGCGGCAGCCGCTTTTTCCTACGCCTTTTTCTTGATTGCTCCCACATATTCTTCCAGCGTGAAAATTTATGTAAATAATAACTACGGTGATACAAGCGGATTTTCTTCCTCCCAGTTGACTGCGGCGCAGGATTTGGCAGATACTTATATGGTTATCCTGAAGAGCCGTAGCGTATTGGATAAGATTGCCATGAAAACTGCCTTGGGTTATTCCAGCAATGCATTAAGTGAAATGATTTCTGCAAACTCTATCAATGAGACGGAAGTCTTTGATGTTTCTGTGACTTGCGCCAATTACAAACATGCGACAGTGATTGCCAATGCGGTAGCAGACGTGTTACCCAGCCGGATTGCGGAGATTGTAGAAGGCAGTTCTGTCCGTGTGGTTGACTATGCTACAGAAAACCCCAACCCCGTTGGCCCCTCCTATCGGAAGTATGTCCTTCTGGGCGCCGCCATTGGTGTTTTGCTAAGTGCTTCTGTGGTTTTGTTGGCAGATTTCACTGACACAACCATCAATTCTGAGGAATACATTGCCCAAGCGTATGCAGAGTATCCGTTACTTGCGGTAATTCCCGGTGCCAATAACCCTAAGTCCGGTTACTACAAGAACTATCGCGGGTATTATCGGGGCTACTACAGAGGCTACTATCAAGCCGAACAGAAAAAACAGGAAGAAAAGAACAGCGGAGGTGGGGAGCAATGAGATTGCGCGATTGGCATCTTTTCAGCCGCAGAAAAAAGAGAAGTGCCGAGGAGTGGAATCTCCGGACGATGTTCGGTCCAAACCTAAACTTCTCTACAACAGAAGCCTATAAGTTGCTTCGTACCAACATTATGTTTTCTTTCTCCGACGAGGGAATTGGCTATGTAATTGGTATTACCAGCGCAATTCAGGCAGAGGGCAAGAGTTCAACTGCTTGTAATACTGCCTATACTCTGTCTGAGGCAGGCTGTCGTGTTTTGCTTTTGGAAGGTGACATGCGCCGCCCGACTATTTCTTCTAAACTCAGCGTGGAGCGTGTCCCCGGTCTGTCAAATCTTTTGGTTTCCAAGAAGGATTATCGGGAGGCTATTCAGCAATGCGCTTTAGCGCCGAATTTGGATATTTTGACCAGCGGCGACATCCCGCCCAATCCTTCGGAATTGCTTGCTTCCAATCGTATGGAAAATCTGATTGAGGAATTGCGGAAAATGTACGATTATATCGTGATTGACTTGCCGCCAGTCACAGTAGTTTCGGATGCGCTGGCAATTTCTAAATTGATTGACGGTGTGGTTGTGGTTATCCGCGACGGTGTTTCTGATCAGCAGATGCTGGCGGAAGCCATGCGCCAGTTGGAAATGGTCAATGCTCGGGTTCTCGGCTTTGCCTATCTGGATTCCGACGGAAGTGAAAAGAAATACAGCCGTCGCTATAGCAAGAAATACTATAAGTATTACAATCGTTACTATAACGATTACGCAAAGGTAAAAGCAAAATAATGAAACCGCCGGAATTTCCGGCGGTTTTTTGCACTTTCTTTTTTGACGAATTCTGTTATACTGTAAGCAAATGAGGTGAAACAGATGGAAAAACAAATTTATGATGCTTATGTCCGTGTGCGCCGGATTACACGGCTTAGAAGCGGCTGCTGCCGCCGGCATTATAGCACGGCTCCGGAGAAAAAACTTTTGGTAATTTCTCGGGTAACCCCTGCTCAGTAAAAGGAAATCGCGGATTATTTGACCCAAGCAGAGTTTACCGTGGAAGAGTCCCAAACCGGTGCGCTGTTTGATATCCAAATTCTCTTGGAGGGCGGCGGACATACTGCCTGTTGCCGTATTGCCGGGGAGTACACCCCAATATTGTCAACATCGAAAAAGACGGGCAGGCGGTGATCAAACGCTCTTTAGAGCCGACTCGGGAAGAAATGGATGAGGATAAGGCACTTTTAACCGTGGAGCGAATTGTAGCTTTTGCGGATTCTGTGGATTTGGCAGATGTGAAACCGATTTTAGAGCGGCAAATTACCTGCAATATGGACATCGCCCAAGAGGGTCTTACCAACAATTACGGCGCACGGATCGGTCAAGTTTTGTTGGCAACCCGAGAAAACGATGTGATTACCCGCGCCAAGGCCTATGCCGCCGCCGCTTCCGACGCCTGAGTGGGCGGTTGCGAAAAGCCAGTGGTGATTAACTCCGAATCGGGCAATCAAGGCATTACTGCCTCTATTCCCGTGGCAATTTACGCCCAAGAATTAAACGCAACAGAAGAACAGTTGTACCGCGCGCTGGTGGTGTCGAACTTTGCACTTGAAGTCCGGAATTTGTCCTTTGAGCGCGTATTGCGGGGCAATCAGCGCCGGTTGCGGTGCTGCAGCGGGTATTACGTATCTTTACGGTGGCAAATTTCGAGAAATTGCCCATACTATCGTCAATGCCATCGCCATTAACTCCGGCGTAATTTGCGATGGTGCAAAGGCAAGTTGTGCAGCCCAAATCGCTTCCGCGGTGGAAGCCGGTATCTTGGGTATGGAAATGTTCCGCCAAGGCAGTCAGTTTATGGGTGGCGACGGAATTGTCAGTAAGGGTGTGGAAAACACCATCGCCAATGTCAGCCGTTTGGCAAGTGACGGTATGCGGAAAACCGACGCGAAAATTATTAAAATTATGCTTTCTTAAAAAATCGGATCGTAGGGCAGGGGCTTGCCCCTGCCGCCGTTTTCGGTTCTCAGAGGGAACGGAAATCCTTTCTTTCTTCAAAACCGGACAAAACCTCACCAAAAATACCCCTGTATTCACCCTTGACAAACCCTGATGCCTATGCTATAATAACTGGGCACTTAAGGGTGTAACATAAATATCGCGGAGTAGAGCAGTTGGAAGCTCGTCGGGCTCATAACCCGGAGGTCGTAGGTTCGAGCCCTGCCCCCGCAACCAGAAAAGAAAAAGTCGTCCCAACCGGGACGGCTTTTTTCTTTTATCCGGCTTGTGTAGCAAGTTTCGGATCGACCTCCGGGTTCCCGGAGGGGAGCGATGGGAGCGCCGCCGGTGGCGGGAGGAGCGACCTGAGCGAGTGGCAGCGGTCTATATTTTCTAGGTGGCTTCGTCCACCGACGAAAATATAGGGCACCGCAACAGGACGTAGGTTCGAGTCCTGCCTCCGCAACCAACAATGCGAACCGATTTAGATATCGGCGCAGAAAACCCAGTAACCACAACGGTTACTGGATTTTTTTATCTCATTTTTTTGAAGTGAAACTGGGTAGATATCATACGCCAAAAACAGCTTTCGGGAGGACTTTAACTAAATAACAGCACAATATAAGGTGGAAAAGTTTAAAATTTTATGATATAATCAATTCAATAAACTTGAATTTATAAGAGAGTGCTATTATGGAATTTAATAAAAAATTACAGGAACTCCGAAAGCAAAAAGGACTTACCCAAGAGGAACTTGCGGAGTCTCTCTATGTTTCCCGAACTGCAATTTCAAAATGGGAGTCGGGCAGAGGATATCCCAATATAGATTCTTTGAAAGCAACCTCAAAGTTTTTCGAGGTGACTATTGATGAATTACTGTCGGGCGAAGAATTGCTGACCGTTGCAGAAAAAGACCACAAGGAAAAAGAAAGAACAATTCGAGACTTGGTTTTTGGTCTGCTTGACTGTGGTATGGCATTGTTGCTGTTTTTACCTTTCTTCGGTCAAGAAGCGGATGGCGTTATCAGAGAGGTATCTCTCCTTGCTTTGATTGAAGTTCAGCCGTACCTAAAAACAGCGTATATTGCATTTGTGGGTACTATGATAGTGTTGGGCATTGTGACTCTTGCCCTACAAAACTTCCGTCAAAGACTTTGGCGTCAGAGCAAGAGCGTTTTATCGCTGGTGTTAAGTGCCGTTGGAGTATGCATTTTCATTGTAAGTCAGCAACCCTATGCAGCAGTATTTGTATTTGCATTTTTGATTATCAAGGCTTTAATGCTGATAAAACGGCAATGATACGAAGCGTATCATTGGTGTGACGTCTAAATTCTTTCATTTTTCATTACCTTTCCCTAAACTTGTATTCAGGCGAAAGCCTAAATACAAACCAAAAGGATGGTAGAGAAATGAAAAGAATTAGAAAAAACTTTATTGCTTCAATGTGTTTGCTTACAGCGTTTGTGATGTGGACGGTGGCAATTTGCTTTGTGGATGTGCGCGCAATTGGCCCTCAAGGTTCATCGGTTGGATTTGCCGGCATTAATGGTTTTGTCCATAATCTGACAGGTGTGCATTGGGGACTTTACAATATAACGGATTGGCTCGGACTTATACCGATATTTGTGTGTATGGGCTTCGGTATATTTGGGCTTGTGCAGTGGATCAAGCGAAAAAGCCTACGCAAGGTAGATTACGACATTTTTGTTTTGGGCGGGTTTTATATAGTTACGATTGCCGCCTATTTGTTTTTCGAAAGCGTGGTAATCAATTACAGGCCGATACTGATAGGAGGGATTTTGGAAGCATCCTATCCATCTTCAACAACAATGTTGGTGATGTGCGTTATGCCGACGGCTATTATGCAATTGAGTAGCCGCATAAAGAACAAATTGCTCCGTAATATCGTTGTTATTACAATAATTATATTTATTACTTTTATGGTAATTGGCAGAATTATATCCGGTGTTCACTGGTTTACGGATATTGTTGGCGGTGCGTTACTGAGTGTAGGACTTGTAATGCTGTATCGTGCTATTATCGGTTTGGGAGTTGCGTAAATTCCAATTTATCGAATAGTTTCAACGCTGATATCTAATTCGGTTTGCAATCAAAATTCAGAATCGTACTGAAATCATTACGAGAAATAAGGTAAGAAAGCGAAAAAACTTTCAAAAAGCCTTGATTTAGCTGGGTTTTTACAAAAATTCCAAGACATCTAAATCGGTGCAACTTGCCAACAATGCGAACCGGTTTAGATATCGGCGCAGAAAACCCAGTAACCACAACGGTTTCGGACTTTTTCTATACGAATTTTCACAATTAAATTTTATAGATATCTTCCTCTCTAAAAGGCTTTCGGGGAGGACTTGAACCAAATATTAAGGTAATATTAGGTGGAAAAATTTTAAAATTCAGGATATAATGAGTTGGATAAATAAGAATTTGTTTTTCAAATCAACACTTTTAACATTCTGTGTTGTTCATTAAATCTCCTTGAAATTGTAAACTGTTATTATAAAATCAAAAGGAGGTTCATAAAATGAACACAGACAAAATTTTAGCAGAAGCAATCGCAAAGGATTATGCACCGAAAGACAGTTCAAAAATCGTTGCCCTAAAAAAATTGGATAACCGTGCAAAACTTCCCGCCACAATTTTTACCTATTCTTGTGGCATAATTTCGGCACTCGTTTTTGGTACAGGAATGTGCTTGGCGATGAAAGTTATCGGTAGCGGTATGGGAGGTATGGTGCTTGGTATTATCATTGGAATTATTGGTCTTATTGGCTGCGGTGTGAATTATCCGATTTATAAGAGATTACTTGAAAAAGGCAAATCTAAATATGCCTATGAAATCGTTGAACTCGCCCGTGAAATTGCAGAGCAGTAAATAAATTATGCAAGGAGTGGTACTATGAAAAATTACGAAAGCAAATATTTTAATACTGCCACGAAAATGGACCTTGCATTGATTTCTTTACTGAAAAAGAAATCGTTTGAATATATCACTGTAAGTGAAATTTGCGAAACAGCAGGAGTAAATCGCTCAACCTTTTATTTGCATTATGAAACTATCGGTGACCTGCTTAATGAAACAACAAGATATTTGTTAAACGATTTTTTATCTTATTTTTCAGCTGATACACAGGCAATTGCCTATAACCTTCAAAACTGCGAACTTGACGAGTTGATATTCGTTGGCGATAAACACCTAACCCCGTATCTTACCTATATTAAAGACCACAAAGAAGTATTTTCAACGGCATTATTGCATAATAAAACCTTGGGTTTTGAAGATGTCTACAAGCGAATGTTTGAAAACATATTCAATCCGATTTTGGATAGGTTTCATTATCCATTAAACGATAGGCAATATGTGATGATGTATTATCTTAATGGTATCAATGCAATCGTTAGTGAATGGCTAAAAAATGGTTGCAATAAATCCATTAAAGAAATATCTGAAATAATATCGGTTTGTATTTACGGATTTAAAAGAGAATAATAAATGAGAATTTATCGACTAATTTAAAAAGATATCTAAATCGGTGCGACTTGCCATAAAAAGCACCGAAAAACAACTTGTTTTTGGTACTTTTTCTTTGTTTTTAACATCAAAAAGTTAGGAAATGATTTTTACTAATTTTTCTGGTAGCACTTTGAAATAGCACTCTTGCAATAGTACTTCCAAAAACACGGGCAAAACCTATTCAAACCCCAAAGACCCCCGTCTGCATTTGTTCTTTTTGGGACAAAAAAGTTATGAGAGAATTTTTAAGAAAAAATGATATGAGGAAATTTTTATAATTTCAAAACGATAAAAGCAGGGGTGAAAACCCCTGCTTTAACTGCTCGACATATTGGAATTTATTTACTCCATAACACCATTTCCAAACCATTGCCATCAACAAATATAATCTTATTTATTTCCTGCAATTCAACATAAGAAAACTGCTTTTGATAATTTTGGGCTTTGTTGTTAAGAAGTGTGGTATTGAAAGCATTGATGTAAAGTGTGTTGTCTTTTACTTCGCTCTTTATAGCTCTTATGAAATATTCCGAACCCACAGAAATCACAGTTACATACTCGCATTTTTTAATTGTATCTTCCGTCAGTTCCATCGTTCCGAGTTGGGGGATTTTTACTTCGATTACTTTAGACTTATCGTTATCAACGGGATTCTCAATAAGTTCAGCTAATGAATACACATCAGCAGAAATAGAGATATCCTCAGGGGAAACATTCTTAATTGCAACATTAAACATAAGATTAACCCCAACGATTACAACCAATACTGCAGCAACAGCACATAATACTATGTTTCTGATTTTTTTGTTGATTGTGTTTTTGATATTCTTCAAACTGCTTGCTATTTTGATGTCCTCCGAATTATCACTTTTATTCTCTACAAAGCCATCCGTTGATTTCATGGCTTCATAGTCTTCTCTGCAATTTTTGCATTCCGCAAGATGTTCTTTCACGAACTTTGCAGTTTCTTCGCTGACCATATCTTCAACATACAAAGGTAGAATATCTCGAACAATATTGCATTCATTTTTCATGTTAATAAACCTCCCATTTTTCTTTAATCTTATTTCGTGCTCGGTGATAGGTAACACAAGCCCAATTTTCAGATTTACCAAATATCTGTCCTATCTGCTTAAAACTCAATTCTGCATATACTCTCCACATAAAGACCTCTTTGTATGGTTCTGGTACATCGTGGAGAATTTTTTGTATCTGCATTGCAGTATCGTGCCGAAATAATCGTTCCTCAAAAGATGCACCTTGTTCTGCAATCTCTACATTGTCAATACATTCTGTTCGGTCTGCCTTTTTTATATATGAATAATAGCAGTTTTTGGCAATCTGACACAACCAAACACGAATATCACAATCCCCACGGAAACTATCAATTGATTTCATAGCCTTGAAAAAAGTTTCACTTGTGATTTCTTCAGCTATATGCTCACTATTAGACAATTTGCAGATATATAGATAAACATCACGGAAATATGTAGTATAAATCTGCTCTAACTCCATTCCCTATCACCTCCTTCACCTATAAGACTATTGAAAATCGGAAATCTTACAAATATTTTTAAGTTTTTTATTGGAGAACTCAATGTGTTTATAAACAGATAGCAGGAACTTAATGTCCTGCTATCTGTATCCTGTATTCACATAAACTGTTAATCAAATTCGAGTTTATCAAACTAATTATATCACAGATACAACAAATTTCCAATCATCCAGCACCAACTCTGCCAAGGCACTAAAAAAGTAGTCGTTGGGGAACTGGGCGGGGTGTTCTATTCGTTCATACTCTCGTTGCTGGTACTTGCGGTAGACTTTCATAATTGCTTTCTGCTGGGCGAGTTCTTTCAGGGTGGGTGCTGCTGGCGGGCATTGTTCCGTTGGTATTCTGCGAACGGTTCCTTTTGCCCAGTGCGGACAATGTACTGCGCCATCTCTGCCGACAGTTTCAAACCACTGCCTTGGAACTTCTCTTTTAAGGTGGCATACTCCTCTGCCAGTTTCTGTGCCTTGTATTTTAGTATGTCGATACTGCCCCTCAGACCTTGCTCTCTGCGGAGTGTTGCCTCGCCAGTCATTATGCTGACCTCGTAACCAAGGTCTTGTTCTACCGCCTTGCTGAGGGCGTGGTGGAATGTGGTCAATGCTCTGCGGTCTACCAATTCATTAGCGGATACCTTGTAAATGTCCTTTTTGGGGTCGTGGAACACCGGCACAAAAAGGTAGTGCATATGCCCACGGGATTTTTCGTCGTAGTGGCATAGGCAGACACACAATGGGGGTACTGCTTTTGCTGGTTTGCAGGGACACCATTCTCATTCAAACACAGATTGTAATTCAAATGTGTGCGGGTCGAGTCTATCTCCTTGTTGCCGAAATTTGCATATCGTTTGTGCCCGTTCTCATCGATGGTGTATGCTCTGCGAACATGGGCAAAGATATGCCCCAACCCTTGCTTGCTAAATTTCTCATAATGTGCCATATGACAACCTCTTTGAAAATTTGCAATGCCTACCATTATTTTTTATAAAATTGCGTGTAAAATTTCAGAAGCATCTTTCAGCACCAAGTGGGGTTTGTCAGGGTAGGCATCCAAGATTTCTTGGGTGGTTTCCCCGCTGAGCACCAAGATGCCGGTGACACCGGCGTTCAAGCCGGATTTCACATCGGTGTAAATTCGGTCGCCGACTACGGCGGCTTCTTCCTTGGTATAGCCAAATTTTTCCATTGCCAGTTGGGGCATTAAAGGGGAAGGTTTTCCAATGACCACCGGCTCTCGGCCGGTGGCATTTTTTAGCATCATACAAACGCTTCCGCAATCCGGCACACTGCCAAACTCTGTGGGGCAAACCAAGTCCGGATTGGTGGCGATGTAGGGAATATTCGGGCGGGTAAGCAGCAGACGGCTGATGTCCTCCAATTTTTGGAAGGTCAGTTCCGTATCAAAGCCCATCAGCACAGCATTTACCTTGTCCAAATCCGTGGAAAGGGAAATGCCGGCTTCCAGCAGTTCTTTTTGCATTGAGGCGGTACCGCAGACATAAAAGGTCAGGCCGGGGTGGTGCTTTTGTAGATAGAAAATAGTGGCTTGGGTGGATGTGAGGAAGTCCTCTCGGGTGGCTTCAATGCCCAGTTTGTTCAGTTTTTCGATATACGCCTCTACACTTTTTGAGGAGTTGTTGGTCATAAACAGATACCGCCGGCCGGTATCCTTCAGGGTTTTCAGCAAATCTTTGGTAAAGGGATAGAGCCGGTTGCCCAAATACAGCGTGCCGTCCATATCCATTAAATATAATTTTTTGCTTTGTAACAGTTCCTTTTTGTCCATCGTGTCACCTCGTAGAAATTTCAGGGGTCGTGGTTTGATTGGTTTTTCGGTAATGAGAGGGGGGAATCCCCACGGTTTTTTTGAAAACTTTGCTGAAATAGTAAACATTGTGAAACCCGCATTGCTCGGCAATGTCTTCCATAGATAAATAATTCAACAGTAAAAGTTTTTTTGCATAGTTAATTTTTAGGGCAGTTAAATAGTCGTTGGGGGTCATGGAAAAATATTCTTTAAAGAGGTCATTAAACCGTCTGCGGGTAATTCCGCAATCCAGCGTTGCCCCATCCAAACAGTTTTTTTCTTTAAAATGCACCAAGATATATTCTTTTGCCTTCAACATCCGTACATCAGGTTGTTCCGTCAGTTTGTTATACTGTGCGAAAATAATAGCGCAAAGACTGTAAAAATCAGTGAGGGTGTTGAGTTGTCGGCTTTTGGCAGAGTGAGAAACATCGATTTTATCTAACAGATTTAGTACTTTGCTAGCATCCCGTATGGGCACGCAAAAACTGGGGGTGTCAATTTCCTCGTAAGTTGTAAAATGCACGGAAAAGGAAAGCCCTTTTTCCAAGATGCGGACATCATAGTCCTCTTTTTGGTTAAAAAAGTAAAGCGTATTTCTCGAAAGAGTAAATTCGCGGTTATGGAAATGGTGGGCAGAAAGACCATTAAGGTGAATCCCGATGATGTGATTGTGTCGGTTTTTTGCGGAAAATTGTAGGGTGCTGGGGGTGTATTTAATGGTATAGTCAATATTTTTGATTTTTAAATCGCTAAATTCCATAACCTCACCTGCTTTCTATACTATCATAGCACAAGTGAGAAAAAAAGCAATATATTTCCTTATTTTACAAATTGCTTGTTTCCGCATTGCAAAGCGAGAGGAAAGCCGTATAATAGAAAACGAGGTGATTATAATGGGTTGCCGATATCCAAAGAAAAGAATTTCGGGATTTCTACAGTAAGGAATCCGATGCGTTGGCAAAATCCTTTTTAGACAGAAGAATGAACTGCTTTTTTACGTACTTGGAAATTGATTGCAAAATTGCCGCGCGAGAAGGAAAAACATCTTTTCAAACGGAGTATTTCGAAGGATTTGTTGTGCCTGGTGGTGAGGATGAAGAACGCACAATATTTCTTCTTGAAAAAGAAGAGAGAAATGTGGAACGATATTATTTTCAGGGCGTAAAGCATTTGGCTGCAGGTCTGCTTGAGAGCAAATTTCCCTTAGAGCAGGTTTTTAACACATTGGATGTGAAATTATGGGAAAAGTCATCACAGTCTCGGTTTCTTGGTAATTAAAAATTTAAAAAGAACGGCCATTGGGCAACCCACGCAGGATTGCCCTTGTGCCGTTCTTTTTTATATAAAAGTACAATAAACCCTATATTTGATTTATACATAGCAAAAGCGAGGTGAATTTCACCTCGCTTTAAAACTTAATAAAAGAATCTAGATTAGTCCGGAAATTCAACCCCCACTTTGAAAGGAATTAATTAAAACAACTCTTTAAAACGAAGGAATTCATTAAAAGAATAACACTTATAACTTAACTACTTTTCCGGACTTAATACTCTCATAAACTGCATTCATAACTTCGATTGTGCGTCTGTGCCATTTAAGGTTGATAAGTGGTGTTTTATTGTTTCTGATATTATCCACAAATTCATCAATAAGCCCTATCCACTCATCAAAATAAGTGTACTGAACAGTATAACGGTCATTTGGACAGCCATTGTGGTAAACATTAGGACCAAAGCAATCTGCCATAAGGGTGCCCTTTTCCCCGTTTAGAGTGATATTCACTTCCATACGCTTCGGGAACACTTCCCAACCCGGACCGGGTACTTTTAGACGCTCTTCCATCTTAGACCACGAAGGATCAAGAGAAAATATCGTGCCGTTTTTCATTCTTCCAATTACAGAAAGCATATCCTCTTCTTCTATATCGGGGCGTATATTAGGTGCTACTTCAGCATAAATGCTATCAAAGTCACTTCCTGTCATATGTCTTATCATATCAAAAATATGCGGATGATCGCAAAGTGCACCGCCTCTGAAACGACTGTCACCCTCTTTAATAGGAATACGTTTGCCGTAACTCTTTTCAGGAACACCCTGCCAAGGAAATGCCCATACAGGAGAAAGAGTTATATTAGTAGCATTAAAAGATTTAATCTCACCAATTTCTCCGCTTTTAACTAATTCTTTAAGACGAACGATAACAGGGTTATAGTGCATTTCAAGTTCAATTTGACAAACAAGATTGTTTTTATCAACAATGTCAATCATTTCATCATATTCATCCATTTGAAAGGTTGGAATTTTCATTGAAAGAATATGTATTCCTCTTTCAGCGCAGAGTTTCATCTGACGTAAATGCTCGCTGTTCTCGCTGGCTAATACAACCGCTTCAATTTCAGGGTGAGCGTCGAGCATTTCAATTTCGCTGTCATAGCAAGGTATGCCATTTACACTATTAAGGAAAACTTCTTTTACTTCATCATTGGCGGTAGCAACAGCCACCCAATCAAGCTTTGGATTGTCCATTAAAGTTTGATAATATTTTCTTGTATGACCGTGAGTCATACTCATCATAGCTATCTTTAAGGGCTTCATCTTAAATTACCTGCCTTTCCCCTGATTCAACAGAAGCCTTTGCCTTTTCAATTAAAACTTTAAGGTTTTCATCAATTGTAATCATTTCGTCCTTTGTTCCCTTTTGAGCAATCGTAAAGGCAGAACGAACAACCGCAATATCCTCTATAGAAAGACCATAAAGTTCAAAGTCAACATCTGTAAATTTCTTGTTTTCTGCGCCGAAAAGGTAGACAGAATCTTGCTTTAACTGTGCATCAACTACAACATCACAGGCGATACCGCGTTGTGAAATAATTTCGTGCTTATCCTTTGCTATTTCACCTTTAGCCAAGGTGGCAGAAATTTCGATTGTACAAACAATACCGTCTTCTGCAGTTGCGATAACATTAAGTGTGTTATCATTCTGCATAGCGGTAACTGCTACAATTTTTCTGCCTAATATGTATTCGCAAATATCAAACTCTCTGTAAAGTTCTGCAAAAATATCTCTACCCTTTTCAACAATACGGGCAACTCTTATTACACTTATTCCCTGCAAAGTTCCGCCCATCACGATATTTTTAAGTTCAATAAATCTTCTCTCAAGTCTATGAGAAAGAATTGGTGTTTCCACGTCGTCAATAACTGCTGTTTTGCAGTCTTTAAACTCAGCTTTCGTTTCTACAGAATACTTATTAAGTAAAAACTCTAATTTTTCCTGAAGAATTTTCATATAAACATCTCCTTAAAGCATTTTAATGCGTGGTTTATATTTTTCTAAATATGCCGCATTCTTTTCGTCACCGCCGGGGGTATTAGCGCTTGACCATACGGGAGGTGTTATGCCTCTGTCAATGCACTGTTTAACACATTCAATTTCGAGGAGATGTGCTATATAAAAATCAATTATATTTGATACAGGTGCTATTGGAGTATCAAGACCGGGAACATTAACAACCGCATCACCAACAGGGTTGAAATCGTCAATGCAAACATCGGCATATTCGTAAAGATTGGTTTTATTTGGGTGGCGTATAAAATGGTCGACAGGCATTTCCTTTTGCCAAGCCTCACTTGAAACGGCGATTATTTTAACGCCGTTTTTCTTTGCCTCCATTGCAGCATCAATAGTAGCAGGATTAATACCTATATTATGGAAAATAATAAGCACATCATCTTTTTTAAGGTCATAATATTTTATAATTGAAGCCCCGTAATTTACAGTTCTTTCAAGTTCTAAATATTTAAGGGCCTGATTGAATACCGAAAGACCTGTTTCCATTAAAGGATTAATGCAGGAAAGTCCGCCTGCGCGGAAAAACATCTCACCCACAGGCAATGTGGTGTGACCGCCACCGCCGTAAACATTTATCAGGCGGTCATTCTCGATAGCATCTGCCATAAGCGATGCTGCTTTTTTAATATTTTCACCCTGTGTTTCGTTTACAACCTTAAAATTTTCCATTAATCTTTCAAAATAACCAAAATCATTCATTAGTAATCTCCCTTTCTATTTCCGCTCTTGTAGGAATTGAATTTAAAACACTAGATTTAGTAACACTCAGTCCAGACGCGCAAACAGCGTATTTACAAGCAGTTTCAATATCTTTGCCCTCTGCCAAACAAACTGCAAAAACACCGTTAAAGGTATCTCCTGCACCCGTAGTATCAACAGGCTTGACTTTAATTGCATCAATAAATGTTTCATCATTTATACTACAACCTTTACTGCCAAGAGTTGTAATAACATTCTTAAAAAGGCTTTTTTCGATAGCTTTAACCTCTTGTTCATTAGGCGTTACTGCAAAAACTGATTTTGCAATTTTTTCAGGTATAGATCTTATAGGCGCAGGATTTAAAATTACTTTAACATTGTACTTATTTGCGATTTCTACTGCAACCTCGTTAACCGCTTCAGGCACTTCGTGTTGTAAAAGTAAAATATCGCTATTTGCAATCTCTTTTTCAAAATTTAAAACATCTTGTGTTTTAAGTTCAGCACTTCTATAGCCCGTCACCTGATTTTCACCGTTTCTATCGGTAAGAATTACCGCAAAGGTTGTTTTCATTTCGCTTTTTTCTGCAAAGAAACCATTGATGCCATATTCCTTTGCAGTCTGACGGCATTTTTCACCGTCGCTATCTTCACCAATAGCGCCAAGAAAAGACACATCTGCACCCATTTTTGCACACGCTACTGCTTGATTAATACCCTTACCACCTATTTCTTCAAAAACGCTTTTTGCGGCAATCGTTTCACCTTTTTCGTGAAAATGGTCCACATTCATAAAAATGGAATTTCCGCAAATCCCTATAACTGAAATTTTAGCCATTTTACTTTCCTCAAAGATGTTTAATACGGGGCAAATATTTCTGTATAAGCGCTTTATTGAACTCGGCACCACCCTCAATATTTCCGCTTTTGTAAATAGGTGGTTCTGTGCCGTTTTGGGCGGCAATTTCTGCCGCCTCCAACAATATTGATTGCAAGATAAAAGAACTTGCCGCCGTTGAAACACTACCCATTTTAACAGCTGTCCCTGTAATATCCATTACTGCATCACCGTGCGGTACACAGTTATCGATATACACATTAGAACATTCGTATAGCTTAGGTGCTTCGGTTTTATCTTCAAAATAGGCAGATGATACGACCGAAATATTAGGAATACTATTTTTAGTAGCGATTTGAGCCATTTCACAAGGCACAGCATTTTTACCACTTGTTGAAACAGTAATCAAAATATCGTTTTCAGTAAAACAGTACCGCTCAAAAATACTTTCAGCAATACCGCTCATTTTCTCCATTTTACTGCTTTTTGCCGCACCGTTATGTAGCATCAAATCGGTATCAAGCATAGCACTTACATTGGCAAGACCGCCTGCTCTGTAAAAGCAGTCTAATCCTATTAAATGAGAATGTCCGCAACCGAAAATATAGATTATACCGTCATTTTCGATTACTTTTGCTACCATTTTTGAAGCAACTTCAATTTTTTCTTTTTGAGTAGTTTTAATTTTTTCTAAAATATTTAATATCTCAGAATAATACTTTTCAAAAATCATTTTTTAAGTACTCGCTTATAATTTCTTCCGATGTTATCCCAGAGTTCAATCGGGTCTTTAGCAGCAACAGAGGTACCGTAACCGCCTCTGTATGTCCAAGTGGCAAGGCGGTCGACACCTAATTCTTCACACATATCAACAACCTTGTCAATTTGTGCGAAATCATCAGGACGCTTATTGTAACCCATAAGCCAACGTTCACTCTGCTTGCCGTATTTTTTAGCCATTGCTACGGTGCGCTCTGTAATTTCATGGAAGAAACTTTCGGGCAAACTCCAGTTGATAATAGTTGTTGAGAATACATCAAAATAAGGACAGGATGCTACCATATCCCAATTATCGTATCCTCTAAGTTCGGTTACGTAATAACTGTTAAGTGTTGCGTGAACACAACAGGTAATTTCGAGATTAGGATTATATTCCTTTAAAGCCTTTGATGTATCGGTTAAAGTAAACAAAGCCTCACGCCAACGGAACTGCTTAACATCGTCATTCATAAATTTAGGCATCTCATAACCATAGTATTCTTCAAACTTCTTCATACATTCAGGACAACGGCAAGCCCAATCATCTCCAGCTCCACCTGTGATAGAAGCATAGGATTTAGGATAAGCATAGTGAGGCTCATCCCAGAAGAAACCGTCAACCTCTGTGTTTTTTGCAATTTTGAGACAGATGTTTTTAAAATAATCACGGAAAGAATTAGTATTAAAACAAGCTGCATTAAGTACCTCGCCTGTGTATGCAGATACCTGACGGTGATGAATATTGTTCTGCAAGAATAAACTTACCTGCTCACCACCGAAGTATTTACCAATACCCCAAGGGTCTGCGATAACGCGAAGCCCTAAATCGTGAGCTGCTTTTACAATGTTGTTGATGTTAGGAAACCAAAAGTCCATATCAAACTCTGTGATAGCAAGGATAACGGTATCACATCCGTGGTCCTTCATTTCCTTAAAATCCTCGATTGCGTGCTCTACATAGTTCATTCCGTAGTAACTTATTGCGGTGTGCTTGATTGACATAGTTTTATACCTCCAAAATTAAATTTCTATTTGTGTTTTAAACCAACCAAAATCAGAAAAATTTCCGCCCTCAAAATTAATTTTGCGTAATAATGTAGCAGTTTCTTCTTCAATATGGCTGTATTTACTCCAATAAAATGTTTTTACTCCCATTTTTTGGGCGCATTCTAATATCCTGTGTGCATTGTTTTTAATTGTGTTCCAAGTTGTCAGCATAATACTGAACATATCATTATCTTGAACAGTTTCAATGGCGGCAGTGAAGTTTTCGGGATGTTTTTCGCGTTCTAAAACCATATCCATCCACATCATCGGTCGTTTACCTTCACGCACAACATCATTTTAAGTTTACGGAAGTAATCAGGTAACTGTTTTCTTAATTCGTCGCATTTTATGTAATAAAAAACTTCATCACAACCGATATGTATATATTCTGTATCCTCTGTAAAAGCATTTTCCCAAGAAAGTTCCTTTAAACAGTTATATTTGAGCATACCCCAAAATTCCATAACTTTATGGGTATATTGGCAAAGACCGATAAGCCGAATAAGTCTTTTAATAAAGAAAAAGTCATTTTCAGGGAAAATGCAAATATGTATCATTCCGTTTTTAATGAGAAACTATTCCAAAACTATTTTACAGTTTTATTATCCATTCGCTCGTCTGCGTAAACAGTTAAATTTTTATTGAGCAGTAAAAAAATCATTCATTTGAAATCATCTCAAATTAATTATAGACAAGGTGTATTTTAATTAAAACTTATAATCCAACACAAAAGGTGGATTTTTCATCGTTGAATTTGTGCGTAATATGTGGTATATTATAATAGAGGTGGATAAAATGATTTGTAAACTTGCGAATCCGGTAATGGATGTTGTCGGTGTTGAAAAAATGCAATGGGTGAGTGGGAGTTTCAGAATAGCTCCAAGAACGTATTCTGCATTGGCATTTAGGATAAAAGGGACAGCAACAATTATCGCGAACGGAAAGCAGTATTTTGTAAGAGCGAGTGACATCCTATATCTCCCACAAGGTGTTTCTTATTATGCAGAATATTCAGATACGGAAATGATCGTTATACATTTTAAAACGGCTATCAACGATAAGCTTCCCGAGGTGTATTCCTGCGATAATGCTGAGGCTGTTTACAAGGCGTTTTTAAGTGCACACATTCTGTGGAAGGAGAAAAAATCCGGCTACAAAGTATACACGTGTTCACAACTGTATTATATTTTCGGAAAAATGCTTGAAGGGGAGGATACGAACCAAATTCCTCCGTTTTTTCTAAGTGCAGTTTCTTATATTAACGGTAATTATACAAATAATGCTTTAACGATAGAAATGATTTGTAAAGAAGCGGGAATTGGAGCTACAACTTTAAGAACGCTTTTTCAAAAATATTATGGTAAAACGCCGATTGAATATATAACACAATTAAGACTTGAACATTCTCGAAATTTGATCGCTTGTGGTGTAGTTATAAGACAGGCGGCAGAAAAAAGTGGATTTAACGATTCGAAATACTTTGCACGAGTGGTTAAAAAGCACTTTCATTGCACACCACGAGAACTGAAGTTTTATGGCAAATAAATTGCTTGTCGCCGTATAAATTACCATTAATCACAGATACTAACATCACGATTTGAATTTAAAGGAGATTTATATATGAAAACTACAGGTATTGTGAGAAGAATAGAGGTTTGTGTTATAATAGGGCAAACCGCTTGAAACCTGTGTAAACACTAAGATTTTTGTGAGTTTGCCCTATTGAACACAAGGGTGTCAAAATAGGGTCTTGGGCGGTTTTATACATAGCAACAGCGAGGTGAAATTCACCTCGCTGTTGTTGCTTGAGGAAGATGTATAAGCGGCATCCTGTCTTATTATTTAATTGCCTTTTGTGAAGCACAGTAATCTTTAGCTGTCAGTATAAAATTTTTAACTATGGGATTATCGTCTGTGCTATGCTGTCTTGCAATGTATATCGTGCGGTGGGATTCTTCATTTTTCGGCAGGAAAAACAGTATGTTTTCAGCGTTGTGTTGCTTTTGGAGAATAGCCGAATCGGTTGTTATAACGGCTCCAAGACCCGCACACATCAGATTGTAATGCATTTCGCTATGACGCGCGTTTTTAATTTCGCAAGATGCGGTTTTAAAATCTCCAAGCATACGTGTCATTCTGCGCGCGGTATCTGAGTTATTAGAATATTTAATGAATTCTATATTATTGAATACAGATAAATCTTCGATCTCTTGTTCCTTTGAATACTGACCCATCAATATTTCTTCATAGGTTAAAGCAAGGTGTGACAACTCTTCGGCACCTTTCATTTCCTTATGCATGGCAATAACCAACCGCTCTTTAAAAATCGGCTCTGTGATGTATTTGCTGTGGTCAGTAGCATATGTTACCAACAAATCGACCTCACCATTCTTTAATTTATCCCAAAGAACGCCGGAGCTTCCAACATTTCCAATATCGAGAGTCACCTTGATTTTGGGGTATTTTTTATGAAAAGCACCGCAGATTTCAGACATAAGGAAATAGGAAGCATAGCTTGAACCACCAATCGTAAGTGACCCGTAACTCATATCGGAAAGTTCGCGGATTCTTCGGCGCATATCGCTCTCGCATGCCATTATTTCTTCTATGCTTTCGATATAAATCCTACCCTGCGAAGTGAGCGTTAACGGTAATTTTGTCCGGTCAAAAATGCGTATGCCCAATTCTTTTTCAAGTCTTGAAATTGCCGCACTCAGTGCAGGCTGAGAGACATATAACGCTTTTGCCGCAGCTGAAAAGCTCTTTTCTTTATATACCTGATATGCGTATTTTGCAGATAGTTCCATTTCGCTCACACTCCTATAATGAATTTATTATAAAGTTATTATAATATATCTATTTGATTATACTTTAAAACTGTTATATAATCAACACAAATTCTTTAAAGGATGCGTGTAACAATGGAGAAAAAAATAGACCGATTTACAAAAATCTACCCTTGGTACGCAGGCTTCACGGGAGATCTTTTGTTTTATATTGCGATAGATACTTTGTTTTTAACAATCGTAAAGAAATTTTCTCCTGCGCAAATCGTTTCCCTGACCTCTTTTTCGCAATTTGCCTGTATTGCGCTCCAATTTCCGATTCTATTTATCATAAAGCGTATCGGAAATACTGCATCAACGCGGACTGGCGCATTATTTCTCTTGCTTTCCGCCATATTGATCACCTCTGGAAAAAGTTATCATCTTGTATTGCTGGGCAGAATCTTTCATGACGTTGCCGCAATTTTCCGCGCTGCCTCCACTGTGAGTTTGGAAAACAACCTTGAATTGGCGGGTAAGCGCCGTGATTTTATCCGCATCAGGACATCTGGAAACACGGTTTATGCGATTGTGACAATGCTCATTTCCTTTGTGGCAAGTTATATGTTCAATCTGAATCATTACCTGCCTATGATCGGATGCATTGCCACCTGTTCGGTCGGTTTTGTGCTTTCGCTGTTTATGAAAGATTATTCGGACTATAATAAGATCTCCTATGGAAAGAAAAAGGATGGGAAGATAAAAGTACATTACAGTAAGTTCGTTATTATGGCGATCATTGTTTATGCGATGTTTTATCCGATTGTATCAACAGGGCAGACGGAAGGAAAATTGTTTATTCAACAGCATGTTCTTTTGGATTTCAATGTTGACAATACCGCACTGATCATCGGTGCAATCGTCTGCGTTTCCCGGATTATCCGTGTGTTTTCCAATATTGTTTTTGCAAGACTTTATGAGAAATATCAGGCAAAAATGGGCATTGTTTTGCCGGTACTCCTCAGCTTTTCCATGGGCTTTCTGCTGTTCGGTTCATTTATCCCACCAATATTCGTAAAGATAGCGGTAATGTCTGTGGGATATATCATCATTCTTTTCGCAAGAGATCCGTTTCGGCTTTATATGCAGGATGTTCTCTTTGAAAACACGCCCAAAGAACAGCATCAGACGTTACTTGCCATCCTCGAATTTGGCGTAAAGGTCGGAACTGCTGCGATGGGACTTTCTTTCTCCGCAATTCTGCTCAGTTATCCAATGGTTGCGGTTATAACGATCCTGTTTGTACTATCCATGATTGAGATCATGTTGGGCATAAAACTCTACAAAATGGTTTTGTCGGCAAAAACCTTAAAAACGCAAGTTGCTCAATAAAGGAACAACCATGCTTTACAACTCCTCTGTTTATTGCGGAGGAGTTTTTCTTTTGACAGTATAAATCTTCCCTTTTTACAAATAATAGCATCGTAATTTGTAAAATAAGGAGATAGATATATATGAAAGCGACAGGTATCGTAAGAAGAGTGGAGGCTTGTGTTATAATAGGGCAAACCGCTTGAAACCCGCATAAACACTAGGGTTTTCGCTAGTTTGCCCTATTGAACACAAGTCCCTAATTTTATAGTTTTCAGCGGCTTTTATACATAGCAAAAGCGAGGTGAATTTCACCTCGCTTGTTCTTTGGGTGTAAGCGGTCGCTTTTACCCTGGCTGTTGTTTAAATATGAGATTATAATAAAATTTTTCTAATAACAGGAATTTTATCTAATATAAAAGCTATCCCAACGGAGGATGCAAAAAGAATAACAGATATAGCAGGCACGGATATTATTGGATTAAAGGACAAAGTATCCAAGCCGAACCAAGTGTCCAGATGTTCTATGATGAAGGGATGAATTAAGTAAACAAAAAGTGTATAAGCCGATGTTTTTTCAATGATTGTTCCTGCGTTTTTGTTTAGGTTAATATTAGAAAGTCTTAAAAATAGTGTAAATATTACTACCGCTTCTACAAATGAAGATATAAAGAAGTTATTGTAAAGAATTTTCACAGGGGAGCCTGCTCGTAAGGAGAGCAAGTAGCTGCCTAGAGCCGTAACCGTTACCGTTATCAAATACACAAGTATTAAAACAAAAGAAGGAATTTTGCTTAATTTGTCTTTATACTTGTCAAGTATATAACCTAAAAGAAAATATCCGCTGTATTGGTCAAATACAAAATCGAATTTCTGTAAAATGTCTTTGATGCCTTGCTCTACCGGTAAAAGTAAAATACTGTATCTGGCTATAGAAAAAACAAAAAACAAAACAGCTATATAATTAAGTATTTTTCCGTTTTTATATGATTTCAAACCCATCAGAATTGGAATGAGAAGATATACGGAAATTAGAGACGGAAGATACCATAAATGATATTTGCTGTTAATGGCAACAGTAAAAACAGACGAGAAATTACGGGATGTAATAATGCCTTTAATCCCTACAGTATCAAGTGCATAAAAGAAGGACCATAAAAAGTATATCAAAATTAGCTTTAACAGGTTTTTAGAGAACAGCTTTTTTAAGGAAATATCATCTCGTGCAAGAAACAGTTTTCCGCTCATCATAAAAAACAATGGTACTGCACTTCGCACAAGAACATCATAAATATTAAAAATTTGCCACGCAAAACTTTCTGGAGGGGTACTTTCCCAGCGTTGTGCTGCCGTATGTAAAATCAAAACCATAAAACATGCAAGGATTCTAAGCAAATCTAAATTGTATTGTCTTTTCTGTTCCATATACACATCTCCTTTTTTGATATTATATCATAGCGATGTTAAAAAGCAAACCTTGCGGTATAATCTGCAACAGTGTAATTTGTAAATTAAAGGAGATAGATATATATGAAAGCGACAGGTATCGTAAGAAGAGTGGAGGCTTGTGTTATAATAGGGCAAACCGCCCAAAACCCGCATAAACACTAAGTTTTTCGCTAGTTTGCCCCCACTGAACGCATTGGCGTCAAAAATGGTTTTTGACGGTTTTTATACATAGCAAAAGCGAGGTGAATTTCACCTCGCTTTCAATATATCCATCACGATTATTTAACAAGTTTGTTTTGTTGGCTTGCAATATTTCTATTGTTGTTTTGGTTTAACGTAGTCTTTGAAGAGTTCGCTTGTCTTCCCATCAAACTCTTCGCGAGTTATGGATCCTTTTGAGAATAACTCCTTGTATTTTACGAACTCATGGAGGGCGGCTTGTGCTTTCGCCTGTTCTTGGCTGTTGCCGGAAGCACTGCTGACGCCTTCGTTTTTCATCTGGTTTTTCTTGGCGGCCTTTTTGCTTTTGCTTCTACCTACAAATCGGTCGAGGTAATAAGCAAAAATTTTTAAAGCAAAACTAATCGCCACTATAATAACACCAACGCCAACACCCAATCCTTCCTCTTCGCTGAAAATGCAATAAACACCGACTGGCATTCCCAGCCAACCAAGAGCACTCAGGAAAGTAGCGAATTTAGAATGTTCATAAACATCAATTTTTGCCATAAAGATATAGCCTCCCTTTTTATATAATATAATTAAAACAAGCCTAGCATTGAAAGTCAAGGGAAATATATTTTTTGACGTTGTAGTAATTTGTATATTTCCCCGTTCTTTACAGATACTAACAGCGTAATTTGTAAAATTTGATAACAAGGAGATAGATATATATGAAAGCTACTGGTATCGTCCGTCGGGTGGATGACCTCGGGCGTATTGTTATTCCAAAGGAAATCAGAAGAACCTTAAAAATCCGTGAGGGAGACCCGTTGGAAATTTACACGGAAAAGGATGGCGGGGTGATTTTTCGCAAGTACTCGCCTATGGGGGAAATGCAGGAATTTGCTTCCCAAATGTGTGAGGCCATTCACGGCAGTACCGGTCGGATTGCGGCGGTGGCGGATCGGGACAGTATTATTGCCCTCAGTGGTGCGCCTAAGCGGGAACTTTTGGAAAAACCCAATTCCCAAGAGTTGGATCGGCTGATGGAGAATCGGAAGCACTACCGCTACACCCCCGGGGACATTCTCATTCGGGCATCGGAAAACTCGGAAAAGTATCATTTGGGGGTGGCAAGCCCGATTTTGTGTCAGGGGGATTTGATTGGCAGTGTGATGCTTTTGATGGAAGAGGATGCCCCTGCATTGGAAGAAGCGGATCAGCGACTTGCACAAACCGCCGCGTCTTTTTTGGGATTTCAAATGGAAAACTAAATATTTGGCATAACCGCGTTAAAATTGTAACTATTTTAGCGCGGGATTTTTTCGGGAAAAACCGACACCTTTCCTCCACCTGAGCCGATAAATAACGGTATAAAATGGCGTTCGGCAGGGAATGTGTTTATTTTCCCCATGGGTGAAGGTTGACAAATGGTAACAACTATGGTATACTCTGTAACGGTTTGTAACCAAAAGGTTACAATTTGTGAAGAATGAAAGGATATGAAAGTATGACCGGAACCCGGAAAATGGGTCTGCGGGTGTTATGCTGGGTGCTGAGCCTTTTGTGCCTGCTGTGTTTGGTACAGCCGGTGGCGGCAGTTCCGGCAGAGAATGCCATGACCCAGACCGAGACGACCCTTGTGCGCAACAAATCAGGGGTTGTGATTGGTCAAATGGAAAACGGAACAAAACTGAATGTTTTGGACGAAACAAAGAACACCTATCAGGTGGATTGTTACGATATGAAGGGCTATATCCCCAAAAGCCAAGTGTCTTATGTGGACGGGGAATATTATGTAAACTGCAAAATCGGCGATGCCGATACAAAAAAGATTTCATATTCCACTTATGAAGATGTGCTTTCCCAGCGCAACAGCATTTATAGTTTGGCAAAAAAACAGTTGGGCAGTCGCTATGTGTACGGCGGTTCCCGACCCGGGGCGTTTGATTGTTCCGGTTTTACCAGTTATGTACTAAAGCAAAACGGCATTCCCGTACACCGCACCGCATCTACCCAGTTGCAAGATGGCATTATCATTCCCAAAGAGGCGCTGCAGGTGGGGGATTTGGTGTTTTTCAAAGAACGCAGAACCAAGTTTCCTGCGACCCATGTTGGCATTTATGTGGGGGATAATAAAATGATTCACGCAGACAGCGACGGCGTGGTGGTGGACAGTATGAATGACCTCTATTATTCCCGCTATTTTTTGTGCGCCCGTCGGGTGCTTCATGCCAATCCTTTGGAAGCGGTGCAAGCCGTGGGAACGAAGGGAAGGGCGGCAGAGCCCGGTTTACAAGTCAATAGCGTAACCGGACGGACAGTCCAATGTTGTGACTAACGCAAGCCCGCGTGCGATGCACGCGGGCTTTTCTTGTGGTTAAAAATTTTTACGGTACAAGATATGGTGCAGTGCCAAAATTTGGGGTGTATTTTCTACATTTTCGTTGGGGTTTTGCGGTTGTAACCTAAAAAAACCTATGTTATAATAACAGCAAATGACGAAAAACCAAGGAGCGACCTATGAACACTGCCGATGTGAATGTGACCCAAGCCGACCTGGGGAAACTGCTGGCAACCGCCAGCGGGGATGCGGCTTTGGTGTATCTGTATGTGAAAAGTGGAAATGCGCCGGAGCAGGCGGCGGAAAAATTACATATCAGCCAATCTCGGGTCAGTTGCGCCTTGGCGACTTTGCGCCAACTGGATTTGTACGGTCAAGAGAAAAAACTTGTGCCCACGGGACAGCGCCCCAACTATACCGAGCAGGATGTGCTGTGCGCCATGGACACGGATCGGGATTTCCGCGCTATGTACGGGGAAATTCAGCGTCTGCTGGGCAGACCCCTCAACACCGAGGAAATGAAGATTATTTTGGGCTTCATTCGCTATTTGGGCTTAGCGCCGGATGTGGTGTGCGTGTTGGTGAGTTACTGCAAGGATCGGGCGCGGCAACGGGGCAATTTGCGCAATCCCTCTTTGCGCACTGTTGAAAAAGAGGCTTACGCGTGGGCGGAGCAGGGGATTGACACCATGGAAGAGGCGGCGGCCTTTATTCAAAAGCAAAATGTCCGCAATTCCCAATTGGGGCAACTGATGAAGATTTTGCAAATTTACGGCAGAAAACTCACTGCCGGTGAAGAAAAATTTGCCAATGCTTGGCTGGAAATGGGCTTTTCCATGGATGCCTTTGCCTTGGCCTATGAACGCACCTGCCTGAACACCGGTAATATGGCGTGGGGCTATATGAACACCATTTTGACCCGCTGGCACGAGGCGGGATTGCATACTGCCCAGCAGGTGAAAGAACGGGATACCAAACCCGTACCTAAGGGCGCTTCCGGACAACTTGGCCAAGCCGAGCGGGAAGCCATTCAAAAATTGTTGCAGGAGGGCTAATCCATGTCCTATACCATAGAAGTTTTGACGCGGGCAAAGGAAATTTTGGCGCAACAAAGAGCCGATGCCCAGTCCCGTTATAACAGCCGTTTACAGCAGGCTTATGAAAAGGAACCTCGTTTGCGGGAAATTGACCGTCAACTTCGGCTGGCCATGTCTTTGGCCGCCAAAGCGGTGTTTGCCGAGGGGGGCGACCCTCAGGTGGCGATGGAGCAGGTGAAGCAGGCAAATCTTTTGTTGCAAAAGGAACGGAAAGAACTGCTGGCAGAAAAATTCCCCCCCGATTTCTTGGAGGAAGAAGTTGTCTGTTCCCGCTGTGGCGGTAGTGGTTATTTGGGAAGCCGGATGTGTTCCTGCTTGGAAACGCTGTGTCGGCAGGAGCAGAAAAAGGCGCTGATGCAACTCACCCGCGGGACAGTGCAGTTTGCGGATTTTCGCTTGGATTACTACCCCGATACCGTGGACAGAGAAATCGGTGCCAGCCCTCGGGCGTTGATGCAGGTGAATTTCCAAACCGCCCAGCGGTTTGCCCGGGATTTTGCGCCGGGTTGCGGAAATTTGCTGTTTTCCGGCAATACCGGCTTGGGCAAGACCTTTTTATCCGCTTGCATTGCCGACGCGGTGGCGGATAAGGGCTACAGCATTGTGTATGAAAGCGCCCCGAATTTGTTTGCCAAGTTGGAAAAAAATCGGTTCAATCCCGACGACGCTACCCGGGCAGAGTGCGAGAAATTTACTGCTTGCGATTTGCTGATTATCGACGATTTGGGCACGGAAATGCCCGGTAATTTCGTCACCGCATCGCTGTACGCCTTGCTCAATGAACGGCTTTTAAGCGGAAAATCCATGGTGATTTCCACCAATTTGAACATAGAGGAAGTTGCCAAGCGGTATTCCCCGCAAATCGCATCCCGTCTGCAGGGGGAATTTAAAAATATGCCCTTTATGGGTCAGGATATTCGAGTTTTGAAGGCAAGAGGTTTGTAATGACAGTCGGAATTTTATTTGATTTGGACGGCACACTTTTGGATACTTTAGAGGATTTGAAAGATGCTGTTAATTATGCGCTGGGTCAGTACGGCTGTCCCCAACGGACGCTGGAAGAAATCCGCACATTTGTGGGCAACGGCGTGAAGGAACTTTTGCGGTTGTCCTTGCCGGGGAAGGAAACAGATCCGGATTTTGACACATTTATGAAGACCTATCAGACCCACTATGCTGGGCACAGTCAGGACAAAACCGCACCTTATGCAGGCATTTTGGAAGCGTTGGAAATCTTAAAAGGGGAGTACCCCGTGGCAATCGTTTCCAACAAGCACCACAGTGCGGTGCAGACGCTGTGCAAGTTCTATTTTGGGGATGTTTACGCCCGTGGCGAGCAGGCAGATTGCCCCAGAAAACCTGCACCGGATATGCTGTTTCGGACCATGGAAGACCTGAAAATGGGCAAATGCATTTATGTGGGTGACAGCGAAGTGGATGTGCTGACCGCCCAAAATGCCGGTGTGCCTTGCCTGAGTGTTACATGGGGCTTCCGCAATCGGGAGGAACTGGAAAAAGCAGGGGCGAAGCACTTCTGCGACGATGTGACCCAATTGCCCCGAATTTTAAAGCAGATGATTGAGGAATATTATGGCTAACGAATTTTACGCCCTTTTGGGCAGAATGCGCTACATCACCCGCTGGGGATTGATGCGCAATACCTTTTCCGAGAATATTCAGGAACATTCCCATCAGGTGGCGGTGCTGGCCCACGCCTTGGCACTGATTCGAAAAGATATTTTGGGTTTGGACGGACCGGATCCGGACAAATGCGCGGTGGCGGCGCTGTATCACGATGCCGCGGAAATTTTGACCGGCGATTTGCCCACCCCCATTAAATATTACAACCCCGATATTCAGGATGCCTATAAAAAGGTGGAGCATATTGCCGGCAATCGGCTGTTGGATAAGTTGCCGCCGGCCCTGCGGAAAAGTTATGAAAGTTATGTGCTGGGAAATGACGAAGATTTGCTTCCCATTGTGAAGGCGGCGGATAAACTCTCGGCGTATATCAAATGCGCGGAAGAGCAAAAGGGCGGGAATACGGAGTTTGACTCTGCGGCAATCCAAACTATGCAATCGATGCAGAAAATGAACTTGCCGGAACTGAACTGGTTTATCGAAAACTGCCTGCCTGCCTTTAGCCTTAACCTAGACCAACTATAAAAAAGAACCGCTACCCGAAGGTAGCGGTTTTCTTTATGTAGGTGAATTATACTATCAAGTGCAACACTTGTAAAAAAATAGAAGAAGTTCATACAGATCTCTGGTAGAATAGAGTTACCACACACCAAACCACACAAAGGAGACCTGTATGAACTACCATCATCTTACCATAGAAGAGCG
>JAZRMH010000008.1:0-7619 GCA_045647425.1 Faecousia sp.
GTTTTCGGGAATTTCAATGGATTCGTTCAGGTTTACACTACCGAAATTGCCCTGGCAGGCGCAGAGGGAAAGCATTATGGTAAAAGCCAAAAAGAGGCTCAGTATTTTCTTCATCATTATTCTCCTACTACGATCTTGCCGTTTTTAACCTTCAATGTATCAGTTGTCATAGCAAGACTCTGAGTTTCGTCAGATGCTGCAAACACCGCATCTTCCACGATAAGATCAAGAACGTCACCGGGTCTTACGCTTCCCCGGAGCCGGAACCGTAGGCGCAGCACCACATTGTAGTCTTTAGTCAGGAGTTCTTTGCTAAATGCGTTTTTACCACCGGTCATATCCAGATACATAATGTTGATCCGGCCAGTATCGTTACTGTTCTGGGTATTGCAGCTCCAGTCTGGGAGCTTTTGACCTGTGCTGTTTTCATCGCTCAGAATAAAAATGTTGCCTTCTTCAACGCCCAAGAATTCCAGTCTGGAAGGATCGAAGGCAATGCTCATACTCATCGCAGGATAGCGGGCATCTCCCAAATCCGATATCGTTACATCCAAAGTGAACTCGTCTGTTTGGGACGCAGAAAGCTTTTGAGGTGTTTCCACAATCAAGGTGGGTTCGCCCGAAACAGGATCGTTGCCGCACCGTACCAGCAGTAGTACAACCGCTGCAATCAAAATACAGGCGCCGAGGATCCACGGCCATCTTTTTTTAATAAACTGCTTCATAGAAACACTCCCTCGCAAAGGTTGGGTGGGAGAGTGTATCTCCCACCCAAAGAATAATTATTGATTGGTGGTAATGGTTGCGGCTTTAGTGACAATACCAAGGTCGCTGCCATCTACAAACTTTTCTACGATGCCCAGAGCATCGAAGGTGTTGATACGGCTGTCACCGTTGACGTTCAAGGTGAGGATCTGATCATCGGTAGGAGCATCGCCCTTACGCAGCCATGCATCCACTGCATTCAGAGCATCCTGTGCATTCACAACACCGTCACCGTTGGTATCGCCGAACATAATATTGGTTGCAGCATCCTCAGTAAAGGTGAAATTCAGTTTATTCACGAACTGCTCCATAGCGATAGATGTATCCACCAATGCCACATAGGTTGCAATACCGGTCTTTGCAGAGATTTCGGTGCTGTACTTAAAGACATACTGATTGGTGCCGTCATTGTAGGTCAGTTTTGTAGCATTTTCGATACCGACAACAGACACAGCAATCGCTTTCTTTGTGGTGGGAATCAGGTCAATATCATCACCGGTATACAGACAGATTGCACTGTAGGAAATACCCTTTACTACGTTGACAGTACCTGCGGCAGTTGTGGTATCCACAACTACCATTGCACTTTCATCGCTGGAGTCGGAGGTAAGCTTCACGGACATACCGGAAATAGCGATGGCTTTCTGCTCACCTGCGTTTGCGGCATCCACCTGGAAAGTGACGGTAAAGAACTGTGCAGGGAATGCATTACCTTCTGCGTTGCCTATAACAGTGATGTCGCTGTGATTACTTGCATCAAAATACACAACACGAAGCTTGCCTTCTTCGTCCAAATGGCATCTAACCTCGCCACCGCTTAACCGGCTACCGGCAGTCACACCGGTAACACGCAAGCCTTCAGGAATATTCAGGATGAAGTCGATGAGTTTATAGCCTGCGGTGTTATCCCACTGATCCAGAGTGATTACGGCATTGAAGGTCTTGCCAATGTCGTCAGTGATCTGGGCAGGCAGGCCCAGGGTTGCGGTAGGCTTGCCGGCAACAACGGTTTCTTCTTCAATGGTAACATCGGAATAATCGTACAGGGCCTTTTTGCCACGCACCAGACGGTCATAGGCAACCAAACCATAGGTGGCCTGGTCTGTAGCCATGGCATTGGCACCTGCGCCCCTGCCGTGTTCAAATTTGGCCTCATCTTCCAGGTAATAGGTCAGCAGATTGTCGATAGCGGAATTGCCGTTCTTGATGAAACGGGGGTCGGTATCCGGGTTGATGCCCCAGGTAGTAGCCGCAACGATAGCCCACACACAGCTTTCGGAGGTTTCGCCCCTGCCATAGGGGAAACCACCATTGTCCAGTTGGCTTTCGGACAGCCAGTTAAATGCAGTTTCGCAAGCTGCGGCTACCGCAGGCTGATCCCGGTAAGGATACAGTGCAGTCAGGGTCATGCCGGTAATGTCCACATTGGAAGGTTGGGTCTTGGCAGTGACCAAGGACCAGCCTCCATCGTTGTGCTGGGCAGTCAAAATAGCATCCACACACTGTTGGCGGATGGTAGGGTCACTGGTTTCGTAACCCCCGCAATCCAGAGCGATCAGTGTCCAAATGGTGCCGTTCATGCCCTGCTTGCGAATCCAGTTGATACCATTAGCGCTGTAAGCCTCCACCAAATTCCAGTTGCCCACAGATGTGGCATCCTTACCGATGGCAGCCAATGCCATGATCAGACGGGAGTTGTCGGTGGACTTGTTCTTATCCAGCGCGCCATGCATAACCACATCGTCTTTCTTAACCGTGGGAACTGTGGTATTCACATACTCCACGATACGGTCATAGTAGTCTGCAAAATACTGGCTGTTATTTGCATAGTAGCCGCCACGGGCCAGTCCGAATACAGTCCATTCACCGAAATTGGTACCAAAGGCAGGCGCTGTAACGGTGGCTGCCTGCATTGCAAGGGTAGCATTGAGCACAGCGGTAACGCTTTGGGGCTGACGGGGTGCTTCCGGAGCGGCTGCGCTGGAAACTGTTACCTTGGCAAAAGCGGGGGCGGAAACGATACAAGGTTCACCGGTTTCCATGTAATGTTCGCAGGTAGTATGGGTAAAACCATCGTCTGTGCCAATACCACCTTCACACCAAACATAATACGTGCCGGTATTGGGGAAGGTAATTTCCGCACAACCACTTTCATCGGTGGTGACGCTGCCTTCCGCCTCACCAAAAGTAGCACCGTAGTAAACTTCGTAGTCAGCTGCATCTCTTACCCAAGCCTCACCGACCATCAGGTCGCAGAAGGAGTGCTTCAGTTTCACAGACAGCGCTTCACCGGTATTTGCGGTGTAATCGTGGGTGTAACCGTCATTTTCGTCGGCAAACAGATGGAAACCGCCTGCCTGATCCCACAGGAAGTTGTAGCAGCCGAAGCTGGCAACATCCAGGAAATCTCCACTTTTCAGCACAATTCTGTCAGAAGTTGCGCCATTGGTGTTGTTTTCATCAGACAACGATTCGTCAACGGGAAAATCACCGTTGAGGAAATAAACCAGGTTTTCGGTAAAACCGAAAATACCGCCCTTAAAGTAAGAATGACCAGGCAGGGCATCAAAATTGACATCGCCCCACTCACCGCCATAAAGTTCTTCGTGGGCATAGATCAGCAGCTGCAGTGCGGTGGTTTCATATTCGCCGTCACCGTCTGCATCATAAAGCATGTTGTCCAGGCCGTACTCGGCCAGGTCGATGGCTTCAATTTCGGACATGGGAACGGGAACATAGGTAATGGGATTACCGTTTTTATCATCAATGTAACCGGCGTCAAAACTGATAGAAAGGTACACAACATCCTCTGCTTCGGTTGCAAAGGCGGTTGCAGGCAGCAGACCCAGCACCATTACCAGTACAAGAATCATACTAAGAATTTTCTTCGTGATTTTCATTTCAGATTCGTCCTTTCTGAATTATTTGTTTTCCTTGGGTTGTTTTAATCCGGCAGACTCTAACGCCCTGGGCCAGGGTCCAAGATATGCCTTGATCTGGGCGCAAGCAGCATTGTCGAAGTCTTTTTTCGTAGGCATACGCCCAAGTTCAGCATATTTCTGACGCAGAAGGTCCTCCGCCCAGGCCTTCTTCTCTTCGGGTGTCACTTGCATCCCTCCTTCTTTTCTCATGTGGTTTTCCCGCAGGCATCACAGAAAACTGTTTTTTGATGATTGGGACAACAGATTTTGCTCCAATTCGAGTTTTACAAGCACCGGAATACTTTGTGTATTGTGGGGCTTGTAAAATGAAGAAGTGGGGTAAAAGATGTGTTCAAATCGCAAAAGGGCAGTTTTTTGTGATGCTTAACAAAAAAAGTGCAACCTATTTATCCTCAAGTACGGATAAATTAGGCTGCACTCTCCTGTCAAAGCGTGATAAACCCAATCAACACGGCTGGCTCTCTGACTTATGACAAGGGGGATGCCAAACACAGCAATGGACGGTTGTTCCGGTTTCTCACCGGATCACCATACCGCATCGATAAGCAATATTCAGTTGGTTTGCGGGCCGTGACCGTCAGAGCAATCCGTGCAGAAGGGGGAATCCACACGCAGACGGTCACAGCAAAAAAGCTGCAGCAACCCTACAAACAGAGTCGCTGCAGCCGTTTTTCCGCAACAAAAAACCACAGGTTCCGTACTTGCAGACCCTAGTGTTTTTACCTCATTTAAGCAGTTCTTCTGACTTACGTATCCTAAGCTCCACACAGCCTTCTCAGGTTTCCCCAATGACCGACTTTCGTCAAGTGTGGCGCCTCCACGCATACAGCGGCGGTACCGTCCGGGATTTGCACCCGGTTTTCTATTCTCTTGTGGTGCTGTTACCGCATCCACAAGCACTTAAACGGAATATTTACTTGCACGGTCAGTATACACGAATACAATGCAAATGTCAATCGAAAAAGCGAAAACCATAATATTAGACATTTTACGAATTGGTTACAGTTTTCTTCTTGCCTATTGAGCAAACATATAGTATAATATCATTGTTAAAGTTTACTTTGTTTTGCGCGAGCAATCTATAGTGTCCGATTATTAAAGTTTCCTACCTACTATGGGATAGTTATGCCCATTAAGGTGGGATTTTTTATTGACCTCTGACAATTCTTGTGCTAAACTATAATCAGTACATGATCATTAGTTTTGCGTTGGCAAAACATAGGTTGCGAGTTTCACAGACGGTATTGCTATGCCCACTTAACATTGCATATCTCTGCTTATTTTACCCTGCCATATATAGGATGCACAAGCATCTTAAACAGTAAGAGTACAGCCATTGTGACTGTGCTCTTTTTTTGCCATCTTAACGCCGTTGGAGGGTTCGTTTGTAAACCTTTCCCTATACTGATTCAAGGAGGGTGATGCGCATTCTGTTTCCGCTTTCATCACGCACAAAAGCTTTCTAAATGCCATCCAAAAGAGCAAGATTATAAGCTTGTTTATGCGATCAAGAGGAGTGTGTTTTGGTGTAATAAGGGAAAATGTAAGAAAAAAAGAAATACCACCTCAAAGTATTCCTAACTTTTAACCCACAAAAGTGCCGAAAATAAAGAAGAAATCCGGTCAGGACTAACTTCCTAACCGGATTTCGTTGGCGGAGTGAGAGGGATTTGAACCCTCGCGCGGCTTTTGACCGCCTACTCCCTTAGCAGGGGAGCCCCTTCGGCCTCTTGGGTATCACTCCGAATACAAAAACAATTTTCTATTGCCAAAGTATTCTAGCACAAGCATACCCTTTTGTCAAGGGATAAACCGGAATATAAATGGAAATTCCTATCGGTTTATTTTCCTTTTTCTCAAGCCCTATTGTCAAAGCGGATGACGGTTATGTAGGGATAGCCACAGTTTTGCAACGCTTTATCAATGGCGGATTTTAATTCCAAATGATCTATTGGATTATCATAAGGAACTGCCAAGTCGAAAATCAACTTCGGTTGGACAGAACCGCGGGCAATTCGGAAATCGTGAATGGACAAACGGGGATCTAAATCCCGCAGAATTTCCTTCATAACGCCCAGCATTTCCTGCTGTTCTGCATCATTAACCAGTACCGGGTCATAGTGAATCACCAAATGGACATTTAAGTTTTCCAAAGCACTACACTCAATGGCGTCGATAATATCATGGCACACCAACGGCTCGACTTCTGCGCTGATTTCCACATGGACAGAGGCAAAGCACTGACCGGGGCCGTAATCGTGGACCAACAAATCATGCAAACCTAAAACTTGGTCATTGGACAAAATTACATCTGAGATTTTTGCCACCAAATCATCGTCAGCACGCTTTCCCAACAGAGGCGAAATTGTCTCTTGGGCAATGCCGACACCGGAAATCACAATAAATACCGCCACTGCCAAGCCAATATAGCCGTCCACACAGATGGGAAACAGCCATTCCACCACACAACCGACCAGCACCGCGCCGGAAGCAAGCACATCATTTAGGCTATCTGCCGCCGTGGCTTTTAATGTTGTTGAATTCATCCGCTTTCCTAAATTTGCAAAGAAAAAGCGCATCCACAATTTTACTGCCATTGAGCCTATCAAAATGACAAGTGTTAACGCAGACATAGAAATCGGGGTAGGATTAAAAATCTTTTGGATAGCACTTTGCCCCAATTCCACACCAATCACAAGAATCAGCGCCGCCACAGCAAGTCCGGAAATATATTCATAACGGGCATGGCCGTAAGGGTGGTCTTTATCCGCTGGTCGTTGAGCAAGACGAAAACCCAATAAGGTAACTACAGAAGAAGCCGCGTCAGACAGATTATTCAGCGCATCCGCCACAATGGAAACAGCGCCTGACAAAATACCTACTGCCAATTTTATTACGAACAACAAAATATTGCAAACAATTCCGGTAGAACCTGCCAAACTACCCATAGCAGAATGGACTCGGGGAATTTCCGGCTTGTCGAAGTCTTTTACAAACAGACGCAAGAGTAATTTAGTCACGCTTTCACCGCCTTTAAAATCTTGATTATTATAACAAAGTTATTCCCTTCCGTCAAGGAAACGCCACACTATACTTTTGGGACTTTGTATGGTATACTGTCAAAAAGAGGTGGTTTAGTGAAAACGATTTTATTTGACTTGGACGGCACGATTACCGATTCCGGTGAGGGTATTATTAACTGCGCACTACTGGCTTTAGAGCATTTCGGGCTTCCCCTTCCTGACAGAGAGACTATGCGGGTATTTGTAGGCCCGCCTCTACACGAAACTTTTATAAAATTCGGCGTACCCACAGACAAGGCTGACGAAGCGGTTGCCGTTTACCGAAGCCGTTATATCCCAGTTGGTATCTATGAGAACACGCCCTATGAAGGTGTGGAAGAATTGCTGAAAACACTGAAAGTGCGGGGACATAAATTGCTGATTGCAACCTCTAAACCGGAATGGATGGCTGTGGATGTTTTGAAACATTTTGGTTTGGATATTTATTTTGATTGCATCTGCGGCGCTACCATGGATACTACCCGCAGTTCGAAAGAAGATGTGATTGCCTATCTTTTAGCCCAACACGGCAATGATGACAATATGGTAATGGTCGGGGATACGGAATTTGATGTGCTGGGTGCAAAATCCCACAATATCCCTTGCATTGGCGTCAGTTGGGGCTACGGAAGCGTATCTTCTATGCTTTCAGCAGGCGCAGTTTCCATCGCCCACACAATGGACGAACTTTTCAACTTCTTAGATGCTTAAGTGATTTGTCAAACTAAGTGCAACACTTTTTGAAGTTCCAGATCCCAAAGATATTGAGCTGAAACGAATTTAACAACCTTACGAGGCCTGGCGTTGATCAACGCCAGGTTTCGTTTTAGTGTAGTCGGACTAACTCTGG
>JAZRMH010000009.1:0-85089 GCA_045647425.1 Faecousia sp.
TAGCGGTGATCATATCACAGCCTGCATCCGTATGGGTATAGGCAGTGGCAACAAACTGGGCGGTACGGCTGTAGGTCAGTACCTGACCGTCCGCAGTAATGATCACACCGTCGCCGATAGCAGGGGCATTGGAATTGACAGGCTCACCGTTACCGGTGCCGATCGCCACGATCTCGTTTACAGGCTGGGCAACCACCGTCTCATCCACCACAGTGTGGCTGGTTTCTACAGAGTTTACATACACCACATCCGCTGTCTTACGCAGCTGACCGGTGACACCGGGAACTACCACAGCAGTCTCGCCCTCCGGCATGGTGGGGTCTTCACAGTATGTAGTCTCATAAGGAATGTCTTCGGTGTAACGCAGCTGCGTCTTGACCACACGGTCCACCGTTACTTCCATTCCATCGTAGGTTACGGTATCCAGGGGCAGAGAAACTTCGTTCTCGCCGTAGGCATTGATACCCACACGGTTCAGCAGCTCTTCCAAGGTCTCGCCATAGCTGCTGTACTGCTCCAGGTTTCCGCAGTTGTTGATATAGATCTGCTGATAACGCTGAACAGTGATCTCAGATACGTTGTCACCGGGCTGCGTGGTGAAAATATCGTCTTCACCCAGCTCAACACCGGCTTGGTCCAACACATGGGCAGGATCGGTAGCATAGGTCGTATACACTTTGACCTTATCGCCGTCTGTGATCACGTAAGTCGTTTGCGCAAAAACCTTGGGCGCTACAAGAGACACAAGGATCACAACCGGGATCACCAAAGCCGCCACATAAAGAAACACATTCTTTTTCTTCTGAACAAAGGTGCGAAATGCTTGCACGGGCCGAACCTCCTTCCAAAAAACAAGGTAATACACCACATAAAAAGCGGTATCAAATGGTTACAAAATAATACGTCCCTACCGGGTCGCTGGTTTATTATAACAAATATTCCCCAAAAGTCAAGTCTTTGCAGCAAAATCGACGAAATACCAAACTTTTCGCTTATTATTTGTTAAATTTTTATGTAAACCTAAATCCCAAAATATTCCTGTATTTTCCCTGTCCCAACACAATCCCTAGTGTAATCGGTTACATTTGTTGACATAATACAGAGAATTATGTAACTTTCCGCCCTCCCCGGTCAACCTGCTATTACGTAAACCACTTTCCGCCGTTTTTCTCCTCCATTCCCCATTTTCCCGCCATTGCAAAGGGATTGACAGGGGTATATTTTTGTGTTATATTCTGTACCGTAAACAGCTGTGACGAAGACACGCACTCCGGTTAAGATACTCAGAGAGGAGCCAGTTGGTGTGAAGGCTCTGTACCCCTGCCCGGTGTGATACCACTTCTGAGCCGACGGTTGGAAATGGCCGTCCGGGTGCGCCCGTTACCGCGTCAATGAGTGGCGGACTTGTCCGCAACCAGGGTGGAACCGTGGAATACATTATATAATATGTATCCCACCCCTGATTATGTCAGGGGTGGGATATTTTTGTTTTCTGCCCCCTATCAAAAAAGGAGGAACTGTTATGTCCGAAGAAAATTTGTACACCTTTGATAATCCGGAGTACCGGAAAACCTACTGGCACACCTGCTCCCACATTATGGCGCAGGCAGTAAAGCGTCTGTGGCCCGAAGTCCAACTGGCAATCGGCCCTGCCGTTGACGAGGGCTGGTATTACGACGTTGATGCTCCCTTCTCTTTTACCCCTGAGCATTTGGAACAAATCGAAGGGGAAATGAAGAAAATCTGCAAAGAGCGTATCCGCTTGGAGAGAAGCGAAAAGCCCCGCGCAGAAGCCATCGGCTATATGCAGGGATTGAACGAGCCTTACAAAGTGGAACTGATTGAGGATTTGCCGGAAGATGCCGTCATTTCCTTCTATACCCAAGGGGACTTTACCGACCTTTGCGCCGGCCCGCACTTGGACCACACCGGCAGAGTCAAGCACAACGGCTTCAAATTGACCAAGTCCTGCGGCGCTTACTGGCGTGGCGACAGCAACCGGAAGATGCTTCAAAGAATTTACGGCATCGGCTTCCCTTCCAAAGAAGAACTGGAAGTTTATTTTGAAAAGCAGGCTGAGGCCCTGAAACGGGACCACAATAAACTGGGTCGTGAGTTAGAGTACTTCACCACCGTGGAAGAAATCGGTCAAGGTCTGCCCGTTCTGCTTCCCAAGGGCGCAAGAGTGATTCAATCTCTGCAACGCTGGATTGAAGACGAAGAGCAAAAGCGCGGTTATTTGCTGACAAAGACCCCCTTGATGGCAAAGTCCGACCTTTACAAAATTTCCGGTCACTGGGACCATTACCGCGACGGTATGTTTGTTTTGGGTGACCCCGATGACGAAACCAAGGAATGCTTTGCCCTCCGGCCTATGACCTGCCCCTTCCAGTATCAGGTCTATTTGAACCGCGCCCGTTCCTACCGCGACCTGCCTATGCGCTTAGGCGAAACATCCACCTTGTTCCGTAACGAAGATAGCGGTGAGATGCACGGCTTAATTCGTGTCCGCCAGTTTACCATTTCCGAAGGTCACTTGATTCTTCGTCCCGACCAATTGGAAGAAGAGTTTAAGGGTTGTTTGGAACTTGCCAAATATGTTTTGGACACTGTTGGCATGCTGGAAAACTGTTCCTTCCGTTTCAGCCAATGGGACCCCGCTAAGGCAGGCATCAAGTACGAAGGTACCGTCCAACAGTGGGAAGAAGCCCAAGCGACCATGAAGGACATCTTGGACAATTTGGGTGTGGATTATGAAGTCGGTATCGACGAGGCCGCCTTCTACGGTCCGAAACTGGATATCCAATATAAGAATGTATTCGGCAAGGAAGATACCATTGTCACCATCCAAATCGATATGCTGTTGGCGCAGAAGTTCGGTATGGAATATACCGACGCCGACGGTCAGAAGAAGACCCCCTATATCATCCACCGTACCTCTTTGGGTTGCTACGAGCGTACTTTGGCATATCTCATCGAGCGTTACGCAGGCGCGTTGCCTTTGTGGATGATGCCCACCCAAGTACGGGTTATGCCCATTACCGACCGTGCCCACGAGTATTGTAAGAACCTGGTGCAAGAGTTGGAAAATGCAGGCATCCACGCCGAGGGTGACTACCGCAGTGAAAAGTTGGGCTACAAGATCAGAGAGGCTCAACTGCAGAAAGTCCCCTATATGCTGGTGGTTGGCGATCGGGATATGGAAAACGGCACCGTGTCCGTCCGTACCCGCAAGGGCGAAGACTTGGGCGCAATGACCCCCGCAGAATTTACCGCAAAGTGCTTGATGGAAATTGCCACCAAGAACAAAGAAGTATAAGAAAATCAGACGTCCTCGGAAGAGGACGGCTGTCTTACAAAAAATCCATTATTTTTTCAAAAACATCTTGACAATCCCCTATCCTTGCGATATAATATCGAAGTTGTCTGCTGCTATAGCTCAGTCGGTAGAGCGCATCCTTGGTAAGGATGAGGTCGCCAGTTCAAATCTGGCTAGCAGCTCCAAAAGAACTCCGATTCCATTAGGGATTGGAGTTCTTTTTTAGTTTCAAGATAGAACTGGTGACCTCATCCGCTTTTGCCGAAGGCAAATTCCAATCCTGAGGTCGTTAAGGGCTCCCACAAAGCCTGCTTTGTGGGAGGACGGTGGCCAGTTCAAATCTGGCTAGCAGCTCCAAGAAAAAGCCTGGAACTCCAACGAGTTTCAGGCTTTCTTCTTTTTTGTGCTATACGGTGCCTACCCCAGAAACCGACACCAAAACCGACACGGGTGCATTTTACTGTGCAAAATCCCTCTGTTATCGTTACCTATAATGCTTCAAATACGAGACCTCAAATCGCAAGAAACATCTTTACGTCAGATATAAATTCTCCCAGCCAAGCTGATTAAGGCCTAGCTGGGAGAATTTTTTATTTTGCGATAGTCGTACAAGATATAATGGGGTATTTCCCGGTTTCATCAGTAACCAAGGCAAGGATACGGTTCTTGGGTACAAAACCGAATTACGCCAAGGTTCTCACATTTAAGCATAGCCTTTAACCAAGTTTCATTGCAGACCCATCTAAAGAGTATGGGCTGGCGAATATATGCCTCATGCATTACCTCCCTCACAGGTGAAGCAATACGTTCAAAGCGGAGAACTTCTTGCCCGGAACTATCTACCCATTTATAGGGATCGTTGCCTTTTGGCTCGCATTCGAACAAGCCTCGCCAAATAGATGTAGGTACAACTTGACAATTCCCAAAGTACAATCTTAGGTTGCCGCAAACGCGGTTGAACAGACTGACACCTCCCATTCCAATGGTGGTATCGCGGGATTCATCCAGCTCCTGTTCATTTATGAGGAGACCATAATTTCCAAGACTCGCATCAAACTCGACCGGTCTTTCCATCTTTAATACTGTCAAAGACAAGCCTACACAAAGGTCCGGGAACACGATTGTTCCCGGACCTTAATTATCAACATTGTTGGATCAAACCACAGGCAATTTTCCTTCCGGCATTGCCGGCAGACTGGGTGAGGAAATCATCTGGGTCTCTGTGGATTACCACAGTCCGCCCAACAATACCTGTCACAGAAAATCGATCCATTCTTACAAACAAATATGTCTCATATTTCCAGAAAGCTTTTAACTAAGGATATTCTGAATATATGCCCGACCGGAATGCAGGACTGCACCGGCGTAGGCGACTTGAACCTCACTGCTCTGTACTGTGCCGGTATCCTCCAATTTTGATCTTGCCGCACGGTATTACTTATAAAAACTTGATTTCTTTGCTGTTATTATTTATTGAGGGGTTCCGGGAATATTCCCAGATTGAGCCTGAGAAATACGGAATCATTAACGCGACTGATAGCCATCTCTAGACCGTACAGAGGTTGCCGACCTCCATACATTTCCCAAGATTCAGAAGCCTTTAGCAGTTTGATATATTCCGTCTGCGCAGTTTCTGCAACACCAGTTAAATCCCAGAGAATTTCTTCATAGAGATTTTCTTGAACCAACAACTCTTGCATTTGCGGTTCGGTCATATTGAAAACTTCTATGTCTTGCTTTTTAGTTTTTTTGCCTATGGAGCCGCCTAGCTTGTTGGATACATGCAAAATATCCTTTGCTGCGATTTCCTTTTGATTGGGATACTCTGTGTGATATACAATTGTATTTATTCGTCCTTCAAAAGGATTTATCCCCAACAACACATCGAAAGAAATACCACTAAACTCTACTGTCAAAGGCGTTTTATAAAAGGTATTCGCATCCTCTGTTAAATCCGCATCCTGCCAACCCATTTTATTAAGGGCATCTTCTTTGCGCAAACCAATCAAGGAAGATAGTTCGGCATATTGAGGCAAAGCAGTAATACCCTCTGGCTTTGCAGTATTGCCTGAATCAGCACAACTTGCACACAACAAGACAATTATAAGAAGAATGCAAATAATGCATCTGGTGTGTTTTTTCATATAATCAGCTCCCTTTTGACATTCTCAAACAACGCAGAGCCACGCGGCTTTAATGTAGTTATTATCCTACATTATCCATCCTGTTTGCACCCTGATTTATTGTGTCCTACTGTCAGCAAAATAAGTTAGTATACCGTAAAGGAGCCTCCAGAGCCAAGCCTAACATTGCAAGCGAGGCGTCCCTCCACCGGATGTGTGATTGTAACAGACGCAGTATATCCATTGATATCATATTCGGTACTACAGGTATCTCCAGAGACACGGGTGAATTTCATCGAATTAATATATCGATTAGAGTTCACACGGGAAACTACACCGGTTATAGTTAACTTGTACTTAGAAATAATTTGATCTTTATTGTTACGAATTTGCATATAAAAATCATCTGATACTTGGTATTCATCAAGAGCATAAGAAGAGACAAGAGGATCCGTTGGGGCTTCCGTAATAAAACCTGCTGCAGCATCTTCTTCTGGATTTGTGCGTGCAACAAGCACATCAGCGCCTCTTGTGACAATACAGGTTATCGTTTCGCCCTTGCTATTTTCCCATGTCCTAACAAGCACACTGCCGTCGTCAACAGCGTTATCATTGGTTGTTGCGACTGCCATCGTGGAGTTCAAAACAACTGCGCCTACTGTTGTAGGGGTAAATGCCAGAACAGCCAAAGCTGTTACCAAAAGCAGACTGGTTATCTTCCGTAATTTTTTCAACATAATAAATTCCTCCTTAAAGTTTGATTTTACAGCAGCATCTTCCATGGCAAGATATTACTGTAAATTTAGTATTACACAAGTAACTCTGTTTGTCAACAAATGTTTTTGTTACAAAGGTATTGAAATGAAAAAATATATATGTTATATATAATATGAAAAGTAAAGGGGGTGTGTTCCAGTGGGTTTGGATAATTCCCAGAACAATTTTCGGCGGGGTGTAATGTCCTTGGTAATACTGGCCCTGTTGAAAAAAGAGGATATGTACGGTTATCAGCTTGTACAGGAAACTGTGAATGCCACCGGTGGGCGGATCGTAACTCAGGAGGGTTCCCTATATCCGGTATTATACAAGCTGTTGGATCAGGGGTTTATCTCAGACAAAAAGGTGTTGGTTGGTCGTCGGATGACTCGTATCTACTATCATCTGGAGCCGGCAGGAGCGAATCGGTTGCAAGAGTTGATACAAGAATATGACACTATTACCCAGGGTGTGCGGATGCTACTGGAGCAAAGAGAGGAATTATAATGGAAAAGGCATTATGCAAGTATTACCGGAGCATTTCCAAATGTCTGCCGGTAGATAAAAAGCACAAAAAACAAATACTGGAGCAAATCCGCCATTCCGTAGAGGATTATCGGACAAAAACTCCCACTGCGGATATGCAAGACCTTTTGGAACATTTTGGGACGCCCCAGGAAATTGCTGCCTCCTATGTGGAGAACATGACGACACCGGAAATTTTGAAAAAGTTCTGTGTCCGTAAAAGCATACTGCTGGTTGTTTGCGCGGTGGCTGCTGTGGCTTTGCTAATGTGGGGTACAAGTTTGGCTGTTGCGTTAATTAACGCTAATAAGTCTATAGACGGTTATGGTGTTACAGGGTCAATTGAGGAATTGGATGCCACCGAGTTCGGGATTACGGAGGACTAAGGATGAAAAAGAAATATATCGCTTGTATAGTTGCACTTTTGCTTATTATCTTATGCCCAGTCAATGTTATGGCAGAAACTAATCAGGACAAGGCAGAAGATATTATTTATTTAGAAGATGGTAATTACATTACAATTACACTTTCAGAAACATCTGCCAGAGCATCTGGCACGAAGAGCGCAAGTAAAACATATCGGTATTACAACAGCGATGATGTAGAAGAATGGCGCGCAGTACTTACAGGGACATTTACATACACCGGTTCTTCTGCAACTTGTACGGCGGCTAGCTGCAATGTTACCATTACAAACACAAATTGGTATGTTGTTTCTAAAACAGCAAGTAAAAGCAACAATGTAGCAACAGCTGACGTAACAATGGGATTAAAATTTTTAGGTATTACTGTAAACAAGGAGAACATTTCTATTAGGATCACTTGTAATTCTTCCGGAACATTAAACTAAGGAAAAAGGGTGCGTTGTGAATGCCCTACAAAAAACACATCAACTGGCATTGATGTTCCTGGGGAAAGCCCTACCTGGAAGTTTCTTTTGTTCCGTTTTACAAATCGGCAGCATATGCTGGCAGATGCTCTCGCAAAAATTCAAATAGTACATCCACCAAGGGTATCGCCTCTGTATGTGGGGTTGGAAATTATCATGCTAACAGAAACAGTGATGCTTTATCTTAAAACCTCAGCATAATCCCTTGATCCACATAAAATAGAACAAATTAAAATTGAATATAAACAAAAAGCCTGGAACGACCGATGTATCGTTCCAGGCTTTCATTTGTTGTATAGATTAATTTGCACTAACATGCTGTTTATCTCCATCATTTCTAAAAACCGTAGCTTCCTGTCACTGGATCCTTGAAGAAGGGGATTTCCGGGGTAAAGAATGTTAAAAGAGTAAAAACAACACCAATCATGCAAATTAGGATGAAAGATATTGGGGCGGACAGGCAACAGCCGTTTTCTTTTTGAAACAGTTTGTTTTCCACCCAAAATGCAAGGCCGGCTGAAAGGAAAAAGATGGTGATATTTAACCAATCTATCGATATACCAAAGATACCGGTGTAGGTATAATAAAGCACAGGAATAAGCGTCAACCCAAGCAAAATCCCGACCAGCTTTATACACCAGAACTGCACATGATTCTTACCCCAAAAACGATATTCGATCAACGCAAACAGAAGCATAGGATAATAGATCAGTTTCATATGCTCCCAAATGGATTCGTTTACTGCGGAAAAGATTGCAGCAATTACACTTCGTTCGCTTAGGTCAAACAAAAAATGAAGAAAGGTCCCAAGTATGGACGTGAACAGGAAGCCTGCTACCTGCCAAAAGGAAATAGATTGTTTCATCTGCGTACCCTCCGCTACTACTTGATGTGTACAAGTATATTCGCGGAAATACCGCAGAAATGACACTGAAAACACCGATCCTCTGTCTTTAAGAGGATCGGTGTTTCTTCATATCCGCAGTTGCGGGGTTATCCAGCAGTTTTCCTTCTTTTGTAAAACGGGATCCGTGACACGGACAGTCCCAAGAATGTTCATGGGGATTCCACTGTAATGCACAACCAAGGTGGGGACACCGGGGATTTGAAAACTTAAGCAAGTTTTGTGTCGTTTCAATCCCATTGATAAAAAGTTGCTTGCGCAGAATAGTTCTCACCGGAGAAAATATCTCAGAATACGGGTTATCCCGATCCTGCACCAAATCACACAAAACCATCGCCGACACCATGGACGATGTCATTCCCCATTTATTGAAGCCGGTTGCCACAAATAAATTGGGGGTTCGGGGGCTATACTGCCCGATATAGGGGATGCCGTCCAGACTCATGCAATCCTGAGTTGCCCAACGCGTCACCACTGTCGCATCCGGATAATACGCTTTTGCCATGCGCTCCAATCCTGCCCACCCATTTCCGGATTTTCCGGTTCGGTGGCTACTGCCACCCAGAAGCAACAGATTTCCGTAATTTCGCAAGGATAATCCACCTTTTGCCTCATCCAGATACATACCGTTCACATCCGCGGCGTTTTCCAGTGCCAGTACATAGGAGCGCTCTTGGTATAGTTTCAGAAAATAGTTTCCATGCTTATTAAGCAACGGAAAATGAGTCGCCACGATGATTTTATCTGCGGTAATTTTTCCACCATCTGTCAGCACGGTATTCCCGACAAACTCCCGGGTTGTGGTATTTTCGTAAATGTTCATTCCTTTTGCAATCCGGGAAGCAAATTTCAGTGGGTGGAATTGTGCCTGATTAGAAAACCGAATCGCGCCTGCGGTGTGAAACGGCAAATGAGGAGCCTCTGTAAAAGATGCCGGAATACGAATTTGCTCCAGCGCTGATAGTTCCGCTTCCAACGCATTTAGAGAATTTAAAGAATACACGTAACTGTCCTTTGTTTCAAAATCACAGTCCATAGATTGCGCCAGTTTTTGGTACTGCCCCAGTGCCGCTTCATTGGCCTCCCAGTAAAGGCGGGCGGTATCCGTACCAAATTCCCGGATCAACTTTCCATAGATCAGTCCGTGCTGGGACGTAATTTTCGCCGTGGTGTTTCTGGATATACCACCCATAATTCTGTCAGCCTCTATCAAGGCATAATCCACGCCGTCCTGCGCTAACCGGTGCGCGCACAGAATACCTGCCAGACCGCCACCAATGACCAGTACATCTGTTTTCAAATCTTGCTCCAGCCGGGGAAATTCCGGCATTTTCGAACTCTCTGCCCATATAGAATTTTGCATATCATCACCGCAAATAGTATGCACATTCTATCACGGAAATATAAATCTAACCCTTTGCGCCGATTTTTGGAAAGTAATAAGTAAGAAGTGATAGTGAAGAAGTGTTTTGCAAGGCAAAGCCTTGCACAGTTTGCCAAAAAGTATTATAATAGTTGAGAAATATTGTGTAAGATTTTATAGAAAAGTACTAAAAAACAGAAAAATCTTAACGAAAAGAATATGGTTGAAAAAAATCATTTTTTATAGTATGCTATATAGAAATGTATTACATAGCAGAAATTCAGAAAGGAGAATATTATGAAATGTAATATGAAACGAAGTTTCAGGCTTGAGCATTGGCAAATCATTGCTTTTTTGATGGTTGCCTATGATGTGATTATGGTGAACTTCTCCTATTTTTTGGCGCTGTGGCTTCGCTTTGATTGTCAATTCACAGAAATTCCCCGGGATTACTTAGTTTCTTTGGTTCGTTATGCCCCCATTTATACAATTACTTGTGTGACGGTATTCATCTGCACAAAAATGTATAACAGCATTTGGCGTTTTGCCAGTTTCCAAGAAATGTTACATGTGGTGTTGGCTTCCGGCATTACTGCCGTAGCCCATATTATCGGGATTACGCTGATTTTCCGGCGTATGCCCATTTCTTATTATATTTTCGGTGCAGGATTCCAGTTCGTGTTTACCTTGGGCATCCGCTTTTCCTACCGCTTTTTGCTGATTCAGCGAAATCGCGCCAGAAGGGGTGCGAAGACCGGTGTAAAACGGGCAATGTTGGTTGGCGCAGGCAATGCCGGACAACTTATTTTGCGGGATGTGATGCAAAGTAAGGAAGACGAAAACCTGAGAATTTGCTGTATTATTGATGACAATGCCAATAAATGGGGGCGGAGCATTAACGGTGTTCCCGTTGTGGGCGGACGGGATTCCATTAAAGAAAATGTTCGGAAATATCAGATTGACAAGATTTTTGTGGCAATCCCCAGCGCCTCGGAAGAGGAAAAAAGCAAGGTTCTGAATATTTGTAAGGATACCGGTTGCGAACTGAAAAATCTGCCCGGCATTTATCAGATGATAAGCGGTGAGGTTAGGCTCAGTGATATGCGGGATGTTGCCGTGGAAGATTTGCTGGGCAGAGAACCAATTCGTGTGGATATGTGTCAGATTTATGAGGAAATCAGCGGGAAGACGATTTTGGTCACCGGTGGCGGCGGTTCTATCGGCAGCGAGTTGTGTCGGCAGATAGCGGGTCACGAACCTCGCCAACTGATTATTTTCGATGTTTATGAAAATAATGCCTATGCCATTGAGCAGGAATTAAAAATCCGTTATCCAAATCTGAACCTGAAGGTTCTAATCGGCTCGGTTCGGGACAGCCGTTGCGTAGAAAATGTGTTTTCGACTTATAAGCCGGATATTGTTTATCACGCGGCAGCCCACAAGCATGTTCCGCTTATGGAAACAAGCCCCTGCGAGGCAATCAAAAACAATGTCATCGGTACTTATAAAACGGCCTATGCGGCGCTATTGCACGGTTGCCGTCGGTTTGTGCTCATTAGTACGGATAAGGCGGTGAACCCCACCAATATTATGGGTGCAAGTAAACGCCTTTGCGAAATGGTGATCCAGTCCTTTGACCGAGAGGTGAAAAACGGAACGGCAGACAAATTGCCCCAGTTGTTCACCCACCGCGAAACGGAAGAAACCCCTGTTTCGATAAAAAATGCCAGTACAGAGTTTGTGGCGGTGCGTTTCGGTAATGTTTTGGGTAGTAATGGGTCGGTTATCCCGCTGTTTAAGAAGCAAATTGAGGCAGGCGGTCCGGTGACCGTGACCCATCCGGATATTATCCGCTATTTTATGACCATTCCGGAAGCGGTTAGTTTGGTAATGCAGGCTGGCACTTATGCAAAGGGCGGAGAAATTTTTGTCTTGGATATGGGTGCGCCGGTGCGGATTGATGATCTGGCCAGAAACCTGATTAAACTGTCCGGACTTACGCCGGATAAGGATATCCGTATTATTTATACCGGTCTTCGTCCCGGCGAAAAGTTGTACGAAGAAAAGTTGATGGCAGAAGAGGGTATGCAGAAAACCGCCAACGAACTGATTCATATTGGCAATCCGATTCCCTTTGACACCCAAGCGTTTTTGGACCATCTTCGGCATTTGATGGATGCGGCTTATGAAAATGATAACGCTATCTGTGAAGCGGTGGCGGAGATTGTGCCTACCTACCATCCGGCGTTGGCCGGCGCAGTCCATAAGGATGCAACTTATGAGGCTCTGCATAAAGAAGCGGTTGTTTCTGGAAATTAAAATGAATATCATTTGGAGGAACATAAAATGAATAAGAAAAGTCTTTATATTTTGTTATCTGTGCTGGCAGTGATTTTGGTAGCGGTGATTGTTTTGGCGGCAGTGATGCTGGCAGGCGAAAATGCCGGCGGGCAGGGCGATACAACAACCGGTACTTCTCAGGTCGGAAATACGACGGATAATGCGCAGACCGGCGAGGAAACCCAAAACAGTGGCGCAGTGGATAGCATCACCGGCGACAGCATTACCGACGGTGAGGAAGAAACTGCAGGCAATAGTCAGGAAGAAAACAAAAAGCCCTCTGTGGGTGTGGATGTAGGTGGCAATGACAGCGCTACCGATACCACCGAAAAGGAAAACGGGGGCGATGACGGCGTTATCGACTTTGACGATTTGGTGGGATTGCAATAAAAATAAAAACACGGCAGGTTTCCTGCCGTGTTTTTTATGCGGATTTTTTGGGAAGTTCGCTGTATAACGCACTGCCTAAAACCAAAACAGTGCCGAAAATATGGATAGGGGTCATGGTTTCTTTGAGAAGCAGTGCAGAAAGCACAACCGCTAAAACTGGGTCTAGGTAGCACAAAACGCTAATGGTTTTGGCGCTGAGTTTTTCCAAAGAACCAAAATACAGCGTGTAGGCAATACCGGTATGGATAATGCCCACCAGCACCAGCAGAACCCATTCAAAGCCGGTGAGCGAAAAGTCTGCGATATGCTCGGTCAGTAGCAGATAGGGAAGTAAGGCAACAATTGCACCGGCAAATTGTAGGATTGTCTTGTCGTAGGCGGGCATTGGCGGCATTTTTTTGTTGAGGAACATGACACCGGCGTAAAGCACCGCCGCACCTAAACCCAAGCCAATGCCGACCAGTTTGTTTTTTGCCGGCATAGTGCCTTCTAAAGCACCGGAAACGCATACAAGCCCCACAAGGGCAATTGCAACGCATAAAACTTTTTCAGCCGTCAGCCGTTCCTCCAACAATGGGGAAAGCAAAAGCAGAATAAGCGGGGCAAGGTAATAGCAAACGGTGGCGGTTGCCACGGTGGTGTAGCGGTAACTTTCAAAAAGCAACAGCCAATTCAGCCCCATCACAAAACCGGAGAAAAGAAGCAGCCCTATATTTTTTGAAATTGCAGTTCTGTCCGGCCGTTTTCCGGTGACAACCATAAACAAGACGAGAAACACCAGTCCCAAAACCGCCCGAGAAAGGGCAATTGCGGAGGATGGTAGGGGAATAAAACGGACAAACAGACCGATGGTACCAAAGATACCCATTGCCCCTAAAAGCATCATTTTTTCTTTTCGCAAAGCCATTCCCCCTTCTGATAAAGGGATAGTAGCAAATTCTATCGGGAATGTCAATTGTTTCTGACAGAAAGACAAAAATACTGCAGAAAAAGACAAAAATCGAGAAAAGGGGTTGACATAGGTGGGGGTTCGTGCTAGTATAATGAAAATTGAATCGCTTAGATAGAGGCGCGGGGTTTATCAGTATTTCGCAACAAGGCCGGGTAGCCGTTGCGGAAGAAAGGGGAAACCGCCGAAGTGAGAAGAAAACCCGATTTCTTTTTGCTGGGTCGTCAGAGAATATCTGCCGGACTGTCACAAAACTTTGTGAAGCGCTATCGACGCAGTGTTGCATACAGATATTCTAGATTTTTTGCTATGTTACTACTGTCGGATCGCTTAACGAAGCGATCCGATTTTACTTTAAAAAATGAAAGGTAGGAAACAAAAATGAGAAGAATGATTGCAATGATGTTGAGCGTGGCAATGCTCCTGACACTGACCGCTTGCGGTGGTGGCGCACAGAAGACCGATATTTCTGCAGCCAAGAGTATTGCGGATTTGGCAGGCACAAAAATTGCCGCCCAAGCCGGTACTTTCCACGCTTCTGCTATGGAACAGATTCAGAATGTGCAGGGTTCTACCTTGCCGGAATTTGCTGATTTGCTTACCGCGCTAAAGTCTGGCACCATTGACGGCTATGTGGCAGAAGAGCCCACCGCCATTGAGGTTTGCTTAGGCGACGAAACTTTGGATTACTTAAGACTTGTCAATAACGACACTGGCTTTACCGCCACCGATGCCGATGTGGGTATTGCCGTCGGTTTGAAGACAGACAACGCCCTGCGGGCGCAGATTAACGAAGTCTTGGCAACCATCTCCGCCGAGACCCGTAGCGAACTGATGAACCAAATGGTTCACATCTCTGCCGGTGAGAAGGTCGATATGCTGGCACTGACCAGCGATGCCCCTGATAATTATGTTGGCACGCTGAAGGTCGGTATGGAATGTGCCTATGCCCCCTTTAACTGGACCGATATGGCAGAGCCTACCTTGGGCGCAGTTGCCATCAGCAGTGAAGGCAGCGAAGGTATGTACGCCAACGGTTACGATGTGCAGATTGCCCAGTACATCGCCAATAAGTTGAATATGAAGTTGGAAATTTACGCAATTACTTGGGACGGCTTGTTGCCCGCCGTGCAGTCCGGCACTGTGGATGCCATTATCGCCGGCATGAGCCCCACTGCTGAGCGTGAACAAGAAATCGACTTCACCGATGTTTACTATTCCTCTAACCTTGTGGTAATTTATAAAAAGTAAGAGATTGTATTATGCTTGAATTTTTTCGTGATGTAGTGAATATTGTAACGGAGCATTATCCGTTTTTACTCCGGGGTATCGGCTATACCATGCTCATTGCTATGGTGGGCACGGTTGCCGGTTTGGTAATTGGTTTGGCCACCGGTGTGATCCGCACCTGCCCTCTGTCTAAAAATGTGGTGGTTCGCGGTATTCAGCGGTTTGTCAACGGCCTGATTGCGGTGTATGTGGAAGTGTTCCGTGGCACACCTATGATGGTGCAGGCAATGGTCATTTATTGGGGCTATGCCTTTGCTACCGGCGGTTCGCAGTTGCCCTTAGTGCCCTCGGGTATTTTGATTGTGTCCATCAATACCGGCGCTTATATGGCGGAAATTGTCCGTGGCGGTATTATCTCTGTGGATAAAGGTCAGTTTGAAGGCGCCGCGGCGGTGGGTATGACCCACTGGCAGACTATGCGCTATATTGTCCTGCCCCAAGTCTTGCGGAATATTCTGCCCTCTGTTGCCAACGAATTCGTCATCAACATTAAGGATACTTCCGTGCTGAATGTCATTGGCGTGACAGAACTTTACTATTTCGCGGGAATTATCAAGCGGGAAAGTTTCCAAACATTCCAAACCTATTTTGTGGTCTGCGTGATTTACTTTGTGCTGACATTCTCTGTGACGAGAATTTTGCGGTTCATCGAGCGGAAAATGGAAGGAAACGAAAGTTTTGTGATTTGCGGTTCTCAGTCTGACTCCAAGGCGGAAATTCGCATTCCCAAGCAGCAGGAGGTGCCCAATGACTGATACGGTATTTCAAATTAAGGGGCTGAAGAAAAGTTTCGGTTCTGTGGATGTGCTCAAGGGTGTGGATATGGAAGTGACTGCCGGTGAGGTGGTTGCCATAATCGGCTCTTCCGGCAGTGGTAAAAGTACCTTCCTGCGGTGCATCAATTTGCTGGAAACGCCTACCGGCGGTGAAATTTGCTACCACGGCAAGAATGTTATGACGGAACTTGATTCTGTTTATCAGTACCGTGCCAAGGTGGGTATGGTGTTTCAGCAGTTTAATCTGTATAATAACTTGTCTGTGTTGCAAAACTGCACCTTGCCTCAGGTGAAGGTGCTGGGCAGAAAGCAGGCAGAGGCAGAGGAAATTGCCTGCAAGTACCTAGAGCGCGTGGGAATGTTGGCTTACCGCAACGCCCGTCCTTCTCAAATTTCCGGCGGACAAAAACAGCGTGTGGCCATTGCCCGTGCATTGGCAATGAATCCCGAAGTGCTTTTGTTTGACGAACCCACTTCTGCCCTTGACCCTGAAATGGTGGGGGAAGTGCTGTCGGTTATGCAGGACTTGGCCAAAGAGGGTATGACCATGTTGGTGGTCACCCACGAAATGGCGTTTGCCCGGGATGTGAGTACCCGTGTGGTGTATATGAACGGCGGTGTCATCTGCGAAGAAGGCACACCGGAAGAGATTTTCGGCAATCCCCAAAAGCAGGAAACCAAGGATTTTCTATCCCGCTTCCGCAACAATTAAAACAAATTCCCCATCGGCGATGCCGATGGGGAATTTGTTTTTTATCGCTGGATTCTGCCGGAACCGTCGCCACCGGCCAACTTTTCTACTTCTGCCACGGTGACCATATTGTAGTCACCTTCAATGGAATGCTTTAGGGCCGAAGCGGCAACTGCAAACTCTACAGCGCCTTGGGTGTCCTTGCCGGAAAGCAGGGAATAAATCAAACCGCCGCCGAAGGAATCGCCGCCGCCAACGCGGTCGATGATGTGCAGGTCGTACTTCTTAGAGAAGCAGTATTCGTCCTTGGCAACATTGTAAAGCATAGCACTCCAGCCGTTGTCAAAAGCGGAATGGCTTTCCCGCAGGGTGATTGCCACCATCTCAAAGCCAAATTTGTCCGCCAATTGCTTGGCAACGGACTTGTAGCCCTCGTGATTTAGGCTACCACCATAAATATCGGTGGCTTCTGCCTCAATGCCGAACACATCTTTGGCATCTTCCTCGTTGGAGATGCACACATCCACATACTGGCACAAGTCAGTCATTGCCACCTGTGCCTGCTCCCGGGACCACAGTTTGCCACGGTAGTTCAGGTCGCAGGAAATCTTGATGCCACGGGCTTTCGCAGCCACACAAGCCTGCTTGCAAATTTCTACCAAGTTTTCGCCCAGTGCCGGTGTGATGCCGGTGAAGTGGAACCAATCTGCGCCTTCAAAAATCTCGTCCCAGTTGAAATCAGATGCAGATGCCATCTGAATGGCGGAATGGGCGCGGTCATAAATGCACACGGAACCGCGCTGGGAAGCGCCCTTTTCGTTGAAGTAAATACCCACACGGTCGCCACCGCGGACAATCTTAGAGGTGTCCACACCGTAACGGCGCAGGGAATTGACAGCAGCCTGACCGATGGCGTGGGTGGGAAGTTTGGTAACATAGGCGGCATCCATACCGTAGTTTGCCAAGGAAACTGCTACATTGGCTTCGCCACCGCCAAAGGTAAATTCTACATGGTCGCATTGGACAAAACGCTCATAGTTATAAGGCTGCAGGCGGAGCATCAACTCGCCAAAGGTAATAATTTTCGCCATTTTATTTTCCTCCGATTACACGCCGGAATAGGCGGCAAAGCCGGCATCCACGGGCAGGACAACGCCGGTGATGGCAGAGGCGGACTTGTCATCGCAGAGGAAGAGGGTTGCGCCCAACAGTTCGTCGGCATCCACAAAGCGAGAGGTGGGTGTGCCGTTCAAAATCTTGGCGGAACGGGCGGTAGGTGTGCCATCTTCGTTAAACAGCAGTGCCTTATTTTGCGCAGAAACCAAGAAGCCGGGGGCGATGGCGTTGCAACGGATGCCGGTGCCGGCAAAGTGGGTAGCCAGCCACTGGGTGAAGTTGGAAATGCCTGCCTTAGCGGCGGAGTAAGCGGGGATTTTGGTCAAGGGGGTGTAGGCGTTCATAGAAGAGATGTTCAAAATAACGCCGTGCTTCTTTGCCACCATATCCTTGGCAAAAGCCTGAGTGGGAAGCAAAGTGCCTTGGAAGTTCAGTTTGAACACGAAGTCCACACCGGAAGCGTCCAAATCAAAGAAAGTCTTGGAGCCTTCCTTGGCTTCGTGCTGATATTCGTTGTCGGTGGTAGCCCGAGGGTTGTTACCGCCTGCGCCGTTGACCAAAATGTCGCAAGGACCCAAGTCCTGCAAAACTTCTTGGTGAACCGCTTCCAGTGCTTCCGGCTCTAAGACATTTGCCTTGTAGCCTTCGCAGATATAGCCTTCGGCCTTTAATTCGTTTGCCAGTTTCTTAACTGCGTCCTCGTTCAAATCCAGTGCTGCAACTTTGGCACCGCTACGGGCAAATGCGGCAGCCATTGCGCCACAGATCAGGCCACCTGCGCCGGTGACCACCACAACCTTACCGGTGTAGTCAATGTTCAAGGGAAGATTAGCCATTTTATTTACCTCCAATTATTTATTATCTAATTTGTCCAGCATATCCCAGACACCAAACATATACATAATGCCCAACGCGCGGTCATACAAACCGTAACCGGGACGGACATTGCCGGGACCTTCGTTCCACAAATGTCTGCCGTGGTCGGGGCGGATATAGCCCTCATAGCCACAATCGTGGTATGCCTTCAAGATTTCCAAAATACCGGTGTCGCCGTCGCAATCTCTGTGGCTTGCTTCGGAAAAGTCACCGTTTTCGAAGTGCTTCACATTGCGGATGTGGGCAAAGGCGATACGGTCGCAGTGCTTACGGACAACATTTGCCACATTGTTGTTGGGGTCGGCATTCAAACTGCCGGAGCAAAGGGTCAGGCAGTTGTAGGGATTGTCTACCATTTTCAGGAAACGGTCAATGTTTTCCTCGTTGATGAGCAATCTGGGCAGACCGAAGATGTCCCAAGGGGGATCGTCCATATGGATGGCCATTTTGATGCCGGTCTCCTCGCAGGTGGGCATCAGCGCTTCCAAGAAGTACTTTAGGTTGCTCCACAGTGTTTCGTGGTCCACATCCTTATAAGCCTTGAACAATTCGTCCAACTTGGCCATACGCTCAGGTTCCCAACCGGGGAAGGACATATTGTACTTCTCGGTGAAGTCCAAAATGTACTTTGCCATAGCGTTGTAGTCGTCCTGAATCATATTCTTTTCGTAGAACAGCGCGGTAGAGCCGTCACCGACTTCGTGGAACAGATTGGAACGGGTCCAGTCAAAGATGGGCATAAAGTTGTAGCAGATAACCTTGACACCGTACTTTGCCAAGTTCCGCATGGTGATTTTGTAGTTTTCGATATACTGGTCCCGGGTGGGCAGACCGATTTTAATATCGTCGTGGACATTGACGGATTCTACCACATCAATGTTAAAACCGTATGCGTCGCACTGACGCTTGACTTCTGCAATTTCTGCTTCTTCCCAGATTTCACCGGGCAGTTTGTGGTGCAATGCCCAGACAATGCTGGTCACACCGGGGATTTGCTTAATGTCGCTGAGTTTGATTTTGTCGTTGCCTTCTCCGTACCAGCGGAAACCCATTTGCATTGGCATAAGTTCGTCCTCCATTATTTATTATGTATGTCCATAGTGTATCATTCATTAAATGCAATATAAATTGTATTTATTGCTTGATATATTGCGAAAGTTGCTGTATACTGGGCTTGAGGTGAGATCTATGCGAGAGCGTTCCCAAAATTTTGACCCAAGACAGACCATGCAGAAAGATACCTTTGAGGTCTTTCACTACCGCGAACCCCGTCCGGTGGGGGTGGAAGTGCATCACCACGACTTCTATGAGGTGTATTATCTGATCAAAGGGGAAGTGGAATATTGGGTAGATGGCAGGATTATTCGGATGCAGGCAGGCGACCTTTTGCTGATTAATCCCTTGGAATTACATCGGCCGATTATTCATCCGGACAGTCCTGTTTATGAGCGGATTGTGCTTTGGATTCATAAAGAGTATTTAGAAAAACTATTCTGCGCCCAAATGAATTTGAGTCGGTGCTTTGACACAAGTCTTCCTTCTCACACCCACCTGATTCACCCTGCGCCGGCAGACCGTCCCATTTTAGCATCCCGAATGGGGGAACTGGTGCGGGAATACTACAGTCGGGAATTGGGCAGCGAACTATCGGCCTACGGCCTTTTTCTGCAACTGATGGTCCAACTCAATCGGATGGCGCAACAAGAGGCGGCGCAGCCGGAAGAGAGTCAAAATCTTTCCGCTTTGGTGGAAAATGTTTTGACCTACATCGGGGAAAATCTTTCCGAACCGATGAACTTAGAGCAGATTGCAGAGCAATTTTTTGTGAGCAAATACTATCTTTCCCACGCCTTTTCCAAGGAAGTGGGGGTGAGTGTATATCGATACATCTTATTGCGCAGATTGTTGATGGCACGGCAGATGCTCTCTGTGGGTGAGCCGGCAGGGCAGGTGTGTCGGGAATGCGGTTTTTCGGATTACACCAGTTTTTACAGAGCCTTTAAGTCTGAGTACGGCATTAGCCCTCGGGAGTTTTTATCGGCGTAAGTTTTCCCGATAAACTTTGGGGCTGACACCGGCAACCCGCTTGAAAATTTTAGAAAAGTACTGCACATCTAAAATCCCGCAGTGCTGGGCAATGGTTTGAATTTGCAGTTTGGTGGTTTCCAGCAGGTGCATGGCTTGATGCACCCGACGGGTGCTGATATATGCAGTGAGGGTCTGTCCGGTTTCCTTGTGAAATAGGGAAGACAGATAACTACTGCTGATATTTAAGGTGTCTGCTAAACTTTGCAGACTTAAATTGTCAGATAAGTGGGCATCGATAAAAATTTGCGCCTTTTGCACCAAGGGGGATAGATTTTTCATAGAATGTTTCCGCACCAAACGGCAGTAGATACGAAACATCTCGCCCATTAGTTTTCCCGTGGCATCCACAGAGTGTATTTGCCCGATTTTCAAGGCAAAATCCGTGGAAGTGCTGTCCAAATAAATCGGGTGGACACCGCCTTTTTCTGCGGCTTTTCGCAAAAGGGTGTTCATAATGATGCAGTAATTTTTGGCGTTGGCAACCGGATCGGACACACGCTGTTCCATGGCAAAAGGGGAAAGGCTGGAAAGGAGCAATTCCGCTTTGTGAATTTGCCCCTTGGTAACGGCGTCCATCAAAGCGTTTTCATAGGCATAGCGCTGTTCCATATTTTTCATATTCCAAAGGGTGTCCGTTTCTTCTGCGGATGCCCTTTTTTCACCAATGGGGGGATGAACATCCCGAATATCCAAATTGGCGTCTTCAAATTGATAATGGCTGTGCCCCCAAAGATGCTCGGCAAAGGTCTCCAATAAGACAAATAAATGGCTATGTTCGGGCAGTAGGGGGATGTTGCTGTAAAACACATCCAAATACCGCTGTTGGCTGGGGGAAATATGCTTGTTTTCCGCCCATTCCATAATCTGATTTTTGGTGGGAATACTGGGCAAATACGGTCCGAAAATCAAAATGTGGTCTTTGGGAAACTCCGGCAATTGCAGATACAGATACCGACAGCCGAAGGGGTCGGACAAGCGATAAATGGTTTCCGGCAATACCGGCGGAATGAGTTCGGACAAAAGACCCGAAGATTCCATCGGGGCGAATAGGTTTTTGTAAAGAAAAAATTCCGGATGTTCTTTCGGGGGAAGGGATATATCCACAATGGCGGTTTGGATGCGACATTTTCGAAAAGTATCCCGCAGTAGGCCTAATTCTGCTTCGTAAAACAAAAAATCCCCTCCTAAAACTGGAAATATTGCTAAAATATCATTGTATTTTGAAAGTATTATAGTATAGTTTTTTCCAAAAAACAAGGATGAAAACCATAGATAGTAAAAAATATTACAAAAAAACCGAAAAGAATTACTCACAAAAACAGACCTTTGCGATTATAATAAAATCATCCAAAAATAAAACATAAGAAAGGATTATGTTTATGAACACACAAAATAAACAAAAACCCTTTGGCATTCGCGACAGCCTTGCATACGCCGCCGGCGACCTTGGCTGTAATATGAGTTTTGCTTTAAAGGGCACAATGGCACTCTTCTGGACTCAAGTTATGGGTATGAGCGCATGGTACTCTCTGCTACTGGTTATCGTGCAGGTATGGGATGCCATCAACGATCCCCTGATTGGTTCTATGGTGGATGCGGATAAGCACAATTATAAGCGCAATAAATTTTTGCAATACATTTGGGTTGGCTCGATTGGTCTGATTATCGGCGGTGCTTGTTGCTTCCTGCCTTTCCCCACTGCACCGGTTTGGGCAAAGTTCATCATCTTTATCGCCGGTTATGTGGTATGGGATGCTTTCTACACCATCGCCAATGTGCCTTACGGCAGTTTGCTGAGCCTGATTTCCAATGACCCCGCAGACCGCGCATCTTTGTCTGCTTGGCGTTCCATTGGTTCTATCGTCGGCAATATGTTACCTATGGTAATCCTGCCTTTCTTGATTTACAATGAAGATAAGAGCCTCAACGGCAATATGGTATTTGTTGCCGCATTGGTAATGGGCGCACTGGGCTTTATTTGCTTCCAGTTTATGATTAAGAACACTACTATCCGCGTAGAGCAGGAAGTAAAGTGCAACGAAGACCAGCCGAAATTCAATGTGATTAAGGCAATGGGCAACTTCCTGAAAAACCGTCCTGCTGTAGGCGCAACTTTGGCGGCTATGGGTATGTTTATCGGTATGCAGGGCGCTACTACCGCTGTGAGCGTTACCTTCCAAGCCTACTTTGAAAATCCCAAGATTTCCGGCTTGGTACAGATGTTTGCTATGATTCCCATTGCTGTGTTCACCCCCTTGGCTCGGAAAATGGTTGTCAAGTACGGCAAAAAGGAATTGTCTGTGGTCGGCGCAATTTGCTATATCGTGGGCGCGTTGGTTCTGTTTGCCGCACCCTTAGGCATTCTTCCGGTTAGCAAGGGCAATACCGGTTTGGATTTGGTGCTGTATATGGTTGCACAGTTGATTTGCGCATTGGGTCTGGGTATTTACTCTACTGTCTCTTGGGCAATGATGGGCGATGCTATCGACTACAACGAGTGGAAAACCGGCAACCGTGAAGAGGGCGTTGTGTATTCTTTGCACTCTTTCTTCCGGAAGTTGGCACAAGGTGTCGGTCCTGCTGTTGCCGTTGCGATTATGGGCACAATGGGCTATGTCAATAACGCCATCGACCCCGTCACCGGCGCAGAAATTATTGATGTTATGAAGATTTCTTGGGAAAATGTGATGCAGATTCGTTCTTTGGTTGCAACACTGTATTTGGTAGCAGGTCTGTTTATCTTTATCGGTTTGGGTCTTGTTTATAACTTGGACAAGAAAACCCTGAACAAGATGAATGCAGAACTGGAAGCCAGAAGACTCGGAAAATAAAAAGCCCTCGGCAGCACCGAATGGGTGCTGCCGAGTTTTTTAAAATTCACACTAGGTTTATACTTTTTTATGTTCGTTTTGATACAATATAGAAAATATCATTTAGGAGGATACGAATTTGAGACAAATTATTAGTTTAAATCGGAAGTGGGCATTTTCCAAGATGGCAAATGCGCTTCCTACTGAAATTGACAACAAGTGGGACTTTGTCAATGTGCCCCACTGCTGGAATGCCATCGACGGTCAGGACGGTGACAACGACTATTTCCGTGGCACCGGCTACTATGCAAAGACCTTGAACAAGGCAAACTTCCCCGAAGCAGACCGTTACTATTTGGAAATTAATGGCGCAAACTCTTCTGCCGATGTGTATATGAATGGCAAGAAACTTGCCCACCACGACGGCGGTTATTCCACTTGGCGTGTGGACATCACCGAGGAACTGGGTATGAATAGCCTTTTGGTGATTGCTGTGGACAACACTGCCAATGAGATTGTCTACCCCCAGATGGCAGACTTCACTTTCTACGGCGGTCTGTATCGGAATGTGAATTTGATTTGCGTGTCCGAGAGCCACTTTGATTTGGATGACTATGGCGCACCCGGCATTCAGGTCACCCCAGTGATGGACGGCAGTAATGCCAATGTGGATGTGACGGTATATGTCACCGAGGGCAAACTGGGTCAATCCATTCGCTACACCTTGTTGGACGCTGAGGGCAACACCGTTGCCACCGCTGAAACTGCCGACACAAGCGCAAAGTTTGTTCTGGAAAATGCCCACTTATGGCACGGTCGGAAAGACCCCTACTTGTATACTGCGAAGGCAGAACTGTTGGAAGACGGCGTTGTTTTGGACAATGTTTCTGCCCGCTTTGGTTGCCGCAGTTTCCAAATTGATGCCAACAACGGCTTCATTCTCAACGGCGAAGAGTACCCCCTGCGTGGCGTATCCCGTCACCAAGACCGTTGGGGTATCGGCAACGCCTTGCTTTCCGAGCATCACGAAGAGGATATCGACCTGATTTGCGAAATGGGCGCAACCACCATTCGTTTGGCCCACTATCAGCACGATCAGTACTTCTATGATTTGTGCGACGAAAAGGGTCTGGTAATTTGGGCGGAAATTCCCTATATTTCCAAGCATATGCCCACCGGTCGGGAAAACACCATATCCCAAATGAAGGAACTGATTTCTCAAAATTATAACCACCCCTGTATTGTGGTTTGGGGCTTGTCCAACGAGATTTCCATCGGCGGCAGTGACGACGATTTGCTGGAAAACCACCGAATTTTGAACGACTTGTGCCACAAAATGGACAAGACTCGTCTTACCACCATTGCCGCAGTTTCTATGTGCAAAATGGAAGACCCCTACCTGCAAATTCCCGATGTGGTGTCCTATAACCACTACTTCGGCTGGTACGGCGGCGAGACCAATATGAACGGTCCTTGGTTCGATAAGTTCCACGCAACCCACCCCAACATTCCCATCGGTTGTTCCGAGTACGGCTGTGAGGCACTGAATTGGCACACCTCCGACCCCCGTCAGGGCGACTACACCGAGGAATATCAGGCATACTACCACGAGGAACTGATTAAGCAATTATTTACCCGCAAGTATATGTGGGCAACCCATGTTTGGAATATGTTCGACTTCGGTGCAGATGCTCGTAACGAGGGTGGCGAAAACGGACAGAACCACAAGGGTTTGATAACCTTTGACCGCAAGTATAAGAAGGACTCTTTCTATGCTTACAAGGCATGGCTGTCCGACGAGCCTTTTGTCCACTTGTGTGGCAAGCGGTATGTGGACCGTGTGGAAGATGTGACCAAGGTCACCGTCTATTCCAACCAAAAGACTGTGGAACTGTTTGCAAACGGCGTTTCCTTGGGTGTCAAGGAAGCACCCGACCACTTCTTCTACTTTGAAGTTCCCAATGTGGGCACAACCAAGTTGGAAGCCGTGTCCGGCGAATACCGTGACGAGAGTGTTATCTGCAAGGTGGAAGAGCCGAATCCTGCCTACCGTCTGGTAGAAGAGGGCGCAATCCTCAACTGGTTTGATGTGGAAGCACCGGAAGGTTATCTGTCCCTGAACGATAAGATGGGCGATGTGCTGTCCACTGTCCGCGGTAAGTTGATTTTTGCTGGTTTGATGGCAAAGATGCTGGGCGGCAAGAAGGAAAAGGGAGAGGAAGCCCCCAAGCCCATGGGCTTTGAGATGACTGCGGATATGATGTCGATGATGAATGGTTTCACCGTTCTGCGTCTGATCACCATGGCCGGCGGTATGATGAATGTGAAGTTCACCAAAGAGCAATTGCTCGACCTGAACAGCCAACTGAATAAAATTAAGAAACCCAAGAAATAATAAAATTGAGGACCGCAGATTGCGGTCCTTTTTTATAGAATTTACTTGACAAGAGATTCAAACACAGATAGAATATAGGTAATATTGAGGGAGTAATTCGGCACAGAGGTGCTGGGTCTTTCGTCAAAACGGCTTTTGCCCGGAAGACCTCTAGAGAATGAGACTCATGCGTGGACATAAATTTGTTCTCGTATGGGTTTTTTTGTTACTCTCTACAAAAATCAAAGGAGAAAATGCGATGGATGCAGAGTACAGACTGTCAATCGAAGAAGTTCTAAGCAATTTGGAAACTTCCGAAGCCGGTATCACTTCCCAAGAGGCCGCGAAGCGTCGGGAAAAATATGGCCCGAACAAACTCAAGGAAGCAGAAAAAGACACTTGGCTACAAAAGTTTATGGCCCAATTAAAAGACCCGATGTTGATCATTTTGATGATTGCGGCATTGGTGTCTGCCGCAACCACCGTGATGACTTATGTTCAGCACAGCGACATGGGCGAACTGATTGAAGGCTTGGTGGAAGTAGGCATTATTGTGGTGGTTGTTTTGCTCAACGCCATTTTGGGCGTGATTCAAGAGAGCAAAGCCGAAGCCGCCATTGAAGCCTTACAGACCATGTCCGCCGCCACTTGTAAAGTGCTTCGCGACGGCAAAATGGTTGTTTTGCACAGCGACGAATTGGTTCCCGGCGATGTGGTTATTTTGGAAGCCGGTGACAGTGTCCCCGCCGACGGCCGGTTGTTGGAAAGCGCTTCTTTGAAAATTGAAGAAGCGGCGCTGACCGGCGAAAGTGTCCCCGTGAATAAGTTTATAGACCTTTTGGGTGTGGGCAGTGAGGCAGATGTGCCTCTGGGCGATCGGAAGAATATGTGCTATATGGGTTCCACTGTGGTGTATGGTCGTGGCAAGGCTGTGATTACCCGCACCGGTATGGATACCGAAATGGGTAAGATTGCCGGTGCTTTGGCGGCGACTGCTGACGAGCAGACCCCCTTGCAGAAGAAATTGGATGCGCTGGGCAAGACTTTGTCTAAGTTGGTGCTGGGCATCTGCGTGTTTATCTTCGCATTCCAACTGATTACCGCAGGCAAGGTTGACCTGCCTACCATTTTGTCCACCTTTATGGTGGCGGTTTCCTTGGCGGTTGCCGCTATTCCCGAAGGCTTGGCCACGGTGGTTACCGTGGTGCTTTCCATCGGTGTTACCAATATGAGTAAGCGCAACGCGGTGATCCGTCGGCTTACTGCAGTGGAAACCTTGGGCTGTACTCAAATTATCTGTTCCGATAAGACCGGTACTTTGACCCAAAACAAGATGACCGTTGTGGACCACATGGGGGAAACTTCGTTGTTGGCTACCGCTATGGCCCTTTGTTCCGATGCCAACCTGAATGAAGACAATCAGGCAGAAGGTGAGCCTACCGAGTGTGCCCTTGTAAACTTTGCGTATTCCGTGGGTCTGAAGAAGCAGGACTTGGAAGCCAAGACCCCCCGTGTGGACGAAGCGCCTTTCGACTCCGGCCGTAAGATGATGTCCACCATCCACGATTTGGGTGGCGCATTTGTCCAGTATACCAAGGGCGGTACCGATGTGGTGCTGAACCGCTGTGCTTACTACTTGGATAACGGCGAAGTCAAGCCCATGACCGAGGAAAAGAAGGCAGAAATTTTGGCCGCCAATAAGGCAATGGCAGATAAGGCATTGCGTGTGCTGGCCGCCGCCAAGCGGGATTGGGCAGAAAAGCCTGCTGACAATACCCCCGAGTTCTTAGAGCAGGATTTGGTATTTATCGGTTTGACCGGTATGATTGACCCCGTCCGTCCGGAAGTGAAGGACGCCATTGAGCAGTGCCGTTCCGCCGGTATCCGTCCCGTGATGATTACCGGTGACCACAAGGATACCGCTGTGGCGATTGCCAAGGAATTGGGCATCATTACCGATGCAACCCAGGCAATTACTGGCGCAGAATTGGATGATATTTCCGACGAAGAATTGGCAGAAAAGATTCAGCAATACGGCGTGTATGCCCGTGTGCAGCCGGAGCATAAGGTGCGTATTGTCACCGCTTGGAAGGCCCTTGGCTATATCACCGCAATGACCGGTGACGGTGTTAACGATGCCCCGTCCATTAAGTCTGCGGACATTGGCGTGGGTATGGGTATTACCGGTACCGACGTTACCAAGAATGTTGCCGATATGGTGCTGGCGGACGATAACTTTGCCACCATCGTGGGCGCTGTGGGCGAAGGCCGTCGGATTTATGACAACATCCGTAAGGCAATCCAGTTCTTACTTGCCTCCAATATGAGTGAAGTTTTGGGTGTATTCTTCTCTACGCTTCTTGGCTTTACGCTCTTAAACCCCGTGCATTTGCTGTTTATCAACTTGGTTACCGACTGCTTCCCCGCGTTGGCGTTGGGTATGGAAAAGGAAGAGCCGGACACCATGACCCGTCCCCCCAGAAATTCCAAAGACGGTATTTTCTCCGGCGGTTTGGGCGTGGATGTGGTTTACCAAGGCGTTTTGGTTACCCTGATTACCATGGCTTCTTATATCATCGGACACTGCTTCCAGGTGGGTCATTTTGAAATGCCTAAGGGCGTATCCCCTGACGGTATGACCATGGCATTCCTGACTATGTCGATGTGTGAAATTTTCCACTCCTTCAATATGCGTTCTCAGAGAAAGAGCGTGTTTAGCCTGAAGGGTCAGAACAAAGTTCTGTGGGCGGCTATGTTGGGCAGCCTTCTGCTGACCACACTGGTCATTGAAGTGCCGTTCATTGCAACTGCTTTCGGTTTCACCCCCATTTCTTGGGTCGAATACGGTGTTGCCTTGGCTTTGGCAATCTTGGTTATCCCCGTGGTGGAGATTGTGAAGCTTATCCAAAGAAGCCTGGCAAAGAAATGAAGAAAAGTAAGCGGCTGACTTATGTCAGCCTCTTACTTTTTTATGTTTCTTTCGGGGGTTGCTTAGGAGCGGTCTTCTTCTTTTTTCGAGCAACTCGGATGATAACCCAAATGATTACCACAACAATTCCCAACAGTAGGAAATAGGGAATGTTGGCAATTAAGAATACAAACAGATCGGTTAGGCCCTTTCCGATGCGCTTCAGGCTTTCTGTAAACCCAGCGCCAATCCGCTGCCAGACAGTTTCCGGTTCTTCCACAATGGTATATTCCTTAACCTCAGAAACCGTCAGGTTCACTGTGCCGTAATTGACCTGATTATCCATCACCCGCAGCTGGGAGGTAATTTCCTCCAGCTCTGTCCGTACTTCGGTGAGTCTTTCTTCAATTTCCAGCAAGTCCCGGGTAGTTTCTGCCTTGGCAAGTAGCTCCAATAGCCGTGTTTGCTCGGTTTCCAAAGCAGAAATCCGGCTTTGAATGGCGACATAGCGAAGGGTTACATCATCGGAGGTTTCGTTGGAGGACACAATATTGCTTTCGTCGGCTACCTTGTTAACAAATTCGTTGAGCTTTTCAGCCGGTATGCGGATGGTAAGTGTGCCCCGGCGATAGCGGCGCTGGGCAGAGGGAGAACCGTGGTAAATTTCCTGCTGCTCAATGTAGCCGCCCAGCTGATTGATTTTTTCTGTAACTGCTTCCAGCAGCGCATCCAAATCTTCAGTTTCTGCCTCCAGGTAGACTTTGCGAATCAGCTTTTGACTGGTAGCTGTCGGCTGGACAGTGCTGGTGGCAGAGCCGGTAAGGGATGTGCTGTTTTCGTATTCTATCGAACCTTCAGCGGCATCCTCCAGCGCGCCCCGATAGCCATTCGAAACTGCAGCGGCGCCTTTGCTGGCAGCGCCACAGCCGGTAAGCAGCCCCAGACACAGGGTGATTACCAGGAGCCATACCAAATATTTTTTCATTTTTCGTTTCCTCCTTTTATTTGATCGAAATACTTTCCGGATACAATTGCGTAAGGTTTTCCGGTTTTTGTGTAAAGAATAAAATAATTTCCATTCCGGGTGAAAAATCTACGTGTTCTCTTATTTTGCCTAAATAAACCTTTACGCTTTGACCGTCTGAAAGGGTGACAGCCAAATGTTCTTCTGTAATTTCTGTAACTTCAGCAGTGAGGGAATAGGCATATAGGGAAGTAGAGTGCTCTTTGGAATTACCGGCATATCCGTCACCGCGGTCTGCAGCTAGTACATTTTCAGCAGAATCCTCCTCTAAAAATGCTCCGTTGCTAGACGCTTTTTTTGCAGGCTGCAGTTGATAAAGTCCTGCCACCAGCAAAAAGCTTGCGGCAACGGCGGCAATAGGCTTCCAAAAGGTTCGTTTCTGTTTCCGGAGGGCATCCACCGGTAAGAGCAGCTCCTCCGGAAGCAGAGTAATTGCGTCCTGCAGACGCTCTGCATCTATCATAAAAATCCCTCCTCTTTTAAGTATTGCCCCAGCCCTTGCCGGGTGCGGTATAGTAGTATTTTTACCTTGGACTGGGAAATCCGGCAGTACTGAGCGATTTTTGCCACCGGGTCCAGATAATAATATCTGCCCAGAAACACAGTCCTTGCTTCCTGAGACAGGTTTTTTAAGTAGGCGGCGATGGCATCTGAGAGCATTTGACAGTCCAACTCCTGCACTGTGGTATCACCGGTACTGAGACACTCTGACAGTTCCTCCAAAGACAGGGCGTATTCACTGCCCCCACGTTTGTTTGCATTCCTTTTTCGAAACATATCAATGCTGATGCGCCGTGTCAGCTTGCCAAGATAGGTAGACAGCACCTGGGGGCGGTGGGGCGGTATGGAATTCCAGGCGGCAAGATAAGTATCGTTGACGCTCTCCTGAGAATCCCCCTGGTCAGAAAGAATGTTATAGGCAATGGTATTTAAGTAATGCCGGTATTTTTTGTCGGTGTAGGCAATGGCATTTTCATCCCGCTGCCAATATAGCCCAACAATTTCTATATCGTCCATTTTTATCACCTCTTACCAATCTACTCGTAAAAAAATGCTTCCGGTTACAACCCCGGAAGCATTTTTTAAAATTTCGGGGCTGTATGTCAGTCCACTTTGATAATACGACCTTCCTGCCGGGGTTTCCGGACAGTCTCACCGTCGGGATAGCCCAGAATGCAGTTGCCTATACCCCGGTAATTTTCAGGGATTCCCCACTTCTTCAGAAGCTCCTTGCCCTGAGGGGTATCAAACATCTCTCTTGCTCGGTGAATCCAGCAGCTGCCCACTTCCAAAGCGGTGGCGGCATTCATCAGGTTGCCCATTACCAGAGATCCGTCTTCAACCCAGGTACTTCTCTCCGGGTCGGACAGCACAACCACCACGCAGGGCGCATTGTAGAAGGGATCAGACTCAGAGCCCAGAATTTCCGCATTCATTTTGGAAAGGATGTCTCGGGTGGCTTTGTCGGTAACTGCCACCATCACAGCCTTCTGGTTGTTCATACCGGTGGGGGCATAAAGGCCTGCTTCCAGAATTTGCTCCAATACCCCTTCCGCCACCGGTTTGGAAGTGTATTTTTTTGTACTGTAGCGGCTTTTTAATACGTTTAATGTATCATTCATAGCAAATTCCTCCCTTATGCTTTTATTTTATCCTAAGGGTATGGGCTTGTCAATATTTCGTGTCGCAGACATTTGTTCTTCTGTGGCATGTTTTTTACTTGCCAAAATGAAAATATGTGGTATACTAAATGTATTATTTTGAGGGAGGAATTGAAAATGAAATTTGACCGTACATTTAACTTTTCCGCCGGCCCCGCTATGATGCCGGAAGAGGTTTTGGAAGAAATCCAAGCCGAGGTAATGAACTATCGGGGAAGCGGTATGTCTGTGATGGAAATGTCTCACCGCAGTGGCGTGTTCCAGCAAATTATCGATGAGGCGGAGCAGGATTTGCGGGAACTGATGAACATTCCCGATAACTACAAGGTGCTGTTCATTCAAGGCGGCGCAACTTTGCAGTTTTCAATGATTCCTATGAACCTGATGAAAAACGGCAAGGCGCTGTATATCGAGACCGGCGCTTGGTCTAAAAAGGCCGTTGCCGAGGCCAAAAAGGTGGGGCAGGTAGAGGTCATTTCCTCTAAGGATAAGAACTATACATATATCCCCGATTGTTCCGATTTGGACATTTCGGAGGACACCGACTATGTTTATATCTGCGAGAATGAGACCATCCACGGCACAACGTATCAGACTTTGCCCAACACCAAGGGTCATATCTTGGTGGCAGACCAGTCTTCTATGTTCTTGTCCAAACCCTGCAATGTGTCGGACTACGGCTTGATTTATGCCGGTGTGCAGAAAAATGTGGGTCCTGCCGGTATGGTGGTGGTCATCATCCGTGAGGATTTGATTCGGGATGATCTGGAAAATCTGCCCATTTATTTGCAGTATAAGACCCACGCAGACAGCGCATCTTTGTACAACACCCCCAACTGCTGGGCAATCTACTGTTGCGGAAAGGTGTTCAAGTACCTGAAGAAATTGGGTGGCTTGGAAACTATGAACGCCCGCAATGCAGAAAAAGCAAAAATTCTCTATGATTTCTTGGATCAGTCCAAGATGTTTGGCGGCACGGTAGAAAAGGAAGTTCGAAGCTTGATGAATGTGCCTTTTGTTACCGAGAGCAAGGAGCTCGATGCCCAAGTGGTTGCGGCCACCAAGGCGGCGGGTTTTGATAACCTGAAGGGTCACAAATCCGTGGGCGGTCTGCGGGCATCTATTTACAACGCAATGCCCAAAGAGGGCGTGGAAGCATTGGTAGACTTCCTGAAAAACTTTGAAGAAAATTACAGAGGATAAATTATGGCAACAATCAGAGCCTTTCGGGCAATCCGTCCCTTGGCAGAACTGGCCTCTTCCGTGGCGGCACTGCCTTACGATGTGATGAACAGCGAAGAAGCGCGGAAAATGGTCGAGGGAAATCCCTATTCCTTTCTCCACGTGGATAAGGCGGAAATCGATATGGATCCGTCTATCGATTTGTACGATACCCGCGTCTACGAAAAAGCGCGGGATAACCTGAACCAAATGGTGGAAAAGGGCGTATTGATCCAAGACGCAAAGCCTTGCTTGTATGTGTATAAGCAGGTGATGAACGGCCGTGCACAAATCGGCATTGTGGCTTGTGCGTCCATTGATGAGTATATGGAAAATACCATCAAAAAGCACGAGTTAACCCGTGCGGACAAAGAGCAGGACAGAGTCAACCATGTGGACTACTGCGATGCCAATACCGGCCCGATTTTTCTCACCTATCGGGCGCAGGGGGAAATTAACCGTTTGGTTGCCCAAACAATGGAAAGTGTGCCGGTTTATGACTTCATCAGTGAAGACGGCATCGGACACACAGTATGGGTGATGGATGACGAGGGCGTGATTGCAAGCGTTTGCGCCTGCTTTGCCCAAATTCCCAACCTCTACATTGCCGACGGACACCACCGTTGCGCCTCTGCGGCGCGAGTGGGAGTGAAACGCCGTGGGGAAAATCCGGGCTACGACGGTAACGAGGAATTTAACTATTTCCTCTGCGTTCTGTTCCCCGATGAACACCTTTATGTGATGGATTACAACCGTTTGGTCAAAGACCTAAACGGCAATACCAAGGAAGATTTTCTAAAGAAGGTGGCAGAACAATTTTCTGTGAAACCTTATGGGGAAACCGGCGTTTTGAAGCCCAGGCAAAAGCATACCTACGGTATGTATCTGGACGGCGCTTGGTATTTATTGGAAGCCAAAGACGGCACTTACGACCCCAAAGACCCGGTGGCGCAGTTGGATGTGTCCATTTTGCAGAATAATCTTCTGCATCCTATTTTGGGAATTGGCGACCCCCGTACCGATAAGCGAATTGATTTTGTGGGCGGTATCCGTGGTTTGCAGAACTTGGCAGATCGGGTGGACAGCGGGGAAATGGCCGTGGCCTTCTCTATGTTCCCCACCACCATGGATGACCTCATGGATATTGCCGATGCCAATGCCATTATGCCCCCCAAATCCACTTGGTTTGAACCGAAACTTCGCAGTGGCTTGTTTATCCACAAATTATCTTAAAAAAGAATGCCCTTGGCGTGAATGACGCCAAGGGCATTCTTGTTGTTTGAACATATTGCTTTTATGAATTCTCTAGGCCTTTATATATTTTTGTAAGATATTCCATAACATGCAAGGCTTTTGCACTGACATCATTTACGCTGCACAGTTGGCTAAATTCTCAGCAGATCTGTTCCATATGGACTTTGAGTGCCTTGTGCACCCTGGGATTACCAACCACAACTACATCCCGCTGCAGCATGCGGTGAAAGCAATAATCCTGTTTGGTCATCCCAGACAAGGCCGCCAATGCGTCGATTTCGGCGTTTTTCCTCAGGAGACACTCGGTAGAGTGACCCAACATAATAACCTTGATGATCTATCTCTAAAGACACATTGTAAACACTTCCCTTCTGCATCAATGAGAGTAAACCGATTTTCTGCTTATATAAGAAAAGTTCAAATTTTAATTTGTGGAAAAATGACCCCGGGGGCGGTTGCTCCCGGGGTGTTAATTTAGGTCAATGTGGCAGCCATGACGGCCTTGATGGTGTGCATCCGGTTTTCTGCCTCGTCGAAGACGATGGAGCGCGCACTTTCGAACACCTGATCGGTGACCTCCATGCAGTCGATGCCGAACTTGACGTGGACATCCTGACCGATCTCGGTCTTCAAATCGTGGAAGGCAGGCAGGCAGTGCATAAACCGGCACTGTTCGCCTGCTAGATCCATCAGTTCCATGGTCACCCGGTAGGGGGTCAGCTCTGCGATGCGCTCCTGCCATACGGAGTCCGGCTCGCCCATGGACACCCAAACATCGGTGTAGATCACATGGGCATCCTTCACCGCTTCCTTGGGGTCGGTGATGAATTCCAGTTTGGCACCGGTCTGGGCGGCAATAGCCTGACACTGTGCGATCAGTTCCTTGCCGGGGAAATACTTTTCCGGGGCGCAGGCGACGAAGTGCATGCCCATCTTGGCGCAGCCCACCATCAGGGAGTTGCCCATGTTGTACCGGGCATCGCCCATGTACACCAGCTTCTTGCCCTTGAGGCTGCCGAAATGCTCACGAATGGTGAGGAAATCCGCCAAAATCTGTGTAGGGTGGAATTCGTTGGTCAAACCGTTCCAAACGGGAACACCGGCATAGGCAGCCAAGGTCTCCACAATCTCCTGACCGAAGCCGCGGTACTCGATGCCGTCGAACATCCGACCCAGCACCCGGGCGGTGTCGGGGATGGATTCCTTTTTGCCCATCTGGGAGCTTTTGGGATCCAGATATACCGGGTGTATACCCAGGTCTGCCGCGGCGACCTCAAAGGCGCAGCGGGTACGGGTGCTGGTCTTTTCGAATACCAGGGCGATGGACTTACCCTCGCACAGACGGTGGGCAATTCCGGCCTTCTTCTGTGCCTTCAACTCCGCCGACAGATTCAAAAGACAGTTGATCTGGGCAGGGGTGAAATCCAAAAGTTTTAAAAAATGCTGATTTTTCAAATCCATAACAGTAACCTCCATTGGTTGAATTCCGATTTAACACTGCGTCGTTGTGATTATAATGGATAATTGACAATGAAGGTGTCGGCTGCGCCGACGGATTGAAATATAGATCCGCAAATTTCTTTAATCCTTTCCCGAAGGGAAATACCTTAATTGTCCATTGTGCATTGTCAATTCCGCGCAACAGCGCGATAAATCGAAGGTTTACTTACAAGCCTGATTGATAATTTCGATGGCCGTTTCCTTGCAAAGGTCAGCGGCGCCACCAGTGCCACAAAGCCGCTGGCATGGCAGCCGGGGTTAGCGATCCGCAGGCCGGTAGTACCGGCACTGCCGTCAATAAATACTTTGGTTATTGCAATGCCTCCCGCACAAATGCAATCTGTGCCTTCACAGATGCGGTGGAGGTTCCGCCCTCACTGATCCGCTTTTCTACGCAGGTCACAAGGGCAATGTCATGGTAAAGATCGTTATCAAACAATTCAGAGTGCTGCTTGTAGGTTTCCAGGGGTAGCTCCTCCAGCACAGTATTGTTCTGAATGCAGTAAGCCACCAGCTGACCGGAGATCTTGTAGGCACTGCGGAAGGGCATGCCCTTTTTGACAAGGTAGTCGGCAAGATCTGTAGCATTGATAAATCCGGTCTGGGCTGCCCGCTTCATGTTGGCAGTGTTGGCACGCATGGTGGCGATCATGGGGGCAAAGACCTGCAGGCACATCTTCACCGTGTCCACCGCGTCAAAGATACTCTCCTTGTCCTCCTGCATGTCCTTGTTGTAGGCAAGGGGCAGACCCTTCAGGGTGGTGAGCAATCCCATCAGGTCGCCAAACACACGGCCGGCCTTGCCACGAACCAACTCAGCCATGTCCGGGTTTTTCTTTTGGGGCATGATGGACGAGCCGGTGGTGTAGGCATCGGAAAGTTCCACAAATTTGAATTCCCAGGAGGACCACAGAATGATCTCCTCGGAGAACCGGGACAGGTGGACCATCAAAATGGACAGAGCGCTCATCATCTCGGCGCAAAAGTCCCGGTCGGACACGCCATCCAGAGAGTTCATGCAAATGCCGTCGAAGCCAAGCTTTTTCGCCTCAAAGTGGCGGTCGGTCTCATAAGTAGTGCCTGCCAGAGCGCAGCAGCCAATGGGTGACATGTTCATCCGCTTGGCGCAGTCCGCCAGCCGGTCCACATCCCGTAGCAGCATCATGGCATATGCCATCAGATGATGACCGAAGGTGACAGGCTGGGCTCTCTGCAGATGGGTGTAGCCGGGCATGATGGCATCGGCGTATTCCTCGGCTTTGTCGGTAACGGCGGTGATCAGCGCGCGGATATAGTCGGTGATGGCTTGGATCTCATCCCGCAGATACATACGGATGTCCAGCGCCACCTGATCGTTCCGGGAACGGGCGGTGTGGAGCTTTTTGCCCACGTCGCCCAGCCGCTGGGTCAGCACTTGTTCCACAAACATGTGAATGTCCTCACACTCCATATCAATCGGGAGTGCGCCACTGTCAATGTCGTTAAGGATCTGTTCCAAACCGGAAATCAGCCGGTCGGCATCATCCTGCGTGATGATATTCCGGGCAGCCAGCATGGCGGCATGGGCCATAGAGCCGGTGATGTCCTGCTTGTACATTCTGCTGTCAAAACGGATGGAAGAATTGAAGTCATCCGCGATCTTTTCCACTCGGCCGTCTGTCCGTCCGGCCCACATTTTCGCCATAATAAGACGCTCCTTAAAAAGCCGTAATGGGCGGACAACCGTCCGCCCTTACGGGTTGTAAAATTAGAGTTTGCCCTGCTCTCGCAGTGCCTGCACCTGCGTGGGCAGACCCCACAGGTTGATAAAGCCCTCAGCCTGCTTCTGGTCGTAATCGCTCTCGTCAAAGGTGACAAGGCTTTCAGAGTACAGGGAGTAGGGAGAGGTGGTGCCGGCGGGGATAATGTTGCCCTTGTAGAGTTTCAACTTCACGGTGCCGGTGACGTACTTGTTGGACTCGTTGGCGAAGGCGGTCAATGCCTCCTGCAGGGGGGAGTACCACTTGCCGTTGTAGATCAGGTCGGCGTAGTCCACAGCCAACTTTTGTTTGACATGTAGGGTATCCTTGTCAATGGTTAGCATTTCCAGTTGATTGTGAGCGAAGTACAAAATGGTGCCGCCGGGAGTCTCATAGACACCACGGTCCTTCATGCCAACCAAACGGTTCTCCACAATGTCGATGATACCGATGCCGTTGGCACCACCAACCTTGTTCAGTTCAGCGATGATGGCAGAAGCCTTCATCTTCTGACCGTTGAAGGCAACAGGCGCGCCGGCCTCGAAGTCAATGGAGATGTAGGTGGGTTCGTCGGGAGCCTGCATGGGGGATACACCCATTTCCAGGAAGCCCAGCTTTTCGTACTGAGGCTCGTTGGCGGGGTCTTCCAGATCCAGACCCTCATGACTCAGGTGCCACAAGTTCTTGTCCTTGGAGTAGTTGGTTTCCCGGGAGATCTTCAGAGGTACGTTGTGGGCCTCGGCATAGTTGATCTCCTCGTCACGGGACTTGATGTCCCATTCACGCCAGGGGGCGATGATCTTCATTTCGGGAGCGAAGCGCTTGATAGCCAGTTCAAAACGGACCTGATCGTTGCCCTTGCCGGTAGCGCCGTGACAGATAGCATCTGCACCCTCGGCGATAGCGATCTCTGCCAGTTTCTTGCCGATAACAGGACGGGCAAAGGCGGTACCTAGCAGGTAAGTCTCATACTTGGCATCCATCTTCATGGCAGGAATAATGATGTCGTCCACCATCTCGTCCACCAGATCGGCAACAATCAACTTGGAAGCGCCGGTCTTAATAGCCTTTTCTTCCAGACCTTCCAACTCGTCAGCCTGACCCACATTGCCGGCAACGGCAATGATCTCGGGGTTATTGTAATTTTCCTTTAGCCAGGGGATAATAATAGAGGTGTCCAGACCGCCGGAGTAGGCCAGCACTACCTTTTTAATGGATTCTTTGCTCATTTTTCGTTCCTCCCGAAAATTTATTCTTTAATATGCAACGGATTATACACTTTAAATTGCGGCATGTCAACATGAGAGTGAATAAATATTCACAGTTTGTAAAAAATATACACAACCATCGGGAAAAGAGACGGCAAATTAGACAAAATGACCCTTTTGTGTTATTTGCACAAAGGACAAATGTATTTCACAGACAAACGTTTTCGGTTTTACTGTATTGAACGAGGGGAATATACATGGTAAAATGTATAAAAGGTGAGGTGTTTCCTTTATGGAGAATAAAAATATCGATTGGAGCAATCTTGGCTTCGGTTATATTCCTACGGATGCGCGGGATGTATCCATATTATACGGATTATGTTGTTTTCCAAACAAAACAGAGGTCACTTTCGATTGCAAAATCCTTTGCCAATTATAAATAATAATTGATTTTGGCAATCAGAGTGGGTATAATTGAGCAAGAGGTGGTCATATAAAAACATATACAATCATCGGCGGCGTCAACGGTGTTGGCAAATCCAGTTTCACCGGTGTTCTGAAAGAGAGAACAACAGATCTAGGTGTTATTATTGACGTTGACAAAATTACAGCAGAACTTGGCGGCAAGGCTGCTTTAGCCATGATCCGTGATTGCATGAATCGTAATGTATCCTTTACACAGGAGACCACCCTTTCCGGCTACAAGACGGAAGCCACTGCTAAGGAAGTTAAAGAGCTGGGTTACCATATCAGAATGTTTTATGTAGGATTGGACACCCTGTCTGAAAGTCTTGTGCGTATCGACAACCGGGTCAAGCGCGGTGGACACAACATCCCTAAAGATGATGTGCAGCGCCGTTTCTCCGGTCGTTGGGAAGCTGTTGCAAAAGTTCTTCCTTACTGTGACGAAGCAGAGTTTTATGATAATGATAACGGTTTCGTAAAGGTAGCAGAATATTGCAATGGCGAATTGCGAACCATCGGCAAACATATGCCTAATTGGCTATCCGAACTGCAGAATCATCTGAAGCTGTGACCAACTTTTGACCAATAAAAGTCCGGTAAAACAAAATAACTGGTATAATAGCACTACATTTTGAATGCTAATATACCAGTACCTACCATATATCTACGAAGCTAAAATTCATGGGTATCAACTGCTACAGCTGCTTCTCTCTGCTTTACAGAAGACCCATCAGCACGCAGCCCCGTCTTTCGGTGTAATGTAGCCACATACTTTTCCAGCTCCGTTTCAGTTCCACGACACCATTGACCGTTTCCGTGGCAGGGGCATACCCTGCAAAAACAAAGACGCCAAAGGATTCTTCGCTTTTGACTTCCGTCACCTCACCGGTGGCGGTGTTTTTATATCGGGCGTAGGTCAGTCCGCTCTCGCCGGATACTTCTTCTATAAATCGTGTTGATTACAAAATGCGTATACCGCCCGGACCTCAGTCTCCGTCGCAAATAGAGAACTTTGCCTTTGGCTTATCGTCCGGGTCAAGTTGTGCATACTCAACGGCGTTGCAGCGCACAGTTACGCGATTACTGCCGCCGGGAGTACAGGTATATAGCGAAAGATTAAAGCCACTTGTTATCATTTCTTTTGTTGCATTTTTGGGTAATGTTTCCAAAAGAACTACTTCGTAGTAATGTGCTGTTCCGCTTACGTCGGTAAAAACAACAATATCACCTGCTTGCAGTTCCGAAAGTCTGCCAAAGTGTGATTTATAGTTATGAGCAGCAATAACAAAATCCTTTTCGTAATAGGAGCCGTAATAATGGCATGGTGCTTTTTTTAGTTTTGCATAGCTCCAATCTGTCAGGACCGGTAGTTCCAAATCTAAAACAGGAACAGAAAGAATACCGATACAATCATATCCATCTACCTCTACAGTTGCCATTTCGGCAGGTGCCTTTTCCACATCATCAGGAAATGTCTGCTCCGGCAAGGGTTCGTCAATAATATTTTCTACATCCTTGAGAAGATCTTGGGCAATATCTTCCGCTTTCTTGTCTTCCCAACGATTATATACCACAAAGCCTATGGCACTCAAAATACATAGGACACCAAGTAAGACACAGATAATACCGATCCATTTACGCATTTGATTTCCTCTTTTTCTGTAAAAGCGTGATTCCAACTGCAATTAAAAGCATACCGCTAATAGAGAGTACGGGAATCGGCCATGTTAACTGACCGGTTTGTATTAGAGTAGATGTGTTTGTCACTGTGAAAATATAACCGTTTTGCTTATAGGTTGCAGTAAAACCTTTTGGTACATCTACTTCTTTGACGCTGTACGCATCGCTTTCAGGCATATCAGAATAAGTTACTTGCCAATTATTTTGTGCGTTAAGGGTTGCCGTTTTGACAACATTACCATTTTGCAAAAGCTGCACGGTAACACTTTCCGCCGCCTCGGTGGATTTATCGGTATTCCATACTTTCTTGATGGTAATATCAGTAAGCCTTGCAACCTCTGTTTTGGGAGAAGCATTTACATCATACACATAACCGTCAGCGTTTTTACTTGGCACCGTCACCATGAATGGAGTACAAGGAGCAAATCCCTCCACGGTTCCCGTCTGCCTGATAAAATACAAACCTAAAGCGAGATCTTCGCAGGTTGCCGTTCCATTCTTATCGGTGGTTATTTTGATAGATGATACATTGTGTTCTAAGACATAGGCATCCAATTTGATTGCAAGGGACGGATCATCAATGTTAATTCCGGAGTTTTCAAAGGCGTCGGTGTAAACGTAGCTCAAATTTCCGTTGGTATTCATACGAACTGTTGCCACATAATACACGCTAAGCTCTGCACCGACGATTGGCTCTTTATCATACTGTTCCGTCAGCGTTACAGAAATAGATCCGTTCTTTTGAGGATCAAACTCCTGCGCAAAAGCTGTGAGTGAACAGCTTAGAATCAGTAATATTGTCACACACAAGGTTAGTATTCTACGGCGCATGCTCTGTGCCTCCTTCCTCTTTTTTCTTTTGCTGCGTATTTTTCGGTGGCTCTCTGTACTTAACGAGTAAATGAATAAGAAGCACAAAAAGCATTGGTGCGGCAACTGCCGGCGTTACCAATAACGGCTCTATGCGAAATGCCTCATTGGAAACATAAAGCACCGGCTTTTCTTTGATCGTTTCAATTCTGATGCCCCGCACCAAAAGCCGGTGTGTATTGATGCCATAGGGGGTACAAGTAAACAAGGTGCAATAGTCACCGCCCTCAATGATCTGCAGATCGGAAATATCGGTAGGCTCTATTACTTTTATAAAATCAACCTGATAGGTCAGCACCTGATCCAAAATGATAATCTGAAAGGTATCTCCCTTTTCTACGCGATCCAAATCGGTAAACAGCTTTGAACTGGGCAGACCTCTATGGGCAGACATAATACTATGGGTGTTTTCACCGCCTACCGGCAAACTGCTGCCCTCTAAATGACCGACACCTTTGTTCAGCACATAGTCCGATGTACCGTGGTAAATGGGAAGCTCCACGCCGATACGGTCGATCTTCAAATAGCCAATCATATCGTTATCGGTTACACGCAGGGTGTCGTAGTATCCCGGCACTTGTTTATAATCTGTCAGCGGGAAATTTGTTTCATAAAGCGCTTGATTGTAGGCATTTGCCTTTTCGAAAATCGCGGTATAGTCTTCCGGTTTCAAATCTTCCAAAACCGATTCATAGTTTGTGATTGCACGGCTTTGGGTCTTGCTGTTCCAAAAATCGCTGAACGCAGGATATAACAGAATGCAGATACCTACCAAAAAACCAAGGGTTAGAAAAATTACAGTCTTATGTCTTCTCATAGGCATCTCCTTTCTGTCATATTTTTAAAGGGAGGAGAGGAGAACTCCTCTCCTCCCTTTTGGGACAAGTCAGTATTTTAACAATTAGTCAGTGTAGATGGACATCTTCTTGTGGGTGATCAGGAACACAGCAAAGCCGATTACCAGCAGTGTGCCAATGGTGATCAGCAGCATAGTGCCTTCGCCACCGGTGGAGGGCAGCTCAACACCCTTGCTGTTGTGAACAACAGTGTAAGTCAGATCCAGTCTGTACTCCTTGTAGGTGGCGTCTTCTGCCTGGATGTCAGCAACCTTACCGTTCTCGTCAGCATAGATAGCGAAGGGACGGATGCCCTCGCCGGCCTCGATCGCGACGGGCAGGGACAGAGCGTTATAGCCTGCGGGAGCCTCGACTTCCTTCAGGTAGTAGGTACCTGCGGCCAGACCCAGGATAGCCAGCTTACCGTTGGTCTGAGACATAACATAGTTGTCCTGCACAGCGCCGTTGAGGTATGCATCCAGGTATGCTGCAAAGGTGGCTCTGGAGGTAGTCTGGCCGGTGCCGGTGACGCTCTCAATGGGCTTACCGTAGGAGTCAACGATGTAAACACCTTCCACATCGGTGGGGATCACATATACGGGAACAGTGCAGTCAGCATCGCTGTAGATACGGAACTTGGCGCCTGCCAGGTTAACACCGGTGCTGCCGTCGTCCTTCAGCAGGCCGATGCCGTACACATAGGTGGTAACCTCGTCGGGGGTGCTGGAACCGGTCTCGTGCTCACTGGTCCAGGATGCATAAGCCTTGTTGAAGCGGTTGCCATGAGTGGTGTCACCGATGGCGGCATTGGCCTCTACCACGACATCGTAGGTAATTTCAACCCGAACGGGGGAGTCGTACTTGGAAGCGGCATTTTCTGCAAAGCCCAGGGTGTAGGAGGTGACATTGCCGAGGGCGTCTTTATTGTCAGTCAGAGTGTGGTTTTCCAGCCAGGGAATGGTAATACGGAACTGATCGTAGCCCAGGTGTACCAGGTACCACTGTGCATCGCCTCGATCACGCTCTGCTTCGGGGATGTCAGACCAGTCACCCAGGAATTCCCAGTTGCCGGTGTTTTCACCGCCCTGAGACAGGTAGTAGCCTCTCTCCAGTACATCATTGCCGACCTTGACGGTGAAGCTGTCGAACTCAGCCCAAAGAGCATCGCCCTTTTCATCGTGTACCTGGTAGTACTTGATCTTCTTGTCGCCTTCGTAGTTGGTGGCGATGAAGGAAATGCGGTAAGCGAACTCGTCGCCGATACCGGCAGTGTTGGAATCGCTCCAGATGGGGTTGCCGGCATCGTCTACACCGGTCTGAACCTGCTTGTCGAAGTCAGGCACAGGCTTCTGGTTCTTATCGATGACGGTGACCTCGGGGGTGTTGGAGTTGATGGTAACAGTGGTGCCCAGAGAACTGGTGATCAGGTAGTAACCGTAGGGCAGATCCTCAAACTCCACGGTCTCGCTTTGGGCAACGACGGGAGCAGTAGCGGGGGTGTAGCCACCTTCTGCGACCAACTCGGTCAGGTACTTGATCAGTTCGGAGTCGTTAACGCCGTCCTTCTTGGTTACAGAGTCGGTGTTGGCATTGTAGGCGAAGTAGGTGTTAACAGCAGTTCCGTCAGCGCCGAACAGCTTGGTAAAGAACTGGTTGTCGGTTTCGATGGTGTAGGAGACAGCCTCTGCATCCTGCTCGTCAGCTGTCAGCTTGATGCTTGCATCGAAGATCTTATACACGGTATAAGTCTGATTGACGGTTGCGTTGGAAATGGTGATAGAGCCGGTCTCCTCGGCTGCAAAAGCAGTAATGCCGAGGGAAAGAACCATGGTCAACACCAAGAGAATGGATAAAAACTTCTTCATGGTAAATTTCCTTTCTTAAAATAAATTTTTTGATTTTTGGAATCAGTCAGGCGCATAATATGGATTTTACGCCAATTGCGGAGGCCTAATGCTTTGACCTCCTGCGCCTCAGGCTGAATCCGTATACAAGCGGCACTGTTACAAGGAACAGACCGCAAAGTATATAGAATAAGATACCTGCGCCGCCCGTAGCGGGAAGCTTATATCCGCGAAGGTTTTTCACCGTCAGATCCAAAAATTGATTGGCGGTGGTGTACTCACCGGATACCCCGCTGGGTACGGAAATCGCATTTCCAGATGAATCATAGAACTGGAGAGATACCGTGCTGCCCTTTGGCCGCAAAGCAAAATATATCTCCTTGGTGATAATGCCATAACCGCCGGGCGGTTTTTCCTCTGTCAGTTTATAGACGGTATCTGTGTCCAGATCCAGGAATGTGATATGGCCGTCAGTACCGGTGGAGAAGGTTTCCACCAAATGGTACCCGTCAGCCTCTTTCCGGTACAGTCCGAACTCTGCGCCGGCAAGAGGTGTTTTGGTTTCTGAATCCACTTTATGGACAGAAAGCGTAAAGGTGGTACTCTTCCACTGGGCATAGAGGGTCGTGACCGGCTCGGTCAGCACAATGACCGCATCCGGCGCATATGCCGTGCCGCTGCCGTCCGGTTGGGTATTCCAACCGATAAAGGCGTATCCGGTTCGGCTGAACCAGGGGGTGCCATCTGCCTTGGCGTTGTTCCAAACGGCTGCAGTAGCATTTTTCTTATAGGGGAAACCGGCAGTATTGGGATACATATCCGCCGGGGTGCCTCCGTTTGGATCATACCGCAGATAAATAACTTCCTCTGTCTTTGCCCATTGGGCGGTGAAGATCATCGTGCGCGGCCATCGTACAGGCACATGGTCGCCGGGTTGGTAGACCACACCGTTTCTGTCCAACAGCCAACCAACAAACATCATATTGGGGTCGGCGTTGGCAGTTTCCCCCCGGGAAGCAACCGGCACTTCCGACTGCCAGATGGTGTACTCGTGGGAGTCTGTGGGCGCGGTGCCGGGTATACCGCCCTGGGGAGCGTTGGGATCGTAAACGATCGTAGTGTGAGATTCGTCCCATGTTCCGTAAATACGGATCACATTTACGATCCGTTCTTCGCCATTGAACATGCGGGTCTCCTGCACGCCGTATTCGCCGTACATAGGAACATCCCAGTCAAACCGCTGGAATTGACCTTCTCCGTACTCCTGCCATACCCAACCCTGGGGATACACCGACATGGTCGGGAACTGGAGCAGCTCGCCATCGTCAAAGTAATGGGATTCAAAGGGCGTTGTGGAAGAACGGTCGTCGTAGTATTCCACAATATTGTTGGATATCTTTTCCCACTTGGCAATGAAGATCATGGTGTTGTTCTCACTGTCGCCGGTGGCGACCATGGATTCCCAGTCCTCTGCCTCCAGTACAAAACCGTTGGCGTCCAGCCAACCGGCGAATTCATAACCGTCACGCTCAAGGAGCGAATGGTTTTCATAGCCCGGCATACCGAATCGGTATTCACCGATTCTGACACCGTAGGCGATGTTTTCATATTTGACGGTTTCGTTTGCACCGTTTCCGTTACTGTCGTAACCGAAGTTGAACTGAATGTTCATGTGCAGGCGGGTGTAGTAGAAAATGTAAGCTTTATCAATGTCGCTGAGGCTGTCAACACCACCGTAAATGTTGTAATAATTCCAGTATGTGGTGCCGAACAGCGTTTTGACTGAGGTGCCTCCCAGCTGGCTGTTTGTTGTATTCAGGTTTGTATAAGAGGCGCTGCTCTCTTTGACACAACCAAGAAGCTCTTTCTGTGTAAAATCACCCGTGTGGTTAACGACCTCACATAGCTGGGTCTGCACCTTGTAGCCTACGCCGCTGATGGTGAAGTCTGCCGTTTCTCCGGGCAGGCACTCCACTGCGTACATCAACGCGATTTTGTCTTGGGCGGCAAACACCGCTGTCAGACTATAAGGCGACAATTTTCGACCGCTGCCGCTGAAGAAGTCGGCGGACAGGTCTTCACGACGGGAGGAGAACAATTGGTTGTTGCTTGTTGAATACCAGTGGAAGGCATTGTTTCTCGGTGTCAGCCAGCTGCCGCCTACGGGATAGACCTCATAGATTCGCTGGCCGTATTTCATATTGTGTAGCGTGTAATAGTTGTTGTAGGAACTGCCCACTCTTGTAGCTGCCGTATAGCTCCAGCTGACATTGTCGGCAGAAACACCGGTAGCGCTGACATTCTGACCGGTGGAGGTGGGCTTCGTACCGGTGTAGGTCACAGAACCGGTGATCAGACCGTCCCGATACAACTTATAAATGTCAAGGTACGCGCCGGAATTACTGTTTACAATGGTAAAGACAATATCATTACGCACACGCATATAGTCGAAATTGATAATGGTATCGCCTGCGCTGCTGATGGGCCGTGTACTGTAGGGCACTTCGCCGCCGGTGTAAACATCATCCCAGTTTACTTCATCCGTCCAGGTGGTTCCCGTGTTGTTATAGATGAAATAGGTGGAATATACATCATCGAGTGTTGCCTGCTGGCGCAATGCCGCATCTTCATATACCGGGTATTCCACACCGTCGATCACACAGACCACTTGATGGCTGCCGGTCCTGTTGGTGCCGCTTCCGCTATAAGTGGATTTTACGCGGATCTGAGAACCTGCCTTGGCATACCAGGTGCCTAAGATGTCCGCCTGTGTCATGCCGGTGTCATTGGCATTTTCAATACGCAGAATCGCTTCAAAGGGCACATAGCCGGGATTCCATTTGGCATACAGGGTTGTGGTTTCTGTGAGCTTTTGTGTGCCGGACATGGGCGTGCCGTCTTTCAAGGTCCAGCCGGCAAACTCATAGCCTTGTCGTTCCGGTTTGTATTGATCCAAATTGATTGAACCGCCAACCGGTATCGTTACCGGGTCTACCTTGGTGCCGTAGGTGACGAAAATCGCTCTGCAGACCTCTTGTGTGCCGGGATACAGGTACAAGTCCCGTCCATTCGCGCCGGCGAGGTGATCTCCCATCTGACTGACAGGGATAAGGAAATTATAGGGATTTGTGCAGGTGCTTTCCAAATACCACTTTCCGTCCCACTGGGTTCCCTCCGGCTCATTGCCGGGGGTATAGGGAGATGCCGTTTTATTTTCCGTCACGCTATAGGTCATCAAGACCAATGGGGTTTGTCCCTGTCGGGGGAAGTCCATAAAGTAGACATAGTAGCCATCCTCTTTGGGACTCCATTTAGCATACAGTGTAGTATCTTCGTAGAATACATAGTCGGCAGTTACCGGCTGTGTAAGAGCGCTGTTTAAGTACCACCCGTCAAAGGACATGGTCACAGAGTTGTTTTTCCAGCCCGGTGTGGGTAGTAGCGCGATCTTGTTGCCGTAGGAAATTTCCATGGGCTCAATGGGATACAGGGAATCCGTATAGGCGCCTGTATCAAAGCGGACGGTCACATAATGCCGCCATTGGGCGGTATAAGTGATATCTGCCGTTACAGGTCTGGACAGGAGCTCTTCATAACTGTATATCGTCTGGTTATCGCTGGCCAGCCAGCCTATCAGGGTGTATCCCTCGCGACTCCACTGGGAGGGTGCTTCCTCTGTGGGATATCCCTTATAACCCACATCCTCTGTCATCGTTTCAAAGCCTTCCGATTGGAAGGTAACCGTAAATTCCGGTGTATACCGCAGATACAAGGAAAGGGAGGTATCTGTTCTGTTTTTCCATCTCTGGTTTTGGGTGCCGTTTGTCTGCGCATATGCCAGATAATAGGTTAATCCGCTGCGGTAGCGCCAAACTGTGTTTACATTGTTGATCGTGACAGATGTCTCCGAGCCGAAGTAGGCGCTATGATACACACCCAGATCATAATCGAATTGACTCGACGCATATTGCTTAGTCGTGCTATCGACCTGGAACGTTCCCAGACTTGTTACGGGAAGCTCGGTAATCCGATTCCCATCGTAATCCACCGGCAGCCCATACACATCAATGGTGTAGATGTTGTTGTTTTTATTGATGCTGTAAACAGGCAACGATTGTGAATATGCCTCTTTTACCGCAGCAGTAGGGATATATCCCAATATCCGGGGATCGTCCTTGGGAATGGAAAGCTGTGTGACCGCATTGTCCCAGTCGCCGCCGACGGTCAGGATCGTTTCCTCCTCCGTGGCCACTTCCGGCACGGTTACGATCAAAATCTTGTCCGCATTTCCGTTGCCGTCGGCATCCAGGAACAAAAGGTTTCCGTTCAGCCCCACATAATTATCCGGTTGGGAAAGGATCTGCTTGTCCGCGCAAAGCTGCATCATATTGTCAACACCCGGACTCCAGGGAATGGCATCCTGGGGCACATCAGCATAATGCAGACAGAAGGCGGCGAACATTGCCGACCAATCGCCATAGGGATTTCCGTACCATTGGCCGTATCTGGTGATGCCCAGTTTGGTTTCACCGTCCTCGGCAAGAATATAGTTTTTCTCGCTTTCCGCGACCCCGATCTGGGACAGGGCAATACGCGCTATATTTTCTGACCAATACCGCCCAAGGTCATCAGGAAGCGTTGCCTCCCAATCTCTCGCCGTTTCCACATCTGCCGTAGGATCGGAATAGCAGGAAAGCGTGTGGATATGCTCCTCATATCCACATATAAAAGCGCCATCTTGCAAACATTCTTCCGTATGTTGATGTTCTTCACGACTACAGGTTGCGCCATTTGCGATGGTTATGCCTGTCATACGCAAATTCCATACGGTAACAAGCGCAACAATGAATGACAGAGCCGTTAGAATTACCACAGCGCGCCGCCATCGTCGTTTTTCAGTATTCAATTGTAACAAGTATTGTTCAATGAAACTCATAAACGCTTGTCCTTCTGTAAATCTTACCTCTTAATGCTTAGAAAAAACTGATTTTCTTAAATGGCCATACTCTAAAGAAAACCTTTCCAACGATTTGGTCTTTTGGAATACAACCAATTAGTGTGTTGCGAGAATCGATTGAGCTTTCTCGCATATCTCCTATTACAAAATACTGCTCCTGTGGCACTTGGAAAGGAAATTCAAGATCACATTCTCCCAACGCCATTTGCTGCACATAGGGCTCATCCAGCTTGTTGCCGTTGAGATATATGGTGCCATCGGTATCGATCTCGATCCAGTCACCGGAGAGACCGATAACACGCTTTACCAAAAGTTTGTTATTCCATGTAAATCCGCAAAGGTCTCCACGTTCAAACCGAGTTGTTTTTGCAAGCAATACAATGTCGCCGTTAGTTAGTGTTGGCTCCATACTGGTGCCCTCGATTTGCAGAACGGGTAAAATAAGCGTTGCTATCAACACCGCAACGGCAGCCACAATGGTTAAAACATATACGGTTCCACGCAGAGCCTTGTTATAGGCTTTCTGTCGGCGATATCTCTTTCGCTCTGTTTCAACTTGACTTTTCGTAGGAAGGGATACTTCCTTCTTTTTTCTATGTAACATACTTAACACCCGTTATCCGAATGATTCTGCCCAAATTCTTTCATAATTGTTTCTATCACAGAATCGTAATCGCCTTGTGCCTTTTTTGCGCCTGCAATAATGGCCTCTGCTGTTGCTTGCGCCTCCGAAAGAATCTTCTGCCGCTGCGCTTCGGTATCTTCGCGGATCGCTTTAATCTCATTCAAGTATTGCTCCGCAGCATTCTGGGCGCTACGGAAGCAATCGTTCATTTCAAGGGCGGCTTCAGCAATATTGCCGACATCGTTCAAGCGGATCCGCCTGTCATTCAGCTCGCTTTTCAGCCCTTGTTTTTCTTCGTTCAGCCTTTCAATTTGCAGTTGGAGCTGGTAGATCACATCAATCAGCTGCGCTCTGGTGAGTTTCTTAAATTCTTTATCCGTCATGCGCTGAACCTCCTTGCAAACAAGCATCTTGTTTGATATTATATTTTATCACCTTTTACCTTATAAAGCAAGGGATTTGCAGATATTTCTACAATAAGCCTCCCACATAGCAAACGATTAAATATAAAACGAAAACAGCAGGGCCTACCCACTCGGCAATCAGCGATTGCACCCACCGGCACCATTGAGTGGGAATAAAATAAACAAATCCCGAAAGCCTTGAATATACAGGGCTTTTGGGATTTTTGTTTTGTCCGATACATCATTCGTGCCATTATTCCCTATTCCCCTGCTAGCATAGCACATATTCCGTAAGAAATCTCGCTGTCTCCCTTCAGATCTCTTATTCATCTTCTTCATCTGGCAAGCGTCATTTTCTGCATTGACTTTACTGCGTTAATGTGATAACATGGTGAAGTATTTATAAGAGAGGTGGCAATTATGCAAAAACTCCATTGCGAATCGGTAGACAGATTGTTCCAAACTATACTGAGTCTGGAAACGTTAGAAGAATGCTATGCGTATTTTGAAGACCTTTGCACCATAAAGGAAATTCTGGATATGTCTCAGCGGCTGGATACGGCGATCCTGCTGTCTAAGGGAATGAACTATCAGAAAATAGCCGAGCAGGTGGCGGTAAGCAGCGCCACCATCGGCAGAGTCAGCAAGTGTCTGAACTACGGCAGCGGCGGCTACCAAAAAGCCATAACGAGACTTTCAGAATCGGAGGAAGTATAATGGATCTATCCCTCAGTTTTCAGGAAAAGGTCATATTCGGTCTGCGCGGTCTTTACCGCAGCTATGGCTATACCCAATATAAAATGAGCAAATTCGAAGAATATGACCTGTATGCAAACAACAAGGATTTTTTGATTTCCGACAGTGTTATCACCTTTACCGATACCAACGGCAAGCTAATGGCGCTGAAGCCGGACGTAACCCTGTCCATCATTAAAAACATCAAAGACCCCGGCGAAGGTGTACAGAAGTTTTTTTATAATGAAAATGTATACCGTATTTCCAAGGGCAATCAAAGTTATAAGGAAATTATGCAGGTGGGTCTGGAGTGTATCGGCCAGATTGGTATGGAGGATATCCGACAGGTGATTATGCTTGCCGCCAAGAGCCTGCAAAGCATCTCCGAAACCTGCGTGTTGAATGTTACCAATCTGGATTTGCTGGCGCAGGTCATTACTGAGGCGGAGAAGACCGGCGCCGAAGCGGTGGACATTCTCAAGTGTGTGGAGGAAAAGAACGAAGCCGGTCTTAAAAAGCTGGATCTTTCCGAAAATATCCTGACCGTTCTTTCTGCGCTCATTCAGGCATCCGGCAAAGCAACACAGGTGCTACCGGAGCTGATCGGCACATTGGAGGGCTTGTGTGATACCGCCTCGCTACAACACCTGGCGCAACTGGTTTCGTCCATCGAGGATGAACAGATCCGCAATCTGCTGCAGGTGGACTTCTCTGTTGTCGGTGATCTCAATTACTATAACGGCATTGTGTTCAAGGGCTTTGTGGAGGGCGTACCCTCTGCGGTGCTGTCCGGCGGACAGTATGATAAGCTGATGAAAAAGATGAAGCACAGCAGCAACGCCGTAGGCTTTGCGGTGTATCTGGATATGCTGGATATGACCCTGGAAGCGCCAAGGGAAGACGAGAACGTGCTGAACATCGCCCTTCCCAAGGGCAGACTGGGCGAAAAGGTCTACGCTATGTTTGAGCAGGCGGGCTTCCCCTGTCCTTCTATCAAGGAAAACAGCCGCAAACTGATTTTTGAAAACGAAAGTGTAGGTGTGCGGTACTTTTGGGTAAAGCCCTCGGATGTAGCCATCTATGTAGAACGGGGCGCTGCGGATATCGGCGTAGCCGGCAAAGATATTTTGCTGGAGTACAATCCTGAGGTCTATGAGCTTCTGGATCTGGATATCGGCAAGTGCCGCATGGCAGTGGCGGCAAAAAAGGACTTTTCCGACAATACGGACCGAACCTTGCGGGTGGCCACCAAGTTTTCAAACATTGCCCAGCAGCACTACCTGTCCAAAGGTCGGGATATTGACATCATTCACTTAAACGGCTCCATTGAGATTGCGCCGATTTTGGGACTGTCCGATGTGATCGTGGATATTGTAGAAACGGGAAGCACCCTGAAGGAAAATGATTTGGAGGTCATAGAGACCATCGTTCCCATCAGCGCAAGACTGATTGCCAACAAGACGAGTTATCAGTTTAAGCGCAAAAAGGTGACGGAGCTGATGGAACAGTTTGCCGCCCAAACGGAGGAATCCAAATGATTAAGATACTGAAATTCAACGAAGTCAAGCCGGAACAGGTTTTTGCACGGGCAGAAAGCGCTGTCAACGTGGAGACGGTTGTTTCCGAAATTATTGCCAATGTGAGAAATAACGGAGACAAAGCCCTTTATGAATACTGTGAAAAGTTTGACAAAGCAAAGCTTTCCAGCCTGCAGGTCACTCAGGAGGAGATCAGCGAAGCTGTATCAGTGGTGGATCCCAATTTTTTGGAGATTTTACGCCGTGCCGCAGCGAATATTCGCAAATTCCACAGCCGGCAGGTTCGGCGCAGCTTCATCATCAACGATGAAAAGGGCATCGTAATGGGTCAGAAAATCATTCCCATTGACAGAGCCGGACTGTATGTGCCCGGCGGTACGGCAGCCTATCCTTCCACCGTGCTGATGGACGCCATCCCCGCCAAAATTGCCGGCTGCAAGGAAGTGGTTATGGTGACCCCGCCTTCTGACGACGGCAAAATCAATCCTGTGATTTTGGCAGCCGCCAGCATTGCAGGAATTGATAAAATTTACAAGTTGGGCGGTGCACAGGCCATTGCCGCTTTGGCATACGGCACTGAAAGTGTGCCGAAGGTAGATAAAATCGTGGGTCCCGGCAACGCATTTGTGGCCGAGGCAAAAAAGCAGGTGTTCGGCGCCGTTTCCATTGATATGATTGCCGGCCCCAGCGAAATTCTGATCGTGGCGGACGGAAAGACCAATCCCCGCCACGCCGCCGCAGACCTGCTGAGTCAGGCAGAGCATGACAAACTGGCAAGCGCGGTGCTGGTCACCGATTCTATGGCGCTGGCTCGCGCTGTGCAGGCAGAGATTGAACAGCAGATCCCCACCCTACTCCGTGCAGATATCGCCCGTGTGTCCATTGACAACAACGGTAAAATCATCGTTGCCGACACCCTCACCCAAGCCATTGATATCGCAAATGAAATTGCGCCGGAGCATTTGGAATTGCTGGTGGACAATCCCTTTGATTACTTAGACAGCATTCGCCACGCAGGCTCTGTATTTATGGGACGGAACTGTCCGGAGGCGCTGGGCGATTATTTGGCCGGCCCCAATCACACCCTGCCCACCAGCGGTACTGCCAAATTCTCCAGTCCCTTGTCAGTGGACGATTTTGTAAAGAAAACTCAGTATACCTATTACACCGCAGATGCACTGGCAAATGTGGCGCAGGATGTGGCGTTCTTTGCCAAGCAGGAGGGTCTTACCGCCCATGCCAGAAGTGCGGTAATTCGGATGGAGGAAACTTGACGTGAGCCGTTTTTTCAGCGCAAAATATGCGAATTTAACCCCCTACACCCCCGGCGAACAGCCAAAGGATACCCAATATGTAAAGCTGAACACCAACGAGTCCCCCTTCCCACCCTCTCCCAATGCCCTTCGTATGGCGGCAGAGGCAGCAGGCAATCTGCAACTTTACTCCGATCCGGAATGCCGGGATTTAGTAAAAAAAGCGGCAGAGGTCTTTCAGGTGGCAGAGGACGAGATTCTGTTTACCAATGGGTCTGATGAGATTCTGAACTTTGCCTTTATGGCATTCTGCGATGAAAACCATCCGGTAGTCTTCCCCGACATTTCCTACGGTTTTTACAAGGTGTTTGCCGCCCTGAACCGTATCCCTTACGAAGAAATACCTTTGGCAGATGACTTCACCATTTCCACAAAGGCGTACTGCGGAATCAACAAAACCATTGTGATCGCCAATCCCAACGCACCCACAGGTATAGTGCTGTCTGCAGCAGAGATTGAGGAAATCGTCAGGAGCAATCCCGACAATGTGGTCATCATCGACGAAGCCTATGTGGATTTCGGCGGGGAGAGCGTGATTCCCCTGATCCATAAATATGACAATCTGCTGGTGACCGGCACCTTCTCCAAATCCCGTTCCCTTGCCGGCGGCAGATTGGGCTTCGGCATTGGCTGCAAGGCGCTGATTGGCGATTTGAACGCCATCAAATACGCTACCAACCCCTATAACATAAACCGTATGACCATGGCAGCCGGCGTTGGCACGCTGATGGACGAAGGGTATATCCGGAAAAACTGCCAAACAATTACGGAGGTTCGGGAATGGACCGTGGAGCAGTTGAAAAAGGCGGGCTTCGTCCTGACCGATTCCAAGGCGAATTTCATTTTCGCCATGCACCCTCAAGCAGACGGCAAAGAAATCTACCTGCGCATGAAGAAAAAAGGCGTGTTGATCCGCCATTTCGATACCCCCCGTCTGTGCCGGTACAACCGGATCACCGTGGGCAGCAGGCAGCAGATGGAGATTTTCTTTGAAAAGCTGAATGAAGTATTGGAGGAACTACTATGAGAACCGCAACAATTTCGCGAAAAACTGCGGAAACAAACATAGCGATTACATTGTGTCTGGAGGGCAAGGGCGAAAGCGATATTCAGACCGGCTGCGGATTTCTGGACCATATGCTGACCCTGTTTGCTAAGCACGGCCGTTTCGATTTGACGGTTCACTGTGTGGGCGATACCCACGTGGATTACCACCACACGGTGGAAGATGTGGGCATTTGTCTGGGCAAAGCCTTTGCCCAAGCCATGGGAGATAAAAAAGGCATCATTCGCTATGGCAGTATGATCCTGCCCATGGATGAAAGCGTAATGCTGTCTGCAGTGGACATCTCCGGACGGGGCGGATTCTACCCCATTTTGAACATTCCCGCCCCGAAGGTGGGAGATTTTGATACGGAGCTGTGCGGGGAATTCTGGATTGCCTTTGCAAGAGATGCCGGTATCACCCTCCATCTGCAGCAATTGGCAGGAAGCAACTCCCACCACATTATTGAGGGCGCATTCAAATCCGTTGCCCGCAGTATGCGTACGGCTGTCAGCATTGATGCTGCTTTCGCAGACGATATTATGTCAACCAAAGGAGTCTTATAATGGTTGCAATCATTGATTACGGTGTAGGAAACCTCTTTTCCCTGCAAAGCTCCTTTGCCGCCATTGGCGCAGAGGTTACCGTCACCGCAGACAAAGAAGTTTTAGAAAAAGCAGACTGCATCATCCTGCCCGGCGTAGGCGCTTTTGAAGATGCTGCCAAAAAGCTGCGCAGCACAGGATTGGACCAAACCCTGAAAGAACTTGCCGCCAAAGGCAAGCCTCTGATGGGCATTTGTCTTGGTATGCAGCTGCTGTTTGAAAAAAGCTACGAATACGGCTGCCACGAAGGGCTGGGATTGCTGAAGGGGTCTGTTCGTCCCATTGAGGATGTCATTCCCCGGGACTACAAAATTCCCCACATCGGCTGGAACGGTCTGATTATGAAAAAGCAATCGGCGCTGATGAAGTACACCCGGCAGGGCGATTGTGTCTATTTCGTGCATTCCTATTATGCCGCCGACTGCGATGCATCTGTCATCGCCACCGCAGAATACGGGGCGGAGCTGACCGCCGCTGTGGCAGAGGGCAATGTGCTGGGCTGCCAGTTCCACCCAGAAAAAAGCGGTGACGTAGGCCTGAAAATTCTGAAAGCGTTTGTAGAAATGGGAGAGAAAACATGATACTTTACCCCGCAATTGACCTATACGAAGGAAAAGCAGTGCGGCTTTTTAAGGGCGATTATAACCAAATGACCGTGTATAACGAAAATCCCCTTGCCGTTGCCCAAGACTTTCTGCGGTGCGGTGCTACCCACATCCATATGGTGGATCTGCAAGGCGCACGGGACGGCACGACCCCCAACTTAGAAACCGTGCAGACCCTCAAACAACAGACCGGACTTTTCTGCGAAGTGGGCGGCGGTATCCGCACCATGGAGGTGGTTGACCGGTATCTATCCGCCGGAATTGATCGGGTAATTTTAGGCACCGCTGCCGTAACCGACCCGGATTTTCTGACAGCGGCATTGGCCAGATACGGCGAAAAGATTGCCGTGGGCATTGACATTAAGGACGGGTGTGTGGCCATTAAGGGCTGGACGGAAACATCCGATAAGGACGCACTGGTCTTCTGCGGCCAAATGCAGGCAGCCGGCGTAAAAACCGTTATCTGCACGGACATATCCAAAGACGGCGCTATGCAGGGCACTAATCACAGCTTATATAAAACCCTGTCCGAAACCTTTCGTTTGCAGATTATTGCGTCCGGCGGTGTTTCCTCTTTGGAGGATATTCAACGGTTGGCGGCGCAAAACCTCCACGGTGCGATTATCGGCAAGGCGTACTACTCCGGCAGCTTAGACTTAGCCCGGGCAATTGAGGTGGCAAAATGATAACCAAACGAATTATTCCCTGTCTGGACGTGCGGGACGGCCGTGTGGTAAAGGGTGTGAATTTTGAGGGTCTGCGGGATGTATCCTCTCCCGTGGAGTTGGGTATGTACTACAGCAGCTGCGGCGCAGACGAACTGGTGTTCTACGACATTACTGCCTCCTCCGACGGACGGAAACTGTTCACAGACATTCTGCGGGAAACCGCAAGGAAGGTGTTCATTCCCCTGACCGTAGGCGGCGGCATCAACACAGTAGAGGATTTTGACCGGGTGCTCAAGTGCGGTGCTGACAAGGTCAGCGTCAACTCCGGCGCAATCCGCAATCCCTCTTTGATTCTGGAAGCCGCAAAGCGGTATGGCGACCAGTGCGTTGTCCTGTCCGTGGATATCAAGCGGGTAGACGGCGGTTTCCGGGTATTTGCCAAAGGCGGACGGGAGAACACCGGCTTAGAGGCAATCTCCTGGATTAAGCAGTGCGTCAGCAACGGCGCAGGTGAGGTTGTGGTCAACTCCATTGATACCGACGGTGTCAAGGGCGGCTTTGACCTGCCTATGCTGGAGGAGGTTTGCAATGCCGTATCCGTGCCGGTGATCGCATCCGGCGGCGCAGGTAAAATTCAGGACTTTATCACCCTGTTCAAAACTCTCCCAAAGGTGGACGCAGGGCTTGCCGCCTCCATCTTCCATTTTAGCGAGGTGCATATTGCCGATTTGAAAGAACAGATGGAACATGAAAATATTCCCACAAGGAGACTGTAACTATGCTGAATATTTCTGAACTAAAATTTGACGAAAAGGGTCTGATCCCCGCAATCGTAGTGGATTCCGTCACCAAAAAGGTGCTGACCCTTGCCTATATGAACAGGGAGAGTCTGGCCGTTTCCATGGAAAAGGGGCTCACCTGTTTTTGGAGCCGTTCCAGAAATGAACTGTGGCTCAAGGGTGAGACCAGTGGCAATTACCAGCACATTGTGTCCATCACCGCCGACTGCGACGGGGATGCGCTTGTGGTAGTGGTGGAAAAGGATGGGCCTGCCTGCCATACCGGCTCCGACTCCTGCTTTACAAATCCCCTTTGGGAGAGTGAAAGCCTGCAGGAATTCAGCCTACAAGGGCTGTATGATATGCTGGTAGGCAGAAATGAAAACCGCCCCGAAGGCTCTTACACCACCTATCTTTTCGAAAAGGGAATCGACAAAATTCTGAAAAAGGTGGGCGAGGAGTGTACGGAGGTCATCATTGCCGGCAAGGCTGACGACAAAAAGGAGACTGTCTACGAGCTTGCAGACCTTGCCTATCACGCTATGGTGCTGATGGTGCAAATGGGCATCACCGTGGAAGATGTCCACAAGGAACTGGCATCCCGGCACATTATCGACCATAAGGTCAAGCAGGAAAAAATGACAACATAAGCGCCTCCCATCACCGCACCTGAACGAATTCCGATTTCAATGCGCCTCCGCGTGGGTATACAGTGTTGTGGCAGAAGCATCATCAAAAACGCTCCCGACCCAATAGGTCGGGAGCATTTTTAAAATGGGGTATTTTGTGGAAAGGTGTCTGCGGAGGAAGCAAAAAAATCACATTCTTTGCCTACGAAGAATTGTTGTCTTTTAAGCGCGCTTGTCAAACACTGGGGCTTAGCAAAACGGATGTAGCGGACATTATGTACCATAATGCCAACGCTATAATTGAAGGCGCTTGCAAAGATATTTACGGTAAATAAAGGGTTCTATAAGAAATATTGGGGTCAGGCGCGAGCCTGACCCCAATATTTCTTATAGAATCTTATTTGATAGTAGAACTGTTATTGAGCACCAAAGAACTGTAGAGGAACAAAACATCTTGACCTTGGAAGTTGATATATTTGTCCAGCATATTGGGCAGCAGATAACGGATATCTACCAGTGTTACCTTGGCATAATCCTTAACTAAGAGGGGGGCGATGCTACTGCCAAAGGAATCCCGGAAGATAATCAGTTCTTTCTCTGTGGCAGCATTGGGATTTTCAATGGTCAGTAAGGATTTTGCGCCGGAGAGGAACACATCGTACAAATCCTTTGAAGAGAGCATATCCATATTATACACATCGGTGTATTGGCCGGTTTCATGGTCAAATACCTTGCACTGGGACAAGATGGGATGCTCCATAATCGAAAGGGTTTCCGGATTCATCGGAAGCGCCGCCTGACCGTGGTACACGCCGTAGAAGGGACGGTCAATGGGGGTTTGGGTGAAGTCCTTGTCATCAAAAGCCCCCACGCTCATAGTTTGAGTGATGGCCTGCGCCACGGCAGACAGCTTTTCCTGACGCCAGTGGGTGTCGGTGAAGTAGTAACTGTCCTTATTTAATGCGCCGGTGAGGTCGATGTGGGTGGCCCAAGGCATACCCGCTTGGAAGCCTTGGAAGAGTTTGTCGTAGTCCATTGCGGGGTAGTTGTTTTCTTGAGTCAGGTAGTAGCCCTTGTCGGGGACAACTGCCATATAGACCTTGCTACCGCTGTCTTTGAGGAACTTGTCATAGACAAAGGTGAATCTGCCCACGGCATAGTCGATGGAATTGGGATTGAGGGGATATTCCAGTTTGGCGGCATAACCGTCGTGGATATAGATGCCGTTGATGTCTTTTTGGTTCAGGACATAATAGTGGAAAAGGGATTGGGTTTTCCGGAAGGTTTCCCGATACACGAACTGGTCGGTGGTATACGTGTCCAAGCCACGGGCGTAATCGCCGTTTAGCAAGGTTTCCAAAGTGAATTTGGGCATGGTTGCCAAGGGCCGTCTTTCGGATTCGGAAAATTCTGCGTCGGGGACGATGAAGTTGCTCAGAATTAAGAATAGCCAAGCAGAGGCGAAAATGCCAAAGAAAATTTTATTAAAACGAGTATTCACAACCACACCTCCTTAAAATCTAAAGTACAAGAACGGGTTGTAAGTGCTGTTGACCAAGTAGGCAAGGCAAACCACAAAAATCACCAAGTAGAATAAAGACGAGCCGATGTTCACAAGGCGGTTGTTGCTCTTTTCCGACAATGCCAGCACTGTGTTTTTGAAATGGGGGGTCGAAGCGTAGGCGGCAACGGCAAAGATGATGAAATAACTGGACAACTGATACAAGGCGTTGCTGTTAACAAAGGACAGACCCACGCCAAACATACCTTGCAGGTAAGCCCAAAGGACGCCCAAGTCCTCAAAGTAAAAGATAACCCAACTAATCAGCACCAACAGCATGGTGTAGATATGCAGAAGCCAGTTGGGGGCTTTGGATAGGAATTTGCCAAGAAGTTTCTTTTCCAGCACCAACAGCACTGCAAAGTAAAGACCCCAGAAAATGAAGTTCCAAGAAGCGCCGTGCCAGAAACCGGTAAGGCCCCAAACCGTCAGGATGTTCAGCATCCAGCGGACGGTGGACACCCGATTGCCGCCCATGGGGATATACACATAGTCCCGGAACCAACTGCCCAAAGTGATGTGCCATCTGCGCCAAAATTCCGTGACGCTTTTGCTGATGTAAGGGTAGTTAAAGTTTTCGTCAAATTTCAGGCCAAACACCCGGGCAAGGCCGATGGCCATATCCGAGTAGCCGGAAAAGTCGAAGTAGATTTGGAAGGCGTAAGCCACAATGCCCAGCCAAGACAGCACCACAGAAGCCTCACCGGCTTTTCCCGAGGAAATCATATCCCACAAGTAGCCGGCATTGTTGGCGATCAGCACCTTTTTGCCCAAACCTAAAATGAACCGGCGCATACCCTCGGCGAAACTGTCCATATTCAAGATATGGTCATCCAAATCGTTTTCTACGGTGACATACCGGACGATAGGACCGGCGATGATTTGGGGGAATAAGGTGGTGTAGGCCAAGTAATTGTAGTAACTCTTTTCGCAACTGGTGGTACCGCGGTACACATCGATGGCGTAACTGATGGACTGGAAAGTGTTGAAGGAAACGCCAATGGGCAAAATGATTTTCACAAAGGGCGAGGTCTTGCCGAATAGGGCAAAGGCGTTTTCTAAGAAGAAGTTGGTGTACTTAAAATACAGCAGAACCCCTAAATTACTACACACGGAAATGAGCATAAAGAGGGTGCGCAGTTTTTTGTTGGAACGGTATTTTTCCATCAGTTTGGCGCACACAAAGTCCTCTACAGACAGCGCCAACATAATGGGGATAAACCGAATTTCGCCCCAAGCGTAAAAGGTGAAACTGGCGATGATCATCACCAAATTTTTGAATTTAGAGGGGACGATAAAATATAAAATAATCAGGATAGGTAAAAAGTAAAATAAAAAGGGAATGCCGGAAAAGAGCATTATTTTTTCCTCCTAAAAAGCCAATAACGGGAGCCATTATAGCATTGATACAACTTCGGCGCAATAGAAATTGTGTAAAATTTATTTTAATATATTGTCCCGAAAAAAGCAAAAAATAAAACCATCTTCTGGAAATATATTGCATTTATGGCAGGCTCGTTGTATAATGGCGAAAAGAAACACAAAACATATGTAAGGAGAACGAACTATGCAGAAAATTCAAGTACAAATGGTAACCGAGGAGAACTTTGCCCCCTTTGGCGCGGTTTTGGAAACTGGCAATCGGGCATTCGGCGGTGAGGCCGGTATGTATAACTGGTACGAAAAGCAGGCCAGCGTGGAAGGGGCAGAGGTTGTTTCCGTAAACTTGCTGACCGCCATCCAAAGAGAATATGTATTCCAAAAGTTTGAGGCCCACGCCAGAACGAGCGAGACCGTTCTGCCGTTGACCGGCGGTTTGATTGTAGCGGGCGTTCCTGCTGGCGATGTGACTTGCGACCGGGTGCAGGCATTTTATGTTCCCGTGGGCAAGGGTATTTCTTGGAACCCCGGTGCATGGCACTATGCGCCCTTTCCGATAGGCGGAGATGCGACCTGCGCGGTGATTTTCCGTCACGGAACCGGCGCCGATGATGCGGTGTTTGCGGAACTTCCCGAAGAAATGGGGTTTGAACTGTAAAAATAATTGGGTCTGTTCGGTGGAACAGACCCAATTTTTATATATTTCGGGGTTCTCGGGAACACTCGGCAAAGGCCAACGCCATAGAGTAGAAAAGGGTAGGACCGAGGTTAAAGAAGTGGCAATCAAACAGACTGCAGAATATCATTACGAGCAAAGAACAGCCGATAAACACCTGTTCTTTGTGTTTGCGGGACAAAAGCATCTTGATAGTCTGTACCCGATGCGCCCCGTATGCCAACAGGCCCACAGCGCCACAACTTGCCAAAAGTTGCACAACGGTATTATGCCAGCGGGGGGGAATAAGGGAGTTGACCGAGGCAGAGTTGGAAAAATTCCAAGGTTGGAAACCGGGGGAGAAGAAAGATACGCCAAATATGGGATTTTCCCCAAAGAGTTTCAGACCCTCTTTATAGATGGTATCCCGAGTGTTGGGGTCCAAGCCCCGTCCCAAGAGGGCGCTGAACAACCGATAAATTTGGTTGTGGAACAGAAGAAGCGACAAGGTGACGACACCAACCGCAATTGCCAAGGCAAAGGTGTTGTGGCGACGGTTTTTGGCGTAAAGAAGCATAATCAGTACGCACAGCGCGTAAGCCATTGTGCCGCCGAGAATAGAACTTCTGGAACAACTTAAAAATACGCAAATTAAGAAGAATGTGCCCGTCACCGTGCCAATCCAGCCACGGCGGTATTTGGTGGCGAGGTAGAAGGCGAAGGGGATCATCAGCGCCAGCATAAAGCCCATATTGTTATACATACCCCAGCCGACATACATATTTTCCCGACGGATGATGCCGTCAATGATGACATTTTGGGTACAGTAACTCCAAAGAATTTCCACAACCATCACGCCACCGGCGGCAAACCCCATCCAAGCGAAATAATCCCGACGGGTATTTTCCCAATCCACACCCCGACTAAACAGCCAGTAAGGCAGAACCAAACAGCCTGCTTGCATCAAGGCGAAAAGGAGATTGTTTTTCAGATACTGGGGGTAAGCGGCACTGCCAATGCCGCTGAGCAGGTATGCTCCTGCCAGCAGAAGCAGACCGGAAAGACATTTACTTTTTTTGCTGAAGAACCGTTTCCTGTCCCGAATGACACGGAACAAAATTGCCCCTGCCACGCTGATGCCGATAACAGTCAAAATCACACTGCCTGCCCCATAGAAAGAAGACTGGGGATTTCTGCCCGGATTGTTCAGGGCAGAGGGGGTGATATAAAAGACTAAAAACAGAGGCATCAAACCCAGCAAATCTTTGCCAAACACACAAACATATACAAAAATAACAGCAAAAATCAGAAAGACAGCCAGTTCCAGCGACAGAATATGCCCCAAAGCAGAAAGCGCCATCACCACAACGCAATATACCGGCGAGGTAAGGAAATTGTGGATTTTATCGGCACTTTGCAAGGGCGTAGCCTTGCTTAAACCATTCATAACGACTTAATTCATCCTTTGTTTTGGTTATACTGCAATCCATTATACTCCGCAAACGCAAAAAACACAAGACATTTCTTACAGTTGACGAATGGGGGCAAATCTTATACAATAAATAAAGAAAAACTGCGATATTACGAGGCAAGTATGAAAAAGAGATTTATGATGTTTGTCAGCACCATTGTGGGAAATGCCTTGTTGGCATTTGCCATTTGCGCTTTTGTGGTGCCCAATGGCTTTATGTTGGGGGGTTCTACCGGCGGCATGGACATTCCTCCCTGCATTTTGCAAAAGTACAAAGGTATCCCCGTAGGTACATCGTTGATGGTTTTTGATACCTTGATTGTGCTGGCGCAGGTGTTTATCAAGGGTTTGGATGGGATTTTATATAGTGTGCTGATTGTTTTCCTGATTTCCACTGTGGTGAACCGTACCATCGTTTCCGGTGAGAGCAAGGTGCAAATTATTATCATTTCTCGGAAGTTTGGCGAGATCCGCCAAGAACTTTTGGGAAATCAGGACAGTGGCGCTACTATGCTCAATATCGAAACCGGCTATTCCGGCGAGGATATGAAGGCGGTGTTCTGCATCACCTATACCAAGAAATTCCCTGCGGTGCAGGATGCGGTGCTGAAAGTTGATCCCAAGGCCTTTATTGTGACCTCGGAAGTGAAAAATGTCAACGGCAGAGGCTATACCTTAGCCCGCCATGGGGATACGGTATGAGCGGAACGGTTTTAAAAATTTTTGCCCTTGTGGCGATGACCCTTGACCATATCGGTCTGGTGTTATTTCCGCAGGTGGAAGTTTTTCGCCTGATTGGGCGGTTGGCGTTTCCAATTTTCGCCTATATGATTGCCGAAGGATGTTATCATACCCGAAGAATGGGGAAGTACTTTCTCACGGTGACAGCGGTGGGAGCGGTTTGCCAAGTGGCATATTATGTGGCGATGAATTCCCTTTATATGTGCGTACTGGTGAGTTTCAGCCTTTCTATTTTTCTGATTGGCTTGGTGAAATTTGCCCAAAAAGGAAATGGGTTCGGCAGATGGCTGCTGCCCCTTTTGGGCATTGCAGGGGTGTATTTTCTCACGGAAATTCTCCCAATAGTGCTAAAAAACACCGATTATTGTATCGACTACGGCTTTTGGGGCGTGATGCTTCCTGTGGCGATTTACTTAGGCAGAACCAAGGGGGAAAAGTTGATTTTTGCATCGCTGATGCTTTTGGCGTTGGGGATGACCTATGGCGGTGTGCAGATTTACGGACTGCTGGCGATCCCCTTTCTTGCCCTTTATAACGGCAAGCGGGGCAAGGGTTTGGGGAAATATTTCTTTTATATCTACTATCCGGCGCATCTTTTGGTCATTCAAGGGATTTCTTATTTTCTGTAAGAGGGGCATCTGCCCCTCTTTTTTTGTGGCTTTTATTGGAAATGGTGTCATTCTGCGGTGGGCTTTTTTGCGCCACTGGCGGATTTTTTTGGTTGATTATGGCATATATATGGTGTATAATGAAAAAATAAGTTTATTCTAGGAGAGATATTATGCGGATTGTTGTGAAGGTTGGCACTTCTACCTTGGCCCACGAAAGCGGACGGATGAATATCCGTCGGGTGGAGAACTTGTGTAAAGTGCTGAGCGATATGAAAAATGCCGGCAATGAGATTGTGTTGGTGTCCTCCGGCGCAATCGGTATGGGCGTAGGTAAGTTGGGTCTTGCCGGTCGCCCTAAGGATATGCCCGGTAAGCAGGCCGCCGCCGCGGTAGGTCAGTGCGAACTGATGTATACCTATGACAAACTGTTTTCCCAGTACAATCATACGGTGGCGCAGATTCTTTTGACTGCAGATGACATTCACGACCCCCGCCACAGCACTCATGTGCACGATAACTTGGAGCAACTTCTGAACTGGGGCGTTCTGCCGGTTGTCAATGAGAATGACGCAGTTTCCATTGACGAAATCGGCGTACATACCACCATCGGGGAAAACGATACCTTGGCGGCCTATGTTTCCTGTCTAGTCAAGGCGGATATGCTGGTGCTTTTGTCCGACATTAACGGACTTTACACCGCAGACCCCCATAAAAATCCCGATGCCAAGTTAATTCCCGTGGTAGAGGCAATCACACCGGAGATTTTGGAATTGGCCGGCGGCACCGGCTCTTCTTTGGGTTCCGGCGGTATGGCAACCAAACTCAAAGCCGCCCAAATCGCTACGGGGGCCGGTATCGATATGGTGATTGCCAACGGACAAAATCCGGAAACCCTATACGGTCTTTTAGATGGAGAAAATATCGGCACACGGTTTGTAGGTGAGAGAAAATGAAGACTTTGGACATTTTAAAGCAGGCGAAACAAAGCGCTCCTACTTTGGCGCTGTTGACTGCGGAAGAAAAGAATAATGCCCTGCTTTCTATGGCAAAAGCCTTGGAAGAGCACACGGCGGAAATCCTAAGCGCCAACGCAGAAGATTGCGAAAACGCCAAGGACCATCTGTCCGCGTCTATGCTGGACAGACTCTCCTTGACATCAGGCAGAATTTCCGCGATGGCAGAGGGTATTCGGCAAGTTGTGGCGCTGCCCGACCCGGTAGGCTATGTCCGCACTTCCGTGACCCGCCCCAACGGCATCCGAATTGACCGAGTGGGTGTCGCCATGGGCGTCATCGCTATGGTATACGAAAGCCGTCCCAATGTGACTTCCGATGCTGCCGCCCTTGCCATCAAAGCAGGTTCGGCTTGCGTTTTGCGAAGCGGTAAGGATGCCTTCCTGTCCGCCCAAGCCATCGTCAAAGCCATGCAATCCGGCTTGGAAAAAGAAAATCTGCCTGCCACTTTGGTGCAACTGGTCACCGATACCACCCGCCAAAGTGTCAAGGATTTGATGGAAGCGGTGGGATATGTGGACTTGCTGGTTCCCAGAGGTGGCGCAGGTCTGATCAAGGCTTGTACCGAGGGGGCGAAAGTGCCCTGCATCCAAACCGGCACGGGAATTTGCCACATCTATGTGGACAAGTCCGCCAATCAGGAAATGGCGCTGGATATTATTGAAAATGCCAAAACCAGCCGTCCGTCGGTGTGCAATGCCGCAGAGTGCTGTTTGGTTCACACTGAAATTGCAGAAGAATTTTTGCCCAAACTGAAAAAGCGATTGGTGACCGACCGGAAGGAAAACCCCGTAGAACTTCGCTTGGATACCAAGGCGCAGGGAATGATTTCCGGCACGCCGGCAGGGGAGCGGGATTTTGATACGGAATTTTTGGACTATATTTTGGCAGTGGGGGTCGTCCCCGATGCAGACACCGCCATGGGGCATATTGCACTGCATGCTACCGGTCACAGCGAGTGCATTGTGACGGAAGACAAGGCGGTGGCGGAAAAGTTTACCCGAGTCATTGACAGTTCTGCGGTATATGTGAATTGTTCCACCCGCTTTACCGACGGCGGTGAGTTCGGTTTGGGTTGCGAAATCGGCATTTCCACTCAAAAACTTCACGCCCGCGGGCCTATGGGATTAGAGGAAATTTGCACCTATAAATATGTCATCCACGGGGATGGACAAATCCGTTAAGGAGGCAAAGTTATGATATTTGGATTTATCGGCACCGGCAATATGGGCGGTGCGTTGGCGCGGGCTACGGCAAAGTCTGTGGCAAAGAAGGATATTTTGCTGTCGGATGCCTATGCACCGGTGGCGGAAACTTTGGCAAAGGAACTGGGCTGTCAGGCGGTGACCGTGGCAGAGGTGGCAAAAACCGCCAATGTGATTTTCTTGGGGGTAAAGCCCCAAGTTATCGGCAGTATGCTGGGGGAAATTGCCCCGATTTTGGCAAGCCGTAAGGACTTTGTGCTGGTGTCTATGGCCGCTGGTGTGTCCATTGGGGACATTCAAAAAATGGCCGGTGGCGATTATCCCGTCATCCGGATTATGCCCAATCTGCCGGTGCAAGTTGGCGCAGGTATGATTTTGTACGATTATACAAATACTGTAGAAAAGGCGTATTTGCAGGCGTTTGAAAATGCCTTGGCTGAGGCGGGGGCATTAGACCACCTGCCGGAAAAACTCATCGATGCCGGCAGTGCCTTGTCCGGTTGCGGACCTGCCTTTGTGTGTCTGTTTGCCGAGAGTTTGGCAGACGGGGCGGTGGCCTGCGGTTTGCCTCGGGACAAAGCCATGGGTTATGCCATTCAAACCATTTTGGGCACTGCCCAAACCCTTTTGGAAAAAGGGTTGCACCCCGGTCAACTCAAAGACGCTGTTTGTTCCCCCGGGGGCTCTACCATTGCTGGTGTTGCCGCTTTGGAACAAGGGGCATTTCGGGCAAGTACTATGGAAGCCGTGGCGGCGGCCTACCAAAGAACCTTGGAATTGGGAAAGTAACGAGAAAAAACCGCTAAAAAAGCAAAAAAATATTTTACAAATGCCGCATGTTGTATTATAATATATCGGTGGTGCGAAAGTGCCGTTAATTTGAATTTATTAGGAGTGTTGATTATGGGTCGGATGTTAGGTACCGTTTCTATGGGCGTAAGAGCCCCTATTATCCGTCAGGGAGATGACTTGGCGAGCATCGTTACCGACTCTATTTTAGAAGCCGTGAAAAACGGCGAGATCACCCCTCGTGACCGGGATGTGGTGGCGATGACCGAAGCCATCGTTGCTCGGGCGCAAGGCAACTATGTTTCTGTGGAGCATATTGCCAGCGATATTCGGGCAAAGTTCGGCGGCGAAACTGTGGGTGTGATTTTCCCCATTTTGAGCCGTAACCGCTTTTCTATCTGCCTGCGGGGTATTGCCAAGGGCTGTAAGAAAATCGTGCTGATGCTCAGTTACCCTTCTGACGAAGTGGGCAATCACCTGATTGATTGGGATATGATGGACAAAAACGGCGTGGACCCCTATAAGGATGTTCTGTCCGAGGAGCAGTACCGGAAGATGTTCGGCTTTGTCAAGCATCCCTTCACCGGTGTGGATTATGTGGAGTATTATTCCGAATTGATTCGGGATTGCGGCGCAGAGGTGGAAGTGATTTTCGCCAATGACCCCCGGGCCATTTTGGGCTATACCAAAAATGTTTTGCACTGCGATATTCACACCCGTGCCCGTACCAGCCGTCTGTTGAAGGCCGCCGGTGGTGAGAAGGTGTTCGGCTTGGACGAGATTATGACCACCCCCGTAGACGGTAGTGGTTGCAACGAGCGTTATGGTCTTTTGGGTTCCAACAAGTCCACCGAGGATACGGTGAAGTTGTTCCCCCGGGAGTGCCAAGATTTGGTGGATGAAATTCAGGACAAGTTGGTAAAGGCCACCGGTAAACACATCGAAGTGATGGTTTACGGTGACGGCGCTTTCAAAGATCCGGTGGGTAAGATTTGGGAACTGGCGGACCCCGTGGTTTCCCCTGCATACACGCCCGGCTTAGAGGGCACACCAAACGAACTGAAACTGAAATATTTGGCTGACAATGACTTTGCAGACTTGTCCGGCGAAGCCTTGCGCAACGCCATTCGGGATAAGATTCAGGCCAAGGATGGCTCTTCCTTAGTGGGCAATATGGCCGCGCAGGGTACGACCCCCCGCCGTTTGACCGACCTGATTGGATCGCTGTGCGACCTGACTTCCGGTTCCGGAGATAAGGGTACGCCCATCGTCTATATCCAAGGCTACTTTGACAATTACACCAACGACTAAACAAACACAGCACCGCCTTGGGCAATCCTGCCCAAGGCGGTGCTACTTGCTATCTCTTGCAAAGTGAAAAAGTATTTGTTATAATGGGGAAAATCTTCCTTTTGGAGGCGTGTAATGAATATTATTATTGCCGGCGGCGGCAAGGTGGGTATCACCTTGGCAAGACTGTTAACCGCAGAGGACCACAATATTACAATGATTGATACCAACACTTCGGTTCTGTCCGAGGCGGTAGAACATTTTGATGCCTTGGCCGTGTGCGGAAACTGCGCATCCAAGGGGATTTTGCTTGATGCCGGCGTGGAAATTGCGGATTTGCTCATTGCCACCACCAATGCCGACGAAGTGAATTTGTTGTGCTGTATGACCGCCCACGGTTTAAACAAGCGGCTACATATCATTGCCCGTGTTCGCAATCCGGAGTATACAGAGCAGATTATGACGATGCGGGATATCTTCCCTCTGTCTTTGAGCGTGAATCCGGAAAAGCAGGCGGCGCGGGAAATTGCCCGCCTTATCAAATACCCCGGCTTTTTACATCGGGATACCTTTGCCAAGGGCAGGGTGGAAATTGTGGAATTGCGGGTAGATGAAAAGAGTAAATTGCAAAATATCTCCCTGAGCGAATTGTCTGGCGTAGTCAAATGTAAAGTGTTGGTGTGTGCGGTTTTGCGTAACGGCAATGCCGTTGCACCCAGCGGTAATTTTGTGCTTCGGCAAGGAGATCGGGTCTTTGTTACTGCTCCTGCCAGTACCATGACCACACTGCTAAAGAACTTGGGGATTATTACCCAGCGAGCGCATCGGGTTATGGTGTGTGGTGGCGGCCGTATCAGTTATTATTTGGCGCAGATGTTGGAAAAAGAGGGGATTTTTGTAGAAATTATTGACAAAAACCGCGATCATTGTGTGGCGTTGGCAGAAAAACTACCTAGTGTTTCAGTGGTTCACGGGGATTGTAGCAGCCAAGACACCTTGGATAGCCAAGGTATTTCCAATATAGATGCGCTTTGCAGTTTAACCGGTATGGACGAGACCAATATGGTAATTTCGCTGTATGCCAATTCCCAAAATGTGCCTCAGGTTATTACCAAATTAAGCCACGGCGAAGGGATGATTTCTCACGCACTACCCTTGGGCAGTGTGATTTGTCCTCGAGAATTGTGTAGCAACCAAATCGTGCGCTATGTGCGAGCCATGCAAAACCAAACCGGCGCGGCGGTATCGGTGCATACCATCGCAGACGGACAGGTGGAAGCGGTGGAATTTTTGGTGGATAGCACCACCCATAACTGCGGTGTGCCTCTAAAGAAATTGAAACTCAAATCCAATGTGCTGATTGCCAGCATCACCCGGGGAACCCAGACGGAAATTCCCAGTGGTGACAGCGTGTTTGCTCAGGGCGATACGGTGGTGGTTGTCACCGGCGGACGGAGTGTTCTGCGTCAACTCAATGACATATTTGCATAAGAGGTAAGATATGAATTACAAGATGGTTGGGCGGTTTTTGTCCCAAATTATCGCGCTGGAAGCGGTTTTTTTGATACCGGCGCTGTTCATCAGCCTAGGCTATGGGGAAGAAAAGGCAGTGTTTGCCTTCCTTTGCACCATGGGTATTATGCTGGTGATTTCCGGCGTGTTGTTCGCCATTTGCCGAAAGACCGGTAGGCTGTTTGACGCCCGAGAGGGCTTGGTATGCGTGGGATTGAGTTGGATCGTAATGAGTCTTTTGGGGGCGTTGCCCTTCGTGCTGTCCGGTCAAGTGCCCCACTATATCGATGCGCTGTTTGAGATTGTCTCCGGCTTTACCACCACCGGTTCTTCGGTGATTGCCAATGTGGAAGGCTTGTATCGGGGCATTTTGTATTGGCGGAGTTTTAGCCACTGGGTTGGCGGTATGGGCGTGCTGGTGTTTTTGCTGGCAATTGTGCCCACGGATAAAGGTGCCGGCTTTACCATGCACCTTTTGCGGGCGGAGAGTCCCGGCCCGGATGTGGGCAAATTGGTGCCCCGTATGAAACAAACGGCAATGATTTTGTATATCATCTATGTAGTGCTGACCATTCTTAATATGTTGTTTTTGCTGGCGGGGGATATGGACTGGTTATCGGCGCTGTGTACCGCGTTTGGCACTGCGGGTACCGGCGGATTTGGCGTGAAGGTGGATTCCTTGGCATCCTATAGCAGCTATCTGCAAAATGTCACCACGGTATTCATGTTCCTATTTGGCGTGAACTTCAGTTGCTATTATTTGGTGCTGTTGGGCAAACTCAAAAATGTGTTCAAGGACGAAGAACTTCGGCTTTATGTGGGACTGGCCCTTGCCTGCGTGTTGGGTTTGGTGCTGTCCATCCGTCCGCTGTATGGCACGCTGGAAGAGACCATTCGCCACGCGGCATTCCAAGTGTCTTCTATTATGACCACCACCGGTTACGTTACCACGGATTTTGATTTGTGGCCCAGCATTTCCAAGGCAATTTTGCTCCTTTTGATGATGGTGGGCGCTTGCGCAGGTTCTACCGGCGGCGGCTTTAAATGTGTGCGGATTGTTCTGCTGTTTAAGATTTTACGGCGCAATATCCGGCAACTGCTGAACCCCCAAAAGGTGCAGGTTGTCCGCAGTAATGATAAAGTGATTGACGAGAAGGTGCTGACCAACATCAACGCCTACTTGGCGGCGTATATCATCATTGTGGTGGCCAGTGTTTTGGTGCTGTCGCTGGATGGATTTAGTTTGGAAACCAACCTTTCTGCGGTGTTGGCTACCTTTAATAACATCGGACCGGGAATGGGTGCGGTAGGCCCTACTTGTACCTTCGCAAATTACAGCGTACTGTCCAAGTTGGTAATGATTTGGGATATGCTGGCAGGTCGATTGGAAATTTTCCCCATTTTGGTGCTGTTTTCCCGCAGTACTTGGGTCAGAAGATAAAAAATTCCGGATTGGGTTCTCCCAATCCGGAATTTCTTATGTTAAGGTAGCGGCCATTACGGCTTTGATGGTGTGCAGACGGTTTTCTGCTTCGTCAAAGACGATGGAAGCGTCACTTCCAAAAACCTCGTCGGTCACTTCCGTACAAGAAATGCCGAATTTCTCAAAAATTTCCTTGCCTACTTCTGTATTCAAATCGTGGAAGGCAGGCAAGCAGTGCATAAACCGGCACTGAGGGCCTGCCATATCCATCAGGTCTTGGGTGACGCGGTAGGGGGTCAGGTCTGCAATCCGTTCCTGCCAAACCCTTGGCGATGACTTCACAGTTGTTATAATTTTCCTTCAACCAAGGGATGATAATGGAAGTATCCAAGCCGCCGGGATAGGCCAGCACGACTTTTTTGATGTTTTCTTTGTTCATGGGGATTTGCCGCCTAAAATATTCTTTCATATGCAAGGGATTATACACCTAAATTCTGTATATATCAATGGAATAATAAATATTCATAATATCTTAAATATATACATAAAAACAGGAATTTTATACATAAACCCACCGCTTTACTCTCACCGTCTTTTGTGGTATGATAAAAGAAAAAACAAGGAGAGTCCTTTATGCTTCCTCAGGCGTTTTTACAGCGAATGGAAAATCAGTTAGCAGACGAATACCCTGCCTTTTTGCAGAGTTTGGAACGCCCTCGGGCGGTGGCGTTGCGGTTTAATCCGTTGAAAGGCGCAATGCCCCAACTGCCTTTTGTGGAGGAAAATGTGCCTTGGGAAAAAATGGGATACTATTATGACATTGAAAGCCGTCCCGGTTTGCACCCATATCACGAGGCAGGCGTATACTACTTACAAGAGGCCAGCGCAATGGCGCCGGTGGCGTTGCTTGCGCCTCAGCCCGGCGAGCGGGTCTGCGATTTGTGTGCCGCCCCCGGGGGAAAGACCACCCAAATCGCAGGAAGAATGGCAGGGGAAGGGTTTCTTCTGTGCAACGAGATAAACCCCAAACGGGCCAAAATTCTCAGCCGAAATATCGAACGGATGGCCGTTGCCAATGCCTTGGTGACCAATGAACATCCCGAGAATTTAGCAAGACATTACGAAGGCTATTTTGATAAGGTGCTCATTGATGCCCCTTGTTCCGGAGAAGGGATGTTTCGCAAAGAGGAAGCGGCGGTAACAGACTGGAGTTTGGAAACGGTGCAGATGTGCGCCCGCCGGCAAGGGGAAATTTTAGAAAGCGGTGCAAAACTTTTGCGGGCAGGGGGGCTGTTGGTGTATTCCACCTGCACCTTTGCGCCCCAAGAAAACGAGGAAGCGGTGGAGGGCTTTTTGCAGGACCATCCGGAATTTGCCCTTGAGGCGATGGATGCTCCTTGGTTCGCTTCTGCTAAGCCGGGAATGTATCGGCTGTGGCCCCATCAATTGCGGGGGGAAGGACATTTTGCGGCGGTGTTGCGAAAATTTGGTGAGACGGAGCGGAAAGAACCTCCCAAAACCCAAGAGAAACTGCCGAAACAGTGGCAAGACTTTGCCAAGGAACTGGAAATTTTTCTGCCTGCAGGCAAACCGGTGCGCTTTGGTCAGAGCCTTTATTGGGCGTCGGAGGAGATGCCGGATATTCGCGGAGTGAAGGTGCTTCGCCCGGGTCTGGAGTTGGGGGAAGTGAAAAAAGACCGGTTTGAGCCTGCTCACGCCTTGGCGCTATGGCTGAAAAACGCCCAAAATACACAGAATTTTCTTGCAAACGATTCCCAAATACAAAAGTATTTACACGGAGAAACCGTCGCTTCTAAAGTGAAGGGCTGGTGCTTAATTACCGTGGACGGTTATAGCCTCGGCTGGGGGAAGGGTGACGGAAATGTTCTGAAAAACCATTATCCCAAGGGGTTACGACGATAATGGGCGGAAATTTGTGCTTTACATAACAAAAGGAATATGCTATAATTTGTTTGGTAAATAAGTAATTCGCAAGGAGTTGTTCTCCCTTGGCTAGATATGAAATTATAGGTGGCACACCCCTAACCGGCGAGGTGACCATCAGTGGCGCAAAGAATGCGGCGGTAGCCATTTTGCCTGCAGCGCTGTTGGTGGCAGGCAGATGTCGGGTGGAAAATGTGCCGGATATCTCGGATGTGCGCATTTTGTTGGACATTCTTCGGGATATGGGAGCCCAAGCAGAATGGGAACCCGGCGGTGCGGTGGTTTTGGACTGCACCCATATTACGAAGACCAAACCCAATCCGGATTTGGTGCGGAAAATGCGGGCCAGTTATTATTTAATGGGTGCGCTGTTAAGCCGTTTCGGTACTGCCAATGTGGCGTTGCCCGGTGGCTGTAACTTTGCTTCCCGCCCCATCGACCAGCATATTAAAGGCTTCCGCGCCCTCGGCGCAGAGGTGGAAGAGACGGAAGATTATGTAAACCTGACCCCCGGTGAGGAAGGACTCAACGGCAGTCGTATCAGTTTGGATGTGGTCAGTGTCGGCGCAACGGTAAATATTATGATGGCGGCGACTTTGCTTCCCGGTCAGACGGTGATTGAAAATGCCGCCAAAGAGCCTCATATTGTTGACCTTGCCAACTTCCTCAATACTATGGGTGCACGGATTTCCGGTGCTGGTACGGACACGGTAAAAATCCGTGGCGTAGAACGGTTGCAGGGCGGTACATATGCCATTATTCCCGACCAAATTGAAGCCGGTACTTACTTGGCGGCGGTGACGGCGGCAGGTGGCAATGTGCTGATTAAAAATGTGATTCCCAAGCATATGGAATGTATCACCTCGAAATTACAGGAAATGGGCGCAAAAGTCATTAACTATGATGATTCCATCCGTATTCGCTGTGAAGGCCGGTTGCGTAATACCACGGTGAAGACCCGGCCTTACCCCGGCTTCCCCACAGATATGCAGGCGCAGATTTGCGTGTGTATGGCGTTGGCCGGCGGTGTGAGCCGATTGACGGAAAATGTGTATGAAACCCGCTTCTTTGGCTATTGTTCCGAATTGCAGGATATGGGCGCGGATATTCTCATCAACGGCAAAACGGCGATTGTGACCGGCACGGAAAAACTCTCCGGCACAGAGGTATGCGCCCACGATTTGCGAGCCGGCGCGGCACTGATTATCGCAGGCTTGGCGGCAGAAGGAAAGACCGTTGTTCGCAATGCCCACTTTGTAGAGCGTGGCTATGAGAACATTGTCAGCAAACTCACCGCCTTAGGCGCTAATATTTCCCTTATAGAAGACTAAAAAAAGGATGCAAAGAAATGAACTTTCTTTGCATCCTTTTTTTATGCGAATAATTCGGTGGATAAATAACGCTCACCGGTGTCGGGAAGCAGGACCACAACGGTCTTGCCTGCGTTTTCCGGCAGTTTTGCTTGGGCGATACCCCAGTACAGCGCCGCACCGGAGGAAATACCTGCCAAAATGCCTTCTTGCCGAGCCAAAAGGCGGGCGGCATCGTAGGCATCGTCTTGGGTGCAGGTGCATACCTTGTCGTAGATATGGGTATCCAGCACAGCGGGGATGAAATTTGCCCCGATGCCTTGCAAGCCGTGACTTCCGGCAATACCCTTAGACAGCAAAGGGGAAGCGGCAGGTTCTACGGCAAGTAGTTCTATATTGGGATTTTTTTCTTTGAGGAACTTGCCCACACCGGTCAGCGAGCCACCGGTGCCCACACCGGCGACAAAAATATCCACAGCGCCGTCGGTGTCCGCCCAAATTTCCGGACCGGTGGCGTCGAAGTGAGCCTTGGGATTGGCGGGGTTGTCAAATTGACCGGCGATGATACTGCCGGCAATTTCTGTGTGCAGTGCTTCCGCTTTGTCAATCGCCCCTTGCATACCCAGTTTTCCCGGGGTTAACACTACTTCAGCGCCATAGGCGCGGATGAGTTTTTGTCGTTCGATGCTCATAGTGTCCGGCATCACAATCATCGCCCGATACCCACGGCAGGCGCAGACCATGGCAAGACCGATACCGGTATTTCCCGAGGTGGGTTCAATCACCGTACCGCCGGCAGACAACAGACCCTTTTCCTCCGCTTCTGCAATCATCGCCAAGGAAATTCTGTCTTTGGCAGAGCCTGCGGGGTTTTGCCGTTCCAGTTTTACCAAAAGACGGGCGGAACAAAGCTGACTTTCTTCTATTTTGCGCAACCGAACCAATGGCGTGTGGCCAATCAGTTCCAGCGCCGAATCGTAAATGCGTGCCATAAAAAGACCCCCTTTTGAGAAATTATAACCCTATGCAGGTGCATTTGTCAACGGTATGTTGACAAATGTCCGTCTATGTGATATAAAACGAAAAAGCGAGGAGTGAGAAAATTGGAAAAATTGGAAAAGCAAATTGAAAAAGTTGTGGATGATATTTTGGAAGATTACCGCATCGGACGGGATATTGATAAGATGGAAGCGTCCCGCCAGCCGGATAAGGATTCGGTGATTGATGTGCTGGAAAAACTTCGCCGGATTGTATTCCCCGGATATTTTCGGGAAAAGAATTATCGCACCTACAACGCCAAGCATAATTTATCTATGCTCATTGAAGATGTGATGTATAATCTGAGCAAGCAGATTTCTTTGGTCTTCCAAGAAGGGGGACGGACAGAGGATGAGGCCAAGCAGACTTGCCTGACCTTTTTAAGCCGAATTCCCCAAGTGCGGGCGATGATTCAGACGGATTTGCAGGCCGCTTATGACGGCGACCCCGCCGCCACCGGTATGGCAGAGGTGATTTTCTCGTACCCCGGATTGTACGCCATCGGGGTGTATCGGCTGGCCCACGAATTGTATTTACTGAATGTTCCTATGATTCCCCGTATTATGACGGAATATGCCCACAGCGTAACGGGTATCGATATTCACCCCGGCGCCACCGTGGGAAAATATTTCTTCATTGACCACGGCACGGGCATTGTCATCGGCGAAACCACGGTGATTGGGGAAAATGTAAAAATCTACCAAGGCGTGACCTTGGGCGGTCTTTCCACCCGTGGCGGACAAAGTTTGCGGGGCAAACGCCGTCACCCCACCATTGAGGACAATGTGACCATTTACGCCAACGCTTCTATTTTGGGCGGCGATACGATGATTGGCAGAGACAGCGTCATTGGCGCCAGTGCCTTTATTACCAAGTCTATTCCTGCCGGCACAACCGTAACCCTGAAAAACCAAGAATTACAATTAAAAACCCGCTAAAAAATCCCGCCTAGTAATAGGCGGGATTTTTGATTAGTCCTCAAAGGTGAGAATGTCTTTGAAGTTCTCTTTGAAGATGTTGTAAACGGCATCCAAAACTGCATCGTCTTCCACGGTCAGGTAGTTTTCATTTTCTTCGTCCACGGGTTCGACTTCCAAAATAACAACTTCGTTGCTACCTTCTTCGGTGGGAAGCAGAGCCAAGTATTCCTTACCCTCGTACTCGATGCAATCCATGTATTCCATCGTGACTTCTTCGCCGTTTTCGTCCACGAATGTGAGGATAGAAGCCTCTTCTTGCAACAATTCGTTATCTTCCATTATTTTCTTGCCTCCTTGACAATTTCAATAGATTTTTTACAAAGGTCGGTAATTTCTTCCCACTTGCCGTTATCGATCAAATCGGCAGTGACCATATAACTACCGCCGCAAGCGCAAATCACCGGGCAGGCGGCGTAGGTGGCCAAGTTTTTCAAACCGATACCGCCGGTGGGCATCACCTTGAACATGGGGAAGGGGGCGGACATTGCCTTGATTTTATCCAAACCGCCGGATTGCTCGGCAGGGAAGAACTTCAGTACTTCCAAACCCAACTTATAGGCAGCGTGGTAGTCCGTGGGGGTGGTACAGCCGGGGAAAACGGAAATGCCCTTTTCTTGGCAGTACTTTACAATCTCAATATCCAAACCGGGGGTGACAATAAAAGATGCGCCGGCATTGATGGCATCGTCCACCTGCTGGGTGGTCAGCACCGTACCTGCGCCCACCAACATTTCGGGGTGATCCTTTGTCATAATGGCAATGGCATCGGCAGCACCGGCAGCGCGGAAAGTAATTTCCGCAACGGGAACACCGCCTGCGCACAAAGCATCTGCCAAGGGTCTAGCATCTCGGGTGGGATTGTTTAGTTTGATAACCGGCACAACGCCGATTTCGCTGATTTTCTTTTGCAAATCGTTCAAAATAGTCCTCCTAATAGGCAAAACAGCCTTATATTACTATCATATATTGACTCACGGCAAAACCGTAAATTCAAATATATTATAGTAATACAAAGGCTGTCTGTCAATGCGGAAAATCACATATGCACCGCGCTGGCTCCTTTGAGTTGCAGTTGCAACTTGTCGGCAATCAGGGCGATAAACTCAGAGTTGGTGGGTTTGCCTTTGGTGTTGCTGACGGTGTAGCCGAAAAACCGTTGCAATGTGTCCAAATCCCCTCTGTCCCAAGCCACTTCAATGGCGTGGCGGATGGCTCGTTCCACACGGCTGGGGGTGGTTTGGAAGGTTTTGGCCACTTGGGGGTATAATACCTTGGTGATGGCGTTGATCACATCCATATCGTTGACCGCGATGATAATGGCTTCCCGCAAATACTGATACCCCTTAATATGGGCGGGCACACCGATTTCGTGAATGATGCCGGTGACCAGTGTTTCGATGCTGGTGCTGTTGCGAGGGGCAGGGGCTTGGCTGCTGCCCCGAATCTCTTCCAAATGCGCTACCAAAGTGCCCATATCACAAGGCTTGAGCATCAAGTACCGCACCCCCAAATTGGCGGCGGCATTTGCCACATAATCGGTGACAAAGCGGGATGTAGCCAAAGTGACCGGCTTGCGTTCCATTGCGGAAATGGCTTTTAACACGCTTAGACCATCCTGCTTGGGGAGCATCAAATCCAGCACCAATACATCCGGATGCTTTTCTTGTACCATTTTGATGGCTTGTTCCCCATCGGTGGCAGTGCCCAAAACTTGGAAACCGTTCGCCCGCTTTAATGCCGATTGTAGGCTGGCGCAAAAATCTTCTGTGTTATCTGCAATAATGACTGTGGTATGATTGTCCATAACTTGCTCTCCTGACATTTTTAAAATCAATCCCCTGTGCTGCGACAAATATAATTTAGCATATACTGACTGCATTTGCAAGGTAAAAACGAAAAGAATCGCTCGACAAAAACCGACAAATTACAATAAAACAGTAAAAAATAAAACTTTTCGACAAAAAAGACATTTTTGGATTATCCCCGCGGTTGACGGAGTTGGGAAATGGTGTAAAATAAGAAAAAACAACATTTAGGAGTGAAATTGTGAACGAAAGATGGGACTTAACCCCAATTTATGAAGGCTTTGACCATCCGGATTTTATCGGTGACTTGTAAAGATTGGAAGAACTGGTTGCCCTCTGCCACAAAGCCGTGTGCTGACCAATTTTTCCGGAAAACTTACCGATGTGGTGACGCTGGCTCACGAGTTGGGACACGCCTTCCACAATCTTTGCATTGCTTCCCACCGCCCGTTGAACAAGGAATATTCCATGCCCTTAGCCGAAACAGCATCTACCTTTAACGAGTGCGTGGTGATGGCATCTGCCATTGAAAATGCCACGGACAAGGAAGAAAAGTTGGCGCTTTTGGAAAGTCAGTTGCAAGATACCACCCAAATTATTTGCGATATCTATTCCCACTACCGTTTTGAAACCGCCGTGTTTGAAAATCGGGATGAGGCGTTATTGGATGCGGAGCGTCTGTGCCAAATGATGACCGACGCCCAAAAGCAGTGCTATGGCGACGGTTTGAACGAGGAAACTTTGCATCCGTATATGTGGGTGTGCAAGAGCCACTACTATGGCGATAGTTTCTATAATTTCCCCTACGCTTTTGGCGGTTTGTTTGCCCGAGGTCTGTATGCTCAATATCAAAAAGAGGGGGCAAGTTTTGTGCCCAAGTATAAAAAACTGCTGTATACCACCACGGTGGCAACGGCGGAAGATACCGCGCTGGTTGCGGGCAATGAAGGCGTATTACGGGAGCAATCTCACGGTGAATTCCGACGGAAGTTTGCAACTGATTTGATTTCGTTAAAATATACAAAAACAACCCCTGAAATCTGTGCGTTATGACCATTGCGAAAATTAGGAATTTATGGTAACATTGATAACATCCGGGCATAGGGTAACCTACTCCACTAAATTAGGAGCCTCGTGTCACAAAAGGAGGAAAAAAGGAAAAACCGTTCAACTCACGGTGCGGCAGTGTGGAGACCTGTCGTAATGCCCCGACTGTTTGACTCGGTCGGCGGTGAGAGTACACGCGAGGATTCCGTGTGCTTAGAGTTATGTGCTATGGCAAGTGTATCCCTGAAAAACATCAAGAAGATCTACCCCTTCAGTGGCGATGATGTCAAGAAGAACAAGAGAAATGAAAAGATTCTTGAGAAACTGAAGAAGAAAGATCCCGCTGCGTATGCCCACTATATGGAGCGGCAGAAGGAAAAGGCAAAACTGCAGATTACTGAGCAGGGCGTTGTCGCTGTTCAGGAATTCAATCTGGAGATCGCTGACAAGGAATTTATCGTTCTGGTCGGCCCCTCCGGCTGTGGTAAGTCTACCACTCTGCGTATGATCGCGGGTTTGGAAGAAATTTCCGATGGCGAACTGCGTATCGGCGACCGTTTGGTCAACGATGTAGCGCCTAAGGACCGCGATATCGCAATGGTCTTCCAGAACTACGCTCTGTACCCCCATATGACCGTTTATGAAAACATGGCTTTCGCACTGAAGTTGCGCCATGTTCCCAAGGAAACCATTGACCGTAAGGTTAAGGAAGCCGCTGAAATTCTGGACATCACCAGCCTGCTGGGCCGTAAGCCCGCCGCATTGTCCGGTGGTCAGCGTCAGCGTGTGGCTATCGGCCGTGCTATCGTCCGTGACCCCAAGGTTATGTTGATGGACGAACCTCTGTCCAACTTGGACGCAAAGTTGCGTAACCAGATGCGTGCAGAGATTATCAAGATGCGTGAGCGTATCAATACCACCTTTATCTATGTTACCCACGACCAGACCGAGGCTATGACCTTGGGCGATCGTATCATCATTATGAAGGACGGCTTCATTCAGCAGGTTGGCACACCTCAGCAGGTGTTTGACCATCCCTACAACTTGTTCGTTGCTGGCTTCATTGGATCTCCCCAGATGAACCTGATAGATGCAAAACTCGTTAAGGTTGACGGCAAGTATGCTGTGAAGTTGGGCGAGTATGTTGCATTTGTGTCTGACGAAAAGCAGGCTCGCTTGGCTGCCAACAATGTGGAGGAGCAGGACATCGTTGTGGGTGTTCGTCCCGAGCATATCGTGATTGCTGAAGAAGGTATCGAGGCTAAGATTACCGTTAACGAGTTGATGGGCTCTTCTGTCCATCTGCACGTTGACATCGACGGCAAGGATGTTATCGTCATTGTTTCCACTATGAACCTGACCGGTGCTGAGGTTGCGGCTCTGCACGCCGGTGCCACCATTAAGTTGGCATTCCCCGGCAACTGCATCCATGCCTTCGGCAAGGATACCAAGGTTAACTTGGAAGCCTAATTTACATCATAAAGGACCCATCCGTTTGGATGGGTCCTTTCTTGTTTGTGCGCGTTTTTCTCTTGACAAATAGAGTAAAAAAAGTTAAAATTACCGAGAAAAGTAGAATTGGGGGATGGTTGGTTTTTAGGGTTTAATCCGCAAAAAGTAGGGCAATACTCATTCCATCCAAGGAGAAACCGTTGAGAAAAAGTGGCGTTTTGATGCACATTACCTCTCTGCCTGGGCCTTATGGCATCGGCACGATGGGAAAGGGTGCTTTTGAGTTTATAGATTTTCTAAATAGTGCCGGTCAGAGGTGTTGGCAAATCCTGCCCCTAACTCCCACCGGCTTTGGGGATTCCCCTTATCAGTCCTGCTCGGCATTTGCCGGTAATCCCTACCTGATTGATTTTTCCCTTTTGGTAGAGATGGGGTTGGTGACAGAAGAACAGATTTCTGCGTTTTCTTGGGGGTCTGACCCGACGAAAGTAGATTTTTACCTGCAATATCAAAATAAGTTTTCGGTTTTACGGCTGGCTTTTTCCGCGTTCCGAGATTGGGACGCGCTGGATGCCTTCTGCCTTAAAAATAGCCACTGGCTGTCCGACTATGCCCTTTATATGGCGCTGAAGATTGAGAACCAAGAAAAACCTTGGTATCAGTGGAAGCCGGAGGAGAAATTCCGAAAGCCCGAGGCGCTGTATCAGGCGCGGACACGGTTGGAAGAAGAAATCCGCTTTTACAGTTTTGTGCAATATCTGTTTTATACCCAGTGGGAAAAGGTGGCCGATTACGCCCACCAAAAGGACGTCGTCATTATGGGGGATGTGCCGATTTATGTCCCGCTGGACAGTTGCGATGTATGGGCAGAGCCGGAAATTTTTCAGTTAGATGCAGATTTGAAGCCCACCAAGGTGGCAGGTGTGCCGCCGGATTATTTTTCCCAAGAGGGACAACTTTGGGGCAACCCCTTGTACCGATGGGATGTACTAAAAGAGGACGGCTACCGTTGGTGGATTCGCCGTTTACAGCAGGCGCAAAATTTGTATGACATTGTCCGGCTGGACCATTTCCGTGGATTCGAATCTTATTGGGCGGTGGAACAAGGGGCAAAAACGGCGCAAAAGGGCACTTGGGAAAAAGGCCCGGGCATGGACTTTTTCAAGACGGTGCAAGAAAAACTGCCCAACCTTTCGTTGGTTGCCGAGGATTTGGGATTTCTCACCCAAGAGGTCTTTGACCTTCGGGACGAAACCGGCTATCCCGGCATGCGGGTTTTGCAGTTTGCCTTTGACAGTCGGGAACCTTCTTTATATTTGCCCCATACTTATATAGAGAACACCATTTGCTATACTGGCACCCATGACAATATGACTCTGCGCCAGTATTTGCAGACGGCTGCCCCCGATACGCTGGCTTACGCAAAAGAGTATATGGGATTGAGCGAAGCAGAAGGCTTGGATATAGGGGTTATTCGCACCGCTCTTGGCAGTGTTTCCAAACTCTGCATTCTGCAAATGCAGGACTGGCTGGGGTTAGGTGGGGAAACCCGGATGAATTTTCCCGGAACAACCGGTCATAACTGGCAGTGGCGGGCGACGCAGGAATGTTTCACCCCTGCATTGACAGAACAGATGTATCGTATGACTAAACGATATGGTAGATAAGGAGATTGGTTATGAAAATCGATTGTATGAATATATTGAAGATGACAGAGGCGCAGTTGAAGTTTACCCACGATGTGTCTCTGAAGGATGCCACAGCGCAGGAACTTCACGAAGCGTTGGGCACGGCTGTGATGATGTCCATTAGTGACAACTGGAGCCATAGCAAGGCCACCCGTATGCCCCAGAGAAAGGCCTATTATATCTCTGCCGAGTACCTCATTGGCCGATTGGTATATTCCAATCTGTTCAATTTGGGCATTTTAGGGGAAATGAAGACCCTGTTCGCCGAGCGAGGCGTGGATTTGGCGATTTTGGAAGATGTGGAAGATGCCGCGCTGGGTAACGGTGGCTTGGGTCGACTGGCCGCCTGCTTCCTCGACAGCGCTGCCAGTACCAACATTCCCTTATCCGGCTACGGCTTGCGTTACCGCTTCGGTCTGTTCAAGCAGAAATTCGATGCCAACGGCTCTCAGGTAGAAAGCGCAGACGATTGGGCAAAATACGGTGACCCTTGGTCTTACCGCCGGTATAATCATACCGTGAAAGTTTCCTTCCCTGACCATACCGTGTTGGCAGTGCCTTACGATGTGCCGGTGATTGGCTATGGCACAGACAATGTGGGCACGCTCCGTCTGTGGCAGTGCGAGGCAGAGGAAGAATTAGACTTCAATGCCTTCAATGACCAAGACTATCTGCGGGCCCTGACCCAAAAGAACAAGGCAGAGGATATTTCCCGCGTGCTGTACCCCAACGATTCCACTTGGGAAGGCAAGCGCCTGCGTATCAAACAGCAGTATGTGCTGTCCTCTGCGTCTTTGCAGGATATGCTTCGGGTGTATAAGTCTGCCCACGGCACGGATATGAGCCATTTTGCGGAGTTCTATGCCGTTCAGTTAAATGATACCCACCCCGCAATGTCTATTCCCGAACTGATTCGCTTGCTGATGCAAGAGGGTATGGACTTCGAGGGTAGTTTCCGCATTGCCCAAAAGACCTTCTCTTACACCAACCACACCGTCATGGGCGAGGCACTGGAAAAGTGGGATTTGGAACTGTTGGGCAGCGTTGTGCCCGGTATTGTGGACATCATCTGCCGTATCGATCAAAAACTTAAGAGCGAGCATCCGGGGCTGTATATTATTAAGGATAACACCGCCCATATGGCAAACCTCAGCGTTTATGTGGGTACCTATGTCAATGGCGTGGCGGAGATTCACTCTCAGATTTTGAAGGACGATTGCTTCAAGGATTGGTATCAGGCATTCCCTGACCGTTTCCAAAATAAGACAAACGGCGTGACCCCCCGTCGCTGGCTGGGCCTTTGTAATCCGGAGTTGACCCAACTGATTAAGTACCGCATCGGCGAAGATTTCCTCAAGGATTTGGATAAACTTTCCAAACTCAAGGGAATGATTGACGATGATATGGTGCGCCAGTTCAACGATGTGAAGCGGGTGAAAAAGGAACAACTGTGCGAGGTGGTCTACCGGCACGAGGGCGTTCGTTTGAACCCTGATTTTGTCTTTGATGTGCAGGTAAAGCGTCTGCATGAGTACAAACGGCAACTTCTCAATGCGCTGTCCATCGTGGATATTTACTTCCGCCTGAAAAACGGGGAACTGCCGAATTTCCAACCCACGGTTTATCTCTTTGGCGCGAAATCTGCCCCCGGTTACGCCCGGGCTAAGGCCATTATTTGCTATATCAACCGGATTGCCCGCCTGATTAACAATGACCCCGAAGTGAACGATAAACTCAAAGTGGTGTTTGTGCAGAATTATAACTGCTCTTATGCCGAGCATATTATTCCTGCGGCGGACATTTCCGAGCAGATTTCCCCTGCCGGCACAGAGGCTTCCGGCACCGGCAATATGAAATTGATGATGAACGGCGCGGTGACTTTGGGCACATTGGACGGCGCAAATGTAGAAATCGTCAAGGAAGCCGGTATGGAAAATAACTACATTTTCGGCGCAACCGTGGATGAGATTAACAACAGCCGTGCCACCTACAATCCCCGTGTGATTTATGACCAAAACGAGCATCTGCGGCGCGCGGTCAATACCTTGGTAGACGGCACTGTGCCCACCGATGGCGACCAGCAGGACTTGTTCCACGCGTTGCTGGACGGCACCCATTGGCATCAGGCAGACCACTACTTCCTGCTGATGGATTACGAAAGTTATCTGGAAACCAAACTTCGCGCCAATGCCGACTATGCGGACCGAATTGCCTTCGGCAGAAAGTGCCTGGTCAATATGGCAAGTTCTGCAAAGTTCTCTTCTGACCGCACCATTCGTCAGTACGCCGAAGAAATTTGGCACATCGAACCCACCAAATTCTAATAAAAAACGCACCACTGATCTGAACTGCCCCAGTTTGTACGGACAGCACAAAAACACCCCTATGTAGGAAATATTTAATTCAAGCGGAGTGGCGTAGCGTTAGCGGCGCCACTCCCGTTTTTGTTTGGATGCGCTCGTGGTTGTAAAAGTCGATGTAG
>JAZRMH010000010.1:0-97595 GCA_045647425.1 Faecousia sp.
TGGCCTCCGACTTGGTGGTAACATCCTTTTCTGTATACTGGGGACGCTCGCCCACCACCAAATGGGGCAGCTTTTCTTCCTGCCACAGACCCAGCTGCCGCAGTGTTGCGCCGGCGCACTGCACCCGGCTTTGACTCATACGCAGCAGCTGCTCTGCCTGAGCAATATCATTGCCGCTTTGCAGGTATAAATAAAGAAGCGCCGCGTCACCGCTGGCAGCGGAAAGCAGCTTATGTACATCTTTTTGCTCTATGTTACATTGGGCGCTATTCACGGTGTTTCCCTCCTTTTAGCCTGATCGATGCAAAAGTGAAAACATTATATCATAGCTTTATTCCCCGCGCAAGAACGCAAAGAAAAAGCTTTTTTAGAATTTTTCGTCGCTTTTTTGGTAGCTACCAGCATATTGTGGATGAAAACTTTTTTAGACACAATTTAAGGCCCGGACAAAATTGTCCGGGCCTTAAAATTAAAACTTACAATACTCTGCGATGTAATTCTTCAGCTCTGCAACAGGAACACGCACCTGCTCCATGGTATCTCTGTGACGGATGGTGACACAGTCATCCGCGGGAGTATTCTCATCGCCCACGGTCTGGAAGTCCACAGTGATGCAAAGGGGTGTGCCGATCTCGTCTTCACGGCGGTAACGCTTACCAATAGAGCCGGCATCGTCAAAGTCCACCATAAAGTCTTTCCGCAGTTCGGCATAAATCTCTTCTGCCTTGGGGGACAGTTTCTTGGACAAGGGCAGAACCGCAGCCTTGAAAGGCGCAAGGGCGGGATGCAGACGCAGAACGGTACGGATATCGTCCTTGCCATTTTTGTCCTGACCCACAACCTCTTCGTCGTAGGCTTCGCACAAGAATGCCAGCGCCACACGGTCGCAACCCAAGGAAGGCTCAATGACATAGGGAATGTAATGCTCGTTTGCCTCTTGGTCATAGTAATCCAGCGCCTTGCCGGAAGCCTCTTGGTGACGGCCCAAATCGTAATCGGTACGATCGGCAATGCCCCACAATTCGCCCCAGCCGGAGCCGAAGGGGAACTGATATTCAATATCGGTAGTCGCGCGGGAATAGAAGGCCAATTCTGCAGGCTCATGGTCACGCAAACGCAATGCGTCTTCCTTGATGCCCAAGGAAATCAGCCAGTTCTTGCAGAAGTCCTTCCAGTAGGCAAACCACTCTAAGTCTGTACCGGGCTTGCAGAAGAATTCGCATTCCATCTGCTCAAACTCACGGGTACGGAAGGTGAAGTTGCCGGGGGTGATTTCGTTACGGAAAGCCTTACCCACCTGACAAACACCAAAAGGCAGTTTCTTACGGGTGGTACGCTGAATGTTGGCGAAGTTTACGAAGATACCCTGCGCAGTTTCAGGGCGCAGGTAGCAGGTGGAAGAAGAGTCCTCGGTAACACCGATTTTGGTCTGGAACATCAGGTTGAAATTCCGAATAGAGGTGAAGTGGTGCTTACCGCAGTTGGGGCAGACAACATCCTCATGCTCGGTGATGAAATCGTTCATTTCTGCAGGCTTCATAGCATCCACATTGACACCCTTACCGCTTTCGCTCTCTTCAATGAGTTTGTCGGCGCGGTGACGGGCACCACAGCCCTTGCAGTCCACCAGCGGGTCAGAGAAAGAGCCCACGTGACCGGTGGTAATCCAAGTTTGGGGGTTCATCAAAATAGCGGCATCCAAGCCCACATTGTAGGGGGATTCCTGCACAAACTTCTTCAGCCAAGCCTTTTTCACATTGTTCTTGAATTCCACACCCAAGGGGCCGTAGTCCCAAGAATTGGCAAGACCGCCGTAAATTTCAGAACCGGCATAGACGAAACCTCTGTTCTTGCAAAGGTTTACAATCATATCTAATGTCTTTTCGCTGTTTTTCATAATATTTCCTCCCGTTTTTCACTTGTATTTTATTATACAGAAATCAGGCTGTAAATCAAGTGTTTTCTTCCGTCACTTGGGGGCGGTAATCCTCGCCCAAATCCTCCGCCATCAAATCGTGGATTTCCTTTGCCAGTTCCACAGTGGTTTTACCCTCTAAGTACTCTGCCGGAATGACTTTCAGCAGGTGCAATTCCACATCGCTGGATTTTCCTTTGAGGAAATTGCCGATGATGTAATGGGTGTCCCGAATGGTGCAGACCACAATGGGCACTTTTGCCTTTTGGGCGATTTTGAACACGCCGGGACGGAATTCGTGGAATTTTCGGTCCTTGTTAATATACCCCTCGGGGAAGATGCCGATGGACACTTTATCTTCTTTTAACAGTTGGATGCACCGCAAAATCGTCTTCAGCGCTTCTCTGTCATTTTCCCGATTGATCAGCGGGCATAACAGTTTGGGCATAATCTTGCCCACCAGGAACATATTTTTATTTTCCTGCTTGGAAACAAAGGCCAACTGGCTTTTCCGGAAAAAATGCAACAAAATCGGGGGGTCAGCCTCGTGAAGATGGTTACACACCAGCAAAAATCTGCCGTCTTTCGGGGTCTGCTCTAAGCCTCGGGTATGAACCCGAATCCGCCCCACCGTGATAATCGCCCCCACAATCCAATCGGCCATCGTGCGATAGAACTTGCTATCCTTTTCTTGGGGCTTATCCGGATCGACCACAGCGCAGGCAAGCAAAATAATTCCGAAAGCAACCAGCGTCCAAAGGACAACGCCACCGAGAAAACTCACCGGCAGTACCCACAAAAAAGCAAGGCTTGCAAAGGCATCTGTCCACAAGCAAACCCCACCGGCACTGACCAGTGCCAACACAACCAATGTTCCAATCAGCATTCTTTTTTCCCCCAATCACAAACTACCTTATATTATACTCCGAGAAAGATTGGGAAACAAGAGTAAATTTTCCTAAAACACTGGAAATCCTCTGTTTTTACTGTTATAATAAGAACAATATTGTTTTTGGAGCGTAATTTTATGAAATTCAAACCCAAATATATACCGCTAATTGCCTTAGGCGCAGGTATTGTCACCTTTTTTCTGCGATTTTGGCTGATTGCCACGGGCATTGACCACCGTGGTCTTTTCCTGCCGGACCATCCGGCAAATGCCCTCAGTTTTGTAGTTTTGGCGCTGGGACTGGGACTGATGTACCTTTGCCTGCGACCTATGACCGGAAAACCCAGTTACGAAAAGATGTTCCCCAAAAGCCCCATTGCTTTGCTCGGCAGTGTGGTTGGTGGCGTTAGTATTCTCTACACCACTTTGCTGGACTTTACCCAAATGCAGGACACATCTGCCCTTTTGTGCAGTGTATTCGGCGTGCTGTCCGCCTTGGGCATCCTTCTTGCCGGTGTCTTGCGGTATCGGGGCAAACGCCCCCACGTACTCTGCCATAGTTTTGTTTCGATTTATATGATGGTGCATCTTGTCTGTCAGTACCGTCAGTGGAGCGCAGAGCCTCAGTTGCAGGAATATTTCTTCCAAATGCTGTCTTCCGTGTTTTTGATGATTACCGCCTATCACCGCGCTACGCTGGATAGTTTGATTGGCAATCGTCGTTGGTTTGTGTTCTTTAATTACGGCTGTGTGCTGCTGTGTTTGAGCGCGTTACAAGGGGAAAACTGGGTATTTTACGCCGGTCTTGGCATCTGGTGCGCCACCTGCAACTGTTCCGTCACCCCTGAAAAAGAAATGGAACTGCCGAAAAATGTGCAATTGTGCCTGAGCAAACTGGAAAACGCCGGTTTTGAAGCCTATGTGGTGGGCGGTTGTGTGCGGGATTCTCTACTGGGACTTGTGCCCCAAGATTACGATATGTGTACCGGCGCCACCCCCAAAGAAATCGCAAGAATTTTCCACAAATATGATTTGGTGCGCAATGGGGAAAAGCACGGCACAATCGGCGTTGTCATAGATGGCGAAGTTTTTGAAATCACCACTTTCCGCACCGAAGGCGCTTATTCCGACAGCCGCCACCCCGACAGTGTGGATTTTGTAAAGAATTTGCAAGAGGATTTGTCCCGTCGGGATTTTACCGTCAACGCCATGGCTTATTCCCCCCACACGGGCTATGTGGATTTGTTTGGTGGTAAAGAAGATTTGAAAAATCGGGTGCTTCGCACCGTGGGCGAACCCCAAAAACGGTTCACCGAGGATGCCCTGCGAATTTTGCGTGGTGTACGATTTGCCGTGCGGTTCGGTTTAACGCCGGAAGAACACACATTGCAGGCAATGAACGACCTTGCCCCCACGATGGATAACCTTGCCAAAGAGCGGGTATTTTCTGAGTTATGTAAACTTCTTTTGCAGATTAACGCCCAACAACTTTTGCAGTTTGCGTCGGTGATTACCGCCGTAATGCCGGCTGTAAAGGACACCTTGGGATTTGACCAGCACAGCCCCCATCACGCCTATGATGTCTACACCCACACCGCCTATGTGGTGGAAGCGTTGCCGGCGGATTTGACTCTGCGGTGGGCAGGATTGCTTCACGACATTGGCAAACCGCAGGTATTCACCCAAGACGAAGAAGGGCGGGGACATTTTTATGGTCACGCCGAAGCCGGTGCCCAATCGGCAGAAACCGTTCTTTCGCTGTTGCGTTCCCCCACGGAATTGCGGGAGCGGGTTTCCTTCTTGGTGGAAAACCATATGCACCCTCTGCCTGCGGACAAAAAACTTCTCCGCCGGTACTTGAGCAAATGGGGCGAAGAAGCCCTGCGGCAACTGGTGACCCTGCAAAAAGCCGACTTCACCGGCAAGGGCGTCATCGCCGAATCCGAAGTGGATTTCGATTATGTTTCTATTCTCATTGACCAACTGGTGGAAGAAAATCATTGCCTGAGTATCCAAAATTTGGCGGTTTCCGGCAATGATATTCTCGCTTTGGGCATCGAAGCAGGTCCGCAAATCGGCAAGTGCCTGCAACATCTTTTGGACCTTGTGCTTGAAGATTCCATCCCCAATGAAAAAGATGCCCTTTTACAAACTGCCAAGCAGTATTTTGAAGAAAATCAGGAGGCGTAAAGATGGATATTGCCATTGTCACCGGCGCAAGTTCCGGTATGGGCCGCGAGTTTGTTTTGCAACTGAGCCAATATGTTTCCGTGGAAGAAATTTGGGTGATTGCCCGCCGGAAAGAGGCATTAGAAAACCTGCAAAGAGAAGCCCCCGTTCCTTTGAAAATTTTCTGCTTAGATTTGTGTGACCCAAACAGTTTTTCTGCCTATCAGGCAAGTTTGGCGCAGGAAAAACCCAATGTGAAACTTCTTGTCAACGCCGCAGGCTTCGGTAAATTCGGGGATTTCCAAGACATTCCCTTGGAAGAGGATTGTCGGATGATTGACCTGAACTGTCGGGCTTTGGTGGCTATGACTCGGCTGACCCTGCCCTATATGACCCGTGGCAGTCACATTTTGCAATTAGACAGTCTGTCTGCATTTCAGCCCGTGCCTTATATTTCCACCTACGGCGCAACCAAAGCCTTTGTCCTGAGTTACTCCCGCGCGGCAAGCCGTGAATTAAAGCACACCGGCATTCGAATGATGGCGATGAACCCCGGCTGGGTGAAAACCGAATTTTTCAACCATGCCCTGACCAACAACGGTTCCAAAGTGCAGTATTTTAACCATCTCTATGAAGCCAAAGATGTGGTAGCCACCGGACTAAAGGACTTGTACAAGACCAAAAAGCCCTACTCTGTCCACGGGCTTCCCATTCGCAATCAAGTGCGCCTTGTCAAACTTCTGCCCCACACCATTGTTATGAATATATGGTGCAACCAGCAGAAAAAAGCCAAAAATAACCGAAACCTGAAAACCCATGAATAACAACTTGATTTTGGGCATTTGCGCCCATGTGGACGGTGGCAAAACCACCTTGTCCGAAGCCTTACTGTACCTTTCCGGCGCAAGACGCACCTTCGGGCGGGTAGACCACAAAAACGCCTTTTTAGACACCGACAATTTAGAGCGGGAACGGGGCATTACCATTTTTTCCAAGCAAGCCCGCTTTTCGGTGGAAAATTGGGATGTGACTTTGGTGGACACCCCGGGTCACGGCGATTTTGTCGGAGAAACCGAGCGAGTTTTGCCCATATTGGATTGCGCCGTGCTGGTCATCAGCCGTACCAATGGGGTACAAGCCCATACCGTCACCTTATGGCAACTGCTGGAGAAATATCAAATCCCCACCTTTTTGTTCGTCAATAAAATGGATTTGCCCGGTCTTTCCAAAGAAGAACTGCTTCAGCAGTTTCAAAATCGGCTATCCGAGGGTTGTTTGGACTTTTCCCAACCGGATTGGGAAAACATCGCCATGTGCGACGAACATATGCTGGAAACCTATTTGGAAACCGGCGCAGTGCCCCAAGAGCATCTGCAAAATGCCATTGCACAACGCAAACTGTTTCCTTGCTGTTTTGGCGCGGGGCTGAAATTAGAAGGCATTTCCGAATTTATGGCGGTTTTATCCCGGTATGCGCCGAAGAAAACTTACCCCACAGATTTTGGCGCTCGGGTTTATAAAATTTCCCGAGATAGCCAAGGCAATCGACTCACTTGGCTGAAAGTTACCGGTGGCGCATTACAAGTCCGCGCCGCCCTTTCCCATCAAACACAAGCGGGGGAAATTAGGGAAGAAAAGGTGCAACAAATTCGGCTCTACTCCGGCGAAAAATTCACCCCCACAGACATCGCCCCTGCCGGCATGCTTTGCGCCGTAACCGGACTTTCCGCCACCTATATCGGGCAGGGTTTGGGCGCAGAACCTGACGGACAAATGCCTGCTTTGCAACCGGTTATGACATATCGGGTGATTTTGCCGGAAGGCTGTGACATTTCTCACGCGGTGAGAAGTCTGCGACAACTGGAAGAGGAAGAGCCCCTTTTGCGGGTCTTTTGGGATGAGCGCACCCACCAACTAAATGTACAGATTATGGGCAAAGTGCAACTGGAAGTTTTGCAAAAATTGCTGTCTCAGCGGTTTTCCTTGGATGTGACCTTCGACACCGGTCGAGTCTTCTATAAAGAAAGCATTCTTAATTCGGTGGAAGGTGTGGGGCATTTTGAGCCTCTGCGCCATTATGCCGAGACCCATATTTTATTAGAACCCCTGCCCCAAGGTAGCGGTTTGCAATTTGACAGCATTTGCTCTACCGATGCCCTACACCCCCAATACCGCAATCTCATTATGAGCCACCTGCGGGAAAAGACCCATTTGGGGGTGCTGACCGGCGCGCCGATTACGGATATGAAACTAACCTTGCTTTCCGGTCGCGCCCATGTGAAGCACACCGAAGGCGGTGACTTCCGGCAAGCCACTTATCGCGCTGTGCGTCAGGGTTTAATGCGGGCAAAATCCGTTTTGTTGGAACCTATTTACAATTTTATGTTAACCATTCCGGTATCCCAAGTGGGCAGAGCGATGACCGACATCCAAGGGATGTCCGGTCAGTGCGATGCGCCGGAAAATATGGGGGAAACCGCCATTTTAACCGGCACAATCCCCGCTTCCGAATTGGGGGATTATCCCGAACAAGTTGCCGCTTACACCCAAGGTCACGGACAACTGCAAATGACCTTCCGCGGCTATGCCCCCTGCCATAACCAGGCGGAAATCATTGCCCAAACAGACTACCGTCCGGAAAGTGATTTGGAAAACACACCGGACAGCGTATTCTGCGACCACGGCGCCGGCGTGACGGTCAAATGGAACGAAGTAGAGAACTTTATGCATCTGCCATATACAAAAATACCCATCGATGTTTAATCGATGGGTATTTGCATTTCTTCTTTGTGTTTTCGTCTTTCCCGCAACACCAATATCAAAACGCAGACGGCAAACGACACCGTCACCGCCACAACCCCTGCCAAAAGCAGGTAGTCTGTTTGGATAGGTTCTTCCGTGGGGGTAAATGCCGCGGCTGTGGAAATATCTGCAATGATTTCCGTGGGCGCTTGGGTTTCCGGTTGGGTTTCTACCACAATTTCCTCTACTTTCGGCACATCCAAATCGCAGAGGGCATAATAGGTAAAGCGGTTTAATTGGCAGGTCAGGACACCTTCTTCTCTACCGGTTTGTAGCCGCCACCCCGTGCCTTCTTCGGTCACGGCATACAGCGCTATATTTCCCCCAAAATCTTCGGGAATGTTCAGTCGCAAAGTCACAAAACCTTCAGGTTGAATGAGTTCCCCATTGGCATCGGCAGAAATTTGGTAAGCGGTGAACTTCCCCGTCACCCGACCCAAAGTCTTTTCCACCAAGGCATACGCCAAATCTTCTTGGGACAGTTGGTGAAACGAAATTGTGGTATCTTCGGGGAACACCCCTCCTTCCACCGCCAGCGCCAACCCGATTTCCCGATCTTCCGTGGCGCAGGGGACTTCCCACTTCATCACATCTTGACAACGGCTACAAGTTTTCTGTTCTAAGCCCGGTGAGGATAAGGTCATTTTTTTAATTACCTGCACCGGCCCATAATCGTGACCTAAGGGGCTGATTTTTTGGGTATTTTCCTTCCCGCAAACCGTGCAAACCCGCAGTTGCGCGCCTTTTTTTCCGCAGGTTGCTTCTTTGGTCACTGTCCACGGACCGTAGGTATGTTTCGTGGTTTTGGCAATGGATTCGGTCTTGGTTTTTTTGCAATCGTTGCAGGTATAGGTCTTTTCCCCTTTTTCTAAGCAGTTAGCTTGTTTGGTAATTTTTCCGTTGTTCCAATCGTGGGAAGTACCGCCCTCGGTGCAGGATTTCGGGGCACTGGTGCCCATACTGCCGGGGGCAAAATAACTGGTTTTCGGTTGCACAATCAGCGACGGTCGTTGGTTATAAATATTCGAGCCTTTTTGCACTTTCCACGGCTCTTTCCGAATGGCTATGAGGCCCTTGGCATCGCCGTTGCCGTCGATATAAGTCAGGTAGTTCTCATCATAATGCAGGACAACCACCGAGTGATTTCCCTCTCGGATATACACCGCCGCATCGTTGCGCACGCCCCATTTGACGAAGTTTTGGTATGTAATTTTTCCCGTGGCTTTCACCCGCTGGTGATTGCCGTTGACCTTATCGTGGGGGCTGAGGCCGTCATAAAAAGTGGCATAAAAAGCATTGGCATAGGCAAAGCAGGAAGTACCGGCGTGACCGTCTGCCCAATACTGCAATTTGCCGTTATTGGGAACATTCCGCGTACCTAATGCCGCATCCACAAGTTTTGTCTTGGCTTTATCCGCATAAAGTCCGATGTTTCCCGCAAACATTTTATCCAACTTTTTGGCAATGGAAGATTTTTTGGAAAAGGCACTGCCGGAAATAGCGCTGCAACTGGTAATCATTCCCGCGCCGGAAGGCAAAGCGGCAAACACGGTACTGCCTAGCATCAGCGTCAACAAAAGCAAGCAAAAAACGCTTGTCATCCATTTTCTCATACCGTGTCCCCATTTCCTTCATTTTGCCAGAATATACTCACTATACCACAAAAAACCGTCTATCGCAAGGGAAGTAATTGGGTATGCAGGAAGGATTTGAAAAAATTCCTTTTTTGTCTTTTTTATAGTATACTATTTTCATTCTACATAAGGGCAACCGAGCCGGTTTTTTCTTAGAGTTTTTCTACATAGGATAGCATTTTATCCTTTGCAATCACATCGGTGTGCAATTCTTTCTTGTCCTGCAAACCTTGCAGGTTCTTGGGAACGGGAACACCGGTAACCTTGCACAAATAGTCCATTTGGGCAAATTCATCCAATCCCTCCACATCTTCCAACGCAGACAGCACGGCCTTGGGGAATTTATAGGGGGATGCGGTGGACAGCACCACCATGGGGGCGGTATCGGCGGTTTGGCTTACATAATCTTCCGCAACTGCCCAGCCTGCGGCGGTGTGGGTATCGCAAAGATACTTCTGCTCTTTCCAAACTTTCCCGATGGTAGCACGGGTCTTTTCATCGTCGCAGTACCCTGCCCAAAATTCTTCGGCAATGGTTTTTTGCATATCCTCGGGGACGGTGTAGAAGCCGTCACTGTTCAGTTGCGCCATCAGGCCTGCCACCAAGTCCGTATCCTCGCTCATCAAATACAGAAGGCGTTCCAAGTTGGAAGACACCAAAATGTCCATAGAGGGCGAAATGGTCTTGTGTAAGGGACGGCGACGGTCATAAGTGCCGGTTTGAATGAAGTCCGTCAGCACATTGTTGGCATTGGATGCACAAATCAATTTTCCAACGGGCAACCCCATTTTCTTTGCCAAGTAGCCTGCCAAAATATCGCCGAAATTTCCGGTGGGGACGCTGAAATTCACCTTGTCCCCCATTCGGATTTTCCCCTGCTTGAGCAGGTCTGCATAGGCTTTAAAATAATAGGTAATCTGAGGGGCCAACCGACCGATATTGATAGAATTGGCAGAGGACAGACACTTGCCGGCAACGCCTGCGGCAAAGATGTTTTTCACGCCGGTTTGGGCATCGTCAAAGTTGCCTTCCACGGCGCAAACCGCCACATTATTACCCTCTTGGGTGACCATTTGCGCCCGTTGCACCCGAGATACACCGCCATGGGGATAAAACACACAAATTTCCACACCGTCCACATCGGCAAAACCTGCCATTGCCGCCTTGCCGGTATCGCCGGAAGTTGCGGTCAAAATGGTAATCTTCTGTTCCATCTTCTTCACGGACTTTGCCTTGGTCAACAGTTGGGGAAGCATACACAGCGCCACATCCTTGAAGGCAGAAGTAGGGCCGCGGAACAATTCCAGCACCGCAAATTTACCGGTATCCACCGTGGGGGTCAATTCCTCGGTTTCAAATTTGCCGGTATAGGCTTTTTTTACCAATTCATCCATTTGGGGAATATCCGGAAGCATTGCCCCAATCAATCGGGCAGCCATTTCCATGGCGCTTTCCTGCAGGCAAACCTTCACATCCACTTGGGGGATTTGTTCCGGCACATACAGACCGCCATCGCCTGCCAAGCCATTCAAAACGGCTTGTGCGCTATCCACCCCATTTTCTTTGGAGCGTGTAGAATGATATTGCATAGTTTTCCTCTTCTTTCTTCGCCAAAAAGCACAAAAAATCACGCAAAAAAATGTCTTTGCTTGTTTTTTTGGCGGTATTGCATTTTCTGTGGGTATATGATATACTGTTTTCGGTAAAAAAGCAAGTGTTTTCCATAGGAGTTCATTTGTTTTCCTTATACGAAAGAAATGAGTGAGGTTGCAAGCATGAATATTGGTCTTCTGGGTTTTGGTGTCGTGGGCAGAGGCGTGTATGACCTAACCGCCGAGCGCGACGATATGCAGGTGAAAAAGGTAGTTTGTTTGGAAGAAATCAATCTGCCCGACGCCGAGGTAACAAAGGATTTTCAATCCGTATTAGATGACACAAGTATTGATACCGTCATCGAGGCTATGGGTGGTTTGCATCCGGCTTACGAGTTTGTAAAAGCCTCCATTGAAGCCGGCAAAAACATTGTCACCTCTAACAAAGCTTTGGTTGCCACATTCTATGATGAACTCATCCCCTTGGCTATGGAAAAAGGCGTGCAGTTTCGTTGCACCGCGGCTGTTGGCGGCGGTATCGGCTGGCTCAGCGAATTGGAACGCGCCCGCAGAATTCAGAAAATTGAGCAGGTTGGCGGTATTATGAACGGCACCTGCAACTATATTCTCGACTCTATGACCCGCTTGGGTCTTGGCTATGACGAAGCGTTGAAGCAGGCGCAGGCGTTGGGCTACGCCGAAGCCAACCCCACCACAGATGTGGACGGCATCGACACTTGGCACAAACTGATTTTGTCCTCCAACATCGCTTTCGGCATCAGCGTAGAACCCCAAAGCGTCCCCGCCGCCGGCATTCGCCATATTTCTGCAGAAGATGTGCAGAACTTTGCAGACCACGGCTATGTGTGTAAACTGGTTTCCACCGGCATGATGGACGGCAATCGGCTGTCCGCCTTTGTCCAGCCCGCCTTGTTTGCCCAAGGCGAGCCGGAAGCCGCCGTTACCGCAAACTACAACCTCATCACCCTCATTGGCAGTGCCTCCGGACGTATGAGTTTCTACGGACAAGGCGCAGGTCGCTACCCCACTGCATACAATGTGGTGCAGGATTGCGCAGATGTGCTGGTGAGCAAGGGCTTCTACAGCCCCTACGGTGGCAAAGTTGCCGCCGATAACAGCCTGACCCGTCAGTTCTATGTCCGTGGTGACAAGGACAGTTTCTTGGAAGAAAACACCCAAGAAAACTGGAACGGCGCTGTGATTACCAAACCCTTGGCTGTCAGCGTGATGCACCAGTGGTTGCAGAAGCACCCCGGTACATTCCTCGCAGCCCTGCCCATTGAATAAGAAAGTAGGAAAAACCTATGTTGAAAGTTACAAAATTTGGCGGTTCTTCTATGGCAGATGCCAACCAGTACCGCAAGGTGCGGGACATTGTTTTGGCTGACCCGGAACGGAAAGTCGTCATTGTTTCCGCCGCCGGTAAGCGTTATTCCGATGACCATAAACTCACCGACCTTCTGTATCTGTGCCACGCCCACACCAAATACGGTGTCGCCTGCGACTCCGTGTTTGATATGATTACCTCTCGGTACATTGAAATCCGAGACGAATTGGGTCTGAATGTGGATTTGGAATCCGACTTCGCCCAGTTGAAGATGCGTTTGGATGCCAAAGAAGTGTCCGAAGACGAGTTGGCCAGCCGTGGCGAGTACTACTCCGCCAAGTTGATGGCCGCCTTTTTGGATTTTGATTTTGTGGATGCCGCCGATTGGATTACCTTTAATATGGACGGCAGTGTGGATAAGGAAGTTTCCTATGCCGCCCTGAAAAAGTTAGGTCACGGCAAGGGCATTGTCATCCCCGGCTTCTACGGCACCATGCCCGACGGCAGAATTCGCACCTTCTCCCGTGGCGGTAGCGACATCACCGGTGCACTGGCCGCCGCCGCTTTGGATGCCACCGTTTATGAAAACTGGACCGATGTTTCCGGTATTTTGATGGCTGACCCCCGCATTGTGGAAAATCCCCAGCCCATTCCGGAAGTTACATATGACGAACTTCGGGAACTGAGTTACGCCGGCGCGCAGGTTTTGCACGAAGGCACCATTATGCCGGTGCGGGAAAAGGGTATTCCCGTAAACATCCGCAACACCAATGCCCCCAATGACCGCGGTACTCTTATCCAAGAGGATTTTGATACCGAGACCGACCCCGACCGTGTGATTACCGGCATTACCGGCAAGAAGGACTTCTCCATTATCACCATGTTCAAGCGGGGTATGACCAGCCAAGTAGGCGTATTGCGGAAGGTTCTGTCTGTTTTGGAAAAGCGGGGCGTGTCTGTGGACTTCGTTCCCAACGGCATTGACAATGTTTCCTTGGTTGTCCGTACCGATGCCATTTCCAAGCATCTGTATTCCATTATGTCTCAAATCGAGCAGGATGTTCAGCCTGACCGTTTGGAAGTTTTAGATAATATTTCTGTCATCGCCGCCGTGGGTCACCGGATGGCTTTCCGTCCCGGTGTTTCCGGTAAGATTTTTGCCGCGCTGGGTGAAGCCGGCATTAACATCCGTATGATTAACCAAGGCCCTGATGAACTGAACATTATCTTTGGCGTGGACAACAAAGACTTTGCCGATGCCATTCGGGTGCTGTATAACAGTTTTGTAAAGTGAGGAAATGAAAATGAGTAAGTTATATACTGTGGCTGTCTTGGGCGCAACCGGCGCTGTGGGACAAGAAATGATGAAAATTTTGGAAGAGCGCAACTTCCCCGTGGGCAAGTTAGTGCCTTTGGCCAGCGCCCGCAGCGCAGGCAAAACCCTGAAGTTCAAGGGCGAGGATGTGACCATCGGCTTGGCCTGCGACGAGGCTTTTGAAGGCGTGGACATCGTGCTGGGCGCAGCAGAAAACGACATCGCCGAAAAGTTTGCCCCCGCAATCATCAAGGCCGGTGCTGTGTTTGTGGATAATTCCTCTGCCTTCCGTATGAACCCTGATGTGCCTCTGGTGGTTCCCGAGGTGAACCCCGAAGATGTGTCTTGGCACAAAGGCATTATCTCCAACCCCAACTGCTCCACCATCATCACCGTCACCGCCGTCAATGCGCTGAACAAAATTTCCCCCATCCGCACTATGACCGCCTCTACTTATCAGGCCGTTTCCGGCGCAGGCGCAGGTGGCCCCATTGAATTGATGAGCGAAGTGGAAGCCCTTTCCAAGGGTGATACCTACGAGCCCAAGATTTTCCCCTATCAAATCGCCTTCAACCTCATCCCCCAAATCGGCGGTGAGAAAGAAAGCGGTTACACCAGTGAAGAAATGAAACTGCACTACGAGGGTAGAAAGATTATGCACCTGCCGGAACTGAAGGTCAGTTGCACCTGCGTCCGTGTCCCCGTTGTCCGCAGCCACTCTATTTCCGTATCCCTGCACTTTGATGTGCCCGTCACTGTAGAACAGGTGCGTCAGGCCATTGCCAACGCCCCCGGCTGTAAGTTGGTAGACGATTTGAATGCCAAGCAGTATCCCATGCCCTTGGACACCACCGATCAGGACATCGTGTTCGTGGGCCGTATCCGTCCCGACCTGACTGACGATTGCGGTATCACCTTGTGGTGCTGTGGCGACCAAGTCCGTAAGGGCGCGGCTACCAACTGCATCCAAATCGCAGAACTGCTGGTAAAATAACCAAGACCACCGGCTAAGCCGGTGGTCTTAATCGTGACAAAAAGGACTTGAATTCTACAAAGCCCTTTGCTATAATACTTTTAACGCAGGATTAGTTCATCGGTAGAATTTCTGCTTCCCAAGCAGACTAGGCGGGTTCGACTCCCGTATCCTGCTCCAAAAAATAACGAGTAACAAAAGTTACTCGTTATTTTTTTATATCGGTGTGAAGATAAATTTTTGAATTAGGCCGTCACAGTCGGCATAGACATTGACCACATCCCCACAATACTCGGCAGACACCGACACTGCCCGCCCTTTGAGCATATCTTTGACATACTGGGCTGGGTCATCGGTTTCCACCTCTTCAAAAAACGAAGCAAAAGACCGAAGGCTAAAAATGAACTGCACCCCATTTCGCTCCGGCACTTTAATTTGTAATTGGAAATTACATAGCGGCTCTGATTGCCTTTTCGTTTTTAATGAAGACAATGACAGACAGCACAGTGCCCGCAAGACCCACAACAATGGCAATCGCGCTGACAACCAGCAACAGCATATAACTGCTGGCCAAAGCAAAGAAGGGAACGGTGATGTAACCAACTAAGCCAAGAACACCGGCAAACAGAGTGATCAAAGAAGCCACAGAAATCTTCTTAGACAGAAGGGCAAATACTTCGCCAACAATGACTACCAGCATAACACAGACGGGGATAGTGACCACATCGTTGACACCGGGAGTCTTCGCCAAACCCAAGGTTGCCTTGAAGCCTTTGAGCAGAGCAATCTTCTTGGTGGGGAAACCAATGTAACTGGCAATGGAAATTACACCGTCTTCAAATTGCCAAGCGGGAAGAAACAGCACAGCAACCATAGCGATGAGCACAACTGCACAGACAATGTTGGCTGCCAGTATAATGGGATTCATCTTTTCCTTTTTCATAACGAGTTCTCCTTTTCCTTTTATGAGCATTTTGCTCAAGCGTATGACACGACATTCATACTGCTTAATTATACTCTTTTTCTTCCCTGAATGTCAATAGTTGGAAGCAGGAAGGAAGTGAAAAAAACCCGTTTTGCCTGCCAAAAAACGACGGTGAAATTTGTGCAGAATACACAAAAAATTGGATATTTGATAGATGGAAGGGCAAAGGAAGAAAAAGAAAATTAACAAAGCCCCATGACAACGGACAAAACCGTAAAAAGAACCACACACATCAGAGTGGTTGCGGATAGGGCAGAGGAAACTTGGAGTCCCAACCATACCGAGGCTTGGGAAGAGGCGTATCAAAAACTGTTAACCTTACTGTAATACAAAATTCCTCCGAATTTCAGGTTCGGAGGAATTTTATTTGTTGCAAATGCAAAATAATATCGATATAATATAGGTAAACCAATTTGAAGGAGGTTTTTTTATGAAAAAAGGTACGATTATCGGAATTGTTGTGATTGCGCTGGTAGTCATTTTGGGCATTACCCTGATTTCCGGCTATAACGCTATGGTTTCCATGGAAGCAGAGGTGGATAGTGCCCTTGCCAACATCGACACCAACCTGCAACGCCGTGCTGATTTGATTCCCAACTTGGTCAATACCGTAAAGGGCTACGCCAGCCACGAAAAAGAAGTGATCGACAGTGTGACTGCCGCTCGGGCAAAATTGACCGGAGCAACGACTGTGGAAGAAAAGGCTGCGGCGGATAGCGAACTGACTTCTGCGCTGAATCGTCTGTTGGTGGTGGTGGAAAATTATCCCGATTTAAAGGCATCGGAAAACTTCACCCAACTTGCCGATGAACTGGCCGGCACAGAAAACCGTATTGCCGTGGCAAGACGGGATTATAACGATGCGGTGAAGACTTTCAATACCTCTATCCGTAAGTTCCCCAACAGTGTTTTGGCCGGAATGTTCGGTTTCTCTCAAAAGGCTTATTTTGAGGCAAGCGAGGGCGCGCAGATTGTGCCCAATGTGGAGTTCTAATTTATGAATAAGCGGAGATTTTTCTTAACTGCCTTGGTGCTGTGCATTGTTGTAGCCCTCACAGTGCCGGTAATGGCGGAGGTGGTATCTCCTACCCAAGACTTTTATGTCTATGACGGCGCAGAGGTTCTTGAGCCGGAAACAGAGGATTATATTGTTCGCACCAATCAAGAATTGGAAAACAAAACCGGCGCGCAAATTGTGGTGGTAACCGTTCCGTCCTTGGACGGTCAAAGCCTAGAAGAATACGCCACGGAGTTGTTTCGGACTTGGGGCATTGGCGGCAAGGAAAAAAACAACGGCCTTTTGCTGTTGTGTTCGGTAGGGGACAGACAGTTCCGCGTGGAAGTGGGGTACGGCCTGGAAGGGGATTTGCCCGACGGCAAAACCGGTAGAATGCAGGATGAATTTATCATTCCTCTTCTGAAAGAAAACGACTTTAACGGCGGTATTTATAACGGTTTTAACGCATTTTTGCAGGAAGTTTCCGCAGTGTACGAAGTGGAAATCATCGGGGATGCGCCGGTTTCTTGCAGCGATGACGAAGAATTGGACGGTCCTTTTTTGGCTTGTTTTATTCTTGGCGTGATCACAAGCAGTTTGGCAAATGCGATTGTGCTGGACAAGAAAAAGAAAACAAAAAAGAAAGAACGGTCAATGCTGTTTTGGGGTATTGAGGCCGTGCAGTTTGTGGTGATTGCATTTGTTTTGCAAAGTCTGTTTAATGCGCTGTGGATTGTGCTCTTCGGTCTGTTGCTCTCTTTGGGCTTCCGTGGCGGCGGTGTCCGTTACCGTGGTTCCCGCGGTGGCTTCGGCAGAGGCGGTGGCTTCGGCGGTGGCGGCTTCGGTGGCGGCTTCGGTGGCGGCAGTTTTGGCGGCGGCGGAAGTTCCGGCGGTGGCGGCAGCAGCCGTGGATTCTAATAAAAATCCCTCGGATATGATATCCGAGGGATTTCTTTATAACATATGTGCCAAGATATATTCTTGGGAATAGGCAGATAGATCTGCCGGCGCAAGGTCAAAAATAGTTCGGCAACCGATTTCCCCCCGATTGGCCATTCGGAAAATTGCCCGAGCGCAAGCCACCAAGGCACTGCCGGTAAACTGGGGGTTGGAAGATAAGGTCAGTTTATATTCAATGGTCTGTCGGCTTTCTTTATCCCAGCCGGTGACACCACTGCGAATAACACTGCCACCGTGGGGAAGACCGCTGTGGTTTCTTTGCATTTCTTCCATGGAAATAAATTCCACCGTTGTATCATAATCGGCAAAGTAGGCGGGCATTGTTTTAATTTCTGTTTCAATGCGGGATTTGTCTGCCCCGTCTTCGGCTACCACATAGCAATACCGTGTATGCTTTTGGTGGGTGGACAGTTCCGGATTTTCCCCTCTTCGCACTTGTTCCAGTGCCTCGTCTACGGGAATGGTGTACTGCCGTGCATCCAAAACTCCGTCAATGCGACGCACCGCGTCGGAGTGGCCTTGGCTGACGCCCTTACCCCAGAAGGTGTAGTCCTTGCCCTCGGGCAGGATTGCCGAGGCATACAGCCGGTTCAGGGAAAACAGACCCGGGTCCCAGCCGGTGGAAATCAGCGCTAAATGGCCACTTTTTTGGGCGGCGCTGTCTACTTTAGCAAAATGGGCGGGAATGTTGCTGTGGTTGTCGTAACTGTCGATAATGTGAAAGTTTTTGGCAAATTCCGGGCTCATTTCCGGCAAATCCGTGGCGCTGCCGCCACACAACAGCATCACATCAATTTTGTCTGCAAACTCTACGGCTTTTTCCATAGGGGCGACAAATGCATCAGGGGTTTGGATTTTTACTGTTTCGGGGTCTCTGCGGGTGAACACAGCCACCAGTTTCATATCCGGATTTTGGGCGATGGCGCTTTCTGCACCCTTTGCCAAATTGCCGTAACCCACAATTCCAATTCTAATCATACTGCCTCCTAAAAAGGGTGTTCTGTTTTCTTCACTTTACCACGGTAAAAAGGCTGTGTCAACTGTTTTTACCTTCCATTTGTGCATAGTATACAAACCCGATGGCGAAAAAAAGAATTGTATTTGTGCTGTGTATAAATGTACGCGAGAAACGGAATTTTCTATTGACACAATCGGTTTTCAGTGGTATAGTAAAACAACCATAAACCCAAGTAATAAATTAAAAAAGGAGAGTTGGTTATGAAAAGAGTTTTAGCAACCATTTTGGCGGTTCTGCTGGTCGTTTCTATGACAGCCTGCCAAACAACGCCTCAGGGCACTGGAGAAGGAAATGACAAGTATGTAGTCCGCGTTTGCCAACTTGTCCCTCACGACGCGTTGGATGCAGCCACCAAGGGCTTTGTGGACACCTTGGAAGCCGAGTTCGGTGACAAGGTTGATGTGAAGGTAGAGTTGGGCGGCGGCGATACCGCAACTTGCGCCCCCATTGTCAATGCCTTTGTTGCAGAAGGCGCAGACCTGATTATGGCTAATGCAACCCCTGCTTTGCAGGCGGCGGTAGCGGCAACTTCCGATATTCCCATTTTGGGCACTTCCGTTACCGAGTACGGCGTTGCCTTGGATTTGACCGATTTTAACGGCGTGGTAGGCGGAAATGTTTCCGGCACCTCTGACTTAGCACCGCTGAAGGACCAAGCAGCGATGGTTAAGGAATGGTTCCCCAATGCCAAGAATGTGGGCTTGCTGTACTGCTCTGCCGAGGCGAACTCTAAGTATCAGGTAGACACGGTTAAGACCGAATTGGAAGCACTGGGCTTTGCTTGCCAGTTATTTGCCTTTGCCGATACCAATGATATGCAGGCAGTGACTCAGAAGGCGGCTGATTTTTCCGATGTGATTTATGCCCCCACCGATAACGCCATTGCTTCTGCCCCCGGTACGGTAGACGGCGTGTGCCGCGCGGCCAATGTGCCGGTCATTTCCGGCGAAGAGAACGCCTGCAAGGGCTTCGGTGTTGCCACCTTGTCCATCAGTTACTACAACTTGGGCGTAAAAACCGGTAAAATGGCAATCCAAATCCTCAAGGGTGAAGCGGACATTGCCACAATGGAAGTTGCCTATGACGAAGCCCCGGTGAAGAAGTACAATAAAGAAATTTGCGATGCTTTGGGCTTGACCCCGCCGGAAGGCTATGTAGCCATCGGTGAATAATACAAAAAAGGCGAGATGGGAAGCCACCTCGCCTTTTTTTCTAAGGAGAATAGTATGCTAATTGATAGATTGGTCGGATTTGCAAACGCACTGCCCGGTGCGGTGTCCCAAGGACTTGTTTGGGGTGTAATGGCTATCGGTCTATACATTACCTATCGTATTTTGGAAGTGTCCGACCTGACAGTGGACGGATCTTTCTGCACCGGTGGCGCAGTTTGCGCAATGATGCTGGTGGCAGGCTACAATGTGTGGATTGCTATGCTGGTAGCGTTGCTTGCCGGTATGCTCACCGGCTGGGTCACCAGTTTCTTCCATACGAAGTTGGGGATTCCGGCTATTTTGGCAGGTATTTTAACCCAACTGGGCTTGTGGTCGGTGAACTTGGCAATTATGGGAATGAAGGCAAACCAAGCCATCAATGTGAATAAGTATGACCTTGTGGTATCTCTGCGGTATTTGCAGGATGTAAACAAGGGCAACCGTCCCTTCTATGAGCACCCCATCGTGGTGGTGGGTCTGTTTACACTGGCAATTATTTTTGTGCTGTATTGGTTCTTTGGCACGGAGTTGGGCGCATCTATCCGCGCTACCGGCGCCAACAGCAATATGGCCCGCGCCCAAGGCATCAACACCAACCGCAATAAAGTCATCGGATTGATGATTTCCAACGGCTTGGTGGCGCTGTCCGGCGCACTGCTTGCCCAGTACCAAAGTTTTGCCGACATCAATATGGGCCGTGGCGCAATCGTTATCGGTTTGGCCGCTATTATCATCGGCGATGTGGTGTTTGGCAAACTTTTCCGCAATTTTGGCCTGAAATTGTTGGCGGTGAGTTTGGGCGCAGTGATTTACTATTTGGTTATCCAAGCGGTAATCAGTTTGATGGACATTGACAGTAATTATCTGAAACTGATTTCCGCCGGTATTGTGGCAATCTTCTTGGCAGTGCCCAATTTGCGGCCCAAGTTGTTCCAAAAAGCCGGAAAGGAGCGTCACCATGCTTAAAATTGAGAATGTTCGGAAAGTTTTTAACGAAGGAACGGTCAACGAAAAGGTCGCGCTGAACGGCTTGAATTTGGAATTAAAGCCCGGTGATTTTGTCACCGTCATCGGCGGTAACGGCGCCGGTAAAAGCACGATGCTCAATGCGGTGGCAGGTGTTTACGGCGTAGACGCAGGCAAAATTCTCATTGACGGCGTGGATGTAACGGCGTTGCCGGAATATAAGCGGGCGAAATTTATTGGTCGTGTGTTCCAAGACCCGATGATGGGTACGGCGGCAACCATGCAAATTGAGGAAAATTTGGCGCTGGCGGCCCGTCGTGGCAAGCCTCGCACATTGCTTTCCGGTATCACCCGCCAAGAGCGAGAGGAATATCGGGAAAAACTGAAGATTTTGGACTTGGGTTTGGAAGATAGATTGACGGCAAAAGTCGGTCTGCTCTCCGGCGGTCAGCGCCAAGCCTTAACCCTTTTGATGGCGACACTGCAAGAACCCAAACTTCTGCTTTTGGACGAGCATACAGCCGCCCTTGACCCCAAAACCGCTTCAAAAGTCTTGGAAGCCACTCAGAAAATTGTGGAAAAAAGCAACCTGACGACTTTGATGATTACTCACAATATGCGCGATGCCATTGCCTATGGCAATCGGCTGATTATGATGTATGACGGTCATGTTGTGGTGGATGTGTCCGGCGAGGAAAAGAAGAATTTGACTGTGGAACAACTGCTGAATCTCTTTAGCCAAGCCAGCGGTTCCAACGAAGCCAACGATAAACTTTTGCTTTCCTAAAAGGAGGAGCATTATGGAAAATTGTTTGTTTTGCAAAATCGTAACAGGGGAAATTCCCTCTACCAAAGTTTATGAGGACGATCTGATTTTGGCATTTCGGGATATCGCCCCCCAAGCGCCTACCCATATTTTGGTCATTCCCAAGACTCATATCGGCTCTGTGGCGGAACTCAATGAGGAAAATGCCCAAGTGGTTGCCCATATTTTTACCACCATTGCCCATATTGCCGAGGAAGAGGGTTTGGTAAATGGCTATCGGGTGGTGTCCAACTGCGGTCCGGATGCGGGACAAACCGTGGGTCATTTGCATTTTCATATTTTGGGCGGTCACGAACTGACTCTGCAAATGGCTTGACTTTTTGAAAAAAGTTTCGTATAATAATTCTATCGCAAAACAAATCTATCTTCGGGGTGCCGGTGGACCGGCTGAGATAAGGCTTTGTAGCCTTGACCCGCGAACCTGATACGGTCAATACCGTCGTAGGAAAAGATGCCCATATGAGATTTTTATCGCATTGTGCACCTTGACGGGTTTGTACAATGCGATATTACTTTTAGGAGGAATTTCATATGGAAAACAAAAGAAAACGCGTTATCAATTGGCATTATCGCCTTATGGTGATGTGCGAAGGTGCAATTATGATTGCCTTGGCAACTATTTTGGGCTTTTTGCCCCTATACAAACTGCCTTGGGGCGGAAGTGTCGACTTGGCGATGTTCCCGATATTGCTGTTTTGCGTCCGTCACGGCTTCGGTTCGGGTATAACGGTGTGCATTGCCCACGGCATTTTGCAGACCTTGTTTGAAGGCGGTATTGCCATCGGCTGGGAAAGTATTTTGGGGGATTTTTTGATTGCCTATGCGGTTTTGGGCGTGGCAGGTCTATTTCAAAATAAATTTTACTTGGCAACCGTAGTCGCTTGTACCGCCCGCTTTTTGGTGCATTATGTGGTGGGGGCAACCATTTGGGCAAACTATATGCCGGAAACCTTTTTTGGAATGACCATGACAACCCCTTGGCTGTATTCCGCCCTTTATAACGGCGCGTATATGCTTCCGGATATATTACTTTTGTGGGCAATTTACTTCCTGCTTAAGAAAACCCCTTTAAACCGCTACCTAACTGCATAAAAAATCGGGCGGCAGATTGCCGCCCGATATTATTATTTCCAAAAATACTTTGTGGGATTATTAAAGAAACCGGACACCGATGGGTGTCCGGTTTTTGGTTACTGTTGCATACGGATGACTGCCATGCCGGGGGCATCCGGAGCGATTTGGGAAACTTGATACAACACCTCGGCAACTTCGCCACGGGTCATAGTTTGCATGGCTTCCAAGGAAATACCGTTTTCAGCCATAGCGGTGACAGAGGGTGCGGCCCAAGCGGGGACGGATTCCTCGTCTACCAATTTGGCATCCGCAGAAACGGACAAATCCAAGGCGTTTTGAAGCATAACCGCCGCCTCGCCCCCTAAAATGGGGTTATCCGCTTCAAAGGAAACGGACTTGTTATCCGGCAGACCTACGGTTAAACCTGCCCGCATTGCCACCGCCAAATAGGGCTTGAGCCAATTGGGGGTGTCCTCGGGAACTGCGTCCAGCGAAACATCTTCCATCGGAATATTCAGGGCATCTACCAGCATCGCCAAGAACTGACCGCGGCTGACTTCTTTTTCCGGCTGGAAGCAATCCTTGCCGCCCAACTTTTCCCCAACAAACAGACCGGTATTTTTCATCCATTCTGCAGCAAACTGGCAAGTCTGACCGACAGTGTCGGTGTACTGCTTTGCATCGGTGGGTTTGAGAATTTGCACGGTGACGGTGGCCTCTCTGGACACATTACCGGCAGGGTCGGTGGCGGTGTAGGTGAAGGAATCCACACCCACTTTATTTTTCTTGGGGGTGTAGGTGAAGTTGCCCTCGGGGGCGAGGGTGATAGCCCCGCGTTTAGGCTGACGCACGATGGTGTAGATTAGGCTTTCCCCCTCGGGGTCCGACACTTTCAATTTGCCCTGATTAGGCAGATTTTTATAAGTTTCCAAGGCAAAATCCTCAGCCACGGGGGCCTTGTCCTCTTTGCCTCGAATGGCGATGGTCATCGTGGCGCTTTTATCCACTCGATTCTCATAAATAGGCAGATAAGTCACCACGGCATCTTGATTTTCCTCGGTACGCAAAGGGGAAAATGTCATCTCTTCCAACTGCTTGGCAGTGAGGATATCCCCCTGCCGAATGACCCGATTGCCAAGGAAAATGGTGCCGGTTTGGGCATCGGGAAGTTGGGTGATACAAATTCCCTTTAAAGTATCCTCTTGGGAAAAATCGGTGGGATTGAAGCAGTAAGTTGCGTCGCAATCCACCTGGGCGGCCATAGCCATACTGCCCAAACTGACAAGGCAAACCAGTGCCAAGAGCAGGCAGACAAAACGGGAACGGAACATAATTTTCTAACCTCCTATATTTGGTGTTCGCAGGTATTGTTTGCCAAAGGGGTAAAAAATATGCAAAAAAATCAAAGCGCCGGATTTTTGGAAGAAAAGGGGCAGAAATATGCCGTGAACACTTGATTTTCTTCCTATAAAGAGGTATAATTTATGCTGAGTTTTTATGTAAAGGGGACAGTATCCATTATGAATAGAAACAAACAGAAACGCAAGGACGGAAATTTAGGCTGCATTGTGGTTGTGCTTGCCTTGGCGGCAGTGATTTTAATCGGCACGCCCTTGCTGTTGGGTTCTCTGCAGACAGAGTATTATGATACTTTGACGCTGGAAGCCGGCGCAGAATTGCCGGAAGCAAAGGACTTCCTGCCGAAGAGCGAATTTTCTGCCCGTGGCAAGGTTACCTTTGTCACCGATATGAGCAAGATTTCTACCGGTGTCCCCGGCAAGTATCCCGTGGAACTGAAAATCGGAAAAGATGTATTTACTTCCCAATTGGAAATTGTGGATACCGTAGCCCCCGTGGCCAAGGGCAAGGATGTGACCTTGCATAATCCCGAGAATTTAGATCCGGAACTGTTGGTAGATGGCTTAAAAGATGCAACGGAAGTGAAAGCCACCGTTACCCCTGCGCTGGATTTGAGTATCATCACCCCCCAAAAGGTGACGGTGACCCTGACCGATGCCGGTGGCAATGTTACCAAGGTGGAAAGTAATGTTACCGTGATTGCTGACCAAGAAGCGCCGGTGATTGCCGGTGCTCATGCCCTGACGGTGTACTTGGGCGATGCGGTTTCCTATAAGTCCGGTGTGACCGTGACTGACAATCTTGACCCCAACCCCACTTTGGAAGTGGACAGTTCCAAGGTTGACTTGTCTACCATCGGTTCTTACGATGTGACTTACACCGCCATTGACCACGCCCAAAATAAAACAACCACCACTGTGAAACTGACGGTGCAGAAGAAGCCGGAAAACTATGTAGAGCCGGAAGTGATTTATGCCCGTGTGGATGCGATTTTGGATAAGTTCATTACTGACGATATGACCGATCGGGAAAAGGTAGAGGCTGTCTATGTTTGGACCCACCGTGGCGACCACCTGATTTACGGCACTGCCCCCGACCGCACAGATTATTTGCAGACCGCTTATGAGTTCTTGGATGTGAAAAAGGGCGACTGTTTCTGGTTCTTTGCCATCCAAAAACTGATGCTGGAACGGCTGAATATCCCCACCATCGATGTGAAGAAAGTTAAGAACTTCCCCGAGGATTCCAATCACTACTGGCTGATGGTCAGTATCGACGGTGGCAAGACTTACTACCACTATGACAATGTTTGGTCCAGATACCTTTGCTTGGTGACGGACGCAAAACTCAATGCGTTCTCTAAATCCTGCAAAAACTGCTTCAACCGCGACGAAAGTTTGTATCCCGCAACCCCCAAGGAAGACCTGCCCCCCAGCACCTTGCCTTGGAACGATCCGGATATTGTGGCAGCCAAACCCTGAGGTGACATATGGCAGCAAACAAGAAAACCCTAGGCGTGATTGGCGGTTTGGGACCCATTGCCACAGCCCATTTTATGGAACTGGTCATCAATATGACCGATGTGGCGTTGGACCAACAGCACCTGCCGATGATGGTGTATAATATGCCCTTCATCCCTGACCGCACCGCCTATATTTTGGATAACACCAAGGAAAATCCCTTGCCCCAAATGCTTTCCTTTGGAAAAAGTTTGGCCGAGCAGGGTGCAGATTGTATTGCCATTCCTTGTGTTACCGCCCACTATTTCTTTGATAAGTTAGAGGCGGAAATTCCCGTCCCCGTGATTAACGGTGTGCGGGAAACCGTGCGCCACTTGAAGGAAAACGGCATCACCCGCGTGGGCATTATGGCCACAGACGGAACCATCCAATCCGGAATTTTCCATCGGGAACTTTTGGCCCAAGGCTTAACCCCCATTGCGCCGGACGAGGAAAATCAGGCCAATGTGATGCACCTGATTTTCCGGAATGTGAAGGCCGGTCAAAAAGCGGAAATGCACCGCTTCCGTTCCGCGGCGGAAAGTTTGCGAAGCCAAGGGGCGCAGGCCATTATTTTAGGCTGTACGGAACTTTCCCTAATCAAGCGGGATGAGCAAATCGGTGCGGGCTTTATCGATGCCATGGAAGTGCTTGCCCAGCAGGCGGTTGTGCTGTGCGGGAAGCCTTTGAAAGAGGAATATGCCTGCTTAATCACCCAGTAAAGAGAGGAACTGCTATGCAGAATAATATTTTGCAATACTTGGAACAGACGGTGTGCCGTGTGCCTGATAAGGTGGCTTTTGCCAGCGAGGACACCCAGTTGACCTTTGCCCAAGTTTATGACCAAGCGCGGCGTGTGGGCACATTCTTGCACAGCCAAGGCTTCTATAAGCAACCCGTGGTTGTGTTTATGAAAAAGCACCCCACTACCTTGGCGGCTTTCTTTGGCGCCATGTATGCCGGTTGTTATTATGTGCCCTTGGATGACGAAATGCCCCGCCACCGGATTGAACTGATTTTTAAAACCTTGGAGGCCGGCGCGCTGATTTGCGACGAAACCACCGAGGATATTGCCAAGGAACTGGACTATCAGGGCAAGATTTACCGCTATGATGCTATGTTGGGTCAAGAAATTGATGAACCGGCGCTGGCGGAAATTCGGTCAAACCAACTGGATATTGACCCCATTTATATCGTCTTTACCTCCGGCTCTACCGGTGTGCCCAAAGGCGTTATGGCTTGTCACCGCAGTGTGATTGACTATGTGGAGCATCTTTGCGATGTGTTGAAGTTCGACGAAAATTCCGTCTTCGGCAACCAAACGCCGCTGTACTTTGATGCCTACTTGAAGGAAGTCATTCCCACACTGAAGTATGGTGCAACCACCATTTTAATTCCCAAGCAACTGTTTATGTTCCCCATTAAGTTGGTAGAATTTTTAAATGACCACGAAATCAATACCCTTTGCTGGGTCGTGTCTGCGCTGACGATGATTTCCTCTTTCCGTACTTTTGAGACGGTGAAGCCGGAATATTTGCGGACCATTGCCTTTGCCAGCGAGGTATTTCCCATTAAGCAGTTTAAGCTGTGGCGGCAGGCTTTGCCCGATGCTCGGTTTATTAACCTCTACGGTCCTACTGAGACTACCGGTATCTGCTGTTATTACGAGGTTGAGCGGGAGTTTAGCGAGGAAGAGACTCTGCCCATCGGCAGACCCTTTGCCAACACCCAAATCATTCTGCTGGACGAGAACAACAAAGTTCCGCCGGTGGGACAGCAGGGCGAAATTTGCGTCCGCGGTACCCGCTTGACTTTGGGCTACTACTGTAACCCCGAAAAGACTGCAGAGGCCTTTGTGCAAAACCCCTTGAACAACCTCTATCCGGAACTGATTTACCGCACCGGCGACTTGGGCAAACTGAACAGCCGTGGCGAATTGGAATTTGCCGGCCGGAAAGACTACCAAATCAAGCATATGGGTCACCGGATTGAGTTGGGGGAAATTGAAGTGATTGTCAATATGCACCCCCAAGTCCGCAGTGCCTGCTGTATCTTCGATAACGAGAAGAAGAAAATTGTTCTGTACTACACCGGCGACATCAATGTGGCAGAACTGACCGGCTATATTAAGGGCAAACTGCCCCGCTATATGGTCCCCAATGTTACCAAGCAGTTGGAAAATCTGCCATTGACTCCCAATGGCAAAATTGACCGCAATCTGCTAAAATCTATGTACACCGGAAAATAAAAAGGAGAAACCTATGGAAGCATTATTGAATATTTTGTCCGAACTGCACCCCGAGGTGGATTTTGAAACCGAAGAAGGCCTGATTGATAACAAGGTGCTGGACTCTTTTGACATCGTCACCATTGTGGCGGAAATCGACGGCGAGTACGATGTGCAGATTCCCGCTGTGGAACTGACCTCTGAAAACTTCAACTCTGCAAAGGCATTGTACGCTTTGGTAGAGCGGTTGATGGAAGAATAATATGCAGTTTACAACCGTAAGTTTTCTGCTGTTTGCCGGACTTTTGCTTTTGGGCTACTATTTACTACCCCAAAAGTTCCGGTGGGTCTTTCTGCTTGTTGGAAGTTATGTGTTCTACCTATTTGCAGGGGTGGAATATTTGGGCTTTATCCTGCTGACCACGGTGTCTACCTATGTTGCCACACTTTGGATGGCAAAGAGTTACGAAAAGCAGGATACATACCTAAAAGCCAACAAGGAAACGTTGTCCCGTGACGAGAAAAAGGAATATAAAGCCAAGGTGAAAAATAAGAACCGCCTCATTATGGCGGTGTGTTTGGTAGTGAATTTCGGCGTGCTGGCAGTGTGTAAATTCTGCCTTGCCGAGCCTTTCCGCACTATGGCAAACGGGGGACAGTTGTCCTTCTTGACCTTGGGTCTGCCCTTGGGTATTTCCTTTTATATGTTCCAAAGTATGGGCTATGTGGTGGATGTGTACCGCACCACAGTAAAGGCAGAGAAAAACCCTTGGAAACTGGCGCTGTTTGTGTCCTATTTTCCTCAGTTAATACAAGGTCCGATTAGTAAATTCTCGGACTTGGAACCCCAACTTGTTGCCGGAAAGCCTTTTGACGGAAAGGAACTTTCCTTCGGCTTGCAACGGCTGTTGTGGGGCTTTTTTAAAAAAATGGTGATTGCCGACCGCATTGCCGCCGCAGTGGTGGCGCTGAAAGCGCCGGAATTTACCGGCTTCGGCTTCTTCTTGCTGACGGTTTTCTATGCGGTGCAAATTTATGCCGACTTCACCGGCGGTATTGATATGGCGATGGGTATTTCCCAAGCGCTGGGTATCAAACTGGAAGAGAATTTTGTGCGACCCTTCTTCTCGAAAAACATTGCCGAGTACTGGCGTCGCTGGCATATCACCTTGGGTGAGTGGATGAAAAGTTATATTTTCTATTCCATTTCCGTCAGCCAGCCTATGCTGAAACTGAGCAAGTCTGCCCGCAATAAGTTTGGCAACTTCGGCAAGAGACTACCGGTGTACGTGGCGTCCATTGCCACTTGGTGCGTCACCGGTATTTGGCACGGCATCACCCCCAATTTCATTTTGTGGGGTATGCTCAACTGCTTTGTGATCGTGGTGTCCGAGGAATTGGCGCCCCTATACGAAAAATTCCACAACCGTTTCCTCGGCTTGAAAGAGAAGGCACTGTACGGTGCGTTTGAAATGCTTCGTATGTTTATACTGATGAACCTCATTCGCATTGTGGACTTGTTCCCTGATGTGGGGATGTATTTTGCCCGTATGGGTAGTCTTGTGACTACCTTCAATTTTCATATCCTTTGGGACGGCACCATGATGAATTTGGGCTTAACCGGCTTGGATTATGGAATTTTGCTTTTCGGCATTATCCTGATGTTCACGGTCAGTGTTATTCAGGAAAAGAAAGGCAGTGTCCGAGAGATTCTTTGGACAAAGCCGATTTTGCGGTATGCTTTGGTGTTTGTGCTGTTTGTCATTGTCCTGCTGATGGGCAGTTACGGCATTGGCTATAACGCAAGCAACTTTATCTACAACCAGTTCTAGGAGGTCGAAATGAAGAAAAAAATTGCTTTATTGACCTCTGCCTTGCTGGTATGTGGCGTGATTTTGTATTTCCTGCAGGCGCTTTTGATGCCCAAATATATGGACAACACGAAAGAAGGCGCGTTAATTGGGGAATACTATGAAAATGCCGGTAACAACGATGTGATTTTTATCGGCGACTGTGAGGTATATGAAAACTTTTCCCCCATCACCTTGTGGGAAGAATACGGCATTACCTCTTATATCCGCGGTAGTGCCCAACAACTGATTTGGCAGTCTTATTACTTGATGGAAGAGACCTTCCGTTATGAAACGCCGAAGGTCGTGGTGTTCAATGTGCTGTCTATGAAGTACGACACCCCCCAAAGTACCGGCGCCCAAAGTCAGCGTGAGGCATACAACCGGATGACCATTGACGGTATGCGGTGGTCGATGTCCAAATGGAATGCCATTTTGGCTTCGATGACCGAGGAAGAAAAGGAAAAAGAAGCGCAGTTTAGTTACATCTTCCCGATTTTGCGGTATCACGACCGTTGGTTCCAGTTAAATGATGACGACTTCCGTTACTGGCTGTCTCGGGATGTGGTTTCCGACAACGGCTACTTGATGCAAACCGGCGTCAAGCCCTTAACCGACGAGCATGTGGAAAAACCCTTGGCGGATTACACCTTGGGGGAAAACAGTTGGTATTACTTGGAAAAGATGACAAGTCTTTGCAAGGAAAAGGGCGTGAAGTTGGTGCTGATCAAAGCCCCTGCACTGTCCCCCGTTTGGTGGGAGCAGTGGGATGTCCAAGTGGAAGAATACGCGAAGAAAAACGATTTAACCTACATCAATATGCTGGATTTCCAAGAGGAAATCGGTATTGATTGGCAAACCGATACCTATGATACCGGCCTGCACCTGAATGTGTATGGCGCGGAAAAAGCATCCGCTTGGTTCGGCAATATCCTAAGCAAAGATTTGGGTGTGCCTGACCGCCGAGAAGACACAGAAATTTTCCAAGTATGGGAAGAAAAAGTGAATACCTATAACGAAAGAAAGAAGGTTTTGGAACAACAATGAAAAAGATTTTGATTTTTGCACTGGTAGCATGTATGCTCTTCTGCTTTGCCGGTTGTCAATTCGGTAACGGCGGAGAAACAAAGCCTGCGGGCAATCAGACTGCGGAACAGATTTTCAGTTTTACCCACAAAGGCGTGGAAATGAAACTGGCTGACCCCGCAGAGCCGATTATTAAGGCTTTGGGCGAGCCTATGAAGTACACTGAGTCCGCAAGTTGCGCATTTGACGGCTTGGATAAGTCCTACTACTACGGCAGTTTCTATTTGGAAACCTACCCTCAGGGCGACAAGGACTTCGTTTACGGCTGGTGGTTTGCCGATGACAGCGTATCTACCCCCGAAGGCATTTATATCGGCTCCGCCCAAGCAGATGTGGAAAAGGCTTATGGCGCTGAAAACTTCAACGGCACCAACGCGTTTGCTGTGAAGAAAGGCAACGGCACTTTGACCATTATCTTGGACAAGGGCTTGGTAACCTCTATCCAATATACAATGAACGTGGAATAAAAATGAACCCCCGAACCAATCGGTTCGGGGGTTAAAATTTTACATCTTATCCGGCGCAGAGAAGCCGAGAAGGGAAATGCAGGTTTCCAAGATATTCTTGGCAAGGGCAATCAGGGCGATATAGCCTGCCTGCAGTGTTTTATCTTCTTCAGTCAAAATTCTGGTTTCGTGATAGAATTTGTTGACGAAACCGGCCAATTCATAAATGTAAGCACACACCACATTGGGGGAGGCGGTGCGCAAGGCGTTTTCCAAATTGGGGATGAGTTTGGTGATGCACAGCATCAAGTCTTTAGCATATTCGTTGGCGGCGGGGGCGATGGGCAGATTTTCCCAAGCACCGTACTTTGCCAAAATGGATTTAATACGGACGATGGTGTAGAGAATGTACGGGCCGGTGTTGCCTTCAAAGGCGGCAAAGCGGTCCATATCGAACACATAGTCCTTGGTAGGCTGGTTGCTCAGGTCACCGTACTTCAGCGCCGCCATGGCAATCTTTTTGGTGGTCTGTTCTACTTCGTCTTCTGCCACGATTTTGTTTTCCACGACCTTGGCGCGGACAAAGTCGGTCATATCGGCAATGAGTTGCTCCAAACGCATCACACCGCCGTCGCGGGTCTTAAAGGGCTTGCCGTCAGTGCCGTTCATGGTGCCAAAACCAAGGTGTTCCAGTTCGGTGGTTTCCGGAACGATACCGCCTTTTCTGGCGGCACGGAACACCTGCTCAAAGTGCAGGCTTTGGCGCTTATCGGTGACATAGTGCATCTTGTCAGGCTTAAAGTCCTGCATACGCTGTACCATGGTTGCCAAATCGGTAGTGGCGTAAATAGCAGAGCCGTCGGACTTGACCAAAATGCAGGGGGGAATTTCCTTCTTGTCGGTTTCCTCGGCAACGGGGATAACCCAAGCGCCCTCGGATTGCACCGCCAAACCCTTAGCCTTCATATCCGCAATCAAGTCGGGGATATAGGGGTCAGCGTCGCTTTCGCCCAACCAAGACTCGAAATGCACATCCAAATTCTCATAGTTCCGCTTCAAGTCAGCCACGGACACATTCATAATGTGTTGCCAAATGGCGCGGTAACCGGCTCTGCCGTTTTGCAGTTCAAAGGTGGCGGTGTGGGCCTTTTCGGCAAAGGCTTCGTCTTCCTTTTTCTTGGCAGCGGCGGCGGGGTAAATCTCTTCCAGTTCGGAAATGGTGAAAGGCGCGACCGCGGGATATTCGCCCTTGTAATTCTCGTCAAAGTAGCAAAGTTCCGGCTGACGCTCTTGCAGTTCTGCGATAATCAGACCCATTTGCAAGCCCCAGTCACCTAAGTGGATGTCGCCAATGGTGCGGTAGCCGAAGAAATTATAAAGCCGTTTCAAACTCTCACCGATAATGGCAGAGCGCAGATGTCCGATGTGCAAAGGCTTTGCCACATTGGGTCCGCCGTAGTCTACCACCACGGTCTTGCCACTGCCCGTTTTTTCTGCGCCAAAATCGGGGGCGGTGCGCATCATTTCCAAATAGTTCTGCAGGAAACTGTCGGATAGTTTCAGGTTCAAGAAACCGGGCATCACTGCCTCAATCATAGAAAAGTCTTCTTTATCCAACTTTTCCGCCACAGCGTTTGCAATGGCGATGGGGGTGCACTTATACTGCTTGGCGGCGGCCAAAGCGCCGTTACATTGATACTCACACAAGTCCGGACGGTTGGAAACGGTCACCTTGCCAAAACCGGCATCGTATCCTGCCTTGGTAAAGGCCTTTTCCATCTTCTCGGTAATGAGTTCCAAAATTTTCTTCATCTTATTTCTCCTTCTGCTGGGCCAACCAGTACAGATATTCGTCATAAGTGCCGTAGCGGTCGATAATCGTGCCGTCGGGCTGGAAGGCGATAACGCGGTTACAAGTAGAAGTCAAAAGTTCGTGGTCATGGGAAGCCAAGAGCACCACACCGCTAAAGGACTCCAGACCTTTGTTTACAGCCTGAATGGATTCCATATCCAAGTGGTTGGTAGGCTGGTCAAGAAGCACCACATTGGCACCGCTGAGCATCATTTTCGACAGCATACAACGAACCTTTTCGCCACCGGAGAGCACGTTGACATGCTTAAACACATCGTCGTTGCCGAAGAGCATACGGCCCAAGAAACCGCGAAGGTACACATCGTCCTTCTTTACGGAATATTGACGGAGCCAATCCACCAGTTCCATGGTGTTGCCCTCGAAATACTCGGTATTGTCTTTCGGCAGGTAACTGCGGGAAGTGGAAATTCCCCACTTGATAGAGCCTTCGTCCGGTTCTAATTCCCCCATCAGCACTTTAAACAGAGCGGTCTGTGCCAACTCGTTTTCACCCACAAAGGCAATCTTATCATTCTTGCCCACGGAGAAATACACCTTGTCCAGCAGTTTTACGCCGTCAATGGTGACGGAAACATCGTTGACCGTGAGGATGTCCTTGCCCAGTTCCCGCTCGGGCATAAAGCCAACGAAGGGGTAACGGCGGGTGGAGCAGGGCATTTCTTCCACGGTCAGCTTATCCAGCAGTTTCCGGCGGGCGGTAGCCTGCTTAGCTTTGGATTTGTTGGCAGAGAAACGCTGAATAAACAGTTGCAATTCTTCAATCTTCTCTTGGTTCTTCTTGTTTTTGTTGCGAATCATTGCCTGCACCAACTGGGAAGACTCGTACCAGAAGTCGTAGTTACCCACATACATCTTAATCTTGCCGTAGTCAATATCTACGGTGTGGGTGCAGACGGTGTTCAAGAAGTGGCGGTCGTGGGAAACCGCAATGACCATGCCGGTAAAGTCCAGCAAAAAGTCTTCCAACCAGTTAATGGCTTCAATGTCCAAGTTGTTGGTAGGTTCGTCCAACATAACAATGTCGGGGTTGCCAAACAGCGCTTGGGCAAGCAATACCTTCACCTTCAAACGGGGGTCGGTGATGCCCATATTATCATAGTGCAATTCTGTGCCGATGCCCAAACCTTGCAGTAGGCGAGAGGCATCACTCTCGGCTTCCCAGCCACCCATTTCCGCAAATTCCACCTCCAATTCGGAAGCGCGGATACCGTCCTCGTCGGTAAAGTCCGGCTTTTCGTAAATGGCGTCTTTTTCCTTCATAATGTCATAAAGACGCTGATTGCCCATAATGACGGTGTCCATAATGGTGTACTCGTCGTAGGCGTTTTGGTTCTGCTTCAAAACAGACACCCGCTTGTCCGGGTCTACGAAAATATCACCGCTCGTAGATTCCAGTTCGCCGGTAAGCAGACGCAAGAACGTAGACTTGCCTGCGCCGTTGGCACCGATAATGCCGTAGCAGTTACCGGGCAGAAATTGCAAATCCACATGCTGGAACAGCCATTGACCGCCAAACTGCATACCCAAATTGTTTACAGTAATCATAAATTAAAACTCTCCTAGGCACATAATTATTCATTTTAATTCTACCACAAACAAAAGAATAATCAAGGAAAATCTTAGAAATCTGTTTGTAAATAAATCAAGAACTTTTTGTTAAGGGGTTGCATTTTTGGAAAGATGCGTTATAATATTAGCACTCACACTTTCGGAGTGCTAAAAAAGGAGATTTTGATTATGGCAAAAAAACAGTTTAAAGCAGAATCCAAACGACTTTTGGATATGATGATTCACTCGATTTACACCCATCAGGAAATTTTCCTGCGGGAAATTATTTCCAATGCCTCCGACGCTATGGATAAGTTGGCATACACCGCCCTTACCGACGACAAGGTGGGCGTGAACCGTGAGGACTTGGCAATTACCCTGACCCGCGGGGATGGGGTGCTGACGGTGTCCGATAACGGTATCGGTATGACCAAAGAGGAAATGGAAGAGAACCTTGGCACCATCGCCAAGTCTGGTTCTTTGGGCTTTAAGCAGAATATGGAAAAGACCGAGGACATTGATATCATCGGTCAGTTCGGCGTTGGCTTCTATGCCGCCTTTATGGTGGCATCTTCCGTGACGGTGATTTCCAAGAAGTATGGCGAAGACACCGCTTGGAAGTGGGTATCCCAAGGCGCAGACGGCTATACCATCACGGAAGCCGAAAGGGATTTCCCCGGTACAGATGTGATTATGACCATCAAAGAGGACACCGAAGACGATAATTTCTCTCGGTTCTTGCAGGAATATGAGATTCGCAATTTGGTGAAGAAATATTCCGACTATATCCGCTATCCCATTCGTATGGAAGTGACAAAATCCCGCATCAAAGAAGGCTCTGCCGAGGACAAGCCGGAGTATGAAAGTTACACAGAGATGGAAACCCTGAACTCTATGGTGCCTCTGTGGCAGAGAAACAAAAAAGATGTCACCGAGGAAGAGTACGAGAGTTTCTATCGAGAAAAGTTCTTTGACTACAGCAAGCCCTTGCAGACCATTCATTTCAGCGCAGAAGGTACGGTTTCTTATAAGGCACTTTTGTATATCCCTGGCAAAGCCCCCTATGATTTCTACACTAAGGACTTCAAAGCTGGCCTGCAACTGTATTCTGCCGGCGTGTTGATTATGGAAAATTGCGAGGATTTGCTTCCGGAGCAGTTCCGCTTTGTCCGTGGTGTGGTGGATAGCCAAGACTTGTCTTTAAATATCAGCCGTGAAATGTTGCAGCACAACCGGCAACTGACGATTATCGCCAAGAACATTGAGAAGAAAATCAAGTCTGCGTTGCTATCTATGCAGGAGCAGGAGCGGGAAAAGTACGAGGAATTTTATTCTGCCTTTGCCCGCCAACTGAAATACGGCACAGTAGCCGAATACGGCGCCCATAAAGAAGCCACTCAAGATTTGCTCTTGTTCCATAGCCACAAAGAGAGCAAACTGATTTCCTTGAAAGAATATGTAGATGCCATGGCAGAGGGTCAAGAGAAGATTTATTATATCTCTGCGGAAAACTTGGACAGAGCCAAGAAACTACCCCAAGTGCAAACCCTTTCGGGCAAAGGCTACGATGTGCTTCTGTTTACCGATGAAGTGGACGAGTTTGTGCCCCAAACTTTAATGACTTACTCGGAAAAGTTCTTCTGTAATGCCGCAACGGAGGATTTGGGCTTGCAGACCGAGGAAGAAAAGAAGGAACTGGAACAGCAATCGGAAAAAATGAAGGGCGTTTTGACCTTCTTAAAAGAAACTTTGGGCGAAAGCGTCAAAGAGGTCAAACTTGGTGGCAATTTAGGGGATGCCCCTGCTTGTGTCACACCATCTTCCGGTATGAGTTTTGAAATGGAAAAATACTTCAACCGTATGAACCCCGATATGCCCATTCCCGCACAACGGATTTTGGAACTCAATCCCGACCACGAGGCGGTGAAGGCGTTGGAAATTGCCACCGCTCAAGATGTAGAAAAGGCAAAGGATTATGCAAAACTTCTCTACGGTCAGGCGCAACTTTTGGCAGACCTGCCCCTTTCCGACCCCACCGAATTCTCTGCCTTGATTTGCAAACTGATGAAATAATGAAAACGGCTGTTGTCTAAGACAACAGCCGTTTTTTAATCGTTATAAAACAGCAGGGAATACCAAGTGACGATGTTTTCACCGTAATGAAATTCCAAGTCGTTTTCTTCCAAGGTGGGGATGATGTTGATGCCGTGACTTTCCACGCAGGGGTGCATCCGCTCCGGCTTCCGGCAAGGTTGCCCATCCAAAATGGCGCACCGCTCACACACAGCGCAGGCCTCGGTGGACAGTATGTAAGGCTGAACGCTTTGGGCAATCATAAGGTCTGAAACTTGGTTGGTAAGATTTTCGTGGTCAGAGCGGGTGGATAAAGTTTCTTGGATGTTCGCAGCATCGGAAACCTCGGTAATCGTGCCAATGAGCAGGCATTTTTCATAGGAAAGGCACTTGGCCTTGCACTGGGGCACTTCGCCTACCCCCGGAGGGCAAGCCCAACTTTGGCCGTACATCGGGCACTCATGCTGGCAAATCCAGCGGATTCTGTCCGAAAATTCCAAGCCCTTGGGGTCAATATCAAAATACACATATAGGGGCAGTTGGGCAAGGGACTGCTCTAATTTTTCTCTGTCCATTATCTTAGTTCCTCCAAAATTCGGGTGCAACCTTCCCAAATATCCGCCCAAGTTTGGGTGAAATCGCCGGTGTACCAAGGGTCGGAAACATTGCGAGATAAAAGGGGTACGCATTTGGTTTGTCCGGGGAACATCCGGTTCAAATACCGCAAATTGGCGCTGTCCATATAGTAAATATGGTCAAAGTAATCGAAATCTTTTTGGGATATGACCGTGGCGTAATGCTCTGTGTAGGCAATGCCGTGGGCATTAAGTTGTTGTTTGGCACGGTGATAAATGGGATTTCCCAATTCCTCGGGACTCACTGCCCGAGATTGAATGTCCCAACCGGTCAAACCCGCCTTTTTTACCATATCCTTCAAAACAAACTCACCCATCGGACTTCTGCAAATATTGCCATGACACACAAAAAGCACCTTTTTCATATCGTTTCCTCTCTTTCGTTGGAGGTATTATAGCACGAAAACGGGCAGATTGCAACCAAAAGGCCCCCTCTGATGAGGGGGCTGGCAGCGAAGCTGACTGGGGGAGAGAACGGTTTCTCTCCCTCCGTCTTTTACTTCGCAAAATCCACCTCCCTCGACAGAGGGAGGCTTTCTCGTCGGCAAGAGTTACGCATCTAAAGTAGAAGCCGAAAAACTCTACTTTTATTGTAGGCGAAAACCGAGATTCGGGAGGGAGGAACAAAAATAATCCACTTCTTTCTAAAGTAGACATTAATAAAATTAATTTCTAGTATTGACAAACGATAAACATTCTGCTATCCTATAGAAAAAGGAGGTAATTATATGAGAGAATTTGACTTTGAAAATTGTCCTGTCTGTAAAGGCGAATTGTATATCAATCGGCTATCTTGTAAAAATTGCAAGTCGGAATTTCCCGTTGATAAACCTATATCAAAATATGATTTGTTGCCAAATGAACAAAAGGAGTTCCTGGAAACCTTTTTGAGGAATCGTGGAAATATCAAAACTGTAGGCGAAGACTTACATATTTCATATCCCACAGTAAAGAGAAGGCTCGAGGATTTGCTTGTGAATTTGGGCCTTGAAGAACCAGAAGAAAACGATTGTGAGGTTGTGTTAGATATGAATACCTTTGGAAAGATTGATTTTGATAGTACTATTCCCTCTGATATTATAAGGAGAAAGATATATGAAAGTGGCGGCTCCGTGGTGATTTCCCTGCTTGATGGAAAACAATGCCGTATCGTAGCTTCTGCTGACGGAAAAACCTTTACTAGCGACAAGCTGAATAAATATCAAATATCTTTTGAGTATTCCGTATTTAATCACATAGTTGACTTGCTTAAGCAATCAAAGCATTATCGCGCACCCAAAGGAAATGGCCACGGCAAGGAAGATAAGGTGGGATATGGAAAATGCACAGAAGATACAATAGTCGGAACAGTTGCAATAAAGCATTTCAAGAAGCAATATGGTGAATCCACCTATGACCCTACATTTGTGCTTGCTGCTATGCTCGATTGGGCAAGTATTGGTATTAATCAGCGAGGTTTTGTATCTCTGCATCCGAGCTATATAGCAAAATTGTAAAAGAATGAATTATGAAAAAGACAATTATCATACTCATTAGCATGGTTGTAGTGTGTAATATAATCGCAACCATTAGCAAACCAGATGCGGATATGGATAACGAAAGTCAATTAGAAACCGAAGCAATACAAGAAACACAGACTACACAAGAGACTACATGTACTGAGCAGAGCGATACCGCTATTATAATTTCTTCTGACGAATATTTTGACATTGTGCATAACGCCATCAAAAGTCGTGTTGAACTAGCTGGTTATAGCATAACCAGCATTTCAACCTTGCGAATGCCGTATTATATGGTGGATTGCAAAGCAATAAATATTGATACAACGAATTTTAAAACTGAAACTTTAAAAATTGCAGAGGATATTTATGATGCAATACTTGAATATGAATATAAAGAGCCAGGTTTTTTAAAAGCATCACATGAAATAATTTCGTTAACTTTCTATGTGATTAAAAATGGTAAAACCACTAATGGCCTGTGTATTCAATTCGACCTTACCGATGTTGACAGGACCAAGTCTTTTTTAGAAAATCTCAAAACTCCAATAACCCCATAAACAGCAAAAAGGACTATGACATTTGTGGTGTCATAGTCCTTTTGTATTGTCATGTTTGGGGCGAAATTTGATTATTTCCAAAAGTAGTATGCTAGTAGTACGAATGGGAAAATCACTTTGCAAACCCTGGTATAAGGCGGCATAGCATGGCATCCGTTACCTGGCTTAAATCTTCCCGTGGCAGATAAAAAGCACTTTTTTCATACAAAATGCCCTCGCTTTCGTGGGGGTATTATACCACACGCGGCACCAAATTGCAATGCACAAGGGGTCTTTCCGTCAACGCGGGAACGGCAGGGCGTCTGTTTTGGCGGCGGAAAGTTTTCGGTACTGGCTGGGGGTACGGCCCACACATTGGAAGAACACCCGATTAAAACTTCGGATAGACCCGAACCCCAAGGAAAGGGCAATTTGGCTAATGGGGGTATGGGTGGTGCGCAGGAGATTTTTGGCATCTTGCAGGCGCATAGAAGTGATATAATCGGTAAAGGTGGTATTCATCAAAGAGAACATATGGGAAATATAACTTTCGTTATAGCCTACCGCTTGGGCGATTTCCCGTCGGGCGATGGGCTCGGTATAGCGGGAATTGATATACAGTAAAATAGCCTGCAACGCATCGGGGCTACCGGTTTGGGTGTTTTCTAAGTTTAAAAGAGAAAGCAGTTTTCCGATGATAATCAGGGTATAGCCCTGCTTTTCCTGAATGGATAGGCTGTCCCATTCTTTCCACGCGGTTTCCATCAGAAGAGGTAACTGGGTGTCAGCCCAAGCCCCCGATTTTAGTACGGGGTCAGTGGGGCGCATTTGCTCGAATGTGGTGCGATAGGGGGCGAGGTAAGGGTTGATGGGCACGATCATCACATAGGCGGAAATATTTCGGTCATTTTCAAAACCGTGGGATTGATTGGGAAACACGGCAAAAAAATCCCCCGCTTCCAGCGCAATCCGACGGCTTCCGTAGATGGCGGTGGCAGTTCCGGCTTTCACCCAAACCAATTCCACGGCGTTTTGCAAATGGACGGGGAAATCCAGTTTTTTACGCAGGGAAAAACGCAGTTCTTGATTGCCTTGATGGAGCATAAAAGTTACCTCCGCACAAAATGACTATAAAATCTCGTTAATTGTCTTGCATTATAGCACAATCTGGCGTATAATGCAAGTTAGAAAACCAAAATATGGAGGGTATATTATGGAACTTCGCAAACACGCAAGATTTTTGTATCAGCCGGTGTTGCCTATGGGAAAAAACAACACCCCTGTGACCAACAGCAAAGCCCACTGGGCGTTGGCAAAGCAGGCAGCTGTGGAAGGTACGGTTCTTTTGAAAAATGACGGAACACTGCCCCTGAAAGCCGGCGCAAAGATTTGTCTGTTCGGCTTGGGCGCAGGCGATTTCCAGTTTGGCGGCGGCGGTAGCGGCCGTGTATTTACGGAAAAACTGATTACCTTGGCCGATGGCTTGCAAAATGCCGCCGACAAGGGTAAGTTGGAATTTTTTGCCCCGCTGGTAGATTTCTACACATCTTCGGTCAACTCTCTTTTTAACGAAATGCACGAAAAGTATCCGGAATTTGCGGCCTATAATGTGTGGCGCAGAACATTCCAAATGCCTCTGCCTTTGTTGCCGGAAGATTTGTATCAAAGCGCCGTGAACTTTGGCGACACAGCGATTTTCTGTCTTTGCCGTTATACTTCCGAGGGCGATGTCAATGGCGACCGGAAGGGTGGCAAGGGTGACTTCTATCTGTGGGATGAAGAGCAAGAATTGCTGGACAGATTGTGCGCGGATTTTAAGAAGGTCATTGTGGTGCTCAACACCTGCGGACCGGTTTCTACAACCGAGTATCGGAACAATGATAAGATTGGCGCGGTGCTGTATCCGATGTTTGGCGGCGGTATGTCCGGCGAAGCCATTACCGACATTTTGATGGGCGATGCGTATCCTTCCGGACACCTGCAACACACCATTGCCGACCGTTTGGAAGATTACCCCAGCACCGAGGGCTTCCACGATCACAAGAATTATGTAAACTACACGGAAGATATTTTTGTGGGTTACCGCTACTTTGAGACCATGGCGCCGGAAAAGGTGGCGTATCCCTTTGGCTTTGGCTTGGGCTATACCAGTTTCGCAATGAAGACTACTTCCGCTAAGTTGGAAAAGAATACGGTTCAACTGGAAGTTTTGGTGAAAAATACCGGCAGTTTCCCTGGTAAAGAAGTAGTACAAGCCTATCTGACCGCACCCCAAGGCGTATTGGGCAAGGCTAAAAAGGTTTTGTGCGCTTTTGGAAAGACCCGGGAACTAAAACCCGGCGAAGAAGCAACCATCAAACTGCACTTTGACATTCGGGAATTCGGCTCTTTTGACGACTTGGGCAAAATCTGCGAAAGCGCATTTTTGCTGGAGCAGGGCGAGTACATCGTTTCTGTAGGCAACAATGTTCGGGATACGGAAGAATGTCTGCGCTTTACCTTGCCGGAGACCGTGATTTGCAAAAAGTGTCACAGTTATATGGCACCCAGAGAACTGGAACAGCGTCTTTGCGCAGACGGTAGTTATGAAAAACTGCCCAAGGCGGAAAAGATTGTCCATCCGCCCCTGACTTCCCGCCTGAGGGCGAAGAAGCCGGAGAAGGACTTTGCACTGGCCGATGCCTATACCCAAGGTCGCTTAGAGGAATTTATCGCCACCTTGACCGAGGACGATATGGCAGAAATGCTGTTTGGACATCCCATGATGAACCCGTCCAACACCAACGGCATCGGCTTGTCCCCCCGTTATGAGCGTCACGATGTGAAGTTAGTTCCCCTTGTGCCCACCGCCGACGGCCCGATGGGCTTGCGTGTCCGCGAGGGCAGAGGCGTGAACCCCACATTCTTCCCCTGCGAAAATGTGATTGCCCAATCTTGGAACTTAAACCTTGCCCAAAAGGTCGGTACGGCCATTGCGCGGGAAGCCAAGGAAAATAACATCGGCATTTGGCTGGCTCCGGCTATGAATATTCACCGCAATCCTATGTGTGGCAGAAACTTCGAGTACTATTCCGAAGATCCCCTGACAACCGGTTTGTTTGCCGTGGCTTGTGTTCGCGGTGTGCAATCCCAGCGAATTGCGGCAACGGTAAAGCACTTCTGCTGTAATAACCGTGAAAATGACCGCCGTGTGGTAGATTCCCGCGTGTCCCAAAGAGCCATTCGGGAAATTTATCTGCGGGGCTTTGAAATCGTAATCAAGAAGGCGAATCCTTGGGCGCTGATGACTTCCTATAATCCAGTCAACGGTGAGCAGGCAAGTTCTAACTGGGAAGCCATTAACGGCATCCTGCGTTCCGAGTGGAAGTATGACGGTGTGGTTATGACCGACTGGAGAACGCTGTCCAATTTGGATGACGAAGTCCACGCCGGCAGTGATGTGAAAATGCCGGAGAAGATTACCACCTTCTATGAGAACGCCCCTGCGTCCTGCGACTACGGTCAGATGATTAAAGAGGGCAAATTAAACCGCGGTGCGGTGATTGCCTCTGTCCGCAGAATTTTGAAGATGATGGATAAGTTGGAGTAATCGAAAAGATTATTCAACACGGAAGGACATAAGGAGGTTGCACTTGTGAAAAAAATCATAGTATTGTTTTTACCGTTACTGCTTTTTGCAGTTTTGGCGTTGCCTTACAGCCTTTTTAACAGCGCTGTGGTCGTGGACTGGCTTGGTTGCGAATGTCAAATACTTTATATTGCACCTACGCAAGCGGTTAAAAACAACTTTACTGCCAATGATTTTACCAAATGTTTTTGGCTTTTTGTTGCGCTGTGCGCTACAGTACTTTCCGGATTCCTTGCAAAACGCCTATCCAAAGATAAAGTTTGGCATAAAGTTGTATATGGGATTTGCGTGATTGCAGTATTGGGCATATCCCTGCTTTTGGCAAATCTGCTCACCCAATCAATGCAGTACTGTTAATGCGATATGCTATAGCGTGAAAGGGAACTGCTTCAAAATATAGAATCTTCGATAGAAGCCGTAGGGGCGATTAATAGTCGCCCGCGGGCGGATGATATCCGCCCCTACATCTGCAGATTATAGACATTTTTATGATTTGGGGCCTGTTGCATTATTTTGCAACAGGCCCTTTTCTATATGTGATTTGCCATTGCCAAGCGTTTGTTTTTCTGCTATGATAAGGGTATCTTAAAATTTCTTGAAAGGAAATTTTCTTATGAGAGAAATGAAACGAGTGAAAGACTCTATTACGGAACAGCAGTATATTGTCCGCGCATCTTTTATTAACCACTATGGCAGACTCTTTGGCGGTCAACTTTTGATGTGGATTGACGAGTTGGCAGGTATTGTGGCATCCCGCCACTCCAATGCGACAATTACTACCGCCGCCATTGATAATTTGCAGTTCAAAGCGCCGGCCTTTGTGGGAGACTTGATTGTTCTGCAGGGCAAAGTGACTTATGTAGGCCGTTCCTCTATGGAAATTAAGGTGGATACCTATGTGGAAGCCTTGGACGGTACACGGCAGATGATTAACCGCGCTTATGTGGATATGGTGGCCATTGATTGCCTTGGAAAATCCGTGGAAGTGCCCGGTCTTTTGTTGGAAACTGAGGAAGAAAAGAAAGAGAACAAAGCGGCAATCAAACGCAAACAAATGCGGAAGCAACGCCGTGAGGGCGGTTTTTAAAAGAAAGAGGTCGCAGATTTATCTGCGACCTCTATTTTATAGAGCGGATTATTTTGTGATATCCCGTGCCACGTGGACACCGCTGGCAGAAGCGTGGGACAGAGAGTGGGTGATGCCACTGCCGTCACCGATGATGTAAAGACCGGGGTGCTTGCTCATCAGGTGTTCGTCCACTTCCACTTCCATATTGTAGAACTTGACTTCCACACCGTAGAGCATGGTATCGTCATTGGCAGTACCGGGGGCGACCTTGTCTAGAGCGTAAATCATCTCGATAATGCCGTCCAAAATACGCTTGGGAAGCACCAAGGAAAGGTCACCGGGGGTGGCATTCAGGGTGGGTATCAAGAAGGAATCGTTCATTCGGTCGCAGTTGGAACGACGGCCTCTAATTAAGTCGCCAAAGCGCTGAACGATGACACCGCCGCCAAGCATATTGCTCAGCCGTGCGATGGACTCGCCGTAGCCGTTGGAGTCTTTAAAAGGCTCGGAGAAATGCTTGGAAACCAGCAGAGCAAAGTTGGTATTCTCGGTCTGCTTGGCGGGGTCTTCATAGGAATGGCCGTTGACGGTAATGATGCCGTTGGTATTCTCGTTTACCACTGCGCCCTTGGGGTTCATACAGAAGGTACGAACCAAATCGCCATACTTTTCGGTACGGTAGACAATCTTACTTTCGTACAGTTCGTCGGTGAGGTGAGAGAAGACCTGCGCAGGCAATTCCACGCGGACACCGATGTCCACACGGTTGCTCTTGGTGGGGATTTTCAAATCCTTACAAACGGATTCCATCCACTTACTGCCACTGCGTCCAACGGACACAACGCAGTACCGGCAAGAGAAGACGCCAGTCTTGCAGTGAAGCAAATAGCCGTTATCCGCAATTTCCACAGATTCCACCGGTGTATCAAAGTAGAAATCCACCTTGTCTTTAAGGTGTGTATACAGATTTTCCAGCACCACATAGTTGATGTCCGTGCCCAAGTGGCGGACGGAAGCATCCAACAGGTGCAAGTTGTTTTGAATGCACTGCTTTTTGAACTTACTGCCGGCAGTGGAATACAGTTTTGTGCCCTCACCGCCGTATGCCATATTGATTTCGTCCACATAGCGCATCAGTTCTAAGGCGTGGGCTTTGCCGATGTAGTTGTACAGCGTACCGCCAAAATCGTTGGTAATATTGTATTTGCCGTCGGAGAAAGCACCTGCGCCACCGAAACCGCTCATAATGGAACAATTTTTGCAGTTGATACATGACTTGATTTTATCGCCGTCAATGGGGCAGTTCCGCTTGTGCAATTCGTGACCGGCTTCAAACACACCGACTTTCAGTTCGGGATTTTTCTGAATAAGTTCATAGGCAGAAAAAATACCGCCGGGGCCGGCGCCGATAATTAAAACATCATACTTGTTCATTGGAGAACCTCCGTGTTTTCCGAAATATCAAGGCAATTATAACCGAAAAACCGAGAATTGTCTATACATTATTTTGGAAATGTCTTGTGTTCAATGGGGAAAAATGGTATAGTATATTATGTATGCGCTTATAGGAAAGGGTTTTTATACCAATACGCCGAAAAAGTGATTTACATCGTTTTAAACCGTTTCCAAATCAATCGCATGAAAGATTTGGTACATGAAATCGACCCGTCGGCCTATATCACCATCACCGAAGTGGCCGATGTGTTTAAGAAAAATCACGATACGGAATAATCCAAAAGAAGGATGTGATTTTGTGACTGGCAAAGTTCGAAAAAAACTTGCGCCTACCCAAATTATTGCGCTGGGATTTGCTGCTGTAATTTTACTGGGGGCAGTGCTGTTGAGTTTGCCGATTTCTTCCCGCAGCGGGCAGTCCTTAGGTATTCAAACATCTTTGTTCACTGCGACTTCTGCAACCTGCGTTACGGGGTTGGTTTTGGGGGATACTTGGAGCCTTTGGAGCGGTTTTGGACAAGTTGTGATTATCAGTTTAATTGAAATCGGCGGTTTGGGCTTTATGTCTGTGGCGTCTGTGGTGGTTTTTTTACTACGCAGAAAAATCGGATTGCGCCAGAAGATGATTATTGCTCAAGCGTTGAGTGTGGAAGAGTTGGGAAGCGTCATCGGCATCCAAAAATGGGTGCTACGGGGAAGTTTGCTTATTCAAAGCGTTGGTGCATTGGTGCTGTTTTTCCACTTCCTGCCGGATTACGGCTGGGTGCAGGCGCTGAAATGGGGAGCGTTCCACGCTGTTTCCGCTTTTTGTAATGCAGGCTTTGACATTGTGGGAAATGTAGCCCCCAATGCCAATATGATTTATTTTCAAGAAGATCCGGTGGTACTGCTTACCTTGATGGCGCTGATTGTAATTGGCGGTTTGGGATTTTTCGTGTGGCAGGATGTGGTCACGCAACGGAGTTTTAAAAAATTCAGTGTGTATACCAAACTGGTGCTATGTATGACCGGCATTTTGATTGTGGGCGGAGCATTGGCGATTGGACTTTTGGAATGGAACAATCCCGAAACTCTCGGCACAATGAATGCCCCCGTGAAAATTCTCAATGCTTTCTTTCAATCGGTGACGGTGCGAACCGCGGGATTTACCTCTGTGGATCAGGCGGCGCTGACCGAAGGTGGAAAAGCGGTGAGCATTTTGTTAATGCTTGTGGGCGGTTCTTCCGGCTCTACTGCCGGCGGTATTAAGACCGTGACCGTATTGGTGCTGATTTTGTTTGTTGTGGCCCGCGCCCGAGGCAAAAATCAGATTACGGTTTTCAGAAGGACCGTTTCCCAAGATAAGGTTATGGATGCCACAACCGTGGCAAGTTTGGTAGTGCTGTTGGCTGTTTTTGGTGCGATTTTTATTTCGGCGACTTGTCCGGTTAATTTTGTGGATGCTTTGTTTGAAACATCCTCGGCGCTGGCAACCGTGGGATTGACGGCGGGTGTAACGCCTATTTTGAACTTGCCGGCGCAATTGCTTATTATTTTGTTTATGTATTTTGGCCGTGTGGGACTTCTCACCATCAGCCTTGGCTTTTTGATGGGCGATCAAGCGGAAGCGCGCTTCCGTTACGCACAGACCAATATTTTGATTGGCTAGGAGGAAAACTATGAAATCGTTTGTTGTAATTGGTTTAGGTAGATTTGGTATGCAGGTGGCAAAGCGGTTGTCCCAGCAAGGTTGTGAGGTTTTGGCGATGGATACCGATGCGGATTTGGTGCAACAGTTAAGCGATACGGTGACCCAAGCGGTTGTGGCAGATGCTCGGGATAAAGAGGTTCTGCGCGCGCTGGATGCAAAGTCCTTTGATTGCGCGGTGGTGGCCATCGGTGACAGTTTAGCAGATTCCGTTTTGGCAACAATGAACTTGAAAGAATTGGGTGTTGGACATATCATTTGTAAGGCCCACGACGAAACCCATCGTCAGGTATTGCAAAAACTGGGGGCAGACCGGGTGGTGATTCCCGAGCAGGAAAATGCCGACCGTTTGGCAAAAAGTCTTGCCAGTGTAAATGTGCTGGACTATATTGAGTTATCTTCGGAGTATGGCATTATTGAAGTACCGGTGCCCGCTTCTTGGGAGAATAAGAGTTTGTTGGAACTCAATGTCCGAGCAAAATTGGGCGTGAATATTTTGTCTATAAAACATGACGGCGCGATTACGGTTTCCCCTTCTGCGGATTTTAAAATTACAAAAGGTGATATTATGTTGGTGCTGGGGGAAACGAAGGCTCTGGATGCCGTGCAAAAGTTATGATGGAGAGAATAACTTCGCGGAAAAATCCGCTTTTACAACAAGTGCGTCGCCTGCTGACTTCCAAAAAAGAACGGGAACAGACCGGCCTTTTTGTGGCAGACGGCACGAAACTTTTGGGCGAGGCTATCCGCTGGTGGTCAGGACTGGATACGGTGATTTTGTCCGACGGTGTACAGATGGATGTGCCCCAGCATATCCGCCTTGTCCGTGTTCCTGAGGAAATTATGGCATATATTTCCCCGATGGAAACCCCGCAAGGGGCGCTGTTTCTTTGTAAACTGCCGACCCAACGGGAATTTGCGCCCCAAGCCGGAATGCTTCTGCTGGACGGCATCCAAGACCCAGGTAATTTGGGCACGATTTTGCGTACCGCCGATGCGCTGAATGTTCCGGTGTCTTTACTGGAAGGTTGCGCAGACCCCTATAGTCATAAAGTTGTCCGCGCCAGCATGGGCGCGGTGTTCCGTAGCGCAGTACAGCAGACGACTTGGGAAGTGGCGCAGAAAAAGTGCGCAGAAAAGAATATTCCCATTGCCGTGACAGCCCTATCGGAACGGGCTGTGGATTTGCACCAGGCTTCTTTGGAAAAAATGGCGGTGGTCATTGGCAGTGAGGGGCAGGGCGTACGAAAAGAGATTATCCGACAGGCCGACGCGGAACTGATTATTCCTATGAATCCGCGGTGCGAGTCTTTAAATGCCGCCATTGCTTCGGCCATTGTGATGTGGCAAATGCAAAAATAGAAAGAGAAACGGGTGGAGATAATGCTGATACATTGGGTTTGGTTTGCAACGCTACCAAAATTGTCGCGAAAACAAAAACTGGAATTGTTATCCCATTATCCCAGTCCGGAAGACCTTTTTTATGCAGACCGGTTTCCGGAATTGCCGGAAGCCGTGGCAGAGGCGCTGGAAAATAAGGACTTGACCTTGGCGCGCTCTGTGATAAAAGATTGCGCTGAAAATCAAGTTAGCATTTTAACGATGACGGACGCCGGTTATCCCAGCAAACTGAAGAATATCCAAGAGCCACCTTTGGTACTATATTATAAAGGTGTGTTGCCGGATTTTGAAGGACAGCCGGTGATTGGTGTGGTAGGTACGCGAAAAGCATCGCCCTACGGTATGACCAACGCGGGAAATATTGCCAAACAGATTGCCCTCTGCGGCGGTTTAATCGTTTCCGGTGGCGCAGGCGGTGTGGATACTGCGGCGTTGCAGGCGGCATCATCCGTCGGAAAGCAGACTGTGGTGATTTTAGGTGGCGGTGTCAACGAAATCTATCCCAAGTCCAATCGAAACTTTTTTGAAAGAATTGTCAAAAACGGCTGTTTGATGTCGGAATACCTGCCAAATTCCGAGCCGAAAGCATGGCAGTTTCCGGAACGAAACCGGATTATCAGCGGACTTTCCAACGGCGTGGTTGTGGTTGAAGCGCCGGAACAAAGCGGCGCGCTGATTACTGCCCGAGATGCCTTTGAGCAAGGTCGGGATGTGTATGCTGTGCCGGGGAATATTGGCGTGGCAACCTGCGCCGGCAGTAACGCTCTTTTGCGGGAATTTGCAACTGCGGTGTTTACCGGTTGGGATGTGTTAAAGGGCTATGCGTCTATGTATCCGGATGTGGAAAAACGGGAAATGGAAGACCCGACTTTTTCCCAAGTTCGCGTTGCGGAAACGAAGGTTTTTCCTAACGCAACCCAATCTGCTGTCAAAAAATCCATTGACAATCCGACGAAGAACGCGTATAGTGACTTAAATAAGAACCTATCCGAACAAGAGAAGAAGATTCTTGGTTGTTTGGAAAACAGTCCGAAAGCGGTGGACGAAGTAATCGCCCAAGCCGGACTTCCGGTGTCCGAGGTATTGCGAATTTTGACAACCTTGGCGCTGAAAGGGGTGGTGACCAACCACCCGGGCAGAATGGTGTCTGCCAATTATCGATGACGGAGGAAACTATGTCAGAAACCAATCTTGTAATTGTGGAGTCACCCTCAAAGGCCAAGACGATTGGAAAATATTTGGGCAGTGGCTATGTGGTGAAGGCCAGTATGGGGCACCTGCGTGACCTGCCGAAAAGCACCATGGGCGTGGATATTGAGGGCGGTTTTGAGCCGGAATATGTGCCCATGGACACCAAGACAGAGGTCATTGCCGACTTGAAAAAAGCGGCAAAGCAGGCGGAAAATGTATACCTCGCAACGGACCCTGACCGCGAAGGTGAGGCCATTTCTTGGCACTTAAAAGAGTTGTTGCAAATTCCCGACGAAAAGACTTATCGGGTGACCTTTAACGAAATTACTCAAAAGGTTGTGCGGGAATCCATCCAAAATCCCAGAGGGATTGACTATGCTTTGGTAGATGCCCAGCAGGCCCGCCGTGTGCTGGACCGGATTGTGGGCTATCAATTATCCCCCTTGCTCTGGAAAAAAGTGCGTCGGGGTCTGTCGGCAGGCCGTGTGCAATCTGTTGCCACCCGCTTGGTGGTGGATCGGGAAAATGAGATCAGAGATTTCCAAGCCAAGGAATATTGGTCCTTGGAAGTGAAGTTAAACCGCATTTCCAAACCCGGTAGTTTTGTGTCCCATTACTACGGCGATACCAAGAAAATAGAACTGGAAAGCGAAGCCCAAACCGATAAAATTATTGCCGATATTACCGGCAAAGAATTTACGGTAAAGAGCGTTAAGCGGGTCCAGAAGAAGCGGACAGCCGCTCCGCCTTTTACAACTTCCACCCTTCAGCAGGAGGCTTCCCGCAAACTGAATATGACCCCCAAGCGTACAATGGCCATTGCCCAGCAGTTGTATGAAGGCGTGGATGTGGCAGGGGAGGGCACCTTGGGTCTGATCACCTATATGCGTACCGACTCTTTGCGTCTGTCCGACGAGGCAATGTCCGCGGCGGCAGACTTTATCCAAAACCGTTATGGCAAGGATTACTATTACGGAACATTCCACACCTTTAAGACGAAGTCCGGCGCGCAGGATGCCCACGAAGCCATCCGCCCCACCCATGTGGAATTGGATCCGGAGAAAATTCAAAGCAGTTTGACCAAAGAGCAGTATCGGCTGTATAAGTTGATTTGGAGCCGATTCTTGGCATCCCAAATGGCAAATGCGGTGTATGATACCGTTTCCATTGATACCCAGTGTGCCGGTCACACCTTCCGTTCCACCCACCAAAGCCTGAAATTCTCCGGCTTCATTGCCGTGTATGAAGAGGGCAAGGACGACGAGAACGAAGAGGTCGGTTCCCCCTTGCCGGATTTGCAGGAAGGGGATCAGGCGCTGGCAACGGATATAGAAAAGCAACAGCATTTCACCCAACCCCCCGCCCGCTACACCGAGGCAACCTTGGTTAAAGCCATGGAAGAAAAGGGTGTTGGCCGTCCTTCTACCTACGCCGGTATTGTCTCTACCATCCAAGACAGAGAGTATGTTCAGAAAATCGACAAGCGTTTGTCTCCCACCGCCTTGGGTGAGGTGGTCAATGGCTTGATGTTAGAGCGTTTTCAGGACATTATTGATGTGGAATTTACCGCCAATATGGAAAACCAACTCGACGATGTGGAAGCGGGTAAACGCCAGTGGAAGGCTGTTTTGGCGCAGTTTTATCAGCAGTTCCATCAAGAAATGGTGGACGCAGAGGCGGCTTTGGACGGTGTTCGGCTGAAAGTGCCGGATGAAGTGTCCGAGGAAATCTGCGAGGAATGCGGACGGAATATGGTGGTCAAGATTGGCCGTTTCGGCAAATTCTTGGCTTGCCCCGGTTTTCCGGAATGTAAAAACACCAAGCCCATTGTAGAGAAAACGCCCGGTCGCTGTCCCAAGTGCGGCAGTACCATTTTAAAGCGGAAGTCCAAGCGTGGCTTTGCTTATTATGGTTGTGAGCGGGGCGCAGAGTGTGGCTTTATGACTTGGGATGTGCCCACGGCAGAAGATTGCCCCACCTGCGGACAGACATTGTTCAAGAAGTCCGGCAGAGGCCGTATGAAACCGTTCTGCATCAACGAAGAATGTAAAGATTTCTTGCCCGAAGACAAACGGGGCTATTATAAAAAGGCGGAAACCGCCAAAGCAGACGAAGAAGAAAAGGTAGATAAGAAGACTACCAAGAAAACCACCAAAAAGATAGGGAGCAAGAAAAAATGAGCAAGGTAAAGGTGATCGGCGCGGGACTTGCCGGTGCAGAAGCCGCTTGGCAGTTGGCGCAACGGGGAATTTCTGTAGAGTTATATGATATGAAACCCCATAAAAAATCCCCCGCCCACCACACAGATACCTTTGCGGAACTGGTTTGTTCCAATTCTTTGCGGGGTGACCGCTTAGAAAATGCGGTGGGACTTCTCAAGGAAGAACTTCGCCGTTTGGACAGTTTGATTTTGACTTGCGCCGAGGCAACACGGGTAGAAGCCGGTGGCTGCTTGGCGGTGGACAGAGATGGCTTTTCCAACTTGGTGACCGAAAAATTGAAAAATCACCCCAATGTGACCTTCGTTTCCAAAGAAATTACAAAAGTTCCGGAAGGGCCGGTGATTGTGGCAACCGGACCGCTGACTTCCGATGCTCTTTCTCAGGCAATCGGAGAATATTTCGGCACGGATTATCTGCACTTTTTCGATGCCGCCGCCCCCTTGGTAACAGCCGAGTCCATTGATATGACAAAGGCTTGGTGGCAATCCCGATATGACCGAGGCACACCGGATTATATCAACTGCGCTATGAACAAGGAAGAATACGAGGCGTTTTTGCAGGCGCTTATTACTGCAGAAAAAGCGGAAGTACACGGTTTTGAGGACAAAAAAGTTTTTGAGGGCTGTATGCCCGTGGAAGTAATGGCCTGCAGAGGGCAGGATACCTTGCGCTTTGGTCCGCTGAAGCCGGTGGGGTTGGTTGACCCCACCACGGGGAAAGAACCCTATGCGGTGGTGCAACTTCGGCAGGACAATGCGGCAAAGAGCGTGTTTAATTTGGTGGGTTTCCAGACCCATTTGAAATTCCCCGAGCAAAAGCGGGTGTTTTCTATGATTCCCGCCCTCAAAAATGCGGAATTTGTACGCTATGGCGTGATGCACCGCAATACCTTCCTGCAATCACCGAAACTTTTAGACCAATATTATGCAGACCGTCGCAATTCGATGGTGGCCTTTGCCGGCCAGATGACCGGTGTGGAGGGCTATGTGGAAAGCGCCGCCTCCGGTTATTTGGCAGGTGTGGCGATGGCGGCAAAGGTGCTGTGCAAGGAACTGCCCCAGTTTCCCCAAGAGACAGCCATCGGCGCATTGAGTTTGTATGTCAGCGATGAACGCATCGAGCATTTTCAGCCGATGAATATTAACTTTAGCATTATCACCCCTTTGGGAAAGAGAATTCGCAAGAAGGCGGAAAAGAATCTTGCCCTTGCCCACCGCTCTTTGGAAATCATTGACCGAATGGTGGCAGAAGGGATTGTATAGAAAGAGGTAGTTCCTATGAAGATTATTTTGGATGCAATGGGCGGTGACCACGCGCCGGAAGCGCCGGTTTTGGGCGCGGTACAGGCAGCCAAAGATTTTGGCGCGCAAATTACCTTGATTGGCCACGGTGACAAGATTTTGCAGGTTATGCGCAAGTATAACATTGAGAATTTGCCCCAAGGCGTAGAGATTGCCAATGCTGACGAAGTGGTGGATATGCACGACGATCCGGCAAATGTAATCCGGAAAAAGAAAAATTCCTCTATGGTTTTAGGCCTGAAAATGGTTGCCGACGGGGAAGGTGATGCCTTCGTTTCCGCCGGCAGTACCGGTGCGCTTCTGTCTGGTGCAACCTTGCTTGTCAAGCGGGTCAAAGGCATCCGTCGGGCGGCAATGGGTCCGGTAATGCCCAACAAAACCGGCGGTAAGACCGTGATTTTGGATTGTGGCGCCAACGCCGAATGTACACCGGAGTTCTTGCTTCAGTTTGGCTTGGTGGGCAGTTTGTATGCCGAAAAATACTTAGGTGTGGAAAACCCAAAGGTGGGTCTTTTGAACATCGGTACGGAAGACACCAAGGGTACGCCCCTGCAAAAAGAAGCCTACGCACTGCTCAGTGAGGCTTGCAACAAAGGCGTTTTGAACTTTGTGGGCAATGTGGAAGCCAGAGATGTGCCCTTGGGGGCAGTGGATGTGGTGGTATGTGACGGTTTTGCCGGTAATGTACTGCTCAAAACTATCGAAGGCACGGCTATGTTTATGGGTAGCCTGATGAAACACAAAATTTTTAAGCGCAATATCTTCTCGAAAATCGGCTACTTGTTCTGCAAGGCCGGTGTGGATGAAGTGATGAAGATGATGGACTATCGGGAAATTGGCGGCACCCAGTTCTTGGGTATCAAAAAGCCGGTGATTAAAGCCCATGGTTCGTCGGATGCCTTGGCGTTCCGCAATGCGATTCGGCAAGCGATGGACGCGGTGAACAGCGATATTTCCGAGGAATTGGAGCAGGAACTCAAGGCGCTTGCCGATGTGGAGGAAACAAGCAATGATTAAGGAATTGGAATCGGAACTGGGCTATCAATTTCATAATATCACCTTACTGCAAAATGCCCTGACCCATTCTTCCTATGCCAACGAACGCTGGCACGACAGCCTAAAGAGCAATGAGCGATTGGAATTTTTAGGAGATTCTATTTTGGGTATGGTGGTGGCGGAACATTTATACAGCACCTTCCCGAACCGTCCGGAGGGGGAACTGACCCGTATGCGTGCGGATATAGTCTGTGAACAAGCACTGTCCGTAATTGCCAACCGTTTGCAGTTGGGCAAGCATTTGCTGTTAGGTCGTGGCGAAGAGCAAAGTGGCGGCAGAGCGCGGGTTTCTATTTTGTCCGATGCCGTGGAGTCTGTCATTGCGGCAACTTTTTTAGACGGCGGTATGGATGCGGCCCGAAAAATGATTGAGAATTTTGTCTTATGTGATGTGTCGGAAACGCGTTTGAAGAATTTGGATTATAAGACAATTTTGCAAGAGCAAGTACAGCAGAAGAAAAATCAGACTTTGTCGTATACGCTGGTGGGCGAAAGCGGTCCGGACCATGATAAACGGTTTGTTGTTGCGGTATTTCTCAACGGACAAGAAGTTGGGCGGGGCGAAGGTAGCAGTAAGAAACGCGCAGAGCAAGAATCTGCCCGCACAGCCATCGAAAAGTTATATTCCGACGCCTACTAAGAGGCAATGGATTGCCACTGTTCGGAAAAGGCTTGATAAACTTTGTTTTTTGCGCTATAATAAGACTGATAAAGAAATAAGGAGCTATGCTTATGCAGACAACAAAGGAACCGCACAGCACGGCGATGGACCAAGAATATATTCCCCCGAAAGCCAAACCGGTTTACGAGTTTTGCAAGCGGGTTTTTGATTTGGTGATGGCAAGTTTTGCCCTTATTTTGCTAAGCCCGATTTTTCTTGTGGTGCCAATCGCCATTAAGCGGGAAGACGGTGGTCCGGTGTTTTTTAACCAAACAAGACTGACCAAAAACGGCAAAGAATTCAAGATGTATAAATTTCGCTCTATGTGTATGGATGCGGAGGAAAAACTCAAGGACTTGCAAGCCCAAAACATTATGGAAGGTCCTGCTTTCAAAATGGAGCATGACCCCCGTGTGACAAAGGTTGGGGATTTCATTCGCAGAAAGAGCATTGACGAATTGCCGCAATTGCTCAATATTATCAAAGGCGATATGACCATTATCGGACCGCGTCCCCCTCTGCCGAGGGAAGTGGCGCAGTACACCCCTTATCAAATGCACCGTTTGGATGTAAAGACAGGCCTTGCCTGCTATCATGAGTGTCAGGGTCGTAGCGAAAGCCGGAATTTTGACGATTGGGTGGAAGCGGATCTCAAATACATTCGCGAGCGGAGTATGCTCACGGACTTAAAAATTATTTTTATGACCGTTTATGTGGTGTTTACCGGTAAAGGCGCAATGTAAATAAAAGCAGTCGGCTGTATAGCCGACTGCTTTTTGCGCATTCTAGACTTGGAGGGATGTTTATGACAGATAAGCAATATGGCAATTTGGTGAAGAGTATGGCGCCAAAATCGCCAATCGTAAAAGATAGCCTAAATGCCTTTTGGGTAGGCGGTTTGATTTGTGCCGTTGCCCAACTGATTTTAAATGGGTATTTGGCATTGGGACTTGAGAAAACAGATGCATTTACGGCAACTTCCATGACGATGGTGGCGCTGTCGGCGCTGCTCACCGGTTTGAGCGTATACGATGATATTGCCAAATTTGCCGGCGCAGGTACGCTTGTACCCATCACCGGTTTTGCCAACTCAGTAGCCGCTCCAGCTGTAGAGTTTAAGACAGAAGGTTTTATATTAGGCGTGGGTGCCAAGATGTTTACGATTGCTGGTCCGGTTATCGTCTATGGCGTATCCGCAAGTGTTGTGTATGGCTTGATTTATTGGATAACAACTTTATTCTAACACAAAAGGCTTGACCGATTTGGTCAAGCCTTTAATCTATGTTCCATTTATCGTCATTACTTTGTCTTTGGGCAATTTGTCCACGTTTTAAATTTAGTATTTCACTAACACTAGGATCAATGTCGATAACCTCTTTCATTGCGATTATTCGAGCATCTTCTGTTGTATGTGTTGCACCGCAAAGGAATTGCCAATCTCCATCAACATCGTGTTTAACATATAAAATCGGTTTGTTTTCCTCAATGATATGACAGCAAGTAAATATCGCTTGTTTTTTTGAACATTTAAATCGATGTTTTTTAAAGAGTTTGTCAAACATTAATTCCACCTCGCTTTCTTTCATTATACCACACCGTCGTTTTAATGTAAATATTTTTACAAACTAATGGGTCCTACTTGACCACAAGCAGAAGGCTTCATTTTGGGGGTTGGTGCCAAAATTTTCCAAATTGCAGGCCCAGTTATCGTTTATGGCGTTTCGGCATCCGTAGTTTATGGCATAATATATTGGATAACCACATTATTCTAATGCAAAAAGGCTTGACCAATCGGTCAAGCCTTTATTAACTTTCCAAGCAGATATTCTAATGCATCGCTTTCAGAAGGAAACCCTACATAATCATAATCTTTTCCGCGCTCACGGTAAAAGACTTCCCAGCGGTGGTAGTTTTTTAGCACATAGTAACCGTCTGCAACAGAGTTTTCAAAATGGATTAGATTTGTTGAGGTGTTGTTGGTTTTACATAGTTCAAGAAATTCTGTTCTTGTCATATTATCACCTCGGCAGGATCCAACCTTTCCTAGTTATAATATCGATTATTTCATCAACTTTTGGCGCTGTGATCACGAATAAGCGATTGTCATTTGTAATAATGTTCAGCTGAGTAAAAGTGTAGGAAAAATGAGCAATATTTTGAATTAGAATTTCGTCTAATGTATATGGCTTTTCCTCTAAACAAACACAAACGATTCCGGCTTCGCAGAAATAGATATTTCCGTTTTTGACTTTACCGTTGCCCAAATTGAAATTACCATTGGTCTTATAAAATATCGGTGAGGTAATTTCTTTTTCAAACTTTGCGTATCGTTTGTCCATAATATTTCCGTAAACAACCAAAACAGGAAACAGGAGAAGAGCAAAGAGTAAGCCACTTAAAGCGGCAAGTTGAAACGGTTGATCGATGTCTAATAGAAGTAAAACAAAATAACCGATTAAGCCAAAGAAGAAACCCGCAAATGCAGAAAGGAAAATTTTTGCTTTCATAAATCCCACCTCACTTTATTTCATTATACCACACTGCTGATTTGATGTAAATATTTTTACTTTTTAGTCCTAACAGAACACGAATCTATGGGTCCTAAGTTGACACAAGCAGAGGGCTTCATTCTTGGAGTAGGTGCAAAAATGTTCACAATAGCCGGCCCGGTTATTGTTTACGGTGTGTCTGCAAGTGTAGTTTATGGATTGATTTATTGGACGATGACTTTATTTTGACGAAAAAATGCTTGACCGAGAGGTCAAGCATTTTTTCTATATCGTTTTATAACAACTTCCATTCACTTTCTTTGCATTCTCTAACAGCAGTTTGCCCGCATTTTAGATTAACAACTTTGGATATCGTAGGATCAAAGTCAAGAACTTCATCAAAATCAATAACCCTTCCGTCCTCTGTTGAATGGTTGCATCCGCAAAGGAATTGCCAATCATCATCTTCATCGTGTTTAACATACAGAATTGGTTTGTTATCTTCCAAAATGTGGGAACAAGTAAAGGCTACACCACTTGAAAAGTGGTTAATAGGAATGTTTTCTTGAATATAAATCATTAGTTCATTGTATCGTTTAACATCATATATTCCAAATGGAGTGTTTGCAATTTTAACATCACAACAATTCTTATTTTTCTGTTTTGGTGTCTGCTTGATGATAAGGTCAGACTGTGTGAGATTTTGAATGTAATAGCTTTGATGATTACCCGTGTTAATTAAACTTATATTGTTATCTTGAAATTCAATCTCCCAGTGTGTTTTAGACACGAGGAACAAGCAAAAAGCAAAAACTATAAGGAATACGGTCTCAAAATACAGCCAAGTGATTACCGCAATTTTCAAGCCCCAAAAAGCAAGGAGGAACATGGGGATAAATGTGTATACGATTGTAAGTATCGACTTGCGTGCGGTTGATCGTGTCTTAAAGGAACTCATTAGGTACACCTCTCTTTATTGTATTATACTATACCGCCGGCTTGATGTAAATGTTTTTCAAAATTGGGTCCTAATGGAACACGAATATATGGGTCCTAAGTTGACACACGCAGAAGGATTCATTCTCGGAGTTGGTGCCAAAATTTTCCAAATTGCTGGACCAGTAATCGTATACGGTGTAAGTGCAAGCGTAGTTTATGGGCTGATCTATTGGATAACAACTTTATTTTAACAATAAAGGCTCGCCGTTGGGCGAGCCTTTGTATTAACCATATATCGCATTTAGAATTTGTGTGTCTGCATTATACCACGGTTTGTTTATGCCAAAAGAATACACATTGATTACATTATTGAAGGGAAACACCAAATCCCTTTCATTTTTTCCAATGACAGAATAGTTTCTTTTTTTGAAGTAAAACATACTACTCTCACATATGAAAGAACCATTTGTATTTTCGGTGTTTGCCCAAGGAATTTGTTCCAACTGATCCATAGTAGGAATAGAGTCGAATACTTTTTTATACAGTTGGAAACGAATCCAAATATCTCGTACATTAGGCTCGACACAAGAAGTATAGGAAATATCATCACATACTTTTCTTAGCACAACATACTTGCCATCACACGAACGAAATGTTTCTTCTGTGAATTTGCTTTTATCCAAATAATGCTTATCAGCTGTTTTTAATTGAATTGCAATCAAATCACCAACTTCAAATATAGGAGTCATATGCAAATCAATTCTAATTTTCTTTTTAGTAGGCTGTTGAGATAGGAGTTTGTCCCGAAACTCCGCCAGTTCTTTTTTGCGTTTTTCTAATGTTTTGGTGCCCGCTTCTTCCCAAAGTTCTAAACCAAAACCGGTGTCGATCATAGTAATGGCCCGATTTCGTATCGTATCGGTCAAAATACCATGTTTCCATATATAGTCTGCCAGTGAATAATAGTAATTGCACCATTCTTCTTCATCGGTTTCATCAAACATACTGCGGACATAGGCATCAATCTTTTTGAGTGCAATTTCAACATCATTATAGAAAAAGGCGGCTTGATACTCGGATTTTAAATCCTGTGCAGTATCATTTCCGCTAATACTAACATTCCATGTACCCATTTATACTACACCTCACTTTATTTTATTATACTATACCGCCGTCTTAAAGTAAATAATTATTGAAAATTGGGTCCTAATAGAACACGAAGTAATGGGTCCTAAGTTGACACAAGCAGAGGGTTTTGTCTTGGGCGTGGGTGCGAAGATGTTTACAATTGCAGGCCCGGTTATCGTTTATGGTGTTTCTGCAAGCGTATTATATGGTTTCATCTATTGGCTTTATACGATGGTAATAGGCGGTTAATAACCGCCTGTAAAAAGGCATAACCCAATAGCTCCAACAGTGTGATACTTGCAACATCGCTTTCTTTGGTGTACAATAGGCGTAAGGAGGCGATGGATATGAAAAACATTCTGCTGCAGGTCAACTCTCCATTGTTCGATGGTGTGAATCCCGAAGACCGTAAAACCATGCTGGGCTGCATTGGATATCACATTCGCACTTTCAAGAAAGGTGACATTGTCGCCTTCGAAGAAGAAAACATCAAGCATATCGGTATTATCATTTCCGGTGCCGTGGATATGGTCAAGGAAGATCTTTGGGGCAACAAGACCATGCTGGTGCGGATGCGCAAGGACGAATTGTTCGGTGAGACCTTCGCCTGCGGAAGTGACAACTTATCCGTCGTGACTTTCCTGGTTTCCGAGGACGCACAGATTCTCTTTATGCCCTTCGACCGGGTGATGCACAGCTGTACCATGGCCTGCGTGTTTCACCACCGGCTCATTGAGAACATGGTGTCGATCATTGCCAATAAGAACCGGGATCTGATGCGAAAGGTCGAAGTGGTATCCAAGCGTACTATCCGGGAAAAGCTGCTGGCATACCTGTCCATCCAGGCACAAACCCAGAATTCCCACTATTTTGAGATCCCCTTTGGCAGAGTGGAGCTGGCGGAATACCTCTGTGTTGACCGCAGTGCCCTGACAAGAGAGCTTGTAAAAATGAAAGAGGACGGACTTATCGACTACGACAGGAATTGTTTTCGAATTCTATAACAGAACACCGGATGATGTGACATTTGCAACATCATCCGGTGTTCTTCTCTTTTATAATACAGGCAGAAGGAGTGATTTCTATGCTGGACGGATGCCAGGGAAAACCCCGTACACCTACCATTATTGAGAAAACCTGCCCACAATGTGGGGCGGAGATTGAGATGTTTTCCATCGATACACAGATGGCCTGCGAAAAATGCGGCTTCGTTGCCTACAATGACACTCTAAGCTGTGTGCAGTGGTGCCAGTATGCCAGAAAATGTGTTGGCGATGAAATGTACGAACACATGATGGAAATTGCCGCCATACAAAAAGCAAGAAAAACTTGACAGGAGGAATGACTATGATCCGAAGAATCATTACCATCGACGAAGAAAAATGCAACGGCTGTGGTCTGTGTGCCGATGCCTGCCATGAGGGTGCCATTGGCATCGTAGACGGCAAGGCGAAACTGCTCCGGGAGGACTACTGCGACGGCCTGGGCGATTGCCTGCCCGCTTGCCCTATGAATGCCATTTCCTTTGAGGAGCGAGAAGCACCTGCCTACAATGAGGCGGCAGTTCTGGCAGCGAAGAAGGCCAAAGAAGAGCCCCGGCCTTGCGGCTGTCCCGGTTCTGCCTGCCAGAGCATCCAGCATTCTGCTCCTGTCGGGGATGTTTATGTCCCCAGTGAACTGACCAACTTCCCGGTGCAGATCAAGCTGCTGCCGCCCAACGCACCTTACTTTGACGGTGCTGACCTCCTAATCGCCGCTGACTGCACTGCCTATTCCTACGGCAACTTCCATCACGATTTTATGCAGGATAAGGTGACGCTGATCGGCTGCCCCAAACTGGATGCTGTGGACTATTCCGAGAAGCTGACTGAAGTTTTCAAGCACAACGACATCCGCTCCATCACCGTCACCCGGATGACCGTGCCTTGCTGCGGCGGCCTCAGCTATGCCGTCAAAACCGCCATCGAAAACAGCGGTAAGGACATTCCGCTTCACATCGTAACCATTTCCCCGGACGGGAAGATTATCAGATAAAGGAGAGTTGACTATGTTTTGTTTTCAATGTGAACAGACCGCTGGCTGCAAGGCCTGTGCGGGTAATGTGGGTGTCTGTGGTAAAAAGGCTGATACAGCGGAACTTCAAGACAAGCTGACTGGTGCGCTGATCGGTTTGGCCCGTGCTACTGAGGGCAACGAGCATGTTATCAGTGATTCTACTGCCGCTGTCATCGTGGAAGGATTGTTTGCTACCCTGACCAATGTGAACTTCGATAACGATGCGCTTCTGACCATTATGGATCGAGTGGATGTTGAGAAGCGGAAGCTGGTGCCGGAATGCTACAAGTGCGCATCCGCCTGCGGTCGCAACAATGACTATGATATGCAGAAGCTCTGGAATGCTGACGAGGATATCCGTTCCCTCAAATCCCTGATCCTGTTCGGCATCCGCGGTGTTGCCGCCTATGCCTATCACGCAGCGGTGCTGGGCTACAAGGACGAGTCCATCCACAGATTCCTGTACAAGGCCCTGTTCGCCATCGGTATGGACGATTGGGGAATGGAGGAACTGCTGCCCATCGTGCTGGAAGTTGGCGAAGTGAACCTCAAGTGCATGGCAATGCTGGACAAGGCAAATACTGAAACCTTTGGTCATCCGGAGCCTACCGAGGTGAGTTTGACCGTCGAGAAAGGCCCCTTCATCGTCATCACCGGCCACGATCTTTACGATCTGAAGCTGCTGCTGGAGCAGACGGAGGGCAAGGGTATCAACATCTACACCCACGGGGAAATGCTGCCTGCCCATGCCTATCCGGAACTGAAGAAGTACCCCCATCTGAAGGGCAACTTCGGCACTGCATGGCAGAATCAACAGAAGGAATTCTCAGTTCTGGCTGCCCCCATTCTGTTCACTACCAACTGTCTGATGCCTCCTAAGGAAAGCTATGCTGACCGTGTGTTCACCACCGAGGTTGTGGGCTATCCCGGCATGCAGCATATTGGTCCTAATAAGGATTTCACTCCTATCATCGAAAAGGCTCTGGAGCTGGGCGGTTTCGATAAGGATACCACTTTCCCTGGCATCAATGGCGGCGAGACTGTCATGACCGGCTTTGCGAGAAATACCGTTATGTCTGTCGCAGGCACTGTTATTGATGCGGTCAAATCCGGTGCTATCAAGTATTTCTTCCTGGTTGCCGGTTGTGACGGCGCAAGGCCTGGGCGGAACTACTATACCGAGTTCGTCAAGCAGACACCCAAGGACACTGTGGTGCTGACCCTGGCCTGCGGCAAGTACCGTTTTAATGACCTGGACCTTGGCACCATCGGTGGCCTGCCCCGGCTCATGGATATCGGTCAGTGCAACGATGCCTATTCCGCCATTCAGATTGCTGTAGCTTTGGCAGAAGCCTTTGGCTGCGGTGTCAATGATCTGCCCCTTTCCATGGTACTTAGCTGGTACGAGCAGAAGGCCGTCTGCATCCTGCTGACCCTGCTGCACTTAGGCATCAAGAACATCCGCCTCGGTCCCACACTGCCTGCTTTCGTATCCCCCAATGTCCTGAACTTCCTGATAGAGAAATTCAACATCGCACCCATTACCACTCCGGAAGAGGATATTAAAGCAATTCTTGGGTAAATTAACAGAAGGCACCGATGGTTTCGGTGCCTTCTTCACAGTTAGGGTGAAATGGGTCGCTGTTTCGACTTGGCTCAAAAGAATTTGAGCCAAGTCGACAAAAAACACTGCGTCCTAAGTTGACACAAGCAGAAGGCTTCGTTTTAGGAGTGGGCGCGAAGATGTTTACAATAGCAGGCCCAGTAATCGTCTATGGCGTGTCCGCCAGTGTAGTATATGGCCTAATCTATTGGATAACCACTTTATTCTAACGGGCGACCGTAAGAGTGGTATCCCTACGAAAAAAGCTTGACCGATGTGGTCAAGCCTTTTTTTCTCCGATAATCGTAAGAATCCTTTGTAACATCCAATTCTATGCCGTTAATACTGACCGTTGTGTCGTCCAGCCATTGGATATCAGCTGTTGAACAGTGATAATTCCAATAAATATTTCGTTCTTTTCCTGTTTTATTGTTTTTAACAGCACATAAAACAGCATAATCGGTTGTCGCACCGCCATTGTTCAAATACGCGGTAACAGTATAGGAAGAATCAGGTGAGTCAGATGTGGTGATTATTTCTTGTCCGTTTACGATCACAACGGAAAAACAACCGGATAAAATCTATCCATTCCTCCCTGCGGATCGAGGCAAACTCCCTCTCCTTAGGACAGGTGCGAGATGTCATTAACGGCAAGACTGTTCTCGGTGAGCAGAAAGAGATTCAAGAAGTAAAAAACGCCTATGCTGCCTACGAAAAACTCTCCGAGATTGATCCCTTCAGTATCGAAGACTTGAAAGCCTTCCATGGTATTATGACAAAATACCTTTTGGATGAGTCCGGTGAATTTCGGCGAGGTGAAGAAGGTGTCTTTAATGTTGATCAGTGCATCTTTATGGCGCCACCGGCTAAGTTTGTGCACCAACTTATGGACGACCTGTTTGGATGGCTGAAGACATCAAAGTTAACGATACATCCGCTGATCCTCAGTAGTGTATTCCATTATGAGTTTGTCTTCATCCACCCCTTCTCTGACGGCAACGGCAGAATGGCAAGACTATGGCACACCGCATTTCAAAGGCTTTCTTTTTTGCGGAACTGGGAAGGGGACAGACCGCAGTACTTTGAGAAAATCCGGGAAAAATACAAGGTGTCCTCATAGCCACACTGTTGGGCAATTTCCCCTACAGATAAGTCGCTTTGCAAAAGAAGACGTCGTGCCTTCTCAATGCGCAGGTTGGAAATGATGTTTTTGGGGGGCGCGCCGTAGTGCTTGTTAAACAGAGTAATCAGCCGTGGCGGCGTATAGCCGTAATTTTGCGCCATGGCGTTTATGGAAATATCTTCCCAGAAATGGGTGCAAATATAGTCATATGCTTCGTGCAAGGGCAGCTTTTTAGTGAGAAGATCTGCTGTGGCGGTGTACCATAGGTCTGCCATATAATGACAAATTTTCGCATCGGGAGTGTCAGTAAAGACAAAACCGTTACCACAAAGGGCTTCCATATCCCCTTGCACGCGGGCATTCTCTGGGGAATAAATCGGTGCTAGGGGAAGCGCAATGTTGGCATCTACCGTAAATTTTGCCATAAGCAGAGATGTAGGTTCTATCATTTCCCGATAAAAGGGCATACCGGAAGGGCATAGCACAATGGCATTTTCTTTTGCAATATACCAATCGCTGTTGCCAATTTTATACCGAAAACTGCCATGCTTCAAGGCGAAAAGCACATTCGTTTCATAGGTATCTTGGGGGCGGGCAAACTGCTCTTTTTTATCAAAATAGGCGAAAAACGAGATGCTGAAATTTGAAAAATTCTGCATAGAACATCCCCCAATCCATTCATTTTGTCCATATTTATTATAAAGCCTTTTGGGGAAAAGTCAAACGAATTGCATAAGAAAAATTTGCCTAACCGAGGAGGATATGGTATACTTTTTATAAAGGAAGTGATTGGGTGGAGAAAGAGAAAATTTTGGCGCAAACCCAAGTGTTTGCGGAAAATGTGATGGCAAACAACGATACGGCCCACAATTGCGGGCATCTTGCCCGCGTGGTGAAAATCGCCTTGGAACTGGCGCAGAAAAGTGACGCGGACTTGTTCCGCGTCCAAATGCTGGCGTTTCTTCATGAAATGAATGACGATAAACTCAGTTCCAATGTGGGGCTTTTGGTGGTAGAAAAATTTTTGCAGGGGATTGGCTTGCCCCAAGGGGAAATTGAATTTTTGCAAATGGGTATCCCCTATATTTCCTTCCGGAAACACCCGAAATTGTCGGAAGAACTGCCTTTGGAAATTCGGCTTGTGCAGGATGCGGACCGGATTGACGCCATGGGTGCTGTGGGAATCGCCCGCACATTTGCTTATGGTGGCGCGAAGGGGCGAACGCTAACGGAAAGCCTTGCTCACTTTGACGAAAAATTGCTCAAACTTTATGACCTGCTCAGCACCTCGACGGGAAAGGCATTTGCCCAAAAACGCTACGATTTTCTAAAATCTTTTTACCGGCAATTTCAAGAGGAAATCCAATAATTTACATAGCTACCTTGCAAAACAATGGGGAAAGATTTATAATGGACAGTGAAAAGGAAGGTGTAGGGCTATGAAAGTATGGCAACACTTTAAGACGATTACCCAGCATCGCTGGCTGGTGCGTCAGGGCTGTTTTAAGGTTGGTCTTTATTGGCAGGGATTGATCCACGATATTTCCAAATATTCCCCCGTAGAATTTTGCAACGGCGCAAAGTTTTATCAGGGCACCCGCAGTCCTAACAACGCGGAGCGGGAACACAAGGGCTATAGCGAAGCGTGGATACACCACAAGGGTCGCAATCGCCACCACTATGAATATTGGACGGATATGAGCCTTGAAACTCGATGCTATGAGTCTGTGCCGGTACCACGGAAATATTTGGTGGAAATGATTATGGACCGCATCGCCGCTTGTCGGGTCTATCAAGGCAAAAATTATACTGCCGGCTCTGCCCTTGCTTACTTGGAAAAAAGCCGAGAAAAGGACTTGATGCACCCACAAACTAAGAAGGAATTGCGCTATATTTTGACGATGCTACAAGACGAAGGGGAGAAAAAAACCTTTCGCTATTTGAAAAATCAAGTTCTGAAGGGAAAACCTTTCCCTTGGGAAGAGTGAATGAAAAGATAAAAACCGGATATGCTAGGTTTATCCGGTAAAAAACAGAGGAAATGGAAAAAAGTTCTTGACTTTTGGCCTTAGTTGAGTATAATAAATTTCGTGCTTGTCACATAGAGGATTAGTGTAACGGTAGCACACCGGACTCTGACTCCGTTTGCGGGGGTTCGAATCCCTCATCCTCTGCCAATAACACCACCGAAAATCGGTGGTGTTATTTGTTTATTTACCGCAAAAACCAGTGCTTTTCTAACTTTTTTGTTTTATATGCGTTTTAATCAAATACACAAAATGACAATGCGAATGGCAATGAAAAGTGTTCTACACTATAGAACAACACCCCTCCCCGGAGCTGATCCAGGGAGGGGTGTCCATTATTTCTTCATATATTCCTTCAGCCGGGATCACAGTGCAGTAAATTTATCCCAACCAAACATAGCTGCATACCGTGTCCGCAACACCGTCACCGAGCATGGAAGTGTAGCCCGTGGTGTCTGTGATGTAAAGGATGGTCTGACTGAAGTTGAACTGGAGTACCTGCCTTGGGGCGCAAAGCTGATGACCCTGGAGTGCGGTATCCGCTTCCTGACCGACTACTTGGATGGTGACAACTACTTCCATATCCACTATCCCCAGCAGAACTTGGACCGCTGCCGTACTCAGTTTAAGCTGGTTGCTGATATGGAAGCACAGTGGGATGAGATGCACAAAATCGTAAAGGAGATCGCAAAATCAAAGTTTTAGTTACCGGTGGTGCTGGATATATTGGTAGCCATACTTGTGTAGAACTGATTGAGGCGGGACATGAACCAGTGGTTATAGATAATCTGTGCAACTCCAGTGCAGAAAGTCTGAATCGAGTGAAGATGATTACAGGTAAGGATGTTCCGTTTTATAAATGTGATGTTCGTAATGAGGCATTACTAAATATAATCTTCTCTGAACATAACATTGACTGCGTCATTCACTTTGCGGGTTTGAAAGCAGTAGGGGAATCCGTCGCTAACCCTTTAGATTACTATGAAAACAATCTTTGTCCCACAATCACTCTTCGCCGTGTTATCATGATCTATGCAATAATATCAACAGATGATGTGTGGTGAGAATCTTTTGCTTGCAAAGTGTACCTAATGTCGAAACTTGCGAATGATTTGTTTGAAATCACAGAGGACGCATAAATGCGATAGGAAAATCCGAACACTGTCTGGTGTTCGGATTTTGTTTGTCTGGAAAACATTGAAAACCATCGGATTATATGGTATCCTATAGAAAAACATTGCGGAGGTAGGTTATGGGCAATTTGCGTTTCGGTTTTCTCAGCACATCTTCTATTGCGCCCCGTTTTTTAGCGGCATTGCGGGAAAGCGGGGCGGGGGAGGCAGTGGCGATTTCTTCCCGCACCTTAGAAAAGGCTCGGCAAAAGGCAGAGCAATGGGGGATTGCCAAAGCCTATGGCATCCACGAAGAATTGCTTGCCGATAAAGATGTGGACATCGTATATATTTCCACGGTGAATTCCGAACATTATTCTTGGGCGAAAAAAGCCTTGGAAGCGGGAAAACACGTTGTCTGCGAAAAACCCTGCACCACCACCGCAGACCATACCCGCAAACTCTATGCCCTTGCCCGAGAGAAAAAATTGTTTTTTATGGAAGCGCAGAAAATGCTGTTTTTGCCCACGCTTTTGGAAGTGAAAAATCGTCTATCAGAATTGGGAACAATCCATATGGCGGAGTTCAGCCATAGTTTTCCCAGTTCGTATAACGGTTGGATGTACGACTTATCTCTGGGCGGTGGACCGCTTTTGTCCAGTGGCATTTACGTGGTGCATTTGCTGATTTGGCTGTTTGGAGAAATTGAAACCATCAATGGTATTCGCAGTACTTTGGAAAACGGCGCAGAGTGGCAATATATCCTGACGGGGCAGACCAAATCCGGCGTACTGTTTAGCGCAAAAAATTCCACCCGCGCCATTTTGGACAATACCGCAAAACTCTATGGTACCAACGGCTGGGTGGAAATCCCCGAGTACTGGAAAGCACGAAAGGCGATTTTCCATATAGCCAGCAAAGAACCAGAAACCGTGGAATTTCCTTGTGAACACGAACTGATTTACGAACTGCAACATATCCAAGATTGTTTTGCAAAAGGACTTTTTACCAGTCCCGTGGTCACCGAAGAAATTTCCGTTGCCGGCATTGAAGCATTGGAAAAAGTTAAGGCAAATTAGTGAAGTTACTTTTTCTGAAAAACTGCCAACAGAAACGAAAAAATTTCCAAATTCAACAGTTGATTCTTGAAAAAAACAATGATATACTGAATTTGTTGGAATTTTATTTAGAAAAACTATCGGAGGATATCTATGGAATTATCCCTTTCCTACTTTTGGAGCCAAATGGTTGCAAACCCGCTTTTGATGATTGCGGTGTTTTTGACCTTGGGTGTTATTCTGGTTAACGGCTGGACTGATGCCCCCAACGCCATCGCCACCTGCGTGGTTACCCGCTGTATGTCGGATAGAGCCGCGATTTTGATGGCCGCTGTGTTCAATTTCTTAGGCGTTTATGTGATGACGACGATTAACGCCACCGTTGCCGAGACCATTACCAAAATGGTGGACTTCGGTTCTGACCCCAAGGAGGCAATTGTTGCGTTGAGCGCGGCAATGTTCGCCATTGTCACTTGGGCAACCGTTGCTTTTGTCTTTGGCATCCCCACCAGCGAAAGCCACGCATTGATTGCCGGCCTTTCCGGTTCTGCCATTGCTCTGCACGGCAGTTTTGCCGGTGTTAACCCCAACGAATGGGTCAAGGTGCTGTACGGCATCGTGATTTCCGTGACTTTGGGCTTTGGCTTAGGTTGGCTGGTGTGCAAACTGGTCACCAAGGTTTTCTACAATGTGGAACGTCGGAAAACCGAGCCGATTTTCAAGTACGCCCAAATCGGCGGCGCCGCCTACTCTGCATTTATGCACGGTGCGCAGGACGGTCAAAAGTTTATGGGCATCATCATCTTGTGCTTGTATATGTCCAAGGGTCAGGAAATTCCTGCCGGCGCCACGCCGATGACTTGGATTATGGTTCTATGCGCTGTGATTATGGCGCTGGGTACTGCCATTGGCGGTAAGAAGATTATCAAATCCGTGGGTATGGATATGGTGAAGTTGGAGAAGTATCAAGGCTTCTCTGCTGACTTATCCGCTTCCACTTCTTTGCTTCTTTGCTCTGTTTTGGGTTTGCCTGTTTCTACCACCCATGCAAAGACCACTGCCATTATGGGCGTGGGCGCTGTGAAGAGCATTAAGGCAATTAACCTCAATGTGGTAAAAGAAATGTGCCTGACTTGGGTGCTGACTTTCCCTGGTTGCGGTATTATCGGATTTTTAATGACAAAACTATTTATGTGGATTTTTTAATCGGAAAGGAAACCAAATATGGCAAAACAAGATAAATATTACTACGAGAATTATTTGGCCGCTGCGGATTGCTGCTGCGATGCCGCCAAGTACCTGCAATCCTGCTTAGAAAATTATAACTATGATAATATGATGGAAATGTTGCATAAGATGCACAGTTTCGAGCATGCCGCCGACGAGCAGAAGCACGCAATGTCCTCTGCTTTGGCAAAGGCATTTGTCACCCCGATGGATCGGGAAGATATGGCTTTAATCAGCGCCAATATCGACGAAGTGGCAGACTGCATTGAGGAAGTTCTGCAGAGATTGTATGTGGACAAAATTCAGACCATTATGCCTGAAGCCGTTGATTTTGCCGGTAAAATTGTTTCCTGCTGTGAGTTGATGCGGGAAATGCTTACCGAACTGCCCAACTTCAAGAAGCCTAAGAAACTGCACGAAATGATTATCGACCTGAGCCATCGGGAAGAGGTTTGCGACGAACTGTATTTGAAGGCAACCTTGGCATCTATGGAGCAGAACAGCGATGTGCTGACCATTATGTTCTGGCGTGAGATTTTCGACAAGATGGAAAAATGCGCCGATGCTTGCGAACACGTTGGCGATTGTGTTGAAACCGTGGTTATGAAGAATTCCTAATGAAAAAAGCACCGCCGATGGCGGTGCTTTTTTGAAATGGTGGCATACTGAAGAAAAGGAGTGATGCCGATGAAAATAAAAAAATTATCCTTTCATATCGGTCTGCGGACGGTGAAGACAGCAGTGGCGGCTATCCTTGCGATGGTGATTGTCAGTATGTGGGGGACTACCGATTCCCGATTGATTTTTGCAATGCTGGGCGCAATGGCGGCGGTAGAGCCTACCTTTAAGGAGTCTGTGCAATCCAGCCTGACCCAAATTGTGGGCGTACTGTTTGGCGCGCTGATTAGCGTGGTACTTTTGCAGTTGCCTCTGCCTAGGTTGGTCATTGCGGGGATTGGCATTGTGCTGGTGATTACTTTGTATAACACCTTTCATATTACCTATTCCCCCGGATTGCCTTGCTTTATGGTGGTGTTTCTTGCCACCAGTGAAAATGTGGAACCTATGAGCCATGCCTTTGGCCGGTTGTGGGATACCGCCATTGGACTCGGGGTGGGTATGGCGATCAATATGCTGGTATTTCCCTATGACAATAGTCGGAGAATTCGCCAAACTGCGGAACATTTGGATGTGGAATTGCTTCGGTTTTTGGAAGAACTGTTTGATGGGGACGCCATCATTCCCGATGCGGAAATGATGGCAAAACGGATTGACGAATTGGATAAGCAATTAAAAATCTTTTCCGCCCAAAAACTCTTTACCCACTTGAAACGCCAGCACAAGGAATTGGAAAAATATCGGCTGTTCCAACAAAAAGCGCGGCTTTTGGTGGCGCAATTGGAAGTGTTGACCCAAATGGGGCAGCCGGGCTGCCTGTCGGAAGATAATCGCAGTGCGCTTTTGTCCGCAGGCGCGGATATTCAAGATAAACGAACTTCATTGCAGATGACCCCGCAGGATGTGGTCACAAACTATCATGTTGGTCAAATCCTATCCATTCGCGCAGAACTGCTGGAAGTGTTATGAGCCATAAAAAATACCCACCGATGACAATCGGTGGGTATTTTGCATTTTTTAGCCTTCAAAATCCTTGTCGTCTGCTTCGATAACTTCCACGGCTTCGTCTTCACAGCAGTCGCAGTCGCAGTCACAATCGCAATCGCAACCAAAGCAGCAACAATCCAACTTTGCCATCAGGCTCTTTGCCCAAGCAACGATCTTGTCACCGTAAGTGGCAAGGATATAAATCACACCGGCAATGGCGGCCAGCGTAGCAATTACTTTCATAATCTTGGTAAATACTTTCATTTTGAGTACCTCCTATATAATTTTCTACTTTCAGTATAACCAATCTGCAGAAAAAAAGCAATAGAAAAATTATAGGTAGCCGTACATACCCCGAATGCTGACTTCGCCGGAATTGACGATTTCTTGAGAGCCGTCGGGATAAACCACCAAAAGTCCGCCGTCGACGGTTAAATCCACAGCCTTTCCGTGACGCAGGCAATCCCCGCGGACAACGGAAATTTCCTGCCCCAAGGTGATGCAATCCTTTTTGTAATTTGCTATGAAATCTGAAGACAGCAGTTGGCTGTCCATTTTCCAAAGGCTTTCTGTCATTTTGGCGGTTAGTTTGGAAATATCCACATTGTGATCCAGCGCAGTTTGCAGGGAAATGGCAATATCCTGAATTTCCTGCGGAAAATCCTCGCTTGTCTGCTTGCAGTTGATACCCACGCCTACAACGGCATATTGGACAATCCCTTGTTCCACGCAGAGTTCTGTGAGAATGCCACCCAGTTTTTTCTTGCCCACAATCAAGTCGTTAATCCATTTGATTTGGGGGCGCAAACCGGTGACTTGTTCCACCGCGTCGCACATGGCAACCCCAACGGCGCAGGTCAGGTGCATCAGTTTTTCAGCAGGGCAGTGGGGGCGCAAAATCACGGACAGATAAATGCCCATTCCCTCAGGGGAAGCGAAACTACGCCCCATACGCCCACGGCCTTCGGTTTGGCTTCCGGCAATTAAGACAGTACCGTGGGGCGCGCCTTGCTTTGCCAGTTCTTTCCCAAGGGTGTTGGTGGATGGGACTTGGTTAAACCAATGCAGAGTGTCCTTCCAAGGACACTCTGCAGGTAAGAATTTTAAAATCTGTTCTTTCATCATCAATCAATGTCGGGAAGAATTTCCTCGGGAGGCAAATCCAGCAACTCCGGATGGCGGAGAATACTGCGATAATGCTTGAAGAATGCGGCATAATAATAGCCGTCCACAATGCGCTCGTCCAAGGTAAACTTTACATCAATATATTTCTTTTGCACCACTGTGCCGTCTTCCATCACTTCCAAGGCGCGGCGTTTGCAACCGAAAGCACCGAATACCGGCAAGTTGCCGAAGTCGTACAAATGGTGGTAAATCGGGGGGATGCCCAAAGAACCCATAGAGGTGAAGAACAAACTGCCGTGGAAGGGGCTGACCTCTGTCAGAAATGCGGGCAACAGACCAAAATAGTCCAAGGCTTTGAGCAGCCAAACCACAAATTTCAGCACCACACCGGGGATGAGATTGAAGTAGGCAATCACATTGTCAATACCGCCATCCAATTCTTGAGATTTCTTGACCTCGGCAACGGCGGCATTGAGTTTTTTGTAAACATCCACTGCGGTATCGGTGCGACGCAGATGCACTTTGATAGAGGTGTCGGGAGAGTCGATGGTCATCTCTTTTTTAATGACCATACAGTACTGAATGTCCTCACCCCGAGAGTAAACCTTTTGACCGGAAATAAACCGGTTGAGTTGGGGGAATTTGCAAAGACCGCGGACATAAGCCGCCAGCAAAATGTGGGTCAGACCGAAGTCGGTGTAGCCCTCTCTGCGCTTTTGCCGGATATACCGTTCTACATGGGTAATCTCAAAGGCTTCCTCAAACATGTTGGTGCAGGTGTTGCGCTCTACTTGGAAGTAGGCGGTAATCTGCGCCATAGGTGCTAAGGTACGGATTTTCCGACCGTCGGGACGGTCACCCCAAGTGGGATGATATTCTCCAGCAGGATGGATCGCCAACGCAAGGGTGGTAAGAAGACAACCGGCAATCATTAGAATGTCCGGAAGTAGACATGTATAGTCGCTGGAAAGCAAAATTTTTCTTTGCAAATACAGTTGTGCCGCCAAGGGGAAACTTAAAAGCGGCCAAATCAGCCAAGCGTGGGGGAACTTGCCACAACTGATTTGGGTGTAGAGTACGCTGATAAATAAAAGCGCAATGGCGTATAGTCCAATAATCATTGTGTGGAAGTTGCCGAAATCAAAACTGCGGAACACAAAGAAATAATAAAGGCAAATCAGCCAAACGGGAATTGCGGTTTTGTAATACTGCTCTTTACCGGCAAGCAGAACGATGAGCGCAAACAGCAAGGTCGCTACAATCGGCAGAACAATTTGGCTCCACACCGGAACTGCGTTGTCGGCTCCTTTCATACCAACAAACACAATGCGGGCCACTACCGAGCAAACCATACAAAGCGCCATCAGCCATGTCAGCACGTTTTTACGGCTGGCATAAAAATGTACTCTGTTTTTCATACACCTACATTATAACAGCAAAAATTCCATTTATCAACAAAAAAATGAATAGAATGTAAACAATAAATCAGCCCACACCATATCCAATAATAGGACCCGTAGGGGCGACCTTAGGTCGCCCGCGGTATTATAAAAAAGAAAAACACGCAGGTGATAAACCTGCGTGTTTATGATTATCTGGCTCTGAGTTCCCAGAAGGCTACCGCGCTGGCGGCGGCCACATTGAGGCTGTCCACACCGTGATACATAGGGATTTTCACGGTGTAATCACATTGGGCAATGGCGGCGTCGGTAAGCCCTTCGCCCTCTGTGCCCAGTACGATTGCTAACTTCGGCTCGTTTTGTAGGCGCATATCGTCAATGGAAACGGTGTCCTCTTTTAGTGCCATAGCGGCGGTTTTGAAGCCCAGTTCCCGTAAGTACCCGATTGGTTTGTCCCAAAACGCCCAAGGCACTTGGAACACGGTTCCCATACTCACCCGAGCGGAACGGCGGTAAAATGGGTCGCTACATCCTTGGGTCAGAAGCACCGCATCCATACCCAATGCGGCGGCAGAGCGGAGAATTGCCCCTAAATTGGTGGGGTTGACCACATCTTCCAGCACTGCAATCCGCTTTGCTTGGGGCAAAAATTCTTCCGGACAGCGAAGGGCAGGGCGCTCCATTGCGCAGAGCATACCCCGGGTTAGTTTATAGCCGGTAAGTTGGGATAACAGTTTACCCTCGCCGGTGAACACGGGAATGTCACCGCATCGGGCGATGATTTCTTCGGCCTCGGAATGGATATTGTTTTCTGCGATTAAAATGGACACCGGCCGGCATCCGGCATCTAGCGCCCTTGCGATCACTTTGGGACTTTCGGCAATAAACAGACCGTTTTGCGGGCCAGGGGCTTGGGCCAGTTGCGCTTCCGTCAGCCGCGCGTAGATATCCAATCTAGGGTCGGTAAAGTCTGTGAGTTTAATGATATTCATTCTGTTACACCTTGCTTTTCCAGCATTTCCAAAACAGTTTGTCCCTTGGCGGTCAGCGCCATACTGCCATGCACCGGATATGTTTGATAGGCGGTCATATTTGAGCCCCGCAAGGGCTTGTCATAATCCAAGGAAATTAAATTCTTTTGCTCTAAAACCTGCAAAATCAAACTATATTCTTCTTGGGAATATTGGGAATCTTCCAAATACACGGGGGTCATATCGTCGGCTTTTCGGGCGATGGGCAAAAAGGGAATTTGCCCCAAGGTTTGCAAAATAGAAATTTCGCTGTCGCTTAAAAGCAGACTCTTACAGCAACCACCGCAACTGCCGCAATTTCCGTTACATTGTGCCATATATTTACCTTGCCTTTTTGTATTTTACGAGTATAATGATAGCATAACACGAAGAAGGTTGCAATATGTCTGTTTTACATGTGGGAAATGAAAATTTTGAAGAAATTGTTTTGAAAGCCAAGGGCAAAGCAATTGTGGATTTTTGGGCATCTTGGTGTGGCCCTTGCCAAAAAATTGCCCCCGTTATTGAGGAATTGGCAGAGGAAAATGAACATTTGACGGTGTGCAAAGTCAATGTGGACGAGGCCACGGAACTGGCAATTACCTACGGGGTGACCAGTATTCCTACCTTGCTGGTGTTTGAAAACTCTCAGCCGGTCAACCAAATGATTGGTTTCCACACCAAAGAAGAAATCCTGAAAAAGATATAAAAACAGGTCAGTTGCAAAGTTTTGCAACTGACCTGTTTTTTAACGCATGGATAGGGGAATATAGGGCTTATCTTCTTTCACATTGATATAGGCAGGACGGATAATCTTGCCGTTATTTTGCAGTTCCTCAATTCTATGGGCGCTCCAACCGGCAATGCGAGCGGCGGCAAAAATCGGCGTATAAAGTTCGCTGGGAAGTTCCAGCATTTGATATACGAGACCGGAATAAAAGTCCACATTGGGGCTGACGCCTTTGTAAATCTTTCGCTTTTGCACAATGATTTCCGGTGCAAGCCGAGCCACCTTTTCGTATAGTGCGTAATCCTTCTCGTAACCTTTTGCGATGGACAACTCTTTTGCGCAGGACATCAGCATATCTGCACGAGGGTCGGACAGAGAGTAAACCGCGTGTCCCATACCGTAAATCAGGCCGGCACCGTCAAATGCCTTTTTGTCCAGCAAGTCATTTAAGTACTGAGTGATTTGCGCATCGTTTTCTGTGTCGATGGTGTTTTTCATATCGGCAAACATTTTTACCACTTTGATGTTTGCGCCGCCGTGACGAGGTCCTTTTAAAGAACCCAGCGCCGCTGCCACAGCCGAATAGGTATCCGTACCGGAGGAGGACACCACATGGGTGGTAAAGGTAGAGTTATTACCGCCGCCGTGTTCTGCGTGAAGCACCAGTGCCAAATCCAAAATTTTCGCTTCCAGTTCGGTATATTTGGTGTCGCTACGAAGCAGGCGAAGGAAGTTTTCTGCGGTGGAGAGTTTCTCGTCCGGATGATGGATAATTAGGCTTTTGCCATTGTGATAGTGCTGATAGGAGTGGTAGGCGTAAACAGAGAGAATGGGGAAAATGGAAATTAAAAACAAGCACTGACGCAACACATTTTGAATGGAAATGTCGTCCGGATTTTCGTCGTATGCGTAAAGCGCCAAGACACAACGAGAGAGAATATTCATCATATCCTTACCCGGCGCTTTGAGAATCATATCTCGCACAAAAGAGGGGGGCAGTGTGCGCATAGAGGCAAGTTCCTCTTGAAATTCGGAAAGTTCCGCTTGGGTGGGGAGTTTGGAGAAAAGAAGCAGGTAGATAATTTCTTCAAAACCAAAGTGGCCGTCTTTGGAAAAACCGTCTACCAAATCCCGCACATCATAGCCACGATAACACAATTGACCGTGGCAAGGCACAGCAACGCCGTCGACGATTTCTTTGGATTTTATTTTCGAAATTTCCGTCAAACCGGTGACAACGCCGTTGCCGTTCAGGTCACGCAAACCGCGAAAAACATGGTGTTGTTCGTACATATCCGAGGAAATCTGATTGTTTTCTTGACTGACTTTAGCAAGTCTTTGGACATAGGCGGTAATTTCAGAATAATCTTTCATAAAAAGTCTCCTTTGCTGTATTTTTAGGATATCATACCATACGGTTTTTGACTAGTCAAATTAAGAAGTTGTAAATATTTCGGACATATCTGCACCGAATCTACCGTATACTTTGGTATCTTGGGAGGGGTATTTATGAAGATTGATTGGAAACAACTGCTGATTTGTTTGGCGATTCCTTTGGCGGTGGGAGGCTTGGCGACGTTACTTACCGGCGGCGGAATGGGGGACTATGCGACCTTTAACCAACCGCCCTTATCCCCGCCGGGTTGGGTGTTTCCCGTAGTTTGGACGGTTCTGTATCTGCTGATGGGCTACGCTTCCTATCGGGTGGCGATGTCCGGAAAAGAGCGTGATATGACCCGCGGGGCTTTGCGGATTTATGGGGCGCAACTTGCCTTAAATTTTCTTTGGCCTCTTGTTTTCTTCATCTTGCAGTGGTACTGGGCATCTTTTGCTGTACTGCTTGCGCTATGGGTGTTGATTTTTCTGACCATACGGGCATTTTCGCAAATAGACGAAGTCGCAGGGGATTTGCTGCTACCTTATATTGTGTGGGTAACCTTTGCGGGCTACTTAAACTTAGGGGTTGCGCTTTTAAATTAAGGCTTTTCAAAAAGTAAAAATTATGCTATAGTAAATGAAGAAATAAAAAATAGGAGGAAATTATTATGGCAAACAAATACGCCGGCACAAAAACCGAAAAAAATCTGGAAGCCGCTTTTGCGGGGGAATCCCAAGCAAGAAACAAGTATACATACTTTGCATCTAAGGCAAAAAAGGATGGCTTTGAGCAGATTGCGGCGCTGTTTTTGAAGACGGCAGACAATGAGAAAGAACACGCAAAACTGTGGTTTAAGGAATTAAACGGCATTGGCGATACGGCGGAAAACTTGCTTCACGCCGCCGAGGGCGAAAATTATGAGTGGACCGATATGTATGAGGGCTTTGCCAAAACCGCAGAAGAAGAGGGCTTTGCCGAACTGGCAGCTAAGTTCCGTTTGGTGGCGGCGATTGAAAAGCATCACGAGGAACGCTATCGCAAATTGCTGGAAAATGTGAAGAATTTGGAAGTGTTCCAAAAGAGTGAAGTTAAGATTTGGGAGTGCCGGAATTGCGGTCACTTGGTGGTAGGAACCCAAGCCCCCGAGATTTGTCCCACTTGCGCCCATCCCCAGAGTTATTTTGAAGTTCACGAAGAAAATTATTAAAATAGGAAAGTCCCGGTATCGTTGACCAGACGATACCGGGCTTTCCATGAAAAGAGAGAGGTTAGAAAATGAAAAAGTTAACAAGCATTTCTGCTGTTACCTATATCATAACGGACAAATTTAAAAAAATCTACAACTTTTTTGTTAAATAAGTATGAAGTTGGAAAAATTTGGAATAAAAAATTGTGCAAAATTACCAAATATCGGAAAACCGAGCAACAGTAACAAAAAAGATTGCAATCTTCGGAAAAATAGGCTACAATATGGGAAGTGAAAATTAGGAAAGGAGAGGTTTTTTTGAGAGAAATTACAGCAGAAAAAATCACGGAAACAGTGAAACAACTGTGTATCGAAGCCAACTGTTTTTTGCCGCAGGATATGAAAAATTGCATTCAAAATAGTTTTGATGCAGAACCTTGGCCGCAGGCGCGGGAAATTTTGGAGCGGATTATCGAAAACTACCAAATTGCCGATCAGACAGCCAGCCCTATCTGTCAGGATACCGGTATGGCCTGCGTGTTTGTGACCGTCGGTCAGGAAGTACATATTAACGGCAACTTAACCGAAGCCATTCACGAGGGTGTCCGTCAGGGTTATACCGAGGGCTTTTTGCGCAAAAGTGTTGTCCGCGACCCGTTGGACAGAGTTAACACCGGTGACAATACCCCCGCAATGATTACTTATGACATTGTTCCTGGGGACAAGGTGGAAATCACCGTTGCGCCCAAGGGCTTCGGCAGTGAAAATATGAGCCAAATCAAAATGCTCAAGCCCTCCGACGGATTGCAAGGCGTGAAGGATTTTATTTTGAAAGTCGTGGAAGATGCAGGTCCTAATCCCTGCCCGCCTATTGTGGTTGGCGTGGGTGTCGGCGGAACATTTGACAAAGCGGCGCTGATGGCAAAAAAAGCCCTGCTTCGTTCTACCGAGGAACGAAATCCCGAGTCTTTTTGGGCAGATTTAGAGCAAGAAATGTTGGAAAAAATCAATGCGTTGGGCATTGGCCCCCAAGGCTTTGGCGGCAAGACAACCGCGCTGTGCGTCAACATTGAAAAATGCCCCACTCACATTGCCGGTCTTCCGGTGGCAGTGAATATCAACTGCCATGTGACCCGACATAAGACGGAGGTGCTATAATGGCGATTTCGATTAAGACCCCGTTGACTCGGGAAGATGCGCGGAAACTGAAATCCGGCGATAGTTGCTTGATTTCCGGCGTGATTTATACCGCCCGTGACGCGGCTCATAAACGGCTGTGCGAATTGGTGGAGCAGGGGAAAGAACTGCCTTTGGATATGAAAGATAGCATCATCTATTTTGTGGGACCTACTCCGGCTCGTCCCGGCGCAGTTATCGGCTCTGCCGGTCCTACTACTTCTTACCGTATGGATGCCTATAGTCCCATTCTGATTGCCCAAGGGCAGACCGGAATGATTGGCAAAGGCAAGCGCAACCAAGATGTGGTCAATGCGATGAAGGAACACGGCGCTGTGTACTTTGGCGCGATTGGTGGTTGCGGTGCGCTTCTTTCCAAGTGCATCAAAAAAGCAGAAGTGATTGCTTATGATGACTTGGGCGCAGAAGCCATTCGTCGTTTGGAAGTTGAGGATTTTCCCGTGGTTGTGATTATCGACAGCCAAGGAAACAATTTGTATGAAACCGGCAGAAAAGCCTATTTAGAAAAGGAATAAAGGAAGGAAAGAAAAATGGATTACGCAAAGGAATCTCTGAAAAAACACGCTGAATGGGGCGGAAAAATCGAAGTAATCAGCGCTGTGCCCTGCAAGACAAAGGAGGAATTGTCTTTGGCATACACCCCCGGTGTTGCACAGCCCTGCTTGGAAATTCAAAAGGATGTAAACAAGTCTTATGAGTTGACCCGCCGTCACAACTTGTGCGCGGTAATTACCGACGGCACTGCCGTTTTGGGTCTGGGCGATATTGGCCCCGAAGCTGGTATGCCGGTTATGGAAGGCAAGTGCGCGCTGTTTAAGTCCTTTGGCGATGTGGATGCCTTCCCCTTGTGCATCAAGTCCAAGGATGTGGACGAAATCGTCAATACCGTTTATTTGCTCTCCGGCTCTTTCGGCGGCGTGAATTTGGAAGATATTTCTGCGCCTCGTTGCTTTGAGATCGAACGGAAACTGAAGGAAAAGTGCGACATTCCGATTTTCCACGATGACCAGCACGGCACTGCCGTGATTACCTTGGCAGGTCTTGTCAACGCATTGAAGGTCGTGGGCAAGAAGAAGGAAGAGGTTAAGATTGTTACTTCCGGCGCAGGCGCTGCCGCAATTGCCATTGTGAAACTGTTGCTCAGCGCAGGCTTTAAAAATGTGGTAATGACGGACCGCACCGGCGCAATTTATGCCGGTCGCGATGGCCTGAACTGGATTAAAGAAGAGATGGCGCAGGTTACCAACCTGAACAAGGAACAAGGTAAATTGGCAGATGTGATTGTGGGAGCAGATGTGTTTATCGGTGTTTCCGCTCCCGGCACATTGACCACCGAAATGGTCAAGACTATGGCAAGAGATGCCATCATCTTTGCCTGTGCCAATCCCACTCCCGAAATCTATCCCGAGGACGCAAAGGCAGGCGGTGCAAAGGTGATTGCAACCGGTCGCTCTGATTTTCCCAACCAGATTAACAATGTGCTGGCATTCCCCGGTATTTTCCGTGGTACTTTCGATGTCCGCGCCAGTGATATTAACGAGGCAATGAAGGTTGCGGCCGCTGAGGCTTTGGCAAACCTGATTTCCGACGATGAACTTAGCGCAGATTACATCATTCCTGCCGCATTTGACGAGCGAGTGGGTCCTGCAGTTGCCAAGGCAGTTGCTGAGGCTGCCCGTAAAACCGGCGTAGCCCGCATTTGATTTCTCCGGCCCGACAGTGGAAACGACTGTCGGGCTGTTGCTTTTTTGGTAATAAAGTGGTATACTATGCAAAAATTTGTGTTAGGAGAATGCTTGTGAAACTAAAGAAATTATGGGCGTTGTTTTGCGCCTTTTTTAAAATAGGCGCATTTACCTTTGGTGGTGGCTATGCGATGATTCCTCTGATTCAAAAAGAGACCGTGGAGAAAAAGAAGTGGATCACCGATGAGGATATTTTGGAGATTATTGCCATTGCCGAATCCACACCCGGCCCGATTGCAATCAATTCCGCTACTTTCGTTGGCTACCGTACCGCTGGCTTTTGGGGTGCTTTTTGCGCTACATTGGGGGTAGTATTGCCTTCTTTTGCTGTGATATTGGTAATTTCCTTTTTGTTGAGAGAATTTCAACAACTAAAGGTTGTGCAATATGCGTTTCGCGGCATTCGGACAGGCGTGCTGGCTTTGTTAATGAAAGCGCTTTGGACGATGTATCTAAAAACGCAAAAAAACTGGGTGAGTTATGTGTTAATGGCCGGCTCATTGATTTGTACGGCTTTCTTGGATCTGCCGATGCTGGCGGTGATCGTGGGCTGTGCTTTGTTTGGCCTTGTCACTTCTTTGACTGCTAAAAAGGAGGTAGAAAAATGATTTACTTAGAACTTTTTTATACCTTTTTTATGATTGGTGCATTTACGTTTGGCGGTGGGTATGCCATGCTTCCGCTGATTCAGGAGGAAGTAGGTGCCCGTTGGGGAGATGTGATCAGCCAGCAGAGTATGATTGACTTCGTGGCAGTCAGCGAGTCTACGCCCGGTCCTTTCGCTATCAATATGGCAACATATATTGGATCGGTTATGGGCGGACAGACCGGTTCGGTATTGGGATCGGTGTTTGGTTCGTTTTGCGCGACCTTGGGTGTGGTGTTTCCCAGTTTTGTGATTGTTCTGATTGTTGCCAAGTGCTATGAAGTATTTAAGAAAAACGCTGTTGTTAAGGGCTGTATGACAGGACTAAAGCCTGCTGTGGTGGGGCTGATAGCCAATGCCATTTTGGGTGTGCTGATGACGGTGTTTTTTCCTGCGGGTCTCACAGTTGCTGTGTTTAGCGATGTAAGTTTCTATGTTTGCTTGGTCATCTTCGCAGGAATGCTTGTTTTGGCGTTTAAAAAGGTGCATCCCATTGTAATTATCTGTCTGTCTGCAGCGATTGGTGTGGCAGCCGGTTATCTAAATATATAAAATATAAATAATTTGTTAAGAAATAGGTGACAAACACAGCATACTATGGTACAATGAAAACAACATACAGACAGAAAAGGATGTGCCGTAGTGAAAGCCTTTTTGCATTACTTTTTTGGCGCCGGCGAAGTTGTGGAATTCCGCAATTTCGGGGCAGCCCATTTGCTCCCTGTTGCGCTTTTGATTTTGACAATTTTAGCGATTTCTAAGTACCGAGATCGGTTGCGGGATTATCGCCATGAGGACCGTTTACGTTTGGCGTTGGCGCTGATTTTGATCATTTCGGAGATGTCTTATTACTGGCGCTTGGTGGGCTTGCCGGAATTAGGCCCCAATCCGACGGACCATCTGCCCATTACCGTTTGCGGTTGGTGCGTGGTGTTTAGCAGTTATATGCTTCTGACCAAGAATCAGTGGATGTTTGATATTTGTTACTTTTGGCTTCTGTCCGGTACGGTATTTGCCCTGATTACCCCCACGGTGATTAGTTATACCGGTCCGACCCGCTTCCGTTATTATCAGTTTTGGGCGGAACACACGCTGGGATATGTGGCGGTTTTCTATATGATTTTCGTCCACGGAATGCGTCCCAAACTGAAAAGTCTTGTACGGTCGATTTTCTGGTTGGCGGTTTTGGCGGTGATTGCTTATTTAGCCAATACCATGCTGGGACCCGGCGCAAACTATCTGTTTATGGCAAGACCGGAATCCACGCCTTCTATCTTGGATATTTTGCCCCCCAACTTCGCGTTGCGAATTTGTGTTATGATTTTGGCAATGGTGACCTTGCACACGGTGGCATATTTGCCGTGGTATCTCAAGGACAAAAAGGCCAAGAAAGAACAAGAAACGTTATCTGTAAAATCCTAAAAAAACAGCCATCTGTCTATCCGGCAGATGGCTGTTTTTGCGTACTTTTCGTTATACGGTTGCCTCTTCAGGCATTTTAATTTGGCGGGATTTATAAAGTTTATACATCTCTTCTGTGGCCATACGGGTTTTGGCAACCACATCACCGCTTTTGGGGAAGCAGTGGTAGCGGGTGTCGTTGGTGCCGATGCCAATCATATCGCCGATTTCGTACCAGTAATAGTCTGCGTAAAGACCGTAGCAGGTTTGGGGTTTTTGGTGATATTCCAGCCGTCCGTCACAGCCGGTGAGATGGAAACCGGTCAAATCGTGAACCAAGTGACCTTCACCCACATGGTATAGGGCTTTGTGGTCTACCATCATCACGATGTCCACATCAATATCCAACTTGTATTTGCCTTCTAAAATTTCTTGTCGAAGTAGTTGCCGTTGCCAGTTGTTCCAAACCGGCACATGGGTAAAGGCGCTGTCGCCGTCTGTGGCTTGCAAGTAACCTTTGGGGGTCAATTCGTAAACCTTTCCGCAGGACTTACAGGAAAGGGTAGTGCCCTTACCTTCCATTTGACCTTCGGTATTACAGTGGGGGCAACGATACAAAATTCGGCTCAAGCCATCTGCGCGGAAGTCGTCGTGGATTTCCAAGCCTTGTTCCTGCTGATACCGCCATTGGTCAAAGTCAAAGGCTTTGTCCAGCCCGTCGGATAGGTCGCTGACGCTTATTTGACGCACTTCCTCTTGGGTGTAAAGACAGCGGATTTTCGCCGAAACCGGTACACTCTTCCGCACCTGCAGTTGGTTGTAAAGGGGATTGCGGTTAAATGCGCCGAAGGTTTCAATCATCAAAACCGGGACATCCAGTTTCTTCAATAGAACGCCCATTTTTCTGGGCAGGGCAGTTGCCCGTCCGTCAAAGGAATAACTGGCTTCCGGATACATCAGCACACTGCTTTTTTTCTCTTTCAGGCAGTAGGTCATATCCTTGATAAGGGAAACATCGGTTACAAATTTTTGGGTGGGGATACAGCCGATGGCGTACATCAGCCAACTCATAAAACCACCCATACCCACAAATGCATCGGTAGAACAGACGATGTTCAAAGCCCGAGGGAAGAGAATTTGGTAGGCAATGGGCATATCCAAAAAGCAAGAGTGATTCATTAAAATCAGACAAGGTTCGTCTTTTTTTACCAGATCCATACGCTCTTGGGTGTAGGTGAATTTCGTTCCGGAAAGGGAAAAGATGGATAAAACCCGTATCAGCGCACGCCAAAACATCAAAGGCTTTTTAGGCGTTTTGTGTTTCGGTCGGGGGCGGGACATTACAGTTGCATAGTCCAACACTTGAAATGCGTTTTTCATAGTTTCAGCACCTCGGTAATTCTCTATTTTAACCTATCAACAGTATAAAACACAGACCTTCTTCTGTCAACAAAAAACCACCCAACGGGCATCCCATTGGGTGGTTTTGGTTATTTACTAATAACTTTTTTCTGCCAAGATTTTTGGTTGCATTTGGGGCAACGCATATATCTGGTTCGGTTGATGTGGGGCGCCCAAAGCACACTGCTGTAAGTGGGAACATATCTGTGCTTACATTTTCCGCATTCATAGTAGCCTGCCACTTGCTCGATTTTTAGAGCATAAAAACAAGCAACCCAAAACGGAATCGTACAGACGAAAATCAGCACAACTCTCAGCCAATCCGCCATAGGAATCCAAGTAGGAACAGACAAGGCAAACAATGTAGCTAAGCAAGGAACGGCAGTTGCAAACCCCAACACGAGTTCTGTGTGAAGCAATTTTTTATCGCTTTCCTCTTTTTGCTTAACCATTTCCAGCAAGTTCTTTTCTAATTCTTTGTTGTAATCTTCCATCGAAACTACCTCCCCGGTTAATAAATCGTTTACGGTGATGTCAAGGATTTGGCACAAATCAAGCATCAGCGACGCATCCGGAAGCCCTTTGCCCCGTTCCCATTTGGAAATGGCGCGGTCGGTAATGCCCAGTTTTTGGGCAAGAGCGGATTGGGTCAGATTTTGCTTTTTCCTTTGTGTTGCAATGAAAATGCCGATTTTTAGCATATCCATCCGCATCACTCCTTTCAAGATTATCTTACTGCGGAAAAGGGGAAAAGTAAACAAACGCACCGTTGAGTAGTGGTATAATTGTACCAATTTCTTGCGTAAAAAACAAGAGAATCCCTTGCTGTTTTACAGAAAAACAATTATAATAAAAAATAGGAGGTGGGGTATGAAAATCTGTAAAATCACCGTGATGCGCAAAGCCCAATATCCGGACTTAATGGCGCAGTATGAAAACCCTATTGAACATGCTTGCGATTTGCAGGAAGGGCAAGTGTTTTATTCCGAGAACGGGCAAAAGCCCGAGGGAATATGTGACAGTGCTTGGCAGAGTATATCGGCTTTTGTAGAAACCTTAGCCCAAGGCGGTGGGAACTTTTATGACGGGTGGATGCAAAATCCCCACTCTGCCATGATTTCCTGCAATGACGGATTTCGCCCCGTGAGTTTTTATATAGAAGCACTGGAGGAAGATGTATGAATTTTACAGAAATTGCCCAAACCCGCCAATCCTGCCGGAGTTATGATGTAGGCAGGGAAGTGGAAGAAGAAAAGATCGACGCCATTTTAGAAGCGGCGCGGCTGTCGCCCTCAGCCTGCAATGGACAACCTTATCATATTTCTGTCTGTCGCAGAGAGAACGCCAAAGCGGTGGCGAAGGCTTGTCAGGGAATGGGTATGAATAAGTTTGCTTCGGATGCTCCGATTATGTTGGTAATTTCCGAGGAGCCCTATTGCAAAACTGCGGCGGTAGGGGCCAAGGTTAAGGGCAACGACTACCGTTCTATCGACATCGGCATTGTTGCCGCTTACATAACCGCTGAGGCCACAGCGCAGGGCTTGGGTACCTGCATTTTAGGGTGGCTGGACAGCGAGAAAATCCAAAATGTTTGCAACCTGAAAGGTGCAGTTCGCTTGGTCATCACGGTAGGGTATGCCAAAGAAGATGACAAACTCCGTCCCAAAAAGCGCAAGGATATGGCGGAATTGGTCAGCGGTTTTGGTCCGAGAGACGGGACTTGAAGCCATGGCAGAAAGACGAAAGAAAGGCTCAGAAAGCGTAAGAGAACGCTCTGACGGACGTTGGGAAGGTCGTGTCATCGTAGGTTATGATGACAACGGAAAACCCATACAGAAAAGCGTATTCGCTAAAACCAAAACCGAATGCAATAAGAAACTGAAACAGTTGAAAGACGAAACGGTTATGGTCACTGGCAGACTACCATCTCACGCAAAAGCAAGTATGAAGTTCGGAGAATGGATGGATATGTGGTATCAATACTATGGCAAGATCAGCGTATCACCAACCACACAAGACTCATATAAGAACCACATATACAACCATATAATCGCAGATATCGGTGACCTGCAACTCGACCAATTGACTCAGAAACACCTGCAAGACTAAAAACTCAGTCAGAACGGTTATCATCGATACGGCATTGCTGAAAGTTCTGTATGAACTGAAACAGAAATCAGAGTCAGAGTGGATATTCGCATCGCCAGTAAAGACAGACTCACCGCTGAACCCTCAAACCGTCTATCGTAAGACTCAGCAGATCCTCGAAAGAGCGCAATGCAAGAAGGTGCGATTCCATGACCTGCGACACACCTTCGCAACCATGTCGCTCGAAAACGGCATGGACATCAAAACCCTATCGAATATGATAGGACATAGCTCAGTAGCAACCACCCTTGACATCTACAGCCACATCACCGATGAAATACTCAAAAACGCCTCAAGAACAATCGATAGAGGTATAGGCAAGGCAAACAGTCGCCCTGAAAACGAAATCGAAATAGCGATGAAACAAGAGGTTACACCACCTACAAAGACAGACTTCACTGCATACAAAGGTAAGATCCGTAAGAGTGGCACAGGTGGCATATACAAGCTCAATGATCACCTTTACGAAGGACGATACACACCCACCAATGCCTACGGCAAGCGTGAGAGCTGTAATGTGTATGCCAAGACCTACGAAGAATGTGAGGTCAAACTCGAAGAAATGATAGCAACGAAACGAGCAGAGATTGCTGCCGAGAAGGAACGACTCAAGGCAATGCAGACGGCGTAAACAACGAAAGGAACGGTACGAAATGATTCGTATCGTTCCTTTTTTTGCTTACCAAATAGGTTAAAATTTATACAGAAAGCAAACGAAAATCAAAAAACGCATTGACAAACATCTATGTATTGCATATAATATAAACATAGACAATTATCTATGCGAGGTGTTTTATATGTGTGAAATTGATGTAGCTTTGATTTGCAAAGCATTGTCGGACGCAAACCGTTTGAAAATTGTAGAAATGCTATCAGACGGAGAAAAATGCGGTTGTAAGTTGCTTGAAGCATTTAACATTACTCAACCAACCCTTTCTCATCATATGAAGATTTTGGAGGAAAGCGGTCTTGTAAAGGGAGAGAAGCAAGGCAAATGGACACATTATTCGCTCTGCTGTGAAACCTTAAGAGAGTTCAAATCCTTTATAGCATCACTCGAATGTTGTAAGGACGGTGACTGCGAATGATGGCAGTTTGGGATTTTATTCAGAATGAAATTCTTGGTATGCATTGGCTTAACCGATTACTTGGATCAATATTAAATGCGATTGGTCTTTCGACTGATAGTCGCATAGGCGCCAGTGTGCAATTCTTTATCTATGATATGATAAAGATTATGGTGCTGCTCGGTGTGCTGATTTTAATTATCTCGTATATTCAAAGTTACTTCCCACCGGAAAGGACAAAGAAGATACTTGGTAGATTTCACGGTATAGGTGCAAACATCATCGCCGCCTTGCTCGGTACAGTAACGCCATTCTGCTCATGCTCGTCAATTCCATTGTTTATCGGATTTACAAGTGCAGGACTGCCTCTCGGTGTTACGTTCTCCTTCCTCATTTCTTCACCGATGGTAGATCTCGGCAGTCTTGTTTTGCTTATGAGCATTTTCGGTTGGAAGGTCGCTCTGCTTTATGTGGTGCTCGGCCTTGTGATTGCCGTTATCGGCGGTACGCTTATCGAGAAGCTACACCTTGAAAGTCAAGTGGAAGAATATATCCGCAACGGTCGTTCCCTCGATATTCCACAAGAGGAACTGCATTTCAAAGACCGCATGAAATATGCATGGGAACAGGTTGTATCCACCGCTAAAAAGGTGTTCCCGTATGTTTTGGTCGGAGTAGGTATCGGTGCGATTATCCACAATTGGATACCGGAAGATTTCATCGTAAAAGTCCTTGGTGATAATAACCCCTTTGGTGTTATCCTTGCTACTGTTGCCGGTGTACCGATGTATGCTGATATTTTCGGCACGATTCCGATAGCCGAAGCTCTGCTTGCAAAGGGTGCATTACTTGGTGTTGTGCTGTCCTTTATGATGGGTGTTACAACACTTTCCTTGCCGTCAATCATTATGCTTCGTAAGGCAGTGAAACCGAAACTTCTCGGCGTATTCGTGGCGATTTGTACAGTGGGAATTATCCTTGTAGGATATTTCTTTAATTTGATTCAACCATTCATTATTTAGTTTGGAGGTACAATTATGGCATTGTTTAATTTTAAGAAAAAGGAAGAAAAGATACCTTGTTGTTGCTCTTGCAGTGTTCCGTCACAGGAAACAGCTGTTACAAACGAATGTTGCGTTAAAATGGTAGACGGTATTTGCTGTATTAAAGTTTTAGGCGCAGGTTGCAAGTCCTGCCACGAACAGTATGAAAATGTAAAGACCGCTGTTCAAAACCTCAGCCTTGATATCGAGGTAGAATATATCACCGATATGGAAAAAGTTATGCAGTACGGCGTAATGAGTATGCCGGCAATCGTGATAAACGAAAAGGTTGTGTCAATGGGCAAGGTGCTGAAAGTGGCAGAAGTTGAAAAGCTGCTGAAATGAAAAAGGTAGCATTTATTTGTGTGCATAATTCTTGCCGTAGTCAGATTGCGGAAGCGCTCGGAAAACATCTGCGCGGTAATGAGTTTGATTTTTACTCAGCAGGTACGGAAACCAAACCGCAGATAAACCAAGATGCCGTAAGACTGATGAAACAGCTCTACAGCATCGATATGGAACAGACACAACACAGTAAAACCTATGATAAAATCCCACCTCCAGATATTGCTATCTCTATGGGCTGTGATGTGGGATGTCCTTTCATCGGTAGAGCCTTTGATGAAAACTGGGGTTTGCCCGATCCATCAGGACAGGGTGATGAAGCGTTTATCGAGGTCATACAGCAGATAGAAATTAATATAAAAAATTTGTAATGCCAATTTCATTGTTAAGAAAAAATCCTCTGGAATCAATGTTCCAGAGGATTTTTGGTCGGAGTGACAGGGTTCGAACCTGCGGCATCGACATCCCAAATGTCGCGCGCTACCAACTGCGCCACACCCCGATTTATTAAATTGTATCAAAGAAACCTTGAAAAATCAAGTTCCACAGTTGTGGTCAAATATAGGGTCAAACCCCAAAATATGAAAACCGAAAGTGCGAAAAACCCAGTGTTTATGCGGGTTTTCAAGAGTAGGGGTTAGATCCGTTCTCTTAGTCCCAAATGTCGCGCGCTACCAACTGCGCCACACCCCGATTTATTCAACTTTTTTCGCTATTTTTCAGCATCTGCGGGATACTATGTGGTGGTTGCCTTATTATAACACATTTCAAAGAGAAAAGAAAGTGGAAAATCCGCAGTGTTTAAGGCTTCTTTGAGGTTTTGGAAATTCTTAATGGAAGTCGTCTGTAACACTCCCAAAGCTAGCGCTCTACCAAACTGAGCCACATCCGGAAATATAATGTGAATGCACAAACATCTTTCAAACTAAGAGTTTTCTTTACCTAAGCCATTATACACGAGCAATACGAAAAAAGCAACGGAAAAATGCAAGAATAACCGAAAATGTAATTTGTGAACAAAAAGGGAAACTTTCGACAATTGCTTTGAGAAACTTGACTATTTTGCAAGGATAGGTATAATATATGAGAAGAAATTTGTTTACTACTAGGAGGACCACAGATGAGAGGAATCCCATCTTTGATTACGGATATTCGAAAAAATGTATTTACCGAAGTTGCTCGTATGGCTTATGCCGGCAAGGGATACGAGGGCGTGGACGAATTGCCCTATGTAATTGTCCCCGGTGACCAACCGTTGCACAGAGAATCTGTGTTTTTGGAGCGTGCCATTGCCAGTGAGCGGGTGCGCCTTGCAATGGGTTTGAACATTCGCCCCATTCAAACACGGCACTTGATGACCGAGGGTATGGATGCAGCTACGGTGGCGGAGCAATATTATGAACCGCCGCTGATCAATATTATTCCCTACGCTTGCCACAGTTGCCCCACAAATCAATACAAGGTTAGCAACTACTGTCAAAACTGCTTGGCGGCGTCCTGCCAAAAAGTTTGCCCGAAGGAGGCAATTTCGTTCCGGAATAATCGTTCTTACATTGATTTGGATAAGTGTATCCGTTGTGGCAAGTGTGTCAAAGCCTGCCCGTATAACGCCATTGTGCATATGGAACGCCCTTGTGCCAGCGCTTGCGGTATGGATGCCATTGTGTCCGATGAGCAAGGTCGCGCAACCATCAACCAAGACAAGTGTGTCGCTTGCGGTCAGTGTTTGGTCAGTTGCCCTTTTGGCGCCATTGTGGATAAGGGACAGATTTTCCAAGTCATTCAATCCGTCCTCAAGGGCGATAAGGTGATCGCAATTGTTGCGCCTGCTTTTATCGGTCAGTTCGGCAAGCATTCTACCCCCGGAAAGTTTATTGCCGCTATGAAGGCGTTGGGCTTTGCCCGTATTGTGGAAGTTGCGGTGGGCGCAGACCTTTGTACCATTGAGGAAGCCCACGACTTTTTGGAAAAAGTGCCGGAAAAGCAGAATTATATGGCAACCTCTTGTTGCCCCGCTTGGCATTCTATGATTCACAAGTTGTTCCCCGGTGAAACGTCGAAAATCTCGATGACCTTGACCCCGATGGTCTACACCGCCCGCTTGATGAAGAAAAAATACCCCGGTTGCAAGGTGGTTTTTGTAGGTCCTTGCGCGGCGAAGAAACTGGAAGCCATCCGAGAAGATATCCGTTCCGATGTGGATTTCGTGCTGACTTTCGAAGAATTGCAGGGTATGTTCGAGGCAAAGGAAATTAACTTCGAGACCATTGAACCGATGTACGACCTGAACGAAGGCAGTGCCGCAGGTCGTGGCTTTGCGGTGTCCGGTGGTGTAGCTAAGGCTGTGGCAGATATGGTGACCAAGGACCATCCGGATATGGAAGTCAAAACCGCCCGAGCGGAAGGCTTGCGGGACTGCCGAAAGTTGATGCTACTGGCAAAAGCCGGCAAGTACGACGGGTATCTATTGGAGGGTATGGCTTGCCCTGGCGGTTGTGTGGCCGGCGCGGGTACGCTTTTGCCGGTGGAACTGGCATCCAATGTGGTGGGTCGCTACCAAAATGAGGCGGATTTGAACGGTCCGATGGACAGCGCTTATCGGGACTTGGGAAAGAGTTTGGAAGAGTAATGGAATTTAACGATATTTACGACAGCAACAGAAATTTTACCGGACGCACCCACCTGCGGGGTACACCTTGGAAAAAAGGGGAATACGGCTTGGTGGTTTGCGTTTGGGTGTATGATGGTAAAGGCAATGTGCTTATGACTCGTCGATCCCCCGAAAAAACCGGTGCAGGTACTTGGGAAAATTCCGGCGGCGCCGCCCAAGCAGGGGAGACGAGCCTGCAAGCCATTGTGCGGGAACTGCGGGAAGAGACCGGAATTGTGGCAAATGCAGAGGAATTTGAACTGCTTTGCAGTGACCGGGATCGTATTGCCCACTATGACTTTTATTGCTTGAAACGGGAAATTCCCATTGAGCAGATTGTACTGCAACCCGGTGAAACGGATGATGTGAAATGGGTAACATTCCGCGAAGTTCACGAAATGATAGAAAAGAAAGAAATCTGCTCTGTGATAGCCAAACAGTTTTTGAAGCAGGAGCAGGATCTGCGCGACAGAACAAAAGCACCGATTGTATAATCGGTGCTTTTTTGCCCATTTTGCCCCATTGATGTCATCCTGAGGGTCGCGAAGGATCATTTGCATAATGTAACAACTCAGAGAAGATTCTTCGACTACGCCTCAGAATGACAGAAAAAGGATGTCATTGCGAGGACGGCTTTGCCGTCCGAGGCAATCCGTTCTGCCGTTACAATCGTTCCGTTTGTTGAAAAATGTTTCCCACAGGAGTACAATAGAAATATCAAATAAATTGTTTTGGGGGAATGATTATGAAACGGCTCATTAGCGTATTTTTGGTAATGGCAATGCTATGGAACTAACAATACCTAGCACTATTGAGGGTTACCCCGTAACTACAATTTACGATGGTATTTTTCAAGGTAGTGTTGTGCGGAGTGTTATCATCCCGGAGAGTGTAACCTCTATGTATAGTGCAGTTTTTTATAATTGTACTACTTTAGAGAATGATATTCCCTTTGTGGCAAAAGAAAACAATGTGGCAAGTATTGGGGATGTGAGCTACAAAACTCTGCAAAATGCAATAAAAGCCTATAAAAGCGGTGTTATTCAACTTTTGGCGGATGCAAAAAGCGTGGAAATTTCCAAAGATAATGAAATCTAACCAAACAAAAATCGGTGGTCATTACGACCACCGATTTTTATTTCACTCTTGGTAAAATTTCTGCTTCAAGGACGGTTACAAGTTTGTTCAATTCTTCTTTCGTAGTATCTTTGCAAATGGACACGCGGAAGGAACTGTCCATCACTTCGGGGGAAAGTCCCATTGCAGTCAGGGTGTGACTTCTGTGACCCTTGGCGCAAGCGGAACCTGCGGACACATAAATTTCGCTGTCCTGCAAAATATTGATAATATTTTGGGTGGGGATCCCGGGGACAGAAACCGACAAAATATGGGGCGCTTGGTGACAACCGTTGATTTGTACCCCTTGTATAGCGTCTAATTTTTGCGCCAAATAGTCAATAAGGGATTTTTCTCGTGCCACATCTTCCGAAAAAGTTTTGCCAACAGCCTCGCAGGCAGAGCCGAACCCCATAATGGCAGGCATGGCTTCAGTGCCACTGCGGAAATTGTTTTCCTGACCGCCACCGAAAATGATAGGGGGGAAGGATTTTAGGCGGGGGCTGATGTACAATGCGCCTGCGCCTTTGATTCCGTGAACTTTATGGGCGGAAACAGAAATTAAATCTGCGCCCAATGTTTTTGCACTAAAAGGCACTTTCAGGAAGCCCTGTACCGCATCGGTATGGAAAATGGCATCGGGACACATCCGATGGGTTAGTTTTGCCATTTTTTCGATGGGCATAACAGCGCCGGTTTCGTTATTGACCATCATAATCGATACCAAAAAAGTGTCTTTTCGCAAGGCATTCTTCAGCGCATCCAAAGTGACAATACCTTCAGCGTCGGGCTGTAGATATGTGACCTCGTAACCTTGCGCTTCCAACTCTTTTAAGGTATTGAGGACGGCGTGGTGTTCCATCGCTGTGGAAACGATGTGCTTGTTTTTCTTGCCGAAGCGCTTAGCGGTTCCAAACAGCGCCCAGTTATCCGCTTCGGTACCACCGGAGGTGAAAAACACCCGATCCGGTTCGGCGCCCAGCGTTTTCGCAACTTGACTTCTCGCGGTGCGTAATGCCTTTGCACCGTCAAATCCGAAACCATATAGTGCGCTGGGGTTTGCCCACTGCTCTTTGATGGCGAGATTAATTGCTTCCACCGCTTCCTTGCAGGGTTTGGTGGTGGCAGAGTTGTCTAAATAAATCATAAATTCACTTTCCTACGCAAAAGCGTTCAAAAATTCTGGCGGTAATATCTTCTCGCACCGTTCCGCCGGTGACTTCGCCCATGGCGCCCATCGCAGTTTCCACATCGGTCAGCACCGCATCAGGGGTTACGCCCAATTTCAATCCCTGCAGTGCGGCGAGCAGTGCTTCATAAGCGCGACGGATGGCATCATACTGGCGGGGGTTGGTGAGAATAGAGCCGTCACAAGGTGTATTGCCTTGGAACATCATATCCACCACATCCGCAAATTGTTCCAAACCCTCACCGGTCTTGGTACACACGGGGATGACGGTCATAAAAGGCAAATCGCTGGGTGCAATCTTTTGCGCTAAATCAGACTTATTGATAAGAGCGATTGCGTTGGGCGCATCTAAACAAATATTGATAATTTCTTGATCTTCTTCATCCAACGGCTTCCCACCGTCGCAGACAAAAATTACCAAGTCTGCATTTTGCGCCGCATCTCGGGAACGCTCGACGCCCATGGCTTCGATTTTATCTTCGGTTTGGCGAATACCGGCGGTATCAATCAATCGCAATCGTGTTGTGCCAACCATCACAGTTTCTTCCACGGTGTCGCGGGTTGTTCCGGCAATCTCAGTGACAATCACCCGCTCGTAACCGGCCAACGCATTGAGAAGGCTGGATTTACCCACATTGGGTTTGCCTACAATGGCGGCAGATGCACCCTGCTTAAGAATCCGACCTTGCCCATAGGTTTGCAACAACGCGTATAAATTTTTCACATCATTTTTTAAAAGGCTTTCATAGTGGTCAAACCCGAAATCTTCAATATCCTCGTCAGGGTAGTCCAACACTGCGTGGAAATGACTGCAAATATCGGTTAAGTCGTTGTAAATAGGGGATAGTTTTTTCTGCAGAACACCCTCTACCTGACCGGCGGCATTGGCAGCGGCATCGACGGTTTCGGCTTCAATCAAATCGATAACCGCTTCGGCTTGGGTAAGTTGGAGTTGTCCGTTTAAAAATGCCCGCTTGGTAAATTCCCCTCGCTTGGCTGGCATTGCGCCAGCAAGATATAGTGCTTCCAATCCGGCAGAAAGTACAGCCGGAGAACCGTGACACTGAATTTCCACCGTGTCTTCCCCGGTATAACTATGAGGCCCTCGGGTGTAAACCGCAAGACATTGGTCAATCACACGACCTTGTTTATCTCGCAATGCGCCCATTACCAGTTTTCGATTGGGTGCTTCCCATAGGGGGGCACCGTTATTCAGCGAAAAAACCTTACCTGCAACTTGGGCGCAACCTTCGCCGGTCAATCGCAGGATGCCAATGGCACTGACTTGTGTGCCGGTGGAAACGGCGGCAATTACATTGGACATAAAAAATGCTCCTTCAAATAATTTGCAACATTATATCATTATAATATGGAAAATGCAAATAAAACCGCATAACAAACCTTACCTGCGGTTACAATATTCGGGAGGTGAGGCAATGATAGGCAAAAACTATCTCGGGGAAGTCAGCGACGAGTATATTACAAAAATTTTTCGCAATGCGGGGGACTTTGTTCGCAGAGAACTTCGGTGCGGGGAATTTGTTCTCTATGCTTATGCCATTGACGGCTTGGTGTCTTCGGGAGATATGTCGGATTACATTCTAAAACCCATATCTCAACAACTTTCGGGAAATACAATGGCAGAACTTTATCATCGGTCGTTGTCCGGTGTAATTTATAATAGTGTGGCAGACCCTTGCAAAGACTTGGATACAGTTGCGGTGAAATTGGTCAATGGATTTTGTGTGGTGTTGTTTTCGGGGGTTGGGGCGATTGCCTTTGAGGTAAAGACTTCGGACAAACGAAGCGCATCCCCGCCGGAAGTGGAGAACACGGTCAAAGGCGCAAAAGATGCGTTTGTGGAAACGGTCCGTTCCAACACAAGTTTTGTTCGCCGACATTTGCGCAGTCCGGAATTGGGAATTTACGAAACCAAGGTAGGCAGGCGTTCGTTAACCAATGTGAGCATTGTCTACTTGGACGGCATTACCAATCCTGAATTGGTGGAACAAATGAAGGCGCGTTTGGAAAGTATTGATATTGACGGGATGCTTTCCCCATCTTCCGTGGAGGAGTATGTGACCGGCTCTCGGACTACAGCCTTCCCGCTTATCCAGTACACAGAACGGTCTGACCGGTTTTGCCAAGGTATTTTAGACGGTCGTGTGGGACTTTTGGTGGACGGATTGCCCTTAGGGTATTTAGCACCGGCAGATTTGATGTATTTGATGGAAAGCCCCGAGGATAGGGGCAGGGATTATATCGGCGCATCGGCGGTGCGTATTTTACGGTATTTTGCGTTGCTGGCAAGCCTTCTGCTTCCGGCAATTTATATCGCTTTGGCAACCTTTCATCAAGCAATGATACCGTTGCCACTGTTGCGATCTATCATTGAAAGTAAACAATCTGTGCCTTTTAGCACGACAGCAGAGGTTTTGGGGCTGTTGGTGGCATTTGAACTGTTGCAGGAATCTGGCATCCACTTGCCCCAAGCGATTGGCCAATCTGTTTCGGTGGTTGGCGGCATTGTGGTTGGCACAGCCGCTGTGGAAGCGGGATTGATTTCGCCGGTGGCGCTGATTATGGTATCGATTGCCGGTGTGTGTGGCTTTGTTCTTCCTAATCGGGACTTGGCCAATGCCATCCGCATTTGGCGCTTTTTCATTGCGGTGTTGGCCGCTTTTTCCGGAATTTACGGAGTTGTCGCCGGTGTTTTCCTGTTGCTGGTCCATTTGTCGGGATTAAACTGCCTTGGAATTCACTATTTGTCCCTAACCGGAAGCATATTGCGCAACCGTCTGAAGAAAGATAAATTTCGGGCGAAAAAACTAAAACCGGAAGATAGGAGAAATCAACAATGAGAATAATTGCGTATTTGATCATTCTTGCGCTACTGCTGATTGCCCCTGTCGAGCGTTTGGATGTTGCCAAGTTAGAACCGGTGCAGACGGTGGCGGTCTATACGGAACCGGGTGCAGTAGTTTTGGAAACGGATACCCATAATGTTGGGAAAGGTCAGTCAATTTCAGAGGCCTTAGCAAATTTGGAAGAAACAACACCCGGGGTGATATATTTAGATACAGCAGAATATTTGTTGGTTGCGAAAGATGGGGAAGGATATGTAAATGATTTGCGAGCCTATTTAAGCCCGTCGGTAAAGGTCAGTATGTGGGATGGCGACGGGGAAGTAGACCGTGCGGCACGGTTTTTGTCGGTTGAGAAACACCTGCCCCGATTGCGACATTGGAAAACATCAGAAAAAAGTGAAAAAAGATGAAAAAACTGCTTGACAATTGGCTGATGGTCTGTTAATATACTCAAGCGCTTCCGGCAGGGAGCGCAAAAGTCTGCCTAAGAGGCAAAAAATTGTTGAGAAAACGGAAAAAAGTTCTTGACAAAGAGGATGCACCGTGGTAGACTTAAAAAGCTATCCCCTTGGGGAGCAGTTCTGTACCTTGTAAATTGAATAACGC
>JAZRMH010000011.1:0-134107 GCA_045647425.1 Faecousia sp.
CCCGCCTCAAATTGGGGCTTAATCAGGCACAGGACCTGACCTGTGGGCTTTAAGAAGGTCTTAATGACAGGAAGAACGATCCGCAAAGAAATAAAGCTGACATCGATCACAGAAAGATCCAGAGGTTCACCCAACTGTTCCAAAGTCACATAACGCACATTGGTGCGCTCCATTACAACGACCCTGGGGTCAGACCGGATCTTCCAATCCAGCTGTCCATAACCAACATCGATGGCAAACACTTTACTGGCACCCTGTTGGAGCAAGCAGTCCGTAAAACCGCCGGTGGAAGCACCGGAATCGCTGCATACATATCCCTTAGGATCGACACCAAAGTCTCTGAGGGCTTTCTCCAACTTCAGTCCGCCGCGGCTGACATATGGACATGTTGCGCCCCGGACTTCCAGTGTCACATTTTCTTCATAGGATGTTCCCGGCTTATCTGCTTTTTGGCCCTCCACATAGACTTGTCCACTCATAATGATGGCCTGTGCCTTTGTACGGCTGTCCGCATAGCCCTGTTCCACCAGCAGGACATCCAGTCTTTTTTTAATTTTCAACCTTCAGCACCTCCTGAATGTGCTCTACGATGGACGATGGGGTTAATCCACAGGCTTCATAGAGCTTGTCTATAGCGCCGTGGGTGGTATATCCCTGTCCGAGATTGATGCGAGAAATATGGCATTGGGGGACGCGTTCGCCCAATTCCCATGCCAGCGGCGCATAGATAGCCGCACTATCGGCTGTCTCTTCCAACACCACCGCATAACGGTAACCTGCCAACGCCTCTGCCAGCGCATCTACGGGAAGCGGATGGATCTTTGTGATCCGGATCACACCGGCATCCAGCACAGCTGCTGCCTGCAATGCGTGATTGACCATCGTTCCATAAGTAATGATAGCCACATCCCTACCCGTTTTTTCTATTACAACAGGGTTGGATGGATCCCATGCAGTAGCATGATAATCACCATCCGTGCCTCTGGGGTAACGCAATGCCACCGGGCCATCACAAACATTGACTGCCCACTGCAGCATATCCTGCAGCTCCGCTGTACTGGCCGGGCAAAGGATCTGCATACCGGGCACCTGCCGCATGAAGCCAATGTCGAATACACCGTGATGGGTCTCTCCATCTTCCCCTACCAGTCCTGCACGATCAACTGCAAAGATCACATGCAGACCCAAAAGGCCCACATCCTGCATCATCATATCAAATGCACGCTGTAAGAAGGTAGAATAGAGGGCTACAACAGGCACCATCCCCTGCTTTGCCAGGCCACCGGCCATAGATACCGCATGTTCTTCGGCAATACCTACATCGAATAGCCGCTTGGGGTAGCGTTTCTTAAATTCCAAAAGTCCTGTGCCACCGGGCATTGCTGCCGTAATGGCGCAAAGCCGGTTGTTTTGCTCTGCCAGCTGGAGCATGGTATTTCCAAAAGCGTCAGAGAAACTCAATCCCGCTTTTACCGGCACATCGCCGGTGGCGGGATCAAACTTACCCACGCCGTGAAACAGCTTGGGATGCTCCTCAGCGGGGGCGTATCCTCTGCCCTTCTGGGTCAGAACATGCAAAAGGACAGGCTGCTTCATATCCCTGGCGATACGCAGCAGAGAAATAAGCTTTTCCGTATCGTGGCCATCCACCGGGCCCAGATAGGTAAACCCCATACTTTCAAAGATCGTTGAAGGGATCAGCATGCGGCGCAATGCGTCCTTGATATTTCTGGTGATCCGGAAAATAAAATCACCGCCGGGAATCCTGGAAAGAAAGCTTTTATATTTGCGCTTCATGCCAAGATAGCGCACTTTGGCACGAAGCTTCGACAGATGGGACGCCATGCCGCCCACATTCCTATCAATGGACATGGCATTGTCATTGAGGATAACAATCATGGGTTCACCACTGACCGCGGCATCGTTCATACCCTCGAAGGCAATACCGCCGGTAGCCGCACCGTCACCAAGCAATGCAATCACATGGTAATCATCATTAGAAAGCGTCCTTGCCCTGGCCATGCCAAGAGCAATGGATACTGCGCTGGACGCATGGCCTGCGACGAAGGCATCTGTATTGCTTTCAGAGGGCTTTGGGAAACCTGCCATTCCGCCAAATTGCCTTAAGGATGCAAATTCCGCCTGGCGGCCGGTCAACAGCTTATGAACATAAGACTGATGACCCACATCAAAAACCAGACGGTCACTTGCTGTATCAAAAACTGTTTCAAGGGCAACCGTCAATTCCACAACACCCAGATTAGAGGCCAAATGTCCGCCGGTACGGCTGATGCCGGACACCAGGTAATCCCGAAGCTGCTGACACAGCACTGTCCGTTGCGTCTCATTTAGCCCTATGAGGTCGTTGTGGCCGTGGATGCTTTGAAGAAGATTCACAGACAACACAACCTAACTGTTTTTCTTTTTAAATAACGCCGGAAACTGTGTAATGGTATAGATCAGCTTTCCAACAAAGGTGACGATCTGTGTACAGGAATTGATAGCAAAGGTCTTGCCAATGGCCTTTCCGCCAACGGTCAAGCCCGCCACAAACGCAGACATCACAAGAGACACCATTTGTGGAAAGGTAAATTCAAAATTCTGGAGCACCTGCACTGCAATGGTTGCAGATGCCGAACCGGAGACGACGCCGCAGATATCACCAACTACATCGTTGCAGATAGAGCTGACACGCTCTGCATTGCGCAGCAGATGGATCGCCTGAGTCCCTCCGGGAACTTTTCGCGCCGCCATGGAATGGAAGGGCTTTTCATCTGCCGAAGTAACTGCCACACCGATCACATCAAAAATAATGCCGATGAAAACGATCAGCAGCAAGATCAAAAACGCCACAAAAATCGAGCTGTGGGCCATGATCTCATCGGACGCAAATGATATCGTCCCGGAAATAAATATGGTTACAAGAAAAATTGTGACGACCCAACGGATCGTCTTTTTGCGCTCTTTTTTTAACGCATCTGGGTCGGATTTAGACACAATCGTATCCCCTTTTTATATTCTGTGACGGTGACAGACAGGATAAATCTTACGGCATAGGTCGGGTTGTATTTCACCGGACAGAACCTGCCGTTGCCGCACAGGCCGTTCCCGTTTGATCCATCCGTTCAAGTGTTGCCGGCTTGAATACCCGATTGCCACTTAGTCCGTACTGTAATCCCCTGTCTGCCCTGCTAAGACAGCCTAGGTGTTTTCCACTACAAAACGATCCGTCTCTTAGCCTCTTTTGCAAGGATGGTTTCCAGAAGCAATAACGCCAGATGTATGGCCACTACGCTCTGGCGTTTGTCCTCTTTCCCCACATACTCACTCAAGGCAGGCTACACTGCACACAGCACGCGATTCTGCGCACCGCCTTGCAGGTTCATACCCAGCCCGTGTGCGAAGCGGCTTCCACTCATGGAGTTCTCAACTTCGTCACACAAAACCGGGTCTCCGCGGAAACCGGGTCGTATGCCCCATGCCATTGGGGCGCGCCCGAAATCCTTAACCCCCAGCATCCACCCTAAACTGGGCGTAAAAAGCAGACACCAGGGACTTCATCGATGTGCCCTTCATAGGATTTTTAGGCCCTACCTGGAAGGCGGAGGTTTTGACTAGGATACTGCACCGTCAAAATGTATAATATCACAGTATTTTTGAATATACAAGTATTATTTCATTTTTTGAATATTTTTACATATTTCTTTCCCAAAGAAAAAAGGTGCGCTGCTGCACACCTTTTACCGATTGCAAAACCAATCTTCCACGATATCGCTGTGAGTCACCACAATCTCAATCTGTTTTAATTCTTCCTTTGTAAAAAATCGAAGTTCCCGGGATTCCGGGCTGATTTTCATTTGCGGTTCTTCCTCTAAATCTAAGCCGAATACCACAATTACCATCCGCCAAATGCTACCGTCTTGATAAGCGGCAATTCGCCCGGGCTCACCGTAAACACTTAGTTTTTGAATTTTGTCTGTAGAAATTCGCAAACCTAATTCCTCATAAATTTCCCGAGAAATGGCCTGCAATTCTGTCTCCGTCTTCTTGACACCTCCGCCTATCAGTCCCCAAGTATCGCTGTCTCTGCGCTTTTCTAAAAGAATATTCCCTTTGCAGGTAATGATGGCATTCGCCCCTAAATGGGCTGGTTGTGTGGTTTTTGGTGCCTTGGGGTCACCCCGATAAAATGTTACAATTCCCATATCCAATCCCCCTGTGTAAATCCTTCGTTTTATTATACAAAACTTTGCATCTTTTTCCAACACTAAAATTCTTTCGGGACGGGTTTGGTAACGCCGGTACGGCGGGCTTTGTCTAAACCACCGGACATATGATGCTCCGCGTCTTTGGCAAATTTGGCACGACGGATAATTTCTTCCCCGAATTTATCCCGCAGGCTATCCACCGTTTCGTCCAATTTTAACTTCTTTTCGTATTGTTCCGGCGAAACGCCGGAAAATAAATCATACTGCTGATAAGGTTCATCACTCAGGCGGGTTACCTGCACCCCCAACTGGCGCAGAGGAATTTCTGCGTCCCACGCTTCGTCAAAAATTCGACACACCACATCAAATAATTGCTCTGTATTATTGGTTGCGCCGTGCAATACGGTTTGGTGCGAAAAATGGTTAAATTCACTGGTGCGCAAATGAATAGACACACAACTACCGCACTTCCCGTCCTTGCGCATTCGGGTTGCCACGGTTTCACACAAACTCAAAAACACTTGGTATCCCTGCTCCCGAGTTACCACATCTTTCGGGGTTGTAACCGAGTTGCCGTAACCTTTGTTTTCCGTTTGCTCCGGCAAAACCGCATCGGCATTACGCCCATTGGCAAAATGCCAAATCGTTTCACCGTGTTTTCCCAGTTTTTTCTTGATAATCTGCGGGTCTGCTTTCGCCAATTCCCCAATGGTATAAATCCCCATTTTATTTAACTTGGCTTGGGTCGCGGCACCAACCAAAAACAAATCCCGCACGGAAAGCGGCCACATTTTTTCTTCCATTTCTTCCGGAAATAAAGTATGTACTTTATTTGGCTTTTCAAAATCCCCTGCCATTTTTGCAAGTAACTTATTGGTGGAAATTCCGATATTTACCGTAAAACCCAATTCTTCCAAAACCCGCTTTCGCATTGCTTCTGCTGCCAATCTTGGGCTGCCAAACAGACGCTCCGTGCCGGTCATATCTACCCATGCCTCATCAATGGAATACTGCTCCACCAAGGGGCTAAATTTTCGCAAAACCTCCACAAAATGCCGAGAAGTCTCCACATACAGACCGTAATCCGGGGGTACTACCACCAAATCCGGACATTTTTCCAACGCCTGAAAAAGGGGTTCGCCGGTATGAATGCCATACTTCTTTGCAGGTCCGCTTTTGGCAAGAATAATGCTGTGCCGAGAGGCCTTATCCCCCGCTACCACGGAAGGGATCTCCCGCAAATCCATATCCTCCCCCAGAACTTTTAATCGATAAGCGGCAGACCAAGAGAGAAACGCGCTGTTGGCATCTACATGAAAGATAATTCGTTGCGCCATATCAATAAACCTTTCTGAGTAAGCACCAATTATGGCTACGGATGGTATACCGCAGTTCAAATAGCCATTTTTTCTGCTCTACTGTGGCACGGCAGAGAAAAATCCGCGCCTCAATCCCCACAAACTGCACATCCCGCGTACTGATAATTTCCTCAATATCTATCCGCAAAAGTTGATGTTCCTCATCCTCAATCCGAAACCGCAAAGGACGAATATCTCCATCTGCACTACAGACACAGATTACATCCACCGGGCAAACTCTCTGCTCCATAGTGCATCCTCCTTTTTCTTTTATTATAGTACATTTGTTCTAATAACGCAAGAGGAATTTTGTGGTTGTTTCTCACTTCCCTATTTGTTATAATAAAAGAAAAGGAGGCGAGATATGTTGAAATTCCCCTGCCTTGTCCTAGACCACGACGATACCGTGGTGCAAACAGAAGCCACGATCAACTACCCCTATTTCTGTTATATCCTAGATGTGTTTCGCCCCGGCGCAGCCATTTCCTTGGAAGAATATATTGACGGCTGTTTCCATTTAGGCTTCGCTGAAATGTGTCGGCAAAAATACAATTTTACAGACAAAGAACTTGCCGAAGAGTATGCCGGCTGGAAGGGTTATATACGGGAACATATTCCATCTACATATTCCGGTATTGAGCGAGTTATCCATCGACAGAAAGCATTAGGCGGTCTGATTTGCGTAGTTTCCCATTCCAGTGAGGAAATCATTAAACGAGATTACGAAGTCCACTTCGGGTTGCAGCCCGATGCAATCTTCGGCTGGGATTATCCTGAACATCAGCGAAAGCCAAACCCCTACCCACTGGAACAAATAATGGCAAAATACGATTTAAAACCGGAAGAATTACTTGTCGTAGATGACCTAAAACCTGCCTATGATATGGCCAACAAGGTAGGTGTTCCGGTAGGTTTTGCCCAATGGAGCAAAGAAGGCCATCCGGAAATCTGTAATTTCATGAACGGTCTGTGCGATTACACATTCCACACCGTGGAAGAATTGGAACATTTTCTTTTTGACTAAAAATGCGTTTAATTTACTTGACAACTATGGTATAATACCACAGATAAGGAGGTGGTACATTTGGAAAAGGAAAACATCCGCGTGATGGCGCGCAATCGCGAAGCCTATCACGAATATTTTGTGGAAGAAGAAATGGAAGCCGGCATTGAATTGTGCGGCACGGAAGTCAAATCTATTCGACAAGGCACCCTGAATCTAAAAGATGCTTGGTGTGGTATTAAAAACGGCGAACTCCTTCTAAACCAAATGCACATCTCCCCCTATGAGCAAGGCAATATCTTTAACAAAGACCCTCGTCGGGTGCGCAGACTTCTTTTGCACCGTCGAGAAATTATGCGTCTTTTAGGAAAGGTAAGGCAGGACGGATACTCTCTCATCCCCTTAAGTGTGTACTTCAAGGGTAGTCGAGTGAAAGTAAAAGTCGGCTTGTGTAAAGGCAAAAAACTATATGACAAACGGCAATCTGCGGCTGAAAAAGATGCAAAACGGCAGATGGACCGCGCAATGAAAGAGAGGTACTAAACTATGAATCCTACATTTAAAATCACCATGGAAAACGGCAGTGTTATGGAAGGCGAACTCTATCCCGATATTGCGCCGCAAAGCGTGTATAACTTTATCGACTTAGCAAATCATAACTACTATAACGGATTGATTTTCCACCGTGTTATCCCCGGTTTTATGATTCAGGGCGGTTGCCCCGAGGGCACCGGTATGGGTGGTCCCGGCTACTGCATCAAGGGCGAGTTCTTCTACAATGGTGTTAAGAACGAACTGAAGCACAAACGCGGTGTTTTGAGCATGGCTCGTAGCCAATCCCCCAACTCCGCCGGTAGTCAGTTCTTCGTGATGCACGAAAATGCACCCCACCTCGACGGTCAGTACGCCGCCTTTGGCAAGGTTACTTCCGGTTTAGAAGTTGTGGATGCCATTGCCAGCGTCAAGACCAACCATCAGGACCGTCCCTTGGAGGAGCAGAAAATTGCTTCCATTACCGTGGATACCCACGGCGAAACTTATCCTGAGCCGAAAAAACTCAACGATCCTTACGGCAGATTCTAATTTACCAACACCTGCCCGGGTGGCAAACGCCACCCGACAGTTGCCCTATATCTGGGGGTGTACTGGTTTCGACGGGGGTAGTGAGGCTGGAATAGCGGGCCGTGGCACCTGACCACGATAAAACGGGTAACTTTTAAATTTAACTGACAACAATACTGTTGCTCTGGCTGCCTAATTAGGCTCCCATCCGCCCCGGAAGGTCCACGAGCCGGGCTCGGGTGTGATTGAAGTGGAGACCGTGCGTGCGCAAAGCTTTGAGCGCACCACGCATAATGAAGCTACTAAGGCCGGCAGGGTGTTTGTTCCCGTCCGGTTAAGGGAATGTAAATAACAAACTGCGCCCGGAGAAGTTCCTTCCAAGTTGCTTTCGGACAGGGGTTCGATTCCCCTCACCTCCACCATAACGCGCATAGACGAACTCTTTACATCGTGAAGAACGTCTTTGCCTTTACAGAAGAAATACCACCTAAGCCTTAATCGGCTTGGGTGGTATTTCGTTATAATTATATAAACGTCTATTACCAGTTGGTTGAAATACAAAATCTTTCTGCAAACAGCACTTGATTTGTTTTGGACTTCACTTTTATGTTAAACAAACGGCTATGTCGAGAGTATGTTGTCCTATTTTTGTAAATAGGATGTTTATTTATCGTGCCTCCCTTGCCGGTAGTTTCAGTATTTACCAACAAAAAATACGAAGTCAAAATTTGATGGATTTTTGTTGCTCATATGGGAACTGTTTCTATATCTCTTTGCATTGACATCATCATTCGGGGTTGCTATAATATAATTAGAAAAGGCATTTGAAAGGAGACAATAATATGGAAAAAAGAATCATTACCATTAGCCGTGAATTTGGCAGTGCAGGTCGAACCATTGGCCGTCTCTTGGCAGAAAAATTAGATATTCCCTTCTACGATAAAGAACTTGTGGAACACATCGCCTTGGAAAGCGGATTTGCGCCCAATTATGTGGAAGAGCACGGAGAACACGCCCCCGGAAGCAGTATTTTCGCCTATGCCTTTGCCCAGCAAAGTGTTCCCGGAATTATGAACGGCTTGTCAACCGCAGATTTCCTTTGGAATGTACAGTGCAATGTAATTTTACAGTTGGCCGAAAAAGGCCCTTGCGTCATTGTCGGCAGAAATGCGGACTACATATTAAAAGACCGTGAGGATTGCTTGCATGCCTTTATCCACGCGGATACGGCTTTCCGAACTGATAGAATTGTCCGTCTTTATGGTGAGTCGGAAAAAAGTCCGGAAGCAAGACTGAACGAAAAGGACAAACGCCGTAAGGTCAACTACCACCACTACACCGGTCGGGATTGGGGCGCATCTGAAAATTATGATATTTGTCTTAATTCCGGTAAAATCGGCATTGAGAATTGCGTCGATATCCTATATAATATAATCAAAAGCAGTAAATAATCATAAAATCCCACTGGGCAATGCCCAGTGGGATTTTCTTATACCATTGCCTTTTCCTCTTGGATGTTGATGTTAACTCCGTTAACTTCCACATTCTCGTCCGCGCAAATCATAATGTACTTTACACCGCCGATAACGCGAGTCTCAATTAAATCCAACCGCTCCGGATTGACCTTAATGGAAACATCCGGAGTTTTAATTTCAAAATGACGGTCGTCTACAATATTTTTAGGATGGACTTGCGCTTCGAAGCCAAACGCCTCATCAAAATCCACACTAAATCTGGCGACACGGGATTCGGAAACGCCACAACTTTTCAGCACCGTTTTTACATCATCCTTGCAAACCAGCAAAGGATCTGCAATTTTGCTTTCTTTGTGCATGGCGATACTTTGACTGATTTGCTCATAAACACTCTGCACCACATCCAAATTACACTCATCATCCAATGCGCGGGTCAGCAACGCCTCAAAAGACTTTTTCTGCTCCCACGCGGGTTTGGGCGGTTGCACTTGGAACAGCGCCTCTACGAAGTTGTCATGACCAACCTTTGTGTTATGGGTGTAATATAAAGCATTATAAATATTGGTTGCCCGTCCGTCAAACGCAGGGAACAAAAATCCCAATTCCGGCGCGCACACCACTTGGGCAATTCCCCCATCGTGGAACTGCTTTTCCTCGGAAATATACCGCAGTGATGGTTTGGTCTGTTTCACGGGGCATACTGCGCACAACAAGTAAGTATATACCTCGCTGGAGGCATCGGCTTGGGTCTCATCATCCTTGCTTTTGAAGGGCACATCATAACTGTCACAGCCAACCAAAATCACATAACTCTCATCAAAGGACACATTATCGATAATCTTTTGAAACAACTGCAAACGAAGATTTTCATCCTCTAAACGGCAGTTGCGCAATTCCATCAGAAATTTATGTTCCGGACTATTTGCCACCTGAGATGTTTGAAAACTAATATCAATTAGATTTTTGCCAATTGTGCCGGACAGAGTCCGCTTCATCACGCCAAAATATTTTTCCGCCTCATTTTCCGGCATCATACCGGTACTTTGACGGAAGGACGAAATAATTTCTTTTTGACCATTGACATAACAGCCGTAAATTGCTGTCATATTGCTTCTGTCCCGGCGCACTCTACGACGGATTTCGCCAATTTCCTTAATATTCATAGTTCAATCCAATCATTTTTCGTCCCATAGACAGTTCCAGTTTTGAATGAAGTACTCTACGCCGGAATAAACGGTTGTCAGCACAATCAAACCCACTACAACCCAATTTAGGATATCAATTGTGGGGAATGCCATCATAGCGCAAAGCCCAATCATGGTACTGGCAGTCTTAAATTTACCGCTTTTACCGGCGGCAATCACAGTGCCTTTACCAACCGCAACCAAACGCAAACCGGTAACAGCGAATTCACGAGTCAGAACAATCATCAATGCCCAAGCCTCAAACTTGCCCCACTGACAAAACATTACCATTGCCGCAATGGTCAACAGTTTGTCGGCAAGGGGGTCTAGGAACTTGCCGAAATCACTGACCTGATTAAACTTTCTTGCAATCTCACCATCAATATAATCCGTTAAACTTGCAATGATAAATACACCCAACGAAAGCCACATCCAAAGGTTGAGTTCGCCGCCGCTTAAATACATAAAGAGCATAAAAAGCGGGATAAATGCCACACGCACCAAAGTGATTTTACTTGCTGTTGTCATAATTATTCCTCCACTGGGTAACCGGATAGGTCACCGTCAACTAGTCCGTCAATGCAGACATTTATAAATTCGCCCTCAGACAAGGCTTCCTCTGAGGCAATCCAAACTCTGCCGTCAATATCCGGCGAGTCTGCAAATGTGCGTCCAAAGAATTGCTCATATTCCTCGTCATAACCGTCAACCAATACGGTCATTGTCTTGCCCAGCATAGATTCGTTATAATCATCCATAATTCGAGATTGGATTGTCTCGACCATCTGCGCTCTTTCTTGCGCCACTTCGCTTTCCGGAAACTCCATTTGTGCCGCCGGTGTGCCATCTTCCGGAGAAAACGGGAATGCACCCACACGCTCCAAACGCATTTCTTTTAAGAAATCACAAAGTTCTGCAAACTCTTCTTCTCCTTCTCCGGGCAATCCGGTAATCACGCTTGTCCGAAGTACCAATCCGGGGATACGGGAACGAAGTTTGGCAAACAACGCTCTTAGGAAATCGCCGTCACCTCTGCGGTTCATCAGTTGCAAGATTTTGCTATTGCAGTGCTGAATCGGAAGGTCTAAATACTTGACGATTTTCGGCTCTGTGGCAATCACATCGATGAGTTCATCATCAATTTCGTCTGGATATGCATAATGGATACGAATCCAACGGAAACCGTCGATTTTACAAAGTTCCCGCAAAAGTTCCGGCAAAAGCCGTTTATGTTCCGGAAAATCCGTGCCATACCGGCTAGTATCTTGGGCAACTACAATCAATTCCTTCACGCCGTTGTCCGCCAACATTCTCGCTTCGTAAAGCACATCGTCCATACAACGGCTACGGTACTTCCCTCGCAAATAGGGAATAATACAATAGGAACATCGGTTGTCACAACCTTCGGCAATTTTTATGTAGGCATAATGCTCCGGCGTTGTGAGTATTCTGCCCACTTCTTCCTCAGGCGCATCAATCGAACCGAAATCCGAAACCTTATTGCCATTAAGCAGTTTCTCAATAGCCGGCACAATTTCTGTATAACTGCCGGTACCCAATAGGCCGTCCACCTCCGGCATTTGTTCCGGAACTGCTGATTGATAGCGCTGTGACAAACAACCGGTAACCAAAATTTTACCGATTAAGCCCTCTTTCTTCAGTTGCCCCATTTGTAAAATATAATCAATCGCCTCAGACTTTGCGCTGTCAATAAATCCACAAGTGTTTATGACCACAACATCTGCTCTGACCACATCCGGCTGTACAGTATGACCGGCTTCCTGCACACGATACATCATTCGTTCGCAGTCTACCTGATTTTTTGCACAACCGAGAGAAATAAATCCGATATTCGCCATTATTCATCCTCCGGAAAATCGTCTGTATCTACGGCCATTTTATCGAGTGCTTGCTTAATTTGGCCGTAACTGTGCCCTTTTCGCATAAGGGAAGCCACAACTTTTCGTAGTTGCTTCGGGTCATTTGAATTTGTAAGATGACTGTGTAAAAAAACCACAATCGCATCTTGCTGATTGGGATAGTCTTCCAAAGCCTCTTGCCAATATTCTTTTGGAATTCGTTTTTCGAATAAGGCCTGCTTCGCTCGAGCAAGGCCAAAGCCCTTGTGTATACATCGGGACACTATCTGCTGTGCAGTTTGGCAGTCATCCACGAGTTTTAGTTCCGTCATCCACTCTACCGCTTGTTTGGCATGGTTGGGGTCTTCCCCTTTTTGAACCAATTTCCGCTGTAAGTCCTGCTTGGACACACTAGATGCGGCAACAATCCGAACTGCACGCATTTTAGCAGACATCTCACCGGCCGCGGTTTTGAGTTTTGCCATTTCCGCGTCGTCTAATTCCAAGCCTGCATATAACCCGAAATCCTGCACAGTTTGTCGGTATAACCGCAAAGTTGTGCCGTCCGAAAAACGCACTGCGTGCCTCCCAGCACGGTCAGGCTGGGAGGCAACAAAATCAATCCTCATCATCAAAGTCATCTGCGCTGATTGCTATGGGAGAAACAGCAGGTCTGGCAGGTTCTCTGGTGCTAACCTTCAACAAATTAGCCCGAACCTCTGCTTCAACCTTTTCTGCAATATCCGGATTTGCCATCAAGAAGGTTTTAACACTATCCTTGCCCTGACCAATCCGCTCATCACCCATTGAGAACCAACTGCCACTTTTCTGTACGATATCCATTTGGACAGCAAGGTCAATCAGTTCGCTCCACTTGCTGATACCCTGACCGTACATAATATCAAAATAAGCCTCACGGAAAGGAGGTGCAACCTTATTCTTTACAACCTTTACACGGGTCTTATTGCCGATAACATTGCTACCTTCTTTAATCGCTTCCACACGGCGTACATCCATACGCACAGAGGAATAGAACTTCAGCGCATTACCACCGGTGGTAGTTTCAGGATTGCCATACATCACACCGATTTTCATACGAAGTTGGTTGATAAAAATAACCACGCAGTTTGTCTTGGAAATCGTACCTGCTAACTTACGCAGGGCTTGGGACATGAGTCTTGCCTGCAGACCAACAAAGGTATCACCCATCTCGCCTTCAATTTCCTGACGGGGCACCAATGCCGCAACAGAGTCCACAACCACTGCATCCACAGCACCGGAACGAACCAGCGCATCGGTAATTTCCAGTGCCTGCTCACCAGTATCCGGCTGAGAGACAAGCATATTATCCGTGTCTACACCCAAGGCTGCGGCATAAACGGGGTCAAGGGCGTGTTCTGCGTCCACAAAGGCCACTTCGCCACCCATTTTCTGTGCCTCTGCCAAAATATGCAGCGCCAAGGTGGTCTTACCGGAAGACTCCGGTCCGTAAATTTCAATAATTCTGCCCTTAGGAACACCGCCAATACCCAGCGCTGCATCCAGCGCCAAAGAGCCGGTGGGAATAGCATCCACACTTAATTCAGGACGGTCACCCAAACGCATAACTGTACCCTTACCAAAATTCTTCTCAATCTGTGTCAGGGCTGTTTGTAATGCTTTTTTCTTGTCCGTAGCGGGAGTGGGGGCATCGTATGTTGTCTTTTTCGTAGCCATATTAAACTTCCTTCCTACCGAACTGGGCCATAACCGCCCGTTCTCTGTCATTATAATCTCTGGTGCGTTCCAGAATGGTATACCCGTTCATTTCCAAAATCTCGCAAACCGCATCCCCTTGACCCATGCCAAACTCAAATAGAAGGTAGCCGCCGGGTTTTAGCGCATCGCAATATTTTTCCGCTATCGACCGATAGAAAATGAGTCCATCATCACCGCCGTGAAGAGCAAGATGGGGTTCAAAATCCTGCACACTCTTGGGCAGTTCTGCCATTTCTTGTGTGGTGATATAAGGCGGATTGGAAACAATCATATCAAATTTCCCCAAAAATGGGGCAGGTTTTTCCAGCGCATTTACCTGCACGCAAGAAACCCGAGCCGACAACTTTTGCAAGGTAATATTCTTTTTTGCCACTGCCATAGCATCCTGCGAAATATCTCCCAGCGTTACTTTTGCATCTTTCACGCGATGGGCAATTGCCAAACCAATACATCCGCTTCCGGTGCACAAGTCTAGTATACGCGGGGATGTGTCCAAAAAAAGTCCCTTTTTAATCGCCAATTCCGTGACAGCGCAAGTATCGTCCCGAGGGATTAAAACATTGGAATTGACTAAAAGATTCATACCGTAAAAATCCCACTGACCTAATATATAAGCAAGCGGTTCGCCGGCGACGACTCTAGCAACCGCATCTTCCATTTCTTCACAAACTGCTTGGGACGCATAATGCTCAAAATCTGCCAAAAGTTGCTCTTGTGTTTTTCCGGTGACATGGCACAATAAATTTCGCGCTATCAAACCGGCCATTTGCCTATCCTCATGTTGGGATAAGGCTTTTCGCCCTTCTAAATAAAGTTCCAAGAGTTTTTTTACCAAAGGTCTTCCCCCTCTTTTTCGGGAAGAACTGCCTGCAATGCCGCAATGCTGACTTCAAGCATACTGTCATCCGGTTCATTGGTGGTAAAGTTTTGAAACCACTGACCGGGCGCGGCAATCAATCTGGTCAACCAGTTGTCATACCTACCCACAAGACGGTTAATTTCATAACTGAAAGACACGACTAAAGGCAGCAGCAGTAATTTAAAGCCCAGCATAATCAGGCTATATACAAATGTGCCACGCATCAATTCCAAACTCGGTACAACCGATAAAAGGATGGAAGATGCCACAGAAAACACTAAAATCGAAAGAATTAGCACCACAAACAGAAAACTTGTTCCGCATCTGGGGTGTTTCCGCGTTTGCACTCGGACATTTTCCACAGTCAAGGGCAGTCCGGCTTCATAACAACGAATTGTCTTATGCTCTGCGCCGTGGTAAGAAAATACACGCTTCATTTCCCCTATTCGGGAAACTGCCAGCATATAACACATAAAGATTAGTATCCGCGCAAATCCCTCTATCAGATTACGCAGGATATTACTGTCTACCCAACGGTCAAAGAAACTGCTAATAATATTCGGAAGCAAAACAAATAGTAGCACAGACATTCCCAATCCAAGGGCAACCGCAGTGCCAACCAAATAATTTTGGAATTTTTTATCACCCAACTTTTTTTCAAGCCATAAATCCAATTTTGAGGGTTTTTCTTCCGTTTCCTCAGGCGAAAGATCCGCAGAGTGCATCAGCGCCTTTACGCCAACGACTTGGGAATCAAAAAAATTTACAACACCCCGAATGAGCGGCCAACTAAGAATGGATTTTTTGGAACGAATTTTTCTGGGGGTTACCTCTGTTTGTAGGCCGTCTTTGGTGCGAACCACAACCGCATCAAACTGCGGACCGCGCATCATAATGCCTTCAATCAGCGCTTGACCGCCAATCATCGTCTTAAATTTTTCCTGCTTTTGATTTATTTGCATAACCTTAAGTCCTTACTGAATAGGTATTTCAATTGTTACCAATGTTCCGCCGCCTTCGGCATTTTCCAATGTCAACAAGCCGCCGTGCAATTGTATAATCTCATCACAAACCGCCAAACCGATACCGGAACCTCTGGCTTTGGAACTTCCCTTATAGAATTTCTTCTTAACCAGAGGCAACTCGTCCTCCGGAATGCCGGGACCGTAATCCCGTATTTTCACAACCACCATATCATCTGTACAATGCATAGATGCTTCAATTTTCATACCTTCAAATCCGTGCTTTGCCGCATTGTCCAAAATGTTCAAAAAAACCTGCCGTAGCCGCTTCGGGTCACAAGAAATCTCCGGAATATCTTCATCACTATCAAAGTATTCCAATTTCATTCCATCTTGGGACAGACGGCTACCGTACATATAAATGGTATCTTCGAATTCTGCGCGAATATCCGTCAATTCCATATTCAAGTTCATACGCCCGTCCTGAATACGGGTAAAGTCCAAAAGTTCCAACACCATTTCTGTCAAACGGCCGGCTTCTCTATGGATGATTTTCATACCGCGACGGGTATCGCCCTTCAAATCTTCGGTGCTGAGCAATGTTTCACTCCAACCGGTAATCGCAGTCAGAGGTGTCCGCAATTCGTGAGAAAGAGAAGAAATAAATTCTGTCTGCATCTTCTCGTTTTGATTGATTTTGACGGACATTTCATTTATTGTGTCCGCCAATTCCCCTATCTCGTCATCATAAGCGGTTTGAATTTGGATGCCATAACTGCCGCTTGTAATCTTTTTTGCCTTGTCGATAATATCGCTGAGGGGAACCAAAATGGAATGGATATAATAATTACTGCTAAACAGCACCACCGTTATGATAATCAGCAAAACCGCAAGGGCATACAGCGCAACGCGGACAATTTGCCGTTCCATAACCCACGCTGAAGTCACATAACGCAACACGCCAATGACTTCACCGTTACTGTAAATCATCGGGCTGGAAACTGCCATAATCCTCTCATTTGTATCCGGATTTATGCCAAAAAAGGGCTCAACACTGCGGTTTTTAATTGCCTTTTGAATATCCGGTGTGGTAGGCGAACTTCCTGCCCATGTACCATACGAGGATGTAACAATTTTACCTTCGGCGTTGATAAACTGCAATTCCAAATTGTTCTTATCCTCAAATGTCTGTGCGTAAGTGATACAAGACTGGTAATACTGGTTATAACTTAGGTTTAGATAATCGGAAAAGAAATCTGTCGTGCTTCTGGCGCGGTATCGCAAATCTGATTCCATTGCGCTTTGATAATATGCGGCAAACAGCGTCGTAACCGCCAAAACACATACCAAACCTAACGCCGTAATCACACCAACCGTATTGATAAGCCATCGTCTGCGAAGACCTTTGATGGAAAAAACCGGCTTATTCTTCATAGCCATTAAGCGCCCCATTTATAACCAAAGCCCCATACTGTTGTAATGTAATTGGGGTTTGTGGTATCGTCTTCAATCTTAATGCGAAGGCGTCGAATATTCACATCCACAATTTTTAATTCGCCTTCATAATCTCTACCCCAAACCGCTGTGAGAATCTCTTCTCTGGACAGCGCGCGGCCGGGATTTTGCATAAACAGTTTTAAAATAGAAAATTCCACTTGGGTCAATCGCACACGGTTGCCGGATTTTTCCAAGGTGTGATTGCGGGTATTCATAACAAAAGGTCCTTGGCTTAGAAGTTCGGTATCCACAACTGTGTCACCGCCCAACCGACGGTAAAGCGCGTCGATACGAGCCGTGAGTTCCGCCGGAGAAAAAGGTTTTGTAACATAGTCATCTGCGCCGGTCATAAGTCCGGTGACCTTGTCCATCTCTTGGGTACGGGCTGTGAGCATAATAATGCCAATTTGTTTGTTGTTGGCGCGAATGCGGCGGCAAACCTCAAACCCATCAATATCCGGCAACATAATATCCAAAATCGCAACGCCAATATCCGGATTTTCCCGCAGGCGCTCTAAGGCTTCCTCGCCGGTACCGGCCTCAATTGCCGCATAGCCGGCGCGCTTTAAGTTAATCACAACAAAACTACGGATATTTACTTCATCTTCCAAAATAAGTACTTTCTTCATAGTGTTTACCTCTTATGTCTCTCCCGTTTTCCAATCCTGCTGGATCAAACGGAAGCTATATACTATATTTTCTTGGGTTATGTTATATTTCAGCGCGCTGGATTCCAGTTTTGCCGCATAAAGAAGTTTGTCCGTCTTTTGAAGCACAAACCGATTATTGGAAAGGCCTTGTTCTTCCCGATTTTGACCGAAAAAAACATATAAAGACATAACCTTTTCACAAGTTGTAAAGTCCTCACTCCAAATATAGAACTCCACAATATCGCCCAAACCTACCGCAACGGTACGAGGCGCTAAATCGCTGAACAGTTGGATATACCAACCACCGACAAAATTATGATAAGTATAAACTTTATTGACCTCTTCCCCATTGGGTTTCATGGCGTACCACCGTATCAAATGGTGCTGTTCACCTTCTGTGGCAGTATGAATTGGGTGCATAGGAATCATTGCCGGCAATTCCACAACGCCGTCTGCATCAATATCGTCGGCATAGACATAGAAATTACGCATGGTTTGGATGCTTGTCCCTGCCTCGCTGGATAGGGTTACATTGGTCAATTTATTTTCAATTACCGTATAAACATCCGTAATCAACGCCGTATCCCCTGCCGCGCTGGCAACATACACAGCATCCTTACCGCCATCGAGTTTTCCCAAAATAATACGCTTGAGTTGATCGGCAGGCTGGGACATCGTTACCTCATTGTATCGTTCAACTACGCCTTTTCTCATACAATACAATTCCGCAATCCCGTGATCCGTTTCCGTCAAACCGGGTCTTAGTAAGAAAAGTTCTTTAAAACCGTTTCCATCCAAGTCTACCGTCAAAAATTTGGTATAGTTGACACTTGCCTTTTGCGCAAGTTGTTCTTCATTGAGCGCATAAACCGTGGCGGTGCGGATTACCTGATCATTGATTTGACAGCCGATAACCATTTCCAGTCCGCCGCCGTCCATATCCACATACTCAACCTGATCAAAGGCAGATCCGTTACATTCCACCGTATCGGTATTTACGTATGTGTCCTCAATCCTCCGAAAAACCAATATGCGAAGGAGTTTTTCTTGATTGCTTTTCGCAAACAGCAAATACTCATCCTCGCCATCGCCATTCAAATCCGCTATATGAACGGTTTGTCTATTTTCACCTGCTAAGGGTGCGCAATATTCAAGCCCCACCATCGCGTTATCGATGGCAGATTGCAAATTGTTATAATTGTCTGAACGCTTAGGAAGTTGATACATTTTGTCCACGGTTGTCAAAGCGCAACCGGACAAAAACAGCACTGCCGTGACAGCCAGCACTACCCATATCCTTCTTTTCTTCACGACAGCACCCCCAAATTTTAGTATAACATATTTACCAGGAAAAGAAAAGTTATTTCAAAACAACATTTTCATCCCCGAGAACATTTTTTAGTTCCTTGAGCATTCGTTTGTCCAATGCGCACCGCGTACCACGGCGTTGCTTTGTATCTGCGAAGTATACAACCGTAGGATTTTCCCCGGGGAACATCTGCAGAATGGCTTTGATTTTAGGAAATAATGCGCCCTCTTCCGTGGGAAGTTTCAGGTACAATGTGCCGGAAAGCGGTTCATCATCAAAAGGTGAATTTCCTTCGGAAAAATCTGACATCGGCCGTGCGCGGTTAATCACAATTTGCGGTTCCTTTTCATCCCGCAGAGAAAGCCGTCCGGTAATCACAACCGGAAGATTTTCCCGCAGATGCCCGCCATACTGACTGATTACATTGGAAAAAGCAAGCATTTCCACTGCCGCAGTATCATCTTCCAGCGTAACATATGCCATCATTGAGTTGTTGCGGGTAGTTTTCATCTTAACGGCTTGAATAACACCGGCAACATTGACGATTTGGTCATCATCAAAATGATGCTCTTCGTCCATTAAATGACCGATGGGAATCACCCGCGTACCTTTGAGCAAATGGCGGAAATCATCCATAGGATGTCCGGATATATAAATTCCGGTAGTTTCCTTTTCCATCAGCATCAAATCGCCTTTTTTCATTTCCGGCAAACTTGGAATGGGAATTGCAGTTGCTTTATCCTCTTGAAGCATGGAGAATAAGCCCATCTGGCCTTCCAGATTTTTCTTCCGAGATGCCGCAATGCTGTCCATCATACTATCATAGACCGCCAAAAGTTCGCTTCTGTGATAGCCAAAACAATCCATTGCACCGCACTTAATGAAGTTTTCAACCGCGCGCTTATTCAAGTCATTTTCACCCATACGGGTGATAAAATCTTCCAAACTGGAGAACAGACCGCCCTCCACTCGTTTTGCTACCACGCTGCGTATCAACCCATGACCCACATTTTTAACCGCGCCTAATCCGAAACGGATGGAATTCCCTTCCACTGTAAACGGGTCATCAGAATGGTTAATATCCGGCGGTAAAACCGGAATGCCCATATCCTTGCACTCGGCAATATAACCGGACACCTTAGTGGCAGAATCCAGCACAGAGGTCATCAGCGCCGCCATATACTGATGGGGATAATGGCATTTTAAGTATGCGGTTTGATAGGAAACCACCGCATAGCACACAGCATGCGCCTTATTGAAAGCATAATTTGCAAAGGCAACAATTTCGTCATAAATCGATTGCGCCGCCGCTTCACTGACACCTTTGGCAACTGCGCCGGAGATCCCTTGCTTTTCATCACCGTAAACAAAGACATTCCGTTCTTGCTCGATGACCTTCATTTTCTTCTTGGAAATCGCGCGACGGATATTATCTGCCTGACCCATGGTGTAGCCGCCCAAACTCCGGAAAATCTCGATAACCTGCTCTTGGTAGACAATACAGCCATAGGTAACCCGCAGAATCGGCTCTAACAACGGGGTTTTATATGTGATTTTGGAATTGTCTAACTTGTTGGCAATGAAGGTAGGAATGGAATCCATGGGACCGGGACGATACAGCGCCACAATAGCCGTCATATCTTCGATTGATGTGGGTTTCATCTTCATACAAACGCTGGTGATACCCGCAGATTCCAACTGGAACACACCCTGCGTTTTACCTTCCGAGAGCATCGCAAAGGTCTCAGGGTCATCATCACGAACTTTTGCAATATCAAAATCCGGATTGATTTTCCGAATCTGTTTTTGAGCATCTTCGATAACCGTTAAGTTCCGAAGGCCTAAAAAGTCCATTTTCAAAAGACCCAGTTCCTCAATAGTTGTCATGGTATACTGGGTGACGATGGTATCATCGTTTTTGGAAAGTGGCACATAGGAACTCACCGGATCTGCCGTAATCACCACGCCGGCCGCATGGGTGGATGTGTTCCGAGGCATACCCTCAATTGCTTTTGCCGTGTCAATTAAAGTGCGTACACGCTCATCGGTATCGTACATTTCCTTTAACTTCGGATTCGCTTCTATAGAATCCTTCAGCGTCACCACTTTTTTATCCGGTATACGCATCGGAACTTGCTTGGCAACCACATCGGTTTCGGCGTAGGTGAAGTTCAGCGCTCTACCCACATCACGAATTGCGCCACGAGCCGCCATTGTACCGAATGTTGCAATTTGCGCCACATGGTCCGCGCCGTATTTCTTAGTCACATATTCAATGACCTCACCCCGACGCTCTTGGCAGAAGTCCGTATCAAAGTCCGGCATACTGACTCGTTCGGGATTTAAGAAACGCTCGAAAATCAAAGCATATTTCATCGGGTCAACTTCTGTAATATGCATACAGTATGCCACAATAGACGCCGCGCCGGAACCACGACCGGGTCCAACGGGAATGCCGTTTTCTTTGGCATAACGAATAAAATCCCAAACAATTAGATAGTAATTCACATAGCCCATTCGGATGATAACTGAGATTTCATATTCCAGTCGTTGGGTATAACTCTCGGAGGGATTTTCATATCGTTCGTGAAAACCATCCATACAGAGTTTGCGGAAATACGCCTCATTGGTATAACCTTCCGGAACGGGGAACGACGGCAAATGGTACTGGTTAAATACAAATTCCACATTACAACGCTCTGCAATTTTGCAGGTGTTTTCAAATGCCTCGTCGCAATTGGGGAACAATTGACGCAGTTCGTCCTCACTCTTTAAATAAAATTCTTCCCCGCCAAACTTCATACGGTTCGGATCATCCACGGTTTTGCCCATTTGAATGCACATCAACACATCCTGCATATGGGCATCTTCTCTGCGCAGATAGTGGGCATCATTGGTGACCACAAGGGGAAGATTTAACTCTCGGGAAAGACGCATAACCCCTTGATTGACCGGACGCTGTTGCTCTAAGCCATGGTCCTGCAATTCCAAAAAGAAGTTATTCTCGCCGAAAATATTGGCTAATTTTTGGGCATAATTTCTTGCGCCTTCATAATCTTCCTGCAATAAATATCTGGGAACCGCACCTACCAAGCAAGCACTCAGCGCAATTAGACCCTCGTGATATTTCTCTAAAAGTTCCAAATCGACGCGGGGTTTGATATAAAATCCTCGTTCAAAGGCTTCTGAAACAAGCAAGCATAAATTCTTGTAGCCAATATTGTTTTCGCACAAAAGTACCAGGTGATAAGAATCATTGTCAATTCCGTGAATGCGGTCATCCATTCCACGAAAAGCGACATAAACCTCACAGCCGATTATCGGCTTAACACCAGCGGCTTTTGCGGCTTTATAAAAATCAATGCATCCATACATTACGCCATGGTCAGTCAGCGCAATTGCCGTCTGACCCAATTCCTTGACACGGTCCATCATACCGGAAATCCGGCACGCACCGTCCAAAAGGCTATATTCAGAGTGGACATGCAAATGTGTAAATCCCATAGCATTTACTCCTTCGACATTTGTACCAGTTTCTTTAACCGGTGGTTCATCGCCGGCTTGCTTATCGGCGGTTGCATCATAGATGCCAATTCCACCAACGATGCTTCCGGATTTTCTTCCCGGGCAAGCATCGCTTGTAACAGTTTTGGCGGCAAGGTGCTATGCACACCCTTTTGCCGCAAAATACGAATCGCCGTAAGTTGCTCTTGCGCAGCCTCCACAACTTTGGAAGTATTGGCTTCATCACAGTTGCAGCGGCGGTTCACTTTATTGTTTAACTCTTTTTCCAAACGCGCTTCCATAATATCCATGGCAGAAATCGGCGCGCCTAAAAAAGTCAGCAAATCCGAAATCTGTTCGCTGTTTTTGAAATATAAAATTTGGCTTCCACCACGATCTGCGCTTTTGGGATAAAATCCAAGTACTTCGTGAATAAATGTGTGTGCCTCACGAGCGACACTGCGATGATTGGTGGCAAATTCCAAATGGTACGCCTTCGTGGGGTTGGTTACTGAACCACCTGATAAGAATGCGCCGCGAATAAAGGCATTTTTACAGCAATCCTCATCCACAACCGGCAAATTGATATGCAAAGAAACTGTACCAAAAGGGTCAAACCCATAGGCTTTCATAATTTTAGAAAGTTTTTCCGGTTCTAAAATTTGAAATGTCATTTTTCCGTCAGTTTCAAAATCCGGAAGTACATCAAAGGTAACTGAAAAGGCCTTTTTAAACAACTTGGGAAGCAGTTGAGCAAATTCTTTGCTCTCTGTGATAATCCGAATACCGTCATAAGTAAAACTATTGCAAAACAGTAAAATTCCAAAGCACTCAGAAAGCGCGCAACATGTTTTTTGCGGGACGTTACGGCAGAGTTCAATTTTTACTTTTCCGGAAAAAGAAACCGCCATATAACTTCCCCCTTTTGATTACCAAATTCGCATTTCCGGTTCTAAACGGATACCGGATTTTTCAAAAACAATATCCGAAACATTTTGTAGTACTTCTTTCACATCATTTGCGGTTGCACCGCCTAAATTCACAACAAATCCTGCGTGTTTTTCCGATACCCCCGCATTTCCCACGCGGAATCCCTTAAGACCGGCACCGTCAATTAAGGCTGCGGCATAACCGCCCACCGGCCGCTTAAAAGCAGAACCTGCAGAGGGTAGGTCCAAGGGTTGCGATGCGCTTCTGCGTCTCATAAGGTCCTGTATTTGCGCTTTGATTTCCGCTTCGGGACGCTCGTTAAGGGTAAACACCGCACTGATAACGATACCACCATCTGTTTCCAATCGGCTGTGGCGATAGGAAAATTCCATATCTGCGCACGAATATGTCACAAATGCCCCGTCTTTGGTAAGCACATCAACGCTCTCGCATATTTGACAAATTTCACCGCCGTATGCGCCGGCATTCATATACACACCGCCGCCAACCGTGCCCGGGATTCCGTGGGCAAATTCCAATCCGCTTAAATTATGGGAAGCGGCAAAAACAGCAGCCCGAGTCATTGTAACACCGGCATAAACACGCAGACGGTTATTATCTAGAACCTCAAGCCCATCTAACCCATCCTTCAGGCAAATCACAAGGCCGGACAGCCCCTCATCCGGCGCTAAAACATTGGTGCCTGCTCCTAAAATTCTGCAAGGATAGTTATTTTGAACGGCAAAAGAACATAAAAGACTCAGTTCTTGCGGTGTTTTGGGGAATGCCATTACTTCCGCATTACCGCCAATGCGGAAGGATGTATGCTTTGCCATAGGTTCAAACAAAGCGATTGCAATATCCGGAAATAAAGCAGTCATTTCCAGTTGAAAATTTGATTTTTCCATCATAAACGCCTCCGGGTGTATGATATAGGATAGTATATCATATTTCAATTGGATATGCAATTATTACAAGGGTTATTTTTCGAAAAGTTACAACTTTTTACACATCAATTACAGACAAAGGATACTGAAATATTCAGACATCTTCCAAGGCATAAAAACACACCCCGAAGCAGTGCGCTTCGGGGTGTGTCCATTTTAAATTTTATTTTGTTTTCATAGCTTCTTCAAGAAGTTTTTTATTGGCTTTCATATTCTTTTCAGATAGTACAATCACATCTGCGCCATTTTTATTGGCATAAGAATACTGTCCATTGGTTGGGATTCTTTGGGATACAACCTTCAAATCGCCCAACATAGGCAAAACATCCACAAGCAATCCCATAACCTGCGGGGTTTCCAAATCCGTATTCACAAGAGGCAAAATACTCGTTATCAAGTTGTAAAGTTCAAAAACATCCAAAGTTTTTGCCTTCTCCACCAAAGTAATCAACACTTTTCTTTGACGGTTAGTACGGGCAAAATCCGTGCCGATTTTCCGAATACGGGAATAGGCAAGGGTTTGTGAGCCGGTTAAGTGGTTAACGCCTTCCTTTAAGGACCAATCCTTGTTAGTTTCAACACCCCAATTTCCCCGCTTGTTCAGATATTCCGCTTCGGTTTTGGTAAGTTCGATATCCAATCCGCCTACCAAATCCACCGCTTCCATAAATCCGGAAAAGTCAATTTCAACCGTATAATCTGCACTGACGCCAAAATTATAATCCAGTGTTTCATTGAGCAAGGAAGAGCCGCCCAAGAAATATGTTTTATTCAGTCTTTGGTTATAATATCCGGGAATGTAAACCCACATATCCCGCAAGAAAGAGGTCATGGTCAAAGTCTTGGTCGATTTATTTAAGGTACACAAAATCATAGAATCCGACCGTTGATCGTCTTGACCCGCACGCTTGTCCTGACCAATCAATAGGAAGTTAACAACCTTTTTGTCTTTTAAAATATCTTCCGCCTGAGAAAAGATCGGGTCCTTATTCTCATCACCGGTTTCCTCGGTGACATCTTGGGTATTGTCGGCAGAATATGTCTCTGTGGACTGGTTTAAATCACCGGTCTTGCGCATCATAGAATCTAAAAACAAATATGCTCCGACAAAAATAAGCGTAAGAATCAGGACAATTATTATAACTATTTTTAAAATTTTAGATGATGCCGAACCTTTAAAATTGGAAAACATCTATAAGCACCTCCGCATTTTGTGAAACAAAGCAGGGCAACACCGCACGGCTTGCCCTGCACATTATGTACACTTACTTCTCTACGATTTCCAAAATCTCCATGGGGCAAGCCTTTACGCAAATTCCGCAGGCAATACACTTGCTGGTAGGCGCATCTTTGGGCATTACCATAACCTTCATCGGGCAAGCATCCACGCACTTACCGCAAGAAGTACAAAGTTTCTTGTTAATCATATACACGCCGGTCTTGGGGTTTTGCGTAATTGCGCCGGAATCGCAAGCCTTCTCGCACTTTCCGCACTGAATGCAGGTCATCGGCTTTGCGCCGGAGCCCTTTGCTACAATCTGAATTGCAGAAAGGTCTTGGTTAAATTCCTTATAGAAAGCCGTAGAGCAAGCACGCACACACTCTAAACAAGCCATACACTCGGCAGATTTCTTAACAGACAGTCTTTTCATTAAAACATATCTCCCCTATTTTTGATTTCTAAATTATTATATATGACTTGCGCCAAAATATCAATGCCTAAAACTCGTTTTTTAGCAAAAAAAGGTTTTTATTTTACAATAATTTAGAATTGCATGTTATATGGCTAATTTAGTGTAAATCGGAAATACTATTTTTACATTCTAATTGTAGGAGGTATATTATGAAAAAATCATTTATTTTTGCGTTTATCTTTATTTTGTCTATCAGTATGTGCGCTTGTGGAAGAAACAACGCCGGTGGTACCACAACGCCCAGCACCATTATGCCCAGTACCGATATGAACATTATCCCTGATACCATGCCGACAGCCGGCACAAACATTCCCGACCCCAATGTGAATACCGAAATGCCGATTTATACCCAAGGAACCGACACGACGGAATTTGAATCAACTGGCAGAAACTAAGCCGGGTTTCCCCGGCTACATGGATTTTCCAAAACGCCAAGGACTTACCACGGTTTTGTGCCGATATTATGGGAAAGATGACATTAGAGCCTAAATACAGACAAAAAAGGGGGGAACTCTTATGACTCTAAAAGCTCTTTCTCTTTCCATTGGCGTTGGCGCGGCTGTTGGCGCAGTTGGAATTTTGATGATGTCTAAAAATAATCCCGCAAGAAAATTAGCCACCCAAGCCGCAGATAAAGTCGAAAACGCCGCTTGGAAAGTATCGGATAACTTGAGCAGAAAATTCGACATGTAACAGACAATGCAAAAGGCTGTAGCAAAATTTTGCTACAGCCTGTTTTTTAGATTTCTTGTCTGCCTTCTAACGCCCGAGAAAGGGTCACATCGTCTGCATATTCCAACTGGCTGCCGACGGGTACACCGTAGGCTAAACGCGTCACCTTGACTTCCATAGGACGAAGCAAGCGGGAAATATACATCGCAGTGGCTTCCCCTTCCACATCCGGATTGGTCGCCATAATTACCTCTCGAACCCCACCTTGAGACACACGGAACAGCAGTTCCTTAATCCGAATATCGTCTTGGGTCACATGGTTTAGCGGGGAAATTACACCGTGAAGCACATGGTACACACCGGAAAATTCACGCGAGCGTTCCATTGCAATAACATCTTTTGGGTCAGCGACCACACAAATCAGCCCATTATCCCGCACATCATCCTCACAAATCGGGCAAATATCCCGGTCTGTTAGGTTTTGGCAGATAGGACAAGTATGGACGGTATTCTTTGCTTCAATGATTGCATCTGCAAATGCTTGGGCGTCCTCCATCGGCATTTCTAATACGCGAAAGGCCAATCTCTGCGCCGTTTTGCCACCGATACCGGGTAGGCGCGCAAACTGGTCCGACAAGGCTTGCAGTGCCGCAGGAAAATACTGCATAATGCCTCCTTAGAACAAACCGCCTAAATTTAACCCACCGGTCAGACGGGACATATTGTTGGCAGAATCCGCATCGGCAGAACGCATTGCTTCATTCACAGCCGCAATCACCATATCCTGCAGCATTTCCACCTCATCAGGATCTACCGCTTCCGGATTGATTTCCAACCACTGCAATTCGTGCTTGCCGTTGACTGTGGCCGTTACCATACCGCCACCGACAGTTGCGCTGTAGGTCTTTGTTTCCATTTCCTCCTGCATACGCATCATTTCTTGTTGCATTTTCTGCGCTTGACGCATCATTGCAGCCTGATTCATTCCACCGGGCATACCCCGGAAACCACCTTTAGCCATAATTAAACTCTCCTAAATCAATCATTTTTAATACTTATCACATCGCTATGGGCTCTACCAAAGTTCAGCAACTGCTCCATTTGGTCATTCTTTTCCTCAAAACCGGTGTCGTCTGTTACAACAACACGCATAGGTCTGCCTAGTTTCACAGAGGCTTTTCTTGCAACCAACTCTAAAATCTCCGGTTTTTTTACAATATCAATCACCCATTTATTTTTGCAAGCCAGAACCAATTTTTCTCCAGCTAAAACACCTCGCAGAGGTGCATTTTCCGTAGTCACAAAGAAACCGCGTATAGAAGGGGTTAATTCACTGCGAATATCTGCCGCCAAATCCGACCAAAAACCAACCGGCGCTTCATCTTCCAATTTCTTAGGCGTTTCTTCTACAACCGGTGAAAAGGACGGTGTTGCAACACTTTCTGTGACCAGTTGCACAGGCTGTAATTGGGGTGCGGCCACTGTAGTAAAACTACCAGCGCGTACTTGGTCTTCCAATTTTGTCATTCGAGAAAGCAGGCCATCTATATTGGGATTCAATTCCGGCTGACACAAATTTATTAAGCACAATTCAGAATCCAGTCGACGGCTGGTACTGCGGGTAAATCCGGCAACGGTGTTTTGAATTATATTCATCATTCGAATAAGTTCACCGGAAGAAAAACACTGCGCAAGCGCAACAGTATCTTCATCAGATGCAACGCCGGACAACATAGATATCCCTGCATCGGGCGCTGTCTTCAAAATCATCAAATCACGGGTCAAGCAGGCCAGTTCATCAAGCATAGCGCCCATATCCTTGCCCTCAGCATAAAGGGAATTCATCGTTGCCAGTGCGGATCTTGAATCTTTGTTAGCGATAGCATTCATAAGTTTTCCACAATCCCGAATGCCCGCTATGCCCAAGCAGGCACACACGCGCTCGGCATTTAATTCGCCGGTAGTTGCAGATGCACACTGATCTAATAGGCTCAAACCATCCCGCATACCGCCATCTGCCAATCGAGCAAGAACCCGAGCGGCCGAATCATCCAAATCAATATTTTCTTGATATGCCACAAACTGCAGCCTTGCCGCAATATCCTCTTGACTAATTCGGCGAAAAGAAAAACGCTGGCAACGGGACAAAATTGTGGCCGGAACTTTATGCAGTTCTGTAGTTGCCAAAATAAACAATAGGTGTTCCGGCGGTTCTTCGATAATCTTTAAAAGCGCATTAAATGCAGAAATAGACAGCATATGCACTTCATCGATGATATATACCCGCATTTTCACTTGAGAAGGTGTATAAATTGCATCGTCCCGCAAATCACGAACATTGTCCACACCGTTGTTAGAAGCTGCATCAATTTCCAGCACATCCATACAAGAACCCGAATCTATGGCATGGCAACTTCTACAGCAGTTACAAGGATTTCCATCTTGAGGATTCTCGCAGTTTACCGCTTTGGCCAGAATTTTTGCGCTACTGGTTTTACCTGTTCCCCGAGAGCCGGTGAACAGGTATGCATGGCTCATTTTACCGGTTACCAACTGGGTTTTCAGCGTCTGGGTAATCGGCAACTGCCCTACCACATCATCAAATGTCTGTGGTCTATATTTTCGATACAGAGCCTGATACATAAAAAACCTCCAAAAATAGACCGGCTCATAACAAGATCGCACACCCACATTTGAACAGGTCGAATGTCCGGTGTCCATGCAGCCAGCTCAGGAACGGCAACCCCGCGGCACACAAAATGATCCGCTTAATGCTGCTTGGTTCCCCACCTGACATAGTTCACGGGATTTCGTTGCGCAAGACCGTTCCTTCAACACTACTTACACAGTCCTGACGACACTCAAACCTGCCCGGGTGTGGGAATTCATCCCTGCTATAGCGGATTGCAGGCATAGGGCACCGCTATCTCCCCGACTAGTGCGACCTTGTTATAAGCCGGTCCGCCATAACAAGGTGAAATTCAATTAGTTAATTTTGGAATCGATAAAATCAGCCAATTCGCCAAAGGTAGAAATCTTCTGGTCTTCCAAATCCAACTCAACACCCAGTTCGGACTCCAAGTCCATAATCATTTCCACGATATCCAAAGAATCGATACCTAAACTTTCAAAAGAACTGTCTTTGGTAATCTCATCAGGATTCAGTTCCAGTTGCTTTGCAGCATAAGAAACTAACTTTTCGTACATTGTTCATTCCTCCGAATAATCGTTTATCTATTTTAGATTTCCTTAGTGTATTTTATTACACTGACAGATATTTGTCAATGACCGTTTTTCACGCTTTGACCGGCAACAAAAGCCGTGGACCAAGCAATTTGCAAATTGAATCCGCCGGTATAAGCATCACAATCCAAAAGTTCCCCAACAAAATACAACCCTGCCACCAATTTACTTTCCATTGTCTTCGGGTCAACTTCGGAAACCTTTACACCACCGGATGTGACAATCGCTTCTGCCACCGGTCTTTTTCCGGAAATTTCGATAGGAAATGCCTTTAACATTGCCACCAATTCCCTTCTTTGCTCTTTGCGCAGGGAATTTGCTTGTAAGTCAAAGGGAATATTCAATTTGCGAAGTACAACCGGGATCATAGAGCGAGGCAGCAAATCCGTCAAGGCGTTTTCCATCGTGCGGTTTTGGTACATTTCCAAATCACGAAGAATGCGCTCATTGAGTTTTACCTCGTCCAAGGCAGGTTTTAAATCGATAAGTAATCGGCAATTATCGCCTTTCATATGGGCACTGGCACTCATCACAGTGGGACCGGAAACGCCAAAATGGGTAAATAATAATTCTCCGAAATCTTTATAAAGCACCTTGCCCTTGGCATTTAACAGTTTCACGCCCACATTGCGAAGACTCAAGCCCTGCATATCGGGGCAGTCATCCCCAAAAGTTTCCAACGGAACCAACGAACCTTCTTGCGGGACAATGGTGTGACCCAATTTCTCCGCCATTTTGTAACCGTCACCAGTAGAACCGGTGGCAGGATAAGACAGACCGCCGGTGGCTAGGATCACCCAATTACTCTTGTAAGTCTCTTTCCTGCCCCTGACGCCAACCACACAATCATTTTCTGTCAGAACATCTTCAACGGTATCCTGCTTAACCGTAACCCCGCACTGTTTCATTGCTTTTTTGAGGGCATCCAGCACCGACGATGACCGGTCACTGATAGGAAAAACGCGGTTTCCCCGTTCTGTTTTCAGCCCGCAACCTTCCGCTTCCAAAAAACTTATGATATCCGCCGGCGAAAAGGCGTTGAGCGCGCTATACAAAAATCTTCCGTTTCTGGGAATATTCTGCAAAACTTCCTCTGCTGTGCAGTTATTTGTGACGTTACAACGGCCTTTTCCGGTTAAGAGAAGTTTCTTCCCTAAGCGTTCATTTTTTTCTAAAAGCAATACTTGATTGCCTTGCTTTGCCGCAACAATGGCGGCAAACATACCGGCAGGACCACCGCCAACTACAATTCCGTCATACATCATAGGGCATCTGCTCGCTTTTCATAAACATTATACTCTTCCCATACCCGTTCCAAAGCCTCAAAATTCTTGGCAAGGACTTGTCCCCTGCCTGCGGCAAGCGCCACAATCAGGGCATTGATCAGGCTCAAAGGTGCAACCAAAGAGTCCACAAGAGAAAGCATATCGCTTTTGGCCAGCAATAGATAGTCGCTGTTTTGTCCAAGGGGGGATTGTTGGCTGTCCGTGATGCTGATAACCGTTGCGCCGGTGGTGCGGCAATACCGCGCGCCCTTTGCTGTGGCTGAAGAATACCGCGGGAAACTAAAAGCCAAAACCACATCCTCTGCGCTGATATCAATCAGTTTTTCAAATATCTCGCTGGATCCGGACGCGGTAACGACATAAACGTTGGGAAACATAAAGCCTAAATAATATCCCAAAAAGTTTGCCAACGGCGCTACAGAACGGCAACCCATTATATAAATGCGTTTTGCCTTCCGAATTGCATCCACTGCGGATTCGAAGGCCGCTCTATCCACCAATTCAGCCGTTTGACGCAATTTATCTGCATCGGATTGCAACACAGCAGAAAGCACATCTTGATTACCGATGCGGTCATTGGCAACTTCCATTCTCTGTACCGATGTCAGGCGATTGAGAACCATATCCTGCATTGCCTTTTGCATACGGGGATACCCGTCATAACCCAATTCAACCGCAAATCGAACCACAGTGGATTCGGACACGCCAACCGTTTTGCCCAATTTGCTTGCTGTCATAAATGCCGCTTTATCGTAGGATGCGGTAATATATTTTGCCAGCATACGCTGACCTTTTGAAAAAGAAGTTGATTTTTCCTGCAAAACAGACAACAAATCACTAGCCATATGTAACACCTCTCACTTCTCACTTTCCAACAACAAACGAACTTCCTCGTCTGTTAGGTAACGCCATTTACCCTTAGGCAAGTTCCCCAACACCAAAGAGCCCTCTTGAATTCTGGTCAAACGATGTACGCGCATTCCGGCAATCTCGCACATTCTGCGCACCTGCCGATTACGACCCTCGTGAATAGTAATCAAAAGTTCCGCTTCCCCAACTTTTTGGGAATTATTCCTCAGCAATACAACTTTCGGTTTTGCAATTGCATAGCCGTCTAGTGTAATCGGCTCTTCCAATCTCAGCAGACCTTGTTGCGTATATCCCGATACCAGTACACGGTAGGTTTTGTTGATTTGATGCCTTGGGTGCATCATTTTATTGGCAAAATCCCCATCGTTGGTTAGGATAAGCAACCCCTCGGAATCCATATCCAATCTACCTACCGGATAGACCCGAACTTTGCAATCCGACACTAATTCGGATACCGTTTTACGGTCATTTTCATCCGCCAGTGTGGTCACAATTCCTCTGGGTTTATGAAGCATAATATAAATATTTTTATGCTTGGACGGAAGGGGTTTCCCATCCAAGCAAATCGTATCTAATTCACCATCGGCACTGTCGCCCAGTTTGGCAACAACGCCGTTGCAAGTTACCCGACCGGAAGAAATGAATTCTTCCGCCCGTCTACGGGAAGCAACACCCCGTGCTGATATAATTTTTTGCAATCGTTCAATCACGGTTGTCACCTCCAAATAAACGCTCCCACAGCGACGGTCGCTGCTGAGCAAATTGTTCTACCGTTTTGCCGTAAACCAGCGGGACTTTCCCAACCGGACTCCCATCCACATAAATATGCGCAAAACCGGCATCCTCCCCCTCAACCACGGGGGCATATACAAAGCCGGTGCCTTGTAATCGAATTTCTGTTTTTTCTTCTTTGGTCAACGCAAAGGAAAAATCGCTGTCTGCAATAACTGTAACAAAGCCCTCTGTCCCGCCGGCAACTTCAACATGCCCCAAGCAGTCACCGGTTGATACAATTTGTTTGGGTGTATAACGAACAAACCCGTCTTCCATTAGTGCCGTATGGTCAGACCAATCATTCGGGTCGTTCATAGTAACGCAAATAAGGCGTCTCCCCTGCCTTGTTGCGCTAGATACAAGAATGCGTCCGGCAGCCTTCGTAAATCCCGTCTTGACGCCATCCGCGCCCTGCAAAGACCATAACAACTTATTATGGTTTCGTAAACTTCTAGAACCAAAATTTACATTCTTCGTGGAAACGGTCTTCGCAAAAATAGGGTTTTTCATCGCATAGGCAGTCAATTTTGCCATATCCGCAGCGGTGGAATAATGGCCGGGACTGTCCAACCCATTGGGGTTTTCAAAATGCGTGTTCTGAAGGCCCAAACGGTGCGCCTTGTCATTCATCAGTTGGGCAAAGCCTTCTACCGTACCACCGCAATAAATAGCAAGCGCCACCGCCGCATCATTGCCGCTTCGAAGCATTAACCCATAGAGAAGTTCTTGAACTGTCAGGACTTCCCCCGCTTGCAGGTACATAGAGGAACCTTCAATTCCCACCGCTTCTTTCGGTATCTGAACACGGTCGAGCACATTGCACTGCTCGCAAACAATCAGCGCCGTCATAATCTTCGTTGTACTGGCAATTAACCCTTGTGTGTTTGCATTCTTTTCAAACAAGACCCTACCGGTATTGGCATCCAGCAAAATTGCATTTTGCGCGAAAAGCGCTTGCGCATTGCAAGGTAAAAACAGGATGGCAGACAGTAATGTAGCTGCCATCCTGGCAATTCGTTTTTTCAACACAATCACCCCGATTTATTTTGAACCGAGGTTGTGTAATTTATTCGCTTTTTTGGGTGCGCGAATCCACAAAAGCCGCAATCTTATCCAAGGTTTCAGGCACAAGTTCAACAATGCGGTCCGCTGTCGTGTTGGCAGGTGCCGCCACGGGGAGCATACGCACATTTCCCTCTTTGATAATCATAAACGCGACGGGGGTTACCTTCACGCCGGCGCCTACGCCACCGCCGAAAGGATTTTCCTTAGCGTTGGGATTCTTGGAAACAAAGTCCGAACCGCCACCGCCAAGACCAATACTAATCTTGGAAATCGGAATAATGGTTACTTCATTACCCACAACAATCGGTTCACCAACCACAGAGTTCGCGCTGACCATCTCGCGAATTTTCGCGATGGTATTTTCTAACATATTGGGAAGATTTTGAGACATAATATTACACCGCCTTTGTTTTTTTCGTAATCTTAAAGTATTCTTTGAATCCATGGAAACCATGGCGCATAGCAATCATTAAAAAATTGCCAAAGGAAATTATGATGTCCGCTTTTGCTTCAATTAAAGTATCCGTGGCTGTAAAATCGCACTGCACTTCTAAATTTCGATTTTTAATTTTTACATATTGTTCAAGCAGTGGCAAAACATTGCCCAACACACCCCACGCTCTACCGTAATTTACCGCCAAATCTGAGGGGTCTGCATCTGCCAAAGTCAGTTTCATTTCTAAATTCTGCACCCAAAGTTTTCTTCGAAAATCCGACAAAAAATCAAGAATAATCTTCATAATGGGAAGAAATTCCGAAATACTGCCACCGTTTTTTTCTTTTTGGGATGTTGATTTAGCAGTGGTTTTCTTTTTGGAGGTCTGTGTCACTTTTTTCTTCTTCGGATAGAGCACAATGCGGACAAATCCCAGTTTTAACCACGCAAATCCGCCGTCTTCGTTATATTCCAGCGCCACACCGATTGGAACGCAGGCAAGCAAACATATGACGCCGGCAGCAATCGCAAACCCAATCATTGTTCTTCACCTGCGGGTTCTTCGGCAGGTACTTCTTCCGGTTGCTGGGTGATTTCCATTTGGTCCGGTTCGCCGAAGTTTACCTTTTCAATGGGGGGAAGTTCTTCTAAAGTGCTTAGTCCAAAAGTACGCAAAAAATCAGGGGTGGTGCGGTAAAGAATGGGTCTGCCGGGCACATTTAAACGACCGGCTTCTTCAATGAGTTTCTTATTCATCAACGCAGAAATAGAATAGGAACTATCCACACCGCGAATTTGCTCAATCATCGCCTTTGTAGCCGGCTGATAATAGGCAACAATGGTCAAACTCTCCAACTGAGAAGAGGAAAGTTTCGGCGGCTTTCTGGTTTCCAACGCCTTGGTAATATAATCTGCCATTTCACCGGAAGATACCATTTGATAACCCTTTTCAAGGCGAAGGATTCGTACCCCGCGACGGTTAAATGCCAATTCATCTGCCAAGGCATCCGTTGCCTGAATAATTTCGTCTTCGTCTACTTCCAAAGCCATACATAGACGGGAAATTTCAACCCGCTCACCGGAAGCAAATAAGATTGCCTCAATGGCTCTTTGTAATTCATTCAATTCCATTAAGTGCCCTCCTTTTCCTCTTCAGGTTCTTTCATAAGCCTGACATTGGGGTTTTCACCGGAATTATCGTCTTCCAAAGAAACAGAATTTGTTTTACAAAGTTCTAGTATAGCCAAAAATGTGGCTACAATTTCAGAACGAGTACGATTTCCGCGAAACAAATTTTTCAGTCGTTCAATTCCCCGCAAAACCAAGGTGCGGACAAGTTCTGTCGCTTTCTTGGTGACAGGATAAGGCTCTTTTCCAACGATACCCTTAAAATTCACGGTAGGCGGCGGCAACAGGCGTTGATTGCGCTCGGCAATCTCGTCCAACGCCCGAAGCATATCCTGCGGTTCATGCTGATAGCGATAAGTAGTATCCCGACGCAGGGGTTCCGGTTCTTTCACAAAAACACAGCGCCCAATTTCGTTTCTGGGCTCCAACACAGCGATTGCCATACGGATTTGTTCCATCGCCTCTCTGCGTTGGCGTTCAATCAAGGATTGGCGCAATAAATCCAATTCGCTTTCTGCCTCTGCCGCTTCCGCTGCAGACAAAAGCATTTTGGTCTTAATCAGCATTAAATGGGATGCCATTGTAATAAATTCACTGGCAATTTCCATATCCAACCGCTTCATCTCGTCCAAATAAGAAAGATATTGCTCCAATATTGCCGTAATCGACACATCTTGAATCTCTATTTTATTTTTACTTAAAAGCAAAAAGATAACATCCAGAGGTCCTTCAAAATCCTCCAACACCTCACTGCGGGTGTGGACGATGCCCTCTAGTCGATATTGTGGTTCAGCCATAGCGACTCCTTGCAAAATCTGCATAATTTCTTTCTTGAATTATAGCATCTCTTTCCCATTTCTGCAAGTATTTCCGTCAAAAATGTCATAGATTGCTTTTTTCGACATAATGTGATATACTAACAAAAATAAAGGAGGGTATATTATGGCAGACAAAAAAACAAAATTCAAAGAATTTGAGCGTTTGATTACGCTGGCACTTGCTTTGGCTACAATCTTATTCATCGGTTTTTTGGTTGCATCCGGTATGGGCAACGCTTGGATGACCGCGCTTTACACCATCTTAGGTATTGGTATTTGCGGTTACTGTTTATGGCTTCTTTACAAAAAGAAAGAACTTTTGCGACAAAGAAGTTTTTGGATGACCGTTTGGGCTGCGGCAATTATTATTTGCACCCTTGCATCCCTCCTGCTCAACTTCCCCTCCCCGAACTTATATGGCTAAAAAAATCCACCGGTTACCCGGTGGATTTTTCTTATCTGTAAAAGGCGTTTCCGCCGATAAATTCCCGAACAATACTGGTAGGGGGAATCTCGTCTTCCACATCTGCCTCCACTACATAATTGAGAATTTTGACAAGCGCCCGAACCTCTTCATAACAACTGTCTTCCGGCTGCACCGCATCCAAAAGAGGAAATATGTGTTTTTTCAGCACCGCAAGTTCATAAAGCGTGGAACTGTTAAAAATCACATCCGCTTTTTCTTGGAATGGGAAAATCCAACGCTTTTCACCGCGCCTTACCGAATCCCACATTTCCATTGTCCGCTGTACGGAAGAACCGCGGTTTTCATAGTCCCGAACAGTCCTGCGCAGAAGGCGCAAAAGACTGGTGGGAATCCGATTGTGGTCATCCAAATTCAGCGGTAACAAAGGGCTGACATACAGCCGAAATACAAGGTTTTTATCCAATTCTTCCGGCAACAGTATGGGATTGAGGGCATGCAAACCTTCCACGATAATGACAGAATCGGCTGCTAACTGTAGCATTTCCCCGTGATATTCCCGCTTGCCGGATTTAAAATTGAAAATCGGCCGTTCAATACAACCACCGGACAAAAGTATTTCCATATGCTCTCGGAATAAATCCGTGTCCAGCGTATTGATATGTTCCAAATCCAACTTCCCGTCCGGACCCGGTTTAATTTTATCACGGTCAATATAATAGTCGTCCATACTCAAAAGAATGGGCTTTTTGCCGTGTACCCGCAGTTGGGTTGCTAAGCGGTTACCCGAAGTTGTTTTTCCGGAAGAACTGGGGCCTGCCAGCATAACCGCCTTGGCATTGCGCTGACAAACCATATCCGCAACCTGAGAAAATCGCTTTTCATGCAGGGCTTCATTCACCCGAATCAATTCCCGAATTTTACCGGTACGAGTGCGTTCATTTAGGTCTGCCACCGTTTCGCATTCCATCAGTTCGCACCAACGCTCGCCCTCGGTACTTACGGACAGAAAACGAGGCATTTCTTCATACTGCGCCACCGTATCGGGATAAACATCCTCAGGATAAAGAAAGAAAAATCCACCTTCAGCAGGCAAAATATCCCAAACCTGCAAAAAACCGGTTGTGGGCGCAAGTTCGCCATAATAATAATCTGAAAAATCACCGCAATAGTATTCGTCGAAAAAGTCTTGCTTTCTGCAGGATAGCAACCGCGCCTTATCCGTTTGCCCTTGAGCATCATAACGAAGGATTGCATCCTTTGTGGCAACTCGCCTGCGAAGCAAAGGAATATTTTGCGCAACGATATTTTGGACCTCTGTTTTAAGAGCATCGGCAGAAAAATCCGGTGTCAACACCTCAACATACAACGCTTTTCCAACGGTACAACCCATTTTTGCACGCACATTAGGGTAAAGGCTACGCAAGGCTAAGAAAAGGACAAATTGTGCCGTTCTGGAATACACATCTTTTCCGATTGGATCCGTATATCGCAACAAAGTTACTTCCCCGCCGGACGCCGCCATTGCGCGGCGAATAGAAGGACGATCTTGCTGGGCATCTTTTTCTCGCACCGGTATGTAATTTAAGTTGAAAACTTCGCCGGAAAGTTTTGCCGCCAACGGTCGATTGGACAGCATATGACTGTCGAGAGAAAGCACTTTTACTAAATCAAAAAGGGACTGTCCCGGTTTTGCAACTACCGGATGCCCATCTATTTGAAGTTCCATAACGTTACCTCCCATATATTCTAAATATATTATGACACAGTTCTCTTACCCATGCAAGAAAATTACAGCGTATTGTTCAATATTGGCATAACGCAAAAGCCTCCGATAAAATATCGGAGGCTTATTTTAGCGGGTTTCCACCGAAATTTTACCATCGGTAACCAAAATCTGAATTTCAGAAATGGGTTTTTCAAAGGAATCGATAATCTTCTCAGAAATGGGGTCTTCCAATTCCTTTTGAATGGTACGGCGAAGATTTCTGGCGCCATAGGTCACAGAATAGGCTTTCTCCACCAAAATATCGCGAATTCCCTCATCCCAAGTCAAGGTCAAACCACGCTCAGACAGACTCTGCTTCAGTTCTCCCAACATAATATCCGCAATCCCAAGGAAATTTTCTTTGCTCAGGTGGTTAAAGGTAATAATTTCATCCACGCGGTTGATAAATTCGGGACGCAGGAACTCCTGAAGGGCCTTCATTGTCTTATCCCGCACCTGCTCTTGGTCGGTTCTGCCAAAACCCAAACCACCGACACGGCCTTCCGAGCCTGCGTTGGATGTCATCACAATGATGGTATTTTCAAAATTCACCACTCGGCCTTGGGCATCGGTAATTCTGCCGTCATCGAGCACCTGCAAAAGCACATTCAACACATCCGGATGGGCCTTTTCAATCTCGTCAAAAAGCACCACGCTATAGGGCTTTCTTCGAATTTTTTCCGTAAGTTGTCCTGCTTCGTCGTAACCCACATAACCAGGGGGCGAACCAATTAACTTGGAAACTGTGTGCTTTTCCATATATTCGGACATATCCAACCGAATGAGTGCATCCACGCTGTCAAACAAATCATCTGCCAAGCGCTTTACCAGTTCGGTTTTGCCCACGCCGGTAGGACCGACAAAGATAAAGGAAACCGGCTTTTTCTTAGAGCTGATACCAACACGGTTTCTGCGAATAGCCTTAGAAACCGCCTCTACCGCCTCATCTTGACCTACAATGTGGGCTTTTAACCGGTCGGACAGTCCCTTAATTTGAGCATACTCTTGCGCCTTAATTTTGCTGGCGGGAATTTTAGTCCAAAGTTCAATAATCCGCGCCAAATTTTCCATTGTCACCACGGGGGCGGGAACTTTATCCAATTCCTCAATTTCCGACGCAATTTGACAAAGTTTACTGCGAATCACCGCTAAGCGTTCATAATGCTCGTTTTCAGTATCTTCCGTGAGCATTTTCAGTTCCAACTCATAGTCATCCCGCTCTTTTTTCAATTCTGCCATACGGGAAATTTCTTTACAACGCAGGTTCAAATCGGAACAAGCCTCGTCCAAAAGGTCAATGGCTTTATCCGGCAGGAAGCGGTCAGAAATATAACGCTCAGACAAAATAACACACTGCCGTGCGATTTCCGGAGAAATTGTTACGCCATGGAATTGGGCATAAGCCTTGGCAATACCTTGCATAATTTGGCAAGCCTCTTCAATGGTAGGTTCCGCAACGGAAACCGGCTGAAAACGCCGTTCCAGCGCCGCATCTTTTTCAATATGCTTGCGATATTCGCTAAATGTCGTTGCGCCGATCACTTGAATTTCCCCGCGGGAAAGCGCAGGTTTTAAAATATTCGCGGCATTCATAGAGCCTTCCGCATCACCGGCGCCCACAAGGTTATGCACCTCGTCAATTACTAAGATAATATTTCCGAATTCTTTAATTTCGGAAATCAAACTCTTCATTCTGCTTTCAAACTGCCCGCGGAATTGGGTGCCAGCCACCAAGGAAGTTAAATCCAAAAGGAAAACTTCCTTATCCCGAAGTTTATAGGGCACATCCCCCGCGGCAATCCGTTGGGCAAGACCTTCGGCGATAGCAGTTTTACCGACACCGGGTTCGCCAATTAAGCAAGGATTATTCTTTTGGCGACGGTTGAGAATCTGAATTACACGCTCTGTTTCCACATCTCTGCCAATCACCTTATCCAGTTTGCCTTCTCTGGCACGACCGGTTAAGTTCAAACAATAACTGTCTAAGAACTTATGTTTCTTGGTTTTCTTTTTCAGTTGGTCCGCCCCATCGTCTTCCGGTTGCGGTTCTTTTTTCGCAGGTAGATTTCCGCCGAACAATTGGTTGAGCATAGGGAATGTTGCGGTTCTGCTGTCAATCTCGTCAGTTTCCTCTTCTTCCCCCTCGATTTGTCCGAACATACTGCTCATTTCATCCGTAAGGCTGTCTAAATCCTCTTCGGAAAAACCCATTTGCTTCACCACATTTTCAATTTGGGGAATCCCAAGGCTACGAGCGCATTTTAAACAGTAGCCTTCATTCATAGTCACGCCGTTTTCAATTTTTGTAATAAAAACAACGGCAATATTCTTCTTACATTTGGTACACAATTTCGGTTGCATACGCTTCTCACGACCTTTCTGAGGAAACTATACCACACCATCGGTGCAAAAAAGAAAACAATTTATAAACTTTCGGCACATTCAAAATTTTCCACACCGTCATCATACCAAAGATGGGTCATATATAGCCCCCCCGGCGGAACGGTTGGTCCGGCGGCAGTACGGTTACCGAAATCCAAAATTGCGCCGATTTCTTCCGGCTTAATTTTGCCCTCTGCTGCATACACGATGGTTCCTGCCATCGCCCGCGCCATATTATAAAGAAAACCGTTGGCGCAAACCTTCAGTAAAATGATATTACCGCGGCGTTCTACATTGTAATAATATACCGTACGGACAGTAGACTTTACATTGGTTCCTACGGAACGCACTGCCGCAAAATCATGGGTGCCCACAAATTGGTCAGCGGCCGCCTGCATAATCTTCTCGTCCAAGTGCTTGGGATAAAACCACGCCCGATTGACATAGAATGGGTCCCGCACTCTGGAATTGTAAATCATATAGGTGTATTCTTTTCGGGCGCAAGAACCAATCGCATTGAAATCTTCGTGGACTTCAAACGCCTTTGTTACCACCACATCTGCAGGCAAATGGGTATTGAGGGCATACGGCAAGCGGTCACAAGGAATGGTAGACTCCGTTCGAAAATTTGCCACATAGCATTTCGCATGCACACCGGCATCCGTCCGACCGCAACCGGTAACATGCACGCTGTGACCCACAACCGTCCCGATTGCTTTTTCCAGTGTCAGCTGAACGGTAGATAAATTTTTTTGCATCTGCCAACCGTGATAGGCTGTGCCTTCATATGTTAAAAACAAGGCAATATTACGCATAAAAACCTCACAGACCAAAGTTGCGCAAAATGATAACTGTGACCAGCAATAGAATGCACAAACCAAAGGCCTTATAATCTCTTAGTTTGAAGCGTAAAAGTTTCATTTTTGTACGGCAGTCACCGCCTTGATAGCAACGGCATTCCATAGCCGTCGCCAATTCGTCGGCACGACGAAATGCGCTGATAAACAAAGGAATCAAGATGGGAATCAGCGCCTTTACCCGCTCAAAAAGTTTTCCGCTTTCGAAATCTGCGCCTCTTGCCTTCTGCGCAGACATAATTTTGTCCGTTTCTTCAATCAATGTGGGAATGAAACGCAACGCAATACACATCATCATCGATAACTCATGAACCGGCAAGTGAATCTTTTTCAATGGGCTTAACAGAGATTCCAAGCCGTCGGTAAGAGAAATCGGCGATGTGGTATAGGTGAGCAAAAATGTTCCGCACAAAAGCATCAGAATTCTGCTCATCATAAAAAATGCTCGGGTAACACCTTCCCAGTAAATTCGTAGCACCCAAACTTCCACCAAAAGTTTTTCGCCGGTGGTGAAAAACAAGTTCAAAATGCCGGTAAACACCAAAATAAAAACAAGGGGTTTTAGACCGCGCACAAAGGATTTTAGCGGGATTTGAGAAATGGCAACCGCTACCGTCAAAAACAAAAATACAACTGCATAGGAAATCCAATCAGAAGCAGTAAATAGCGCCACAATATAGGCAATCAGAAGCACTAACTTTGTTCTGGGGTCTAGGCGATGAATGGCGGAATTTCCCGGGAAATACTGACCTAATGTGATGTCTTTAAGCATTTGCAGTACCTCCCTTTAAAGCGGTAAGTACTTCTACGGCTTGTTGGATAGTATATACCCGCGGTACACACAAACCCATATCCCGCAAGTGCAAAAACACCTGCGTAATGTCCGGAATATCCAAACCCATATCCAGTAGTTCTTGCGCATGCTCAAAAACTTCTTCCGGCGTCCCATCCATAACCAAATGCGCGCCGTTCATAACCAGCAATCTATCTGTCAACCGCGCCATATCAGACATAGAATGGCTCACCATAATGATTGTCGCATTCTTTGCCCTGCGGTAATCTTCAATGTTGCGAAGAATTTCCTCGCGACCTTCCGGATCTAAACCGGCGGTGGGTTCGTCAAGAATCAATACTTCCGGCTCCATTGCAATGACTCCGGCAATGGCAACTCGGCGCTTCTGTCCGCCGGACAAGTCAAACGGCGAAGCGTGCAACTGCTCCTCGGTAATGCCCACAAAACCGGCAGCCTGCCGAACACGGCGGTCAATTTCCTCGGCTTTGAACCCCATATTTTTGGGTCCGAACGCAATGTCCTTATAAACCGTTTCCTCAAAAAGTTGATATTCCGGATACTGAAACACCAAGCCTACACGAAAACGAGAGGCTCTGGTCAGGGCTTTATCTGCCCAAATATCCTTTCCATCCAGCAAAATACTGCCGAAAGTTGGTTTCAGCAATCCGTTTAAATGCTGAATAAGAGTAGACTTACCGGATCCGGTATGTCCAATAATACCGATAAATTCCCCTTTTTCCACAGAAAAGGATACTTCTTCCAGAGCAACATGCTCAAAAGGTGTACCGATACTATATATATGTTGTAGGTTTTTAACCTGCAAAATAGGTGCCACTTTTTTATTCCTCCGTCAAGCCTTTATCGCTTCATAAAGTGCCTGCGCACAAGATTTTGCATCTAATTTATCCAAAGAAAGTGCAAAACCGTTTTTGTTTAATTCATTACACAATTCCACTGTTTCGGGGGCCGCCAAACAAATGCTGTGTAGCAGTTCCACCTGAGAAAACACTGCTTCCGGCGTACCATCCGCCGCGACTTGCCCTTTATCCAGCACAACAACGCGCTGAGCTTGGGCGGCTTCGGACATATGGTGGGTAATCAAAACGATGGTAATGCCTTTTTCCCGATTTAAGGTCAGAATAGTGTCCATAACTTCTTTTCTGCCTCTCGGGTCCAGCATTGCCGTGGGTTCGTCCAAAACAATACATTTGGGTTCCATGGCGATAATACCGGCAATGGCCACACGCTGTTTTTGACCGCCGGATAACAGATGGGGCGCATGGTTGCGGTATTCATACATACCGACCTGCTTTAACGCCTTATCCACACGCTGGCGAATAACCGGACTGGCAACGCCCAAATTTTCAGGGCCGAACGCCACATCTTCTTCCACAACATTGGCGACAATTTGATTGTCGGGATTTTGGAAAACCATTCCCACATTCCGACGCACCGAAATCTGCCGTTCTGCATCTGCAGTATCCATTCCGTAGACATAGACCTTACCGCCGCAGGGAAGCAATATGGAATTGAAATGCTTTGCTAAGGTGGATTTGCCGCAGCCGTTACTGCCCAAAACCGCCACAAAACTACCGTTTTCAACTTCAAGGCTTAGATCCTCAAATACGGCAACGCCGGGCGTGTTATCCACGCCCGGATAGGTATAAGTTAAATGTTCTACAGAAAATGCTGTGTTCAAAGAGACTTCCTCCCATCAAGGTGTCCAGCGACCGGTAGACCCGCAAGGCAAGAACTGCCCCGTAGAGCGTACCGGAAGGCCCAACTCCCCTACTTGGGTTTCTCCGCCATAGATGCTGCCGAACACAACATCCGAGGCATAGCCAACAGCAGAGGGCGCCAGACCGGTTGTATAAGAATTAATAATCACAAACAAAGGATTATCGGTTAATAGTTTTGCGGTTTCCAGTAAGAAAGGATAAAAACTGGTTTCCATCTTCCAAATTTCGCCACTAGGACCTCTGCCATAACTGGGCGGGTCCATAATAATTCCGTCATACCGACGACCTCGGCGAATTTCCCGCTGAATAAACTTGGCGCAATCATCCACAATCCAGTGAATAGGTTTGTCTGCCAAACCGGAAGATTTGGCATTTTCCTTTGCCCAAGCCACCATCCCCTTAGACGCATCCACATGGTAAACTTCTGCACCGCCGGCGGCCGCCGCTAATGTTGCGCCACCGGAATAGGCAAATAAGTTTAGCACCCGAACGGGACGACCGGCAGAAGCCACTTTCTCCCGAATAAAGTCCCAGTTTGCCGCTTGTTCCGGAAACACACCGGTATGTTTGAAGTTCATGGGTTTTACATTAAAGGTCAGATAATCTTTATACTTAATCTGCCAACGCTCCGGCAAATGATGGTCAGACCAATGACCGCCACCGGTGTTAGAACGGACATACCGAGCATCATATTTTTTCCACGCAGGGTCGGTGTGAGGTGTGTCCCAAATCACTTGCGGGTCAGGACGAACCAAGAAATACTTACCCCAGCGTTCCAACCGTTCACCGTTGGAAGTATCCAAGACTTCATAGTCATTCCACTCATCGGATATCCAAATCATTAATTTCTCCTTATGTTTTAGGGGTTTGCCGGTGTGTCGGGGGTAACCGGCGTGTGGGTGGATTGATACTTATCCCAAGCCTCTTTTGTGTGGATGGGACAAACCTTATAGGGCAGTTTTTGCGCCTGATTCAACTTGCCGTTAATGCCCTTAAATACAGCATCATTACCCTCATCATTGATCAAATACACATAGTTATCCGTCAAATACATATCCAGCAGACCGGAACCCTTGGCTTTATAGATTTCGTCGATATCCTTTTGGGTCAACTTTACCAAAGCCTTTTCCGCAATTTTCACATTGGCGTCTACACCGGCAAACCGCTGGCAGAACTCAGAAGCCACACCGCCGCCACTGCAAGTAGGCAAGGTAACATGGGCGGTACAAGATTTGGTAGGACGGTCAGCCGAATACACCAACACAGTCTGGGTACGGCTACCGCGCACGTCGTTTTCACAAGCACTGGTAGCAAGATTGCCGCTGTCCAAACAAACTGTGACAGATTTCATCTTACTGCTGTCATATAGACGAACATTCTTCAGACCGTTGTGCAAAGGTTGCATAACCTTTTTCCACAAAGTAATCGCAGGGTTTCCGGAAAGGTTAATCTTTTCAGGAATGTCATAACCACACCATACCGCCGCAGTGTAGTAATTGGTATAACCACAGAACCACTTATCACGGGCGCTGGAAGTCGTACCGGTCTTGCCTGCAACGTAGCCGGAAGCAAAGTTTGCGTTCTTACCGGTACCTTTCGTAACCGCATTGGTCAAGCAGTAATTGGTATAGTTAATCGTCTTCTCGCTGAGAATCTTCTCGGAAGATTGGGGATTTTCCAAAACCACATTACCCTTGCTGTCATAGACCTTTGTCCAAGTTCTACCGTCGCGGTAAGTTCCCTTGTTGGCAAAAGTAGCAAAGGCGTTTGCCATATCCCGAACTGTTACGCCATAGTACTGGGCGCCCAAAGCCAAGGACGCAATCTGAACATCATCCTCTACCAAAGTAGAAAGGCGAAACTTCTGTGTAGCAAAATCATAACCGTAACTTACACCGATTTTATTCAATGAGTGGGCGGCGATTGCATTAACAGAATCCACAATACCACCAAATACTGTGTTGGTATAATTAAATTTACGGTTAACATTGTTGGGATAAGCAGAGCCTCGCTTATAAGACAAGGGCATATCCTTAATCACCGTAGCCGGCGAAATTGTGCCTTGTTCAAAGCCCGCCGCATAAATTGTCAAAGGCTTAATAGAAGAACCGGATTGCAACTTAGACCTGGTTGCACGGTTTTGACCGAAGTGGGCTTTTTCTTCACCCACACCGCCTGCCATACCTACAATATCGCCGGTCTTGTTATCCACAATCACGATGGCAGATTGCAGTTGCTGTGCGCTTTTGGTCTTGGGAATATTGGTCAAGTCCTTGTAAATCTTATCAATTTGTGCCTGAACCTTAGTATCAATGGTGGTATAGATATGATAACCGCCACGGTTAATACGGTCGGCATAGGTCTTCCAAATATTATCGCTCCAGCCTTCTACACCATCCTTCTTCGCCATAGCCTTGGCTACATCCAAAATGACTACGTCTACGAAGTAAGAATAAACTTCTTGGGAAGCATCCGCAATTTCTTCCGGAACGTTACCGCATTGGGGACATTTGATAGAAGAACCGTCAACTTTATATGTCTTCCGAACGCCCTCATAGCCACATTCGGCATTGGAACAGATGACCCACTTATCTTCCGGCGCAATTTTATTCTTCAATACCAGTTCCTGCGCAACCGCCTCGTCATATTCTTCTCGGGTAATATATCCCTGATTGAGAAGTTCCCCTAAAACAAGCAGTTGGCGTTGGCGATTCCGCTGGCGACCATTCATAGATTCGCCATTGTATTCAAATACTTTATCGCCGTAGGGGTCAAACAAGGAAGGATTATTGGTAATGCTAATCAAACTGGCACATTCGGCAATGGTCAGCATTTGCAGTTCTTTGCCGAAATACGCCTCTGCCGCACTTTTAACACCGCGGCAACCCTGACCCAAATAAATCGAATTCAAATATTCTTCGATAATAACTTTCTTATCATAATTTTTCTCAACGACAGTGGCGCGGAAGAATTCCAACACCTTTCTTTGAATGGTAACACTGTCATCTTCGGTGATATTTTTAATTAACTGCTGGGTAATACTGGAACCACCCACGGTCTTATCGCCAAAGAACATATTAGCAAAGGCTTTGATGGTCGTAAACCAGTCCACGCCCTGATGCTCATAAAAACGCTTGTCCTCAATAGCGATGGCAGAGTTAATCAACGCCTTGGGAATATCCTCATAGTCTGCCTTTTTCCAATCCGTGCTGGCATAGAGTTCCTGCAAGACCGCTATTTCCCCTTTTTCATTTACACTGTAAACATAAGAGGGCGCATCCATTTCATAATTTTCCAAAACCAAATCTGCGGTAGGTAAAATATCATCTTCCAAATAATCGCCTAAAATTCCGGCAAAGGAAAATGCGCAAACTACGCAAATCAGGAAAACCGTTGCCAGCGCGGCAACCGCAATTTTTAGACAAGTAAACACCACACGCCAGATTTTATAGACACCATTCCACGAAAAACGCGGTGTGCCACCCTGACGGTCGGCATTATTTTCGGTGCTGTTATTTTTCATATTACAACCTCCATTGCATAAGCAAAAGCCTGTTCGGTAAAATTTTTCTTCAATTCCTATGCATATAAACATAATACTACTCATATCATTATAGCATATCTCACATAAAAACGAAAGTACCAATTTTAAACAAATCTTAAATTCTGCATTTTTTGATTTTCGAATAAATATCCCAAAAACAGTTTATGTTTTTTACTTGATTTTCAATCCGTTATCCCTTAAAATATAAGCAAAGAAAAACTAAGGGAGGTTTTCACAATGATAGACGATTTTGGTTCGGATTTTATGACGATTGTGGACGAAGACGGCACAGAATTTGAATTGGAAATTCTCAGCACCTTGGAATACAACGGTCAGACATATTTGGCTGTCACATTGGCTGACGGTGAGGAAAATGAAAATCCGGAAGTCAGTATTTTAAAATCCATCGAAGAAGATGGCGAACCTATTTTATCCGCAATTGAGGATGAAGCCGAATTGGAAGCAGTATATTCCTTAATTATGGATCAACTTTACGAAGAAGACGAAGACTGAGTTATACGGCCTGCCTTGTGCGTGGTGTATCCTTTTGGACCCACATTTTTATCTAGGGATGTTAGTTTTCCCGTCGGATTGCAGACCTCCCGCCTACGCTGTGACGATAGGTGGACGTTGGGAGCAGACAAGACCGGAAGCGGCAACCCACCTGCCTTATCGTGCAGGTCATAACTGGGTACAACACGGCTATGGCGGGTTGGCGCAGGGAGTTTTTCTCCCTGCGTTTTTATTTTCACTGCCGCAAAATAATTCCTCTTGCAACTTTTGACACAATCGTATATAATAGTGTGGTCTATGCGTCGAGCACCGACGCACAATCCTACGATAACGAGAGGAATGTAACATATGAGCGCATCCGATAAGAAGAAACTTCGTAAAGAGAATGAAACTGTATTTTTAACCGAAAGACAGAAAGCAGAACAGGCGGAAGCAAAGAAACTGAAGATTTATACAATCGCCTTTGTTTCCGCAATGTTGCTGTTTGTTGTCATTGCCCTCGGTGTCTTCGGCGTCAGGGCCGTTAACAACAGTGGCGTTTTCCAAAAGAATACCGTTGCGGCAACCATTGATGATACTAAACTCAATTCCGTCGAGTTAGCATACTATTACAATGATGCCATCAACAAATATTATAATGAGATCTATACTCAATTTTCTGATTACGCCGATACCTATTTGGAAACATTGGGCCTAAGGAAAGGTGAACCTTTAACCGAGTTGATTCAAGACAAAGAAACCGGTAAGACTTGGGCAACTTATTTCTTGGAGCAGGCTTTAAATCAGGCAAAAATTGACTACACTATGTCCAATCTTGCTATCAAGGACGGTTTCCAGTTGCCTGAGGAAGATAAGGCTTCCCTTGCTAATGTCACCGCAAACTTGGAAATGTACGCATCCATCTCCGGCTACGGCAGCCCCAACCTGTACCTTCGCGCAATCTACGGCTACGGCTCTGACACCAAGAGTTACGAGCAGTACTGCGAGCGCAGTGCCCTTGCCAGTGCTTACATCTCTGCGCATCACGAAAATCTTTCCTACGATGATGCCGCATTGCGTGGCTACGAAGCAGACAAGCAGGATAACTACAATTCCTACACCTATGATTATGCTTATTTAAGTTATACCGAGTTTTTGACCGGTGGCACTGAGAGTGAAGACGGTAACAAGACCTATACCGACGAAGAAAACAATGCCGCTCGGGCTGCAATGAAAGACGCCGCCGACAAGTTGGCAAAGGCAAAGAATCTGGAAGATTTGAAGAAAATCACTGCGGAAATTAAACTCAACACCGACAAAAATCCTGCAATTAACGAGCAGAAGAATCAACTTTATACCGCTATCAATGCTGATCTTGCTAAGTGGCTGGCTGATGCCGAGCGTAAAGATGGCGATGTCGCTGCAATTGCAAACAAAAGCACTACCAAGAACGAAGACGGTACTGAAAAGACCGAAATCAACGGCTATTATGTTGCGCTGTACCACAGCAAATCCGATAACAAGGTAGCTATGTCCAATGTCCGCCATTTGTTGGTTGAGTTTGAGTGCGAAGCCGAGGGCGAACACGAACATAACGGCTACTCCGATGCCGAAAAGCAAAAGGCTAAGACCGAGGCCGAAGGCTATTTGAAGACTTGGAACGAAGGCGCTAAAACCGAGGACAGTTTTATTGAACTAGTTAAGAAGCATAGCGATGATAGCACGGCCGAAAGCGGCGGTTTGTTTGAGAATGTGAACCCCTCTTCTCAGTTTGTCCCTAATTTCTTAAATTGGTCTATCAGTGACGACCGTAAGGTCGGTGATTGTGAAGTCATCGAATCCGAATACGGTTACCATGTAATGTACTATGTTGGCGATACCGAAATGAACTATCGCGACTATATGATTTCTGAAGAAATGCGTGCAAAGGACCACGAGGATTGGTACAACGGCATTGTGGATGCTGCCAAGGGCGCTTTGTCCGACACATCCAAGATGAAATTAGATGTGACCTTAGGTTAATCTATTAAAATTGTATAAAAACCCCTCCTGCGGAAAGAATTTCCACAGGAGGGGTTTTTTATGAAGTTAAAGAAACAATTCGGCATCATCCTATCCGGTATATGTGCCGGCGGTATCAACGGTCTGTTCGGCGCCGGCGGCGGGATGGTGCTTGTACCTTTGCTATCCGGATTAACAGATTTGGAAGAAGAGGAAATATTCCCCGCTTCCGTTTCCATTATTTTGCCTATTTGCTTAGTGTCCCTTGCGTTTACAATGAACATCCAAAACTTCAACCTGAAAAATGCACTTCCCTATCTGATTGGCAGTGCTGTCGGCGGATGCTTGTCCGGATTGTTCGGCAAGAAAATTCCCACTTTGTGGCTGCACCATATTTTAGGAATCTTAATTCTATGGGGCGGTGTGAAATATTTATGTTAGATTCTTTTCCTTTTCTGGTATTCGTAGCCACTTTACTGGGATTTTTGTCCGGCCTTGGTGTGGGCGGCGGTAGCCTGCTCATACTTTGGCTCACCTTAGTTATCGGCGAAAGTCAAGACATTTCCAGAAATGTCAACCTACTCTTCTTTATTCCTTGCGCCTTAATTGCATCGATTTTTCGCTGGAAGCAAGGCGCATTAAATGTAAAAAAGATTTTTCCCGCAATCATTGCAGGATGTCTCAGTGCCGGATGTTTCTCTCTTTTGGGAACCTATCTTGATACTGCATTGTTAAAAAAAGCCTTTGGCATATTATTGCTCATTACCGGCTTGCGAGAACTGCTCTACCGTCCCCGAAAAGCCAAATAGCCCTCTAATATCAACGAGGCGGCCACTGCATCCACGGTATTTTTTCTTTTTTTACCGTGATAATTATGCTCCGAGAGAATGTTGTGCGCTTCTACTGTGGTTCTGCGCTCATCCCAAAGATGCACCGGAAGACCGGTAGCCGTTTCAACTTGTCCAGCAAACGCTCTGCACAGTTCTGCGCGAGCACCCTCGGAGCCATCCATATTTTTCGGCAAACCAACCACAATCTCGCCGATTTCCGAACCTTGCACCATCCGGACAATTTCTTGTACCGTCTTATCCATATTTCTACTGTGTATTACCGTCGTCGTTCCCACAATAGAACGCAGCAAGTCGGAAATCGCAACTCCCGTTCTCGCATCGCCATAATCGATGCCCATGATACGCATCATATGCCCTTTTCCCCTTATTTATAAGTTTAATCCCATTATAGACCAAAATACTGAAAAAATAAAGAAAAAAATTGTTGACTTACCACATCTGTTATGTTAGAATTGTTTTTACCTGTGAAATAGGGACATTATGCCCTTTTTCAGCCCGAGTGGCTGTTGTAGTTGGCCACTTGCTAAATTTTTCTAGCCGGAGTTATACAGGGAGGCAAATTTTAAGGAGGTGCCGTTATGCGTGTAAAAGTCACTTTGAGATGTTCTGAGTGCAAGCAAAGAAACTACGATTCTATGAAAAACAAGAAGAACGACCCCGACCGTCTCGAGATGAAGAAGTATTGCAGATTCTGCAAGAAGCACACCATCCACAACGAGACTAAGTAAGGAGGTCACATCATGGCAGAAGCGAAGAAAGCGAATTTGTTCGTAAGAGCCGGAAGAGCAATTGCCCGATACTTCCGCGAACTCCGCAGTGAGTTGAAGAAAGTTGTTTGGCCCACCGCTCCTCAGGTCTTAAAGAACACCCTGATTGTTCTTGTCTGCGTTCTTGTTGTAGGTGCTTTCATTTGGCTGTTTGACTTTGTTTCCCGTGTTGGCGTTGATGCGCTGATCGAACTGGTTAAAGGCTAATAAGGAGACACGCTATGGCTGAAGCTGCAAAGTGGTATGTTGTCCATACCTATTCCGCATACGAGAACACCGTAAAAGCCACTATTGAAAAAACTGTACAAAGCCGTGGTTTGCAGGATCAAATTCTCTCTGTTGTAATTCCTGTAGAGACAGTCACCGAGATTACCGATGCAGGTGTCAGCAAGACTTTTGAACGCAAACTCTACCCCGGCTATGTGTTTGTCAAAATGGTTTACAGCGACAATACATGGCATGCCATTCGAGGCGTCCGCGGCGTATCCGGTTTCGTGGGTGCTTCCGGCAATGATCCCATTCCTCTGACCGACGATGAGGTTCACGAGATGGGCGTTGAGAAGCGGGAGATTGTTGTCAACTATGCAGTTGGCGATACCGTCAGCATTCTCGACGGTCCTTTCAGTTCCTTTACCGGTGTTGTAGAGGCAATTGAGATTGAAAAAAACAGCGTCAGCGTGGTTGTTACCATGTTCGGACGCGAGACTTCTGTCGAGTTTGAACTCGACCAAATCGAAGTCATCAACCCATAAACGCATCAACCGGTTTTCCGGTCGAACGGTGGGAGGGGTAATTACCCCGCAAGAAATGCGCACAGCGCATATTACCACATTTTATTCAGGAGGTGCTTATAATGGCACAGAAAGTCACTGGTATTATCAAACTTCAAATTAACGCCGCTAAGGCTACCGCATCCCCCCCTGTTGGTCCCGCTTTGGGTCAGCACGGTGTTAACATCGCTGCATTCATCAAGGAATTCAACGATCGTACCAAGAACATGGAAGGCTACAAGATCCCCGTTGTGATCACTGTTTATGCCGACCGTAGTTTCACCTTTATCACTAAGACCCCCCCGACTCCCCTGCTGGTTATGAAGGCAATCGGTCTGGACAAGGGTTCCGGTGTTCCCAACAAGACCAAGGTTGGTCAGATTACCCGTGCTCAGATTTCTGAGATTGCTAAGACCAAGATGCCCGATATGAATGTGAACACTTTGGAAGCTGCCGAGACTCAAGTTGCCGGTACTTGCCGTTCCATGGGCGTCACTGTCGTTGACTAATTACTTTTTTCTATCCGGGAATTTGCCCGGAAATGTGGGAGGATTTTTCCGCATCACCACTTTAAGGAGGATTTAACAAGTGTTTAGAGGTAAAAAATATAAAGAGAGCGCCAAGTTGATTGACCGCTCCGTTCAGTACGATCCCGCAGAGGCTCTGGATTTGGTTGTCAAGGGCGCTTCTGCAAAGTTCGACGAGACTGTCGAACTGCATATCAAGTTGGGTGTTGACTCCCGTCACGCTGACCAGCAGGTTCGTGGCGCTGTCGTTCTTCCCAACGGCACCGGCAAGACCGCTCGTGTGTTGGTTTTTGCCAAGGATGCAAAGGTTGAAGAGGCTCAGGCTGCCGGCGCTGACTATGTTGGCGGTATGGAACTGGTTGACAAGATCACCAAGGAGAACTGGTTTGACTTCGATGTTGTCGTTGCTTCTCCCGACATGATGGGTCTGGTTGGCCGTTTGGGTAAGGTTTTGGGCCCCAAGGGTTTGATGCCCTCTCCCAAGGCCGGTACTGTTACCCCCAATGTGGGCGCAGCCGTTCAAGAAATCAAGGCTGGTAAGGTTGAGTACCGTTTGGACAAGACCAACATCATCCACTGCCCCATCGGCAAGGTTTCCTTCGGCACTGAAAAGTTGACCGAGAATATGGACACCTTGATGAACGCAGTTGTGAAGGCTAAGCCCTCCGCTGCTAAGGGTCAGTATATCCGCTCCTGCGTGGTTGTTTCCACCATGGGCCCCGGCGTTAAGGTTAATACTACCAAGTACGCTTAATGTGTAACAAAAAGCCTCTGAAGATTATGTCTTCAGAGGCTTTTCTTATTTACATACTCATAAGCAAATCCTTAAAAAAGGAATACCCTATCACAATCAGACCCAACAAACCAATTTCCCAAGGCGCAAATCATAAGAAATTTCAAAAAAGTAACTTTGTGACTACGAACACCTTCGATTATTTCCGGGTCTGCATCTACCGTCACGAAGAAATTTCCATCTTCAATTCTCGTTTCCGGCTGTCTGGTAAACAACCAAAAGTCCAAATACTTATTTCCTTCAGAGTATAGTCCGGAAAATCTTTTCCTGCGGCATTGGTGGTTTGATTTTCGCCCTTGCCTTGACAATCCCAAATATGGTTCATAAGTTTCAGAGTGTCCTCCGCCGCCTTTTGGGTGTCATTTTCGTAGATTGCCACATACTGAAATGCTTCCAGTCTGTCATGGGACACTACCAGAAAAATATACATTGGAATTCCCTGATAGGTAACACGGATCGGGGTTTTTCCGTATAAATTATTATTCTCTGTTTCAATATCCGCTTCTGTAATGCCAAACTCTGCGCAAACCCCGCTTGGCATGGACATGCTCGTGCGCGATCACCAAAGCCTCCCCTGTTGATTCTAAGTCCGCAGGCAGATAAATCCTCGGTCAAATGTAGCCCAAAAGGAAAGCTGTTTGCAATCCATTCATCCGATATATGTTTCCTTGGTTTGGGGGCTTTGCATATCACAAGACTCGCGGATATACTGACGCTGAAAAAACCGGTAAATAGTTCTTTCATAATTATCCCTCCTTTTTTGTCAATATTTTTATTTTCAATCCGAGCAAAAGCATGCAGCGCTTGACAGCAGTTCCAATTGGTGCTAAAATTTTAGAAAAAATATGAGGTGTTTTTTATGTATCATGCAATCAAACGATTGACGACTGTCACTGCGCTTTTGGGCGCAATTAATGCTCTTGTAACCGCCCTTTATTTTCTTTCGTTCCCGACTTCTAATCTGTCTTATACCATGAAAATCACCTTGTCTTTTCTGCTGATTACCGCAACTTTGACAACTTTGATTTTAACCATCGCCCTCCGACGCTTATGCGAATCCCTGGAGATGAACTTTGAGCGCGAGGCCTTGCGGGACAGTGAAGTATTAAAAAGAATCCATATTTTAGAAGAAAAAGTAAATAATCGCTAATTTTTTTAATTTTCTCTTGACAAACCCACATATAACTGCTAGAATATTTGAGTTGCCAGAGACAGCAGGTGGCTATGCCATAATTCCTGCCGAGGTGCGCTTAAAGAGTTTTTATGCGTGTCTTCCTGTCTTTTGGCAGGAAGACATTTTTTTCGGAGGTGAAATATATGCCCAACGCAAAGGTTCTTGAGAGCAAGAAGGCTGTCGTTGAAGCTCTGTCCGGCAAGATTAGGGAAGCAACTTCCATCGTCTTCGTGGATTACAAGGGCATCAATGTTGCTCAGGATACCGACCTGCGTAAGCAGTTCCGTGAGGCTGGTGTTGATTACACTGTTGTTAAGAACACTCTGACCCGCTTCGCAACCAAGGAAAACGGTTACGATTTCGACGAGGTTCTCAATGGCACTACCGCTATGGCCAGCACCACAGGCGACCCTATCGCTCCTGCTCGTATCGTTTGCGAGTTCGCTAAGAAGAATAAGTTGCCCATGGCTATCAAGGGTGGCGTCGTCGAAGGTAGCGTTTTGTCCGCTGCACAACTGAACGGTTTCGGCGAATTGCCCAGCAAGAATGCTCTGGTCGCTTCTGTACTTGGTACCTTCTTGGCGCCTATCTCCAGCTTGGCTTTCGTTTTGGATCAAATTCGTAACCAGAAGGAGTCCGGCGTAGAAGCCCCCGCTGCTGAAGCAGCCGCTGAGGATGTTACCGCTGTTGAAGAGGCACCTGCCGCTGAAGCCGAGGCTCCCGCAGTAGACGCTCCTGCTGAAAACGCAGAAGCCTAATTACGAAAACAAACAAATTACAAACACTTATTTTTAGGAGGAAATTACAATGGCTAGTGAAAAAGTCACTGCTCTCGTTGAGGAAGTTAAGGGTTTGACCGTTCTGGAACTGTCCGAACTGGTTCACACTCTGGAGGAAGTTTTCGGCGTTTCCGCCGCTGCCGCTGCTGTTGCCGCTCCCGCTGCTGCTGCTGAGGCTGTTGAAGAGAAGACCGAGTTTGATGTTATCTTGAAGTCCGCTGGTGCTTCCAAGTTGAACGTCATCAAGGTTGTCCGCGCTGTTACCGGTCTGGGCCTGAAGGACGCTAAGGACCTGGTTGACAACTGCCCCAAGACTCTGAAGGAAGCTGTTTCCAAGGAAGACGCAGAGAAGATGATTGCCGAGCTGAAGGAAGCTGGCGCAGAGGCAGAGATGAAGTAATTTTACTTCACCTGATACACAAACAACAGCCGCCAGTTTTGGCGGCTGTTATTTTTCAAGGAGGTTTCTATGGAAAAAGTAATCCATTACTTTGAAACCGCAGGGATCGAATTTACAAATTTCTGGCAAACCGCCTTAATTTTGTTAGTTGGTTCTTTTGTTGTAAGTCTATTTGGACGGGTTGTTTTCGGTAAGCGTTCCACTTTGAGCAATGCAGTATCTTCTGCTTTTGCTATTTTATTTCTATATGCCGGTGTTATGGTTTTACGGATCTACGGTGGTGATTTTATCAAGTATATCACACCCCTGCCACTCGTAACCATTTCAGGAAATACCCTGACATTATTTCAATTTGCCGGCGCCCATTATACAAAAATTTGCGCAGAAGTGCTAAATATGTTTATACTGGCATTTTTAGTAAACCTTGCCGAACGCTGGTTGCCCAAGGGTAAAAATGTTATTGTTTGGCTGTTTTTCCGTATTTTAACGGTGATTATCGCCTTTATTCTGCACTTTATTGTGGTTGGCCTGCTGACCAAATATGTTCCCGAGGGTGTTGCTACCTATGCTCCGGTTATTTTAGTGGCTGTTGTAGTCCTACTTTTATTAACCGGCGCGCTGAAAATTCTCGTCGGTGCGGCAATCAGCACCGTCAATCCCATCATCGGCGCACTATACACCTTCTTCTTTGCCAACTTCATTGGCAAGCAGATTACCAGAGCGGTGTTAACCACCGGTATTTTGTGCGGACTGTTGTATTTGTTGGAAATTGTTGGCGTTACCGCAATTTCCATTGCATCTGCCGCCTTAACCGCATATATTCCGGCCATCCTGATTTTGGTCGTATTGTGGTATATTGTTTGCCGTTTCCTATAATAAACTTTCAAAACAAAACCCTCCGATGTTTTATGTCGGAGGGTTTTCATTATTGCGCATTTTCAATTGCCGTAATCACGTCTGCAACCTTATCGGTGTTAACCGTTTCCATCAAACCGCAATCGTAACTTTGGGCAACCGCGGGGTCAATGGGAAGTCTTGCCAAAACCGGCAAATTGAAAGCTTCTGCCACTTCATCCAAACGACTCTCGCCGAAAACATTGATTTTCTTTCCGCAATCAGGGCATTCCAAGTAACTATAGTTCTCCACAAAGCCCAATACCGGAATGTGCATCATATTGGCCATTTTCACAGCCTTTGCGACAATCATCGACACCAAATCCTGAGGGCTGGTAACAATGACAACGCCATCCACAGGCAGACTTTGGAAGACTGTCAACGGGACATCTCCGGTTCCGGGAGGCATATCCACAAACATATAGTCTACATCTTCCCAAATCACATCGGTCCAAAACTGCTTCACTGCGCCGGCAATCACCGGTCCACGCCAAACAACGGGATCCGTATTATTGTCCAAAAGCAAATTGATAGACATCACCTGAATACCGGTGGTAGTCAAGGCAGGATACAGACCGTCCTCGGTTGCGCCTTGACATTCCCGAATACCAAATGCCGTAGGGGCAGAAGGTCCGGTAATATCCGCATCCAAAACTGCAACACGCTTACCCTTCCGAGCCATAGCCACCGCCAGCATAGAAGTCACGGTGGATTTACCCACACCGCCCTTACCGGATACAACGGCAATCACCTTTTTAACGCTTGCCTTATCATTAAGTTTGGCAAGCAAACTCTCTTTCTTGCGGTCACCGCAATCGGAACTGCTGCAAGAAGAACAATTTCCGCTACAAGAACTCATTTTCTTCGCTCCTTAATCCTAATCTTCGCCTATTATAATGGGTTTTACAATGTCTGTCAACCGCTATTGTTGGGCGTTTTCCCATTGCTCCATCAGGTCCATTAGAGTGGTTTCCGCATTTTCTTTTTCGTTAAAAAGGCGAGTTAACTCTTGATAGTCTGCGCCGGATTGGGCAATTTTATCATCCAACTGCGCAATCACTTGCTCCTGCTTCTCGATTTCCCGTTCTAAACGGCGTACCAACTTATCTGATTCCTTGGTGCCACCCTTTGGTTTTTCTTTTTTGACTTTCATTTCCGGTTGATCTGGAACTTTGAGCGTTGCCTCATGATCTAAAATAGACCGGTATTTCGCATAGCCACACTTAAAATCCCGAATTTTACCGTCTTCCAACAGCCAAATTCGTTCCGCAAATTTTTCGATAAAGTAACGGTCGTGAGAAACAAAGAGCAATACGCCCTCAAATTCTTCAATCGCTGCTTCCACCCACTCTCTCGACGCAATATCCAAGTGGTTGGTGGGTTCGTCCAAAATCAATAGATTGATTTTCTCGTCCATCAACATACATAGTCGCAAACGGGACTGTTCGCCGCCGGACAGATTTCCCACACTTTTGAACACATCTTCCCCTTGGAACAAAAAAGCGCCCAAACGGTCACGAGCGGTCTGTGGGGTGCAATTCTTTTCGTAGAGCATTGTGTCGTACAAACTGCGCTCAGGGTGGTCAAAATGAATAATTTGGGGCAAATATCCCCATTTTACCGTAGGTCCAAACTGAATTTTACCTTGGCAGGTTTCGTCCCCCAAAAGGCACTTGATAAAAGTTGTCTTGCCCGTGCCGTTATCGCCCAAAATGGCAATACGCTCGCCACCTTCCACTTTGAGTTCCACATCGGAAAACAACTTTCGGTCTCCAAAACTCTTTTCCACATTCCGCATGGTAAACACCACATCACCGGAAAAGTCTTTTTCCCCAAATGTGGCTTTCATCGTCTTTTCGGTTTTGGGTTTTTCCGTCTTTTTTATACGGTCCATACGATGCTGAATAGACATAGCGCGACGGTATAAGGTGCGGTTATTGATACCCCACCCCTTCATTCGTTCCACCGTATACCCCAATTGCTTCAACTTCGCCTGCTCTTGCTCATATTGTTTCAATTGAAGATTAAACCGCGCTTGCTTTTCATCGATGTAGAAAGAATAATTGCCGGAATAGAGTTTCGCCTGACCATCTGCAATTTCAATCACTCTTTGAGCAACTCTGTCCAAGAAGAAGCGGTCATGGGAAATGGTCAAAACTGTGCCCTTAAAACTGTTAATATATCCTTCCAACCATTCCACGCTACGCAAGTCCAAATGGTTGGTTGGTTCATCCAACAGCAAAATATCCGTCTGTTCCAAGAGCAATCTAGCCAAATTCACTCTTGTTTTCTCACCGCCGGATAAACTGTTAAATTCTTGACCGCGTTGCTGCGGGGTAATCCCCAAACCGTTGCAGATTTTATCTACCTGCACATCCATATCATAACCGCCTCCGGATTGGAAACGGTTGCATAAATCATCATAGTTACGCAACAATTCTTCCGATGCATCTTCTTGCATCTGTTTTTCCAGCAAAGCCATTTTGTTTTTTACAGCCTGCAGTTGTGCATACGCGGAACGCAGTACATCTTCCACCGTGTAGCCTTCAGGAAAATGGGGAATTTGGGAAATCAATCCCAAACGCTTATTGGGGTTAACATACACTTCCCCATCGTCATAATCCATCTGTCCGGTTAGGATATTAAAAAGAGTCGTCTTGCCACAGCCGTTACGGCCTAAAATGGCAACACACTCCCCTTCTTGCACCTCGAAAGACAAACCCTCAAGAAGGTTTTCACCGATGACAAAAAACTTTGTTAAATTTTTGACAGAAATGTCTATCATTTCATTTCTCCACTTGTTTCAGGATTTCTTCCAATTCCTCTTTGGAATATAGTAAACTCACCACCTGAAGCATTGCATTGCTACTCATATGCTCCGGCAGGTTTAATGCTTTCAAAATCTGTTTTCGAAGAGCGCTACTGTTGGCACCACCGGACAACCCCAATTCTACAAAATCCTGCTTTGTGATGGTGTTGGGGTTTTGTTGGGTTTCCCCGAGAATCGTAGCGCCAGCATTTCGCAAACTCTCCAAAATGATTTCCGGAGACATTCCCTCAACGCCCAACTTGCCTTCTTTTCCCGGCGCGGATTTTCGCCGTTCTTTACCGTATATATCCGGAATATAGGCGTGTTTTAACTGCTTTGCAGGAATGGAACTTTTTAGGAAATTCCGAATGACAAAACCTGCACCGTCGGAATCGGTGAGCACAATCAATCCCCGCTTTTCCGCAACCTGCCGTAGCAAGCCCAACAATTCTTTATCCTTATGAACGGAAAATCCGTTGGTCTGAAAAATCGGCGCATCCACAATTTGGGAAAGGGTATTTTTGTCGTAACGGCCCTCTACCACAATGGCTTCTTGAATTTTAACCATTGCGTGCCTCCTGCGCCAGTTGCATTAAAAGCACCTCTAAAAGCCTGCTAGGATCATCATAGGAGGTTTTCAAATTACGGTCTGCTTCCATGATTAGTTCCGCAGAAGCCTTGTAAAAAGTCGGTGTGAACCGCTTGCAAGCGCCGAATAGTTTTCGCGCCGCAAAATCCGGCATTCTCGGAAACAATCGGGATAATTTACTGTAGTTTTCGCCACTGTCTAAAAGGACTCGCGCCGCAGATAACTGGCGCAAATGATTGCCGATTGCACCTAAAATCGCAACGGGCTTTTCTTGCATCTTCAGAAGACCGTGCAGTTTAATCAGCGCTTGGGCATACTTACCCTCGCTGAGCATATCGGTCATTTGGAACACCAACACATCCAGTATGGGTTCTACCACCGCATCAATATCGCTTTTTACAACCGTGTCTGCGCCGGAATAGGCGCAAATCTTGGCAATATCGCCGGAAAGCGCCGTCATTGTGCCGCCGGACAATTCAATCAAATACTTACATAAATCCGCAGATATTCTTTTCTGATTGGCGGCAAAATGCCGACCAATCCATGTGATCAAATCCTGCTCATTCTGCTTGGGGAACTCCACAGTATAGGCGTTATCCATCACCGCTTGGTGCAGTTTTTTAAATCGCCCGTCAGGGTGCCACTCCACGGTTTCATAAGAAAACAAGACCGTACAATATTCCGGAATATCCGAGAGAGTCTGTTGCATCTTTTCCCGTTCATCTTCCGGCAATTTGAAAATATCAATATCATCCACCCATATGAAGGTGTGTTCTGCCATCATCGGCAGACTTTCCACCGCATCGGAAAAAACACGAATATCAAAATTCTCTTGGGTCAATTTATGATAATTAAAAGACTCGGTTAATTCATCGACCAATTGTTTTTTCAATTGACCCAAATAATGGTTAAGCAGAAAAGTTTCCTCACCGTAGAAGACATACAGACGAGCAAAACTACCCTCCCGTAACATCTTTTTCAGTTCTGCCACACTATGGACAGGCAGTTTCTCTTTTGCCATCTGTTTCACCCCCTGAATAGAATTGTGCCATCCATATCGGTCCGATATATTTGACAGCCGAATAAGTTTAATCGATATAGAACTTCTTCTGCGGGATGTCCGTAATCATTGTCTTTTCCCACACTAATTACCGCAACATCGGGTTTTGTTTCATACAGAAAAGATAGGTCTGTAGAGGAATTTGAACCATGGTGACCTACCACCAAAACATCCAACTTGGGTATCTGCGCATATTCCAAAAGAAGTTGTTCTCCTTTTTGGTTTCTGTCTCCGGTTAATAGTATAGCACAGTTTTCCCGCCGAAACAAGACACACATACTGCTTTGTGCATCATCCGTTTCTTTATCGCCGGGATAGAGGGAAAATTCCATCGTTACTTCCTGAATTTTTGTTTCCTCAGCAATCCAAACAATCTTGTTTGCATACTGCTGTTGCAAGATTTTCTTCAAAGAACCGTTGTCCATAATATCCGGAAGATAGAGTTTCTGCACGTCTATGCGACACATCAGCGATTGCACTCCGCCTGCATGGTCATCGTCATAGTGGGTTAAGATGATACCGTCAAGGCTTGTGATTCCTTGAGAAAGCAGTTCCCCTGCCACAATGTCCGCCGTCATATCTCCATTATCCCCGCCACAATCCACCAAATAGGTTTTACCCTTGGATTGGAACAGAACCGCCTGACCTTGCCCAACATCCAGCACCGTCATTCGATAGTTATCCAATCTCGGCATAAGCCAAGATAAAAATAGTGTCGCGCAAAGCCCAATGGCCACGCATACGGTAAATAAAACGGGATGTTTTTTCTTTGCCATTAAAAAAGCAAAGAAAAGAATATAGGCAAAAATCAAAAACAAGACAACAAATCGGCTAGTAGTGTAAAGCGCCGCAAAATGTGGTTTTGAGAGTATTTTTGCAACTAATAACACATAGCGAATAGGGATTGATACGAACTTACCAACCAAAATCCCGGCAGGCAACCAAAACGCGCCCAAGATACAACTGAGCATGATGCCGTAAAAAATAAAAGAAACCACCCATAGCGTCAATAGATTTGTCACAACGCCGACAATACTGACCGTGCCAAAATATATGGCAGATAACGGTGTGGTTGCCACGGTGGCGCTCACAGAAACTGCGATAGACGCGCATAAACCGCGAATAAGCCTTGTCCGAAAGTTTAAACCTTTGGGCTGTCCAAACACACGAAGCAAATAATTATAAAAAGGCTGATATAACAAAAATATACCGCAAATACAGCCAACGGAAAGTTGGAAACTGACAGAGGTAATGGTAAGCGGGTTTACTGCAAGCATCACCAGAACTGCGAAGGCAAGGGATGTTGGCGGGTCGTATTCTTTCTTGAATAAAAGCGACAGAATTATCAGCCCTTGCATAACGCAGGCTCTAACCACCGAAGGCGTAAATCCGGCAACGGCAGCAAACAAAATCAACGTGGGAATCCCAATCAGCGCCGTTAGAATTCTGCGTTTTCCGGAAAACAGATAAACAAGAGCAAACAGTATGGAAACATGCAATCCGGATACTGCGATGATATGGCGAATACCGCTAATTTTAAAAGCCGTGTCCACTTCATAGGACAGCAAACTACCGTCACCTAACAACAAAGCCCTTGCAAAGGAAAGCACATCATCTGAAAATATACTATCTAATAAATCGGTTATTTGGTGGCGCAAAAATGACGGATAATATTGAATGGGAACTTTATCGGCCTTCTGTATCGCCAAATCCCCACGGCCATATGCTAAAATAAATATGCCTTTACCCTGATGATAGGTTGAGCCTTGCAAAGAATTGGGGATTGTCAAACGGAATCGAAAGTTACCAGATACTATATCACCCGGACACAGATTCTCTTTTGTGTTTAAATAGAGTCGGACTTGATAATTTTTTCCGACCAATTGAATATTTCCGTCTACCGCAGTACCGAAATCCGTATCAAAACTATAATCCGAGGCAACGATTTTACTTTCAACGGTCTTTCCGTCAAATTGGTCAACGGAAGATAAATAATAGCCATTATAACCCCACAGCCACAATGGAACTACGGTTAATCCGATGGCAATGACTGCAATAAATTTCAAATTATGATTATTGAGAAGTAAGAAAATACCGGCAAGAACTGCGCCGACAACGGCGAGCCAAATACCAACGCCTAAATAAACGTCCAAAGCGCAGGCGATTGTAAAACCGATAGTAAACCACATCAGTTTTCGCATATCTTCCCTCCTCATTGAAAAAGGACGCTGCCGCTTAGGCAGCGTCCAATTATTTATACTTTAGAAGACACAAAATCATCCACTTGTGCCAAAGCGTCGTCAATCTTATTGACATCCTTGCCGCCACCCATAGCGCTATCTGGCTTACCGCCACCGGAACCGCCACAAGTAGCACACACTAGTTTCACCAAGTCACCAGCTTTGATACCCTTTGCAACTGCCTCTTTACCGCAAACCGCCAAGAAGGTAATCTTGTCGCCATTGACAGTAGACAGCACAGCCACAACTTCAGGGGCTTTATCCCGCAAGGTATCACCCATCTGACGAAGTTTATTGGCATCGGAATCGGAGACATTGGCCGTAATGACGCGGAAACCGCCCACATTTCTTGCGCCAAACAAGAAGCGGTCCGCTTCACCGGCAGTTTGGCGAGCCTCGTAGGACTCAATTGCCTTCTTCAAGGCCTTGATTTCCTCAATTTGGCTTTCCAGTTTGCTTGCCATTTCGCTGGGCTTTGTCTTCAGAATCGTGCAGGCATTGTATACTCTCTGACGAGCAAGTTCCATCTCTTCCAAACAAGCCTTACCGGTAATTGCTTCAATACGGCGAACACCGGAAGCAACACTGCCTTCACTTTCAATGCGGAAAGGTCCAACCTTCGCGGTATTATCCAAATGGGTACCACCGCAAAGTTCAATGGAATAATGTCCCATATTGACGACACGGACGGTATCACCGTACTTTTCGCTAAACAGCGCCATTGCCCCCATTGCCTTTGCTTCGTCAATGGGCATCTCGCGGATGTCTACGCCATAGCCTTCCAATATGGAAGATTGTACCATGACATCAATCTTTGCCAATTCTTCCGGTGTCACAGCGGAATAATGGTTAAAGTCAAAACGCAAACGGTCAGGTTCTACCAAAGAGCCCGCCTGATGCACATGGTCACCCAAAACAGCCTTCAGCGCCTTTTGCAACAAGTGGGTTGCGGTGTGGGCGCGCATAATTGCCTTACGCCGTTCCACATCAATCGAAGCGCAGACCTTATCATCTACCTTCAGCATACCCTTTTCCATAGTACCGGTATGCAAGTATCTGCCACCTTTGTCCTTTTGTACATCGGCGACCTTGAAACGGCAATCGCCCATCATCAAAACGCCGTGGTCAGCAGCCTGACCGCCCATTTCAGCATAGAAAGGCGTTTTGTCCAATACGATAACGCCCTTTTCACCGCCGGCAATCGAACCGGTGACTTCTTCGCCTACACAGACAGCAACAACGGTTGCCTCACAATTATATTCTTCGTAGCCTACAAAGGCTGTAGCGGTGACATCCGAGCCAAAATCAATACCGGCCCAGCCCAAATCACCCAAAGCCTTACGGGCCTCACGGGCGGTCTCTTGGGCTTTCTTGCGGCAAGATAGGTATTTATCCATATCTACCGTCATACCCTCATCTTCAACCATTTCCACAGTCAAGTCGATGGGGAATCCATAGGTATCGGCCAACAAGAAGGCATCTTCACCGGAGAATACAGTTTCACCGTTTGCCTTGTGGGAAGCCAATTTTTCACCAAAGATACGCATACCGGTATCGATGGTGCGGGCAAATGTTTCTTCCTCGTTTTTCACCACGCGAATGATATGCTCAGCCCGTTCCCTCAGGTAGGTATAGTGGCTCTCATTTTCCTGAATAACGGTGGAAACAACCTCAAACAAGAACGGCTTATTCACACCTAAGAGTTTTCCATGGCGGGCGGCACGGCGGAGCAGTCTGCGGAGCACATAGCCACGACCTTCATTGGTGGGCCGTACGCCATCGGCAATCATAAAAGTCGAAGCGCGGATATGGTCGGTAATCACACGCAGACTCACATCGGTCTTTGCGCTTTGTCCGTAAGATGCGCCGGTAATAGCAGTGACACGGTTGGTGATGTTCATAACGGTGTCCACATCAAATAGAGAGTTCACATCCTGACACACCACAGCCAAACGCTCCAGACCCATACCGGTATCAATATTCTTTTGTGCCAACTCGGTGTAGTTGCCGTTGCCGTCATTATCAAACTGGGAGAACACATTGTTCCAAACTTCCATATAACGGTCGCACTCACAACCCACAGTACAGCCGGGTTCGCCACAGCCATACTTTTCGCCACGGTCATAGTAAACTTCGCTACAAGGACCGCAGGGGCCGGAACCGTGTTCCCAGAAGTTGTCCTTCTTACCAAAGCGGAAGATATGGTCAGCGGGAATGCCGATTTCCTTATTCCAAATTTCAAAGGCTTCCTCGTCGTTTTCATAGATAGAGGGATACAGACGGTCCGCCTCCAAGCCAACCACCTTAGTCAAAAACTCCCAGCACCAAGCAATGGCTTCGTGCTTAAAATAATCGCCAAAAGAGAAGTTACCCAGCATTTCAAAATAAGTGCCGTGGCGGGCTGTCTTACCGATGTTTTCAATATCACCGGTACGGATACACTTTTGGCAGGTACAAACACGGCGGCGGGGCGGTTCTACTTCGCCCTTAAAATAGGGTTTCATAGGTGCCATACCGGAGTTAATCAGCAAAAGAGATGCATCATTTTGGGGAATCAGAGAGAAACTGGGCAAACGCAAATGGTCCTTGCTCTCAAAATAGGACAAGAACATCTCACGCAATTCGTTTACGCCATACGCTTTTGTTGCCATAGGAAAAACCTCCATAAAAATAAAAATACCCGCCCCTGCACATAGGGGCGAGTTCTGTCGCGGTACCACCCTAATTTATCCGATATCGGACATCTTAGATGCTCTGTAACGGGAGCGCCCGTTCCGGTCATCCCGGACGGCTTGGAAGTGGCCTGCAGGCTTGCAACAGAGGGCTTTCACCAATCCCCTCTCGCTATCATTGTCCAAGTTCTGCTTTGTTTCCGCATTGCCTTTTCATATTAGAAAATATTTTACCATAAACCGAAAAAAAGTCAACTGTTTTGCAAAATATTCTCAGAAATACCAGCTTGAAAACATTTAACTTGTATAATTTTTGAACTGACGAGGTTTAGAAGACCGAATTAGGCTATCGACTTGCTATGTGTGGCGTCGAAACTTTCCGCATTGAAGAAAGTGTCAATCGCATTATGGCTGCCTATCATATCCAAGCCGAGGTTTTTGCTATTCCCAATTGTCTGCACATCACTGGTTCGGATGATTACCGATTGGCTCAGAAAGCACAGAAAAAACCTCCCGTAATTTACGGGAGGTTTTTGATTAGAAGTCCAAATCTTTCTTGTTTTTCTTTGCAGCCTTTGCTTTTGCCTTTTCTTCGGCAGCCTTTGCGTCAGCTTCCTTCTTTGCAGCAATCGCAGACTCATTGGTGGAAAGAGCCCACTTCATCAGTTCAATGCGAACCTGATCTGCGCTGGTCTCAATCACAAAACGGTCATCCTTAACATTGACAACCTTACCGACAATACCACCGATTGTAGTAATTTCGTCGCCAACTTTCACATTGGAACGAAGTTGCTCTGCTTCTTTCTTGCGCTTGTTTTCAGGGCGAATCAAAATGAAGTAAAAACCGCCAAGCATAACAGCAAGCATAACGACAGTGGAAATCAGACTACCGCCACCGGCAGGGTTTGCGGCCGCTAAAAAATTCAACATAGAAATACTCCTTTGTTTGTTAATTCTTCAATATTATACCATTGTTTATATAAATTGCAAGGGAATTTTATATTCTTCTGCTTAACTTTTCAGAAAATTCACATCTGAAGGCTTCAAATGTTCCGTTATCCAAGGCTTCCCGAATTTTTTCCATCAATTTATTGTAGAAATACAGATTGTGCATCACGCAAAGACGCATTGCCAGCATCTCTTCCGCCACAAACAAATGACGGATATAAGCCCGAGAATACCGACGGCAAACCGGACAATCGCACTGAGAATCAATGGGGTTCGGGTCTTTCTGATATTTCGCATTTTTAAGGTTAATTGCGCCTTCCCATGTAAAAAGTCGTGCATGGCGGGCGTTTCTTGCCGGCATCACACAATCGAAGAAATCCACACCGCGGGCAACCGCCTCAATGATGTTGGTCGGCGTACCCACGCCCATAAGATAGCGGGTCTTTTCCTTCGGCATATAGGGTTCTACCGCATCAATAATATCATACATTTCCTCTGCGGTTTCGCCGACAGCCAAGCCACCGATGGCATAACCGGGCAAATCCAACTCTGCAATCCGTTTCATATGGTCTACTCGGATATCCGCATAGGTACCGCCTTGGTTGATGCCCCAAAGCATTTGCTGGGGATTGACCGTGTCAGGAAGCGCATTCAGGCGATCATTTTCATCTTTACAGCGCTTGAGCCACCGATAAGTGCGGTCTACACTTTGTTTCACATACTCTCTTGGCGCAGGATTTTCAATACACTCGTCAAAAGCCATACAAATATCCGAGCCTAAATTGGATTGGATCTGCATACTCTCTTCCGGACCCATAAAAATCTTGTGCCCATCAATGTGGGAAGCAAAGGTAACGCCCTCTTCCTTGATTTTTCGCAAAGAGGACAAAGAAAAGACTTGAAATCCGCCGGAGTCTGTTAAAATAGGGCCATCCCAAGTCATAAACTTATGCAAGCCACCCATTTCTTTCACGAGGGTATCACCGGGACGCAAATGCAAATGATAGGTATTGGAAAGTTCCACCTGACAGCCAATGTCTTTTAAATCCTTGGCGCTGAGCGCACCTTTGATTGCGCCCTGCGTTCCCACATTCATAAAAACCGGCGTTTGGACAGTGCCGTGGGCGCAGGTAAACACACCGCGACGGGCTTTTCCTTCCGTTTTAACAAGTTCAAACATACGCTTCCTCTATCTTAGGATAATTATTGAAAAGCGGTGTAGGGGTTGCCTACACCGCTTTACTCCATTTATATGATAATCCCAGCCCTGACGAAAGTCAATGCTTTTTATTCAAAAACTGCTTAAAATATTCTTTCACATCCACAACTTGACCGCCGTTTTTTCTGGATTCTTCTGCGGCAAATACTGTCAAGTGGTTTTCCGTACTTGTACGGATAGAAGGCACAGAAATGGTCTGTTCCCCTTTCAGGAACAATTTCCAAGCATCCTCAATCAAGCCGCCGTCGCCACCGCCGTGACCGCCGACAATAGATTGGTCAATCACATCGGTTTTCACAAACATCTTCTTGGGACGGCCGTAGGTCTCGGAATTGGGATCAGTGTCACGGAAGAGGTTAACCTCAATGGTATTGAAATCCGTAGAAATCAAATCGCCCTTGGTACCCATCACATGGATGCGTCTACCGCCACGGTTAAATGCAGACATCGTGAAACTTACAGTTTCGCCGTTGTCATATTCCAAATTAACGACCTGATGGTCCACCACATCATTATCGCTTTGGAATACGCAAATACCGTAATTTGTGTCACGGATTACATGCTCCAAATCTTCCTCAGTGGGATCGGTTTTGTGAGCTGCGGCAGAACGCATCCAGCCTCTATTCGTAAATTCCATATCGCGATAAATCTTCACCGCATTGTAGGGGCAGGTCTCGCCAACGGGGCAACCATCCACACAGCGCTTCGGCGCGCCCTCAGGGCAATTGCTTTGATTAAAATAAGTTTGGCTGCCAAAGGATTGTACCTTGGTGCATTTTGCATCCAACAACCATTGCAACAAGTCCAAATCGTGGCAGGATTTTGCCAAAAGCATATTGGAAGAACGCTGACTGTTGCCCCAGTTACCACGGACAAAAGAGTGGCTGTAGTGAATCACACCCACGCCCTCATAGTGAATAACATTTTGAATTTTACCGATAATGCCGGATGCAATCAACTCTTTAAGTTTCCGGCAGAAGGGGCTATAACGCAACACATGGCAAACAAGGACGCGAACACCCTTTTCTTCTGCCGCATTGCAGATTAGGGCGCACTCTTCCGGCGTAGGGGCAATGGGCTTTTCCAAAATCAGTTCATAGCCCAATTCAATGGCTTTCAAAGCATGGTCAACGTGCATTCTGTCTTGGGTGCAAATCATAGCAATGTCAGCAAGTTTGCCCTTTGCATTCATTTCGTCATAACTGCGGAAGCACATTTCTTCAGGAAGATTGTACTTCTCTTTTACGAAATTTCTAAGGTCGTCAATGGGTTCGGCAACGGCAACCATTCTAAAGTTTTCACATTGCTCTGCACAAGCGGAATAGCCTCTGCCTCTTTGGCCTGCGCCAATCAAAACATATGTAATTTCTTTCACAAAAATATTCCCCCTAGTTGTTTTATTCGTAAATCTATGGTATCATAATACAAATTAAAAAAATATCCTTATTTATCCATAGTATTTTATATTTTGTGCAAATGAGGTGCAGTCATGAATAAATACCTTACTTGTGTGTTACAAAAGAACATTGATATTACTGCCCTACATAGTGTTTTTACAGACCGTATGAAAAAAGACGGAAATTCCCCGGGGGAATTGCACAACTTTTGGGAAATCTTAGTGGTTGTTAAAGGTGAAATGTCCGCCGCTACCGTTAAGGATGTTTTTAAAGTTTCAGAGAATAACTTGATTATACATCCCCCTATGGAATACCACAGACATTTTAATCAATCCGACGAGGATTGTGATTTTGCCGTGATTTCCTTCGATGCTTCCACAATTCCGAATTTTACAGATTCTCTTTACAAATTAACCCCGCAGCAAGTGCAAGACTTTTTGGATATTATTGAATATATCCGGCAAACCTGCGTCATAAAAAGACATATGGCTTTGGAATTCAAAACCGAGGATATTGTGGCGTCCCAGAAAATCAAATCCCAACTGGAATTATTTATGAACGCTACCCTCACATCCAAAAAAGAGCCGCGCCTAAATCTTGACCCCACATACAAGCAAATCGTGGAATATCTCTCTGCGAATATTGACAAACCTTTGACGGTTCCCGAAATCGCTAAAGACATCGGTATGAGCATTTCCAATCTCAATCATACTTTTTCTAAATATTCCGGCATCGGCATTATGAAATATTTTAACCAACTGAAAATTCAAAAAGCAATGGACTATTTATCTGCCGGTATGACCGTGCGGGAAGTCTCGGAACGACTATCCTACTCCAGCCAAAGTGTATTTTCCTCTGCATTTAAAAAGGCAACCAGTTTGCCCCCGTCAAAATATCACCGATGATTCAAAAACGGTGCTGTAAAGAAATCAAAGTTCTTTACAGCACCGTTTATCATTTAATATAAAAACATCGCATCACCGAAAGAAAAGAAACGGTATCGCTGTCGCACTGCTTCCGCGTAGGCGCTAAGAACATTTTCCCGTCCGGCAAAAGCGGAAACCAGCATTACCAAAGTGCTTTCCGGCAGGTGGAAATTGGTAATCAGCGCATCCATCGCTTTAAACTGATAACCGGGGAAAATGAAAATATCTGTCCAACGGCTTTTTGCCGTAAAACTTCCGTCTTCGTTGACAAGAGATTCCAGTGTGCGGCAAGAAGTTGTTCCAACACAAATGATTCTTCCGCCGTTTTTGCGGGTATTATTTAATACCTGCGCGGTCTGCTCGCTCATCATACACAATTCAGAATGCATATGATGCTGAGAAATATCTTCGGCTTTTACCGGACGAAATGTACCCAAACCAACATGAAGCGTTACAAATGCCGTGGCAATTCCCTTTTGCCGAATCTTTTCCAAAAGTTCTTTCGTAAAATGCAAACCCGCCGTAGGCGCCGCCGCAGAACCGACTTCCCGAGAATAGACGGTTTGGTAGCGTTCTTGGTCTTGCAATTCCGCCTTAATGTACGGGGGCAGGGGCATTTTACCCAACCGTTCTAAAACCTCTAAGAAAATACCTTCATAATGAAATTCTACAATCCGGTTGCCATCTTCGCAGACATCCACAATCGTAGCGGTAAGTTCGCCGTTACCAAAAAGCACTTCTTGTCCTTTTTGCAGTTTCCGTCCGGGTTTTGCTAAGCATTCCCAGCGTTTCTCCCCCAAATCCCGCAGTAACAGCAATTCCACCGCTCCGCCGGTAGGACGCTGTCCCAAAAGCCGTGCAGGCAACACCCGCGAATCGTTCATCACCAAGCAATCACCGGGGTTAAGATAGTCAATCATATCATAAAAATGCTGATGGGAAACAGAGCTGTTTTCTTTGTTCAACACAAGCAGACGGGAAGTATCCCGTTGCTCCAGTGGCGTCTGGGCAATCAGTTCCTCCGGCAAATCATACCAAAAATCATGGGTTTTCAAGCGCATACCCTCCAAATTTCTTTACTTAGGATAGTATAGACGATTTTATTTCTTTTTGCAATATGCAAAAAGGGGCTTTCAAGCATAGTCTGTCTTGGAGGTATTGTTATATGAAAAAGCCAATTTTCACCGGTGTCTGCACAGCATTGGTCACACCTTTTATCGGCGAGAAAATCAACTATCCTTTAATGGAACAACTTCTAAGAGCCCAAATTGATGCCGGCATTTCAGCGGTTGTTCTCTCCGGAACTACCGGCGAGTCCCCCACCTTATCCGATGAAGAAAAAATTACCATGTTCCGAAGAGCAAAGCAATATGCCGGCGATAACCTGCGTATTATCGCAGGAACCGGTACAAATGCAACATCCCACGCAATTGCATTAAGCCAAAAAGCGGAAGAAGCGGGGGCAGATGCTTTGCTGATTGTTTCGCCTTACTATAACAAAGGAAATTCCGAGGGAATTTATCGGCATTATGAAGCCATCGCAAATGCCGTTTCTCTGCCTATTATTATCTACAATGTGCCAACCAGAACCGGTGTGGATATTCCGGTTTCCGTATATGCTCGGCTGAGTAAATTACCCAACATTGTCGGCGTTAAAGAAGCATCGTCAGATATCAATAAAATCACAAAAATCCGCTATCAATGCCCCAAAGATTTTTATGTGTGGTCAGGTAATGACGACCAAACAGTCCCCGTAATATCCTTAGGCGGAAAAGGTGTCATTTCCGTACTTTCCAACATATTCCCCGATGAAATGCAAACCATGGCCGAGGCCGCTTTAGCCGGTGACTTCGACACTGCCGCATCCTTACAATGCCAACTCTTACCATTTATAAACCAAATGTTTTGCGAGGTAAATCCCATACCCGTTAAATACGCCCTTCGCTATGCAGGGTTCGATTGCGGTTCTTGCCGTCTGCCATTGGGGGAACTAAGCCCTGAAAATAAGCGAAAAATCGATTATCTCTTCCAATAAAAAAATCTCACCCGATGGGTGAGATTTTTTACTTTTCTTTATTCCTTACCGATTTCCATAATATCATAAGGTGTTGTCTGGTAAACAAAATAGTTCAACCAATTGCTAAACAGCAAATTTGCGTGGCTACGCCAACGGACAATCGGCGGTTTGGTGTCGTCATCATTGGGATAATAATTGGCAGGCACTTGAATGGGCAAACCTAAATTTTTGTCCCGCAGATATTCTTTTTCCAAAGTATCGGGGTCATATTCCGAGTGTCCGGTGACAAAAATCTGCCGACCGCCCTTATTCATCACCGCATACACGCCGGTTTCTTCCGAAGATGCCAAAATTTTCAGTTCCGGAACTTTCTCAATGTCCTCTCTCAAAACCGTGGTATGGCGGGAATGGGGCACCCAAAAAATATCGTCAAACCCACGAAGCAAAATAGAGCGCTTATAATCGGCAGTATGGGGAAAAACGCCGAAGGTTTTTTCCGGCAATTTGTGTTTTTGAATGCCGTAATGATAGTAAAGACCGGCTTGTGCGCCCCAGCAAATATGTAAGGTGCTATGAACATTGGTCTTGCTCCACTGCATAATTTCGCAGAGTTCTTGCCAATAGTCCACATCCTCAAAATCCATCAGTTCCACCGGCGCTCCGGTAATGACCATACCGTCAAATTTGCGGTGTTTCAGTTCGTCAAAACTTTTATAGAAATTCAGCAAATGGTCTTGCGAAATATTTTTCGCCACATGGGTGGTGGTGTGCATCAGTTCCAAATGTACCTGCAAAGGGGTATTTCCCAAAAGCCGAGAAAACTGTGTTTCTGTGGCAACCTTCGTGGGCATTAAATTTAACAGCACGATTTCCAAAGGGCGGATATCCTGCGTGGCCGCACGGTTCTCCGGCATAATAAATATATTCTCTTGTTGCAAGATTTCGTTGGCGGGCAAATCATTGGGAATTTGTATCGGCATATCCATTCCCCTTTCCATAATTGAAATTTGCTATATTGTACCCTAAAAGCATCTCTTTGTCAATTGCCGTCATAGGTTATCATCTGTGTATTTTGGTAGTAATGGGCAAGAATTTCAGGATATGTTTTTCCTTGCACCGCCATAGCGTCCGCACCATACTGACTCATCCCAACCCGATGCCCATACCCTTTTGTGGTCACGGTAACAGTCTTGCCGACGATAGAAATTACAAAAACCGTGGAACGCAGTCCAAGTTTTTGGCGAAGGGTTGTGCCTTTGTATTCCTGATTGCAAATATATATCGTATCCACACCGCCGCCTTGCGTATATGTCACCTTGCCCACCCACTTTTCAGGATTTCCGGTCAGTTTTCCCCCGAGGGATTCCTGAAATTCTTCTATGGTAAATGTCTTCGTATCCACAAAATGGGTCGCCTTTTCCTCCCCTGGACTCTCGGTGGATTGCAAATACGGAATTTCAGCCCCCCATACCGCTTTTGCATCCTCCGTCTGACCGCCGGAACAAGAAAAATAAGTCGCTTCAATCAGTTTTCCGTCATATATCAGCACTTGTCCCGCTGTGGACAAAACCGCATCTTTCACTTTTTCCAAAAGTTCTGCCGTCCCACCGCTTTTCAAATAATTCTCCGGTGTCTGAAACGCCTGACAACAAGAAGAGTTGGTACAAACATCGGCATTTTTGTGTTTACTTCCGTTTTCATAACGGCGCAAGGTATATGTGCGGGCCACTACTGCCTGCGCTTTTAGCGCTTCTTTTTCAAAAGACGCCGGCATTTCCCGCAATACAACGCAAGTTAAATAATCATCCAATTCCATTTTTTTAACCGTTCCGTCCTTTAAAAGTACGGAAATTTCCAATATGGAAGGCGTGGTTGTTTCTGCAACGGTTGACTCTTGCACCGGTGGCGGTAGTTGTTTTCGGTTTTTGTCCACAATGGCAAAAATAAGACTCGGGCATATAAAGCCTAACACAACCGCAAAAATAATTTCCTTCCATTTCCTTTGCATATGTATCACCTCTTGGTTATTCTACCAAGTTTTATATTCGGAATCTGCCGATTTGTGCCGGAATCTTTTTCCGGTAATACGACAACGCTTGACAGAAAACCCCATCCGCTTTATAATAAATTTTAGAAATTGTTTCGAAAGGTCACAAATAATGAAAAAAGCAATTCGAATTATTTTACCGATATTTTTAGCCTTGTGCATTCTTATTTGCACTTGCTGGTATTTATTTGTTTATGACCGTGCTTTTACACGGGATGTTCTGCTCAGTATTGCCCGTTATAATGATGACAAGGGCAACCACACTGTGGCAACTTGGTTTTATAACTGCGCCTATTCTCAGGCCGGCGATAACGATGCCGTGGCAATTGAACTTGCCGAACAATACAAATCTATTGGCAATTTTACAAAGGCAGAATTTACCCTTTCCAATGCGATTGCAGACGGTGGCGGTGTGGATTTGTATATTGCCCTATCCAAAACCTATGTCCAGCAAGACAAACTCTTGGATGCCGTGACGATGCTTGATAACATCGCCAATCCGGAAATTAAGGAAAAATTGGCATCTATGCGTCCTGCCGCCCCAACCAGCGCACCTGCCCCTGGCTTTTATAACCAGTATATTTCCGTCGCGTTAGAGGCTACCGGCGGAAAACTATATGCTTCCAACAATGGAAACTATCCCTCTATTGCAGACATTCCCTACGAAAAACCCATTGCTTTGACAGACGGTGAAAACCGTATTTATGCCATTACCGTTGCAGAAAACGGATTGGTGAGTCCGCTGTCCATTTTAGGCTACACCGTCGGTGGTGTGATCGAGAAGATGGACTTTGCCGACCCGACAATGGAAGCGGAAATCCGAAAAATTTTAGGTGTCGACCAAAATAAAGAACTTTATACCAATGACCTTTGGACAATCAAAGCATTCTCTGTGCCTGCCGGCGTTAAAAATTACGGTGATTTAAAGCATATGAGTTTCTTAGAAAGCCTGACCATTAAAAAAGGTGTTTCCGGTCAACTTTCCCATCTGTCCGGTCTTGCCAATCTATCCAAACTGACTATCCAACACACTGGAGTTTCTCAGGAAGAACTGGCTGTCATCGCCACACTTCCGAAATTGAAAAACTTGGTGCTAAGCGGTTGTAGCATTCCCAGCATCAATCCCCTGCAAAACGCTACCGGCTTAGAAACCTTGGATTTAAGCGCAAATGGCGCTATTCGTAATTTGGAAGCGCTGGGACAAATGTCCGGCTTGCAGGAATTGAGTTTAAAGGGAAATGCCGTATCCGATTTGTCTGCGATTTCTGTTTTGACAACGCTGACAAAACTGGATGTTTCCGGCAATAATTTAACCAGTTTGGTTCCGATTTCCTCTCTTACCAGACTCAATTGGTTGGATGCCAGTGCAAACGCCATTACCAATCTCGGCGAAATTGGCAAACTAAATGCCTTGAATTATTTGAACCTTTCCGGAAACAAACTCACTACTGTCAACCAGTTATCCGCTTGTACCAATCTAACAGAACTCAATATGTCTACCAATATGCTCAAAGACATTAACAAGTTGAACGCTTTGGTAAAATTGGAAAAACTGACTTTTTCCTACAATCAGGTATCATCAATCCCCTCTTTCCCGAAAGATTGTCAATTAACCGTTGTAGACGGCGCAAATAATAATCTTTCCAGTTTAGACCCGCTCTCCGGATTAAAGCACTTAAATATTGTCAATATGGACTACAACAAAAAGATTTCTTCCGTGAAATCCTTGGCAAAATGCCCCGCCTTGGTGGAAGTAAATGTGTACGGCACAAAAGTTTCCAGTGTCAGCACGCTAACCAGCAAAGGCATCATTGTGAATTACGACCCGACATAAAGAAAACCCGCTCGTAGGAGCGGTTTTTTATTATATGCAATTATAGTTGGTCTTCCGCTTCCATCTCTAACAGAAGTTTTTTATCCTGCTTGCCGGACAAATCCAGTTTTTCATACATATCCGGTCTGCGCTCTTTTGTTCTGCGCAAAGATTGTTTTCTGCGCCATTTCGCGACCTTTCCGTGGTCACCGGAGAGCAAAATAGCCGGCACTTCCCTGCCGTGCCACACAGCCGGACGGCTGTATTGGGGATATTCCAAAAGTCCGTTGAAGTGACTTTCATCCTCAAAACATTCCGGATCCGCCAAAACCCCGGGCACCATACGGCACACGGCATCTGTCACCGCCATAGCGGCAATTTCACCGCCGGTTAACACGAAGTCACCCAAAGAGATTTCTTCGTCCACACACTCGTCTATAAACCGTTGGTCAACACCCTCGTAGTGACCGCAAACCAAAATCAGATTTTCCATTTGGCTGAGCCGAATGGCATCCGATTGCGTAAAGGTTTTCCCGCAAGGCGACATATAAATGGTATGCACCGGACCGCCGGCTTGATCACAAACCGCTTCCCAACAACGGTAGAGCGGGTCTGCGGTCATTACCGCGCCACGACCACCCCCATAGGGATAATCGTCCACCTGATTTTGCTTGTTGGCGGTATAATCCCGAATTTGGTGAGTTTCAATGCGGATAATCCCTCGGTCCTGCGCCCGACCCAAAATACTATCCGACAAAACATCGCCAACCGTTTCTGGAAATAATGTCAAAATATCAACTCTCATCGGTGCGCATCCCTTCAATAACCGTCACATACATTTCATTGGATACAAGGTCAATTTTTTGAACAAAGTGCTTTACTGCGGGAATCATATAGGTGAATTCCCCTTCCACCACATATACTTTATTTCCCGGGTAATCCAGCACATCCGTAATCTTGCCGATTTCTGCACCATCAGACAGAACACGGACACCGATGAGTTCTGCCGCAAACACCACATCGTCGGATACATCTTCCCGATAGATTTCCACGGTTTTGCCACGCAACAACTGGGCATCTTCCATGGTATCCACACCCTTGACCTTTAATAGGTTGCAGGTTTTTTGTACCCGACATTTTTCTACCGCAAAATCTTTCCCGCCAATCCGGACGCGGCGAAAATCCACAAGAAATTCCGGACCGTCGCTCCAAGGTAAAATTTTCATTTCCCCACGAACACCGTGGGTGGAAACCACTTCACCGGCTTCCAAAAATTGAAGTTTCATAACAACCTCCGAACTGTTTTTTATATTATAGCAAAGAAACCGAATTAGAGCAAGTAACCTTCCTATAAAAAAGGAAAATGCGCGACGAAAACCGTCACGCATAACCATTAATCGACAATATCCACCGTGATTTTTTCACCGGAGCGTTGTGCCACGGTCTTTACGATGGTGCGAATTTCCTTCGCAATTCGACCCTGGCGGCCGATAACCTTTCCCATGTCACCGGGAGCGACGCGAAGTTCCAGTACCTTGCCCTCTTCATCAGAGATTTCATTAACGGTAACTGCCTCCGGGTCGTCCACCAGGTTCTTTGCCATATACAGCAAAAGTTCCTTCATTGTGCAACTCCTTAGGGAAATTCTTACAGGACGCCGGCCTTCTTCAGCAAGCCACGGACAGTGTCGGTGGGCTGAGCGCCGTTCTTGATCCAGTTCTGAGCCTTTTCTGCATCAACAGTGATGGTAGCGGGCTCGGTCAGGGGGTTGTAGGTACCAATTTCCTCGATGCAACGACCGTCACGAGGGCTGCGGGAATCAGCAACAACAATACGGTAGAAAGGGGTCTTCTTGGCACCCATTCTTCTAAGTCTGATTTTAACCATTTCTTTTCACCTCCAAATGTAGTGTATCTATATCGCAAAGCCATTTTTGCTTACAGCGAACAAATTTTAGAACCCTGGGAATCCCCCAAGGCCTCCAAACCCACGCATACGCTTCATTTTCTTGCCAGCACCGGGTCCGGAAAATTGCTTCATCATTGCGCGCATTTGCTCAAAGGATTTCAAAAGACGGTTCACATCTTCTACCTTCAAGCCGGCACCGGATGCAATTCTCTTTTTTCTGCTTGCACCAATGATACTGGGATTTTCCCGTTCCTTCGGTGTCATAGAAAGGATGATTGCCTCGGTATGCGCCATAGCCTTTTCGTCCAATTGGACATTTTTCAAATTCGCACCACCGGGAAGTTGTGCAAGAATATCCTGCATAGAACCCATAGACTTTATTTGAACCATTTGGTCATAGAAATCTTGAAGTGTAAATTTATTGGTTTTTAGTTTTTCCTCCATCTCGGCGGCTTTTTGGGCATCATATGCCTTTTCAGCCTTTTCGATAAGAGTCAGAACATCGCCCATTCCCAAAATCCGAGATGCCATACGGTCCGGATAGAAGGCTTCAATGTCTTCCAACTTTTCACCGATACCGGCAAATTTAATGGGCTTTCCGGTCACTGCGCGAACAGACAGCGCCGCACCACCACGGGCATCACCGTCCAATTTGCTAAGCATAACGGAATCGATGTCCAGCCATTCATTAAAACTTTGGGCGGCGTTAACCGCATCCTGACCGGTCATTGCGTCCACAACCAACATAATTTCGTCGGGATTGACCGTAGATTGAATATCCTTAAGTTCTTGCATCAAGGCTTCATCCACATGCAGACGGCCTGCGGTATCTAAAAACACCATATCGTGACCGTGCTGACGGGCATATAAAACGGCTTCCTTAGCGGTTTGCACGGGGCTTTGCTGTCCCTTTTCAAATACGGGAATGCCCAACTTTTCACCGCACACACGCAATTGCTCGATGGCCGCAGGACGGTAGATATCGCAGGCAACCAGCAGAGGGTTCTTCCCTTGGCGCTTCATAAGTCCGGCCAGTTTACTGCCGTTGGTTGTTTTACCTGCGCCTTGCAGACCCACCAGCATCACCACCGTGGGGCCGTTTGGGTTGATGGTAATGTGCTTAATGTCGCTACCCATAAGGGTTGTCAACTCTTCATTGACGATTTTGACAATCATTTGGGCAGGGCTTAACGATTCCAAAACATCTACACCGATACAACGCTCGGTGACAGATTTGGTGAAATCTTTTACAACTTTATAGCTTACATCCGCTTCCAAAAGCGCCATGCGAATTTCACGCATCGCCTCTTTGATGTCGGATTCCTTCAGGCGTCCTTTGCCTCTAAGCTTTTTGAAGGCGGCAGAAATTTTCTCGGTTAATCCTTCAAATGCCATATTTACTCCTCAAGACCCTCTGCAGCAGAAATAATCTGCCGAGCAAGGTCTGAAACTTGGGTATCTTGATAACTTTCCAATTTGCGGGCAATATCCAAAATCTTGGCGGCTGCCTTTCGGCAAGCAAGGTCCCGGCGGACACAGCCGGTCTTTTCTTCCATATTGCGAAGCAACGCTTCCGCCCGAGTTAAATTATCGTGGACACCTTGACGGCTCACATTTAACTCTTGGGCAATTTCCGCCAAAGAAAGGTCTTGATTGTGACGCAGGTCAAAGCACATACTTTGGCGCTCTGTTAACAAATCGCCATAGTAATCAAATAAAAGTGTCATTTCCAATGCGTCCATAAAGGCCTCCTTGTCAAGGTATTTCCCTTGACACCTAATGTATCATACTACAAAGTATTGTCGTTGTCAAGTATTTTTACTTGACATTTGAAAAAACTTTATACCAACGAGAGATTTCCCTCGTTTTATAAAATCCAAGGCGTTCATAAAGGGCTATGGCAGGACGGTTATCGGATGCTACTTCCACGGAAACATCGTCTGCAGATAAGGCGTGAGTCAGCGCCAACAGTACATCTGCGCCTGCTTTGGGAACAACAGAGATAACCAAATCAATTCTTGCATCCTTGGCAATGCCGATTCCCAACAATTGACCATCTTTGTGAACAAAATAGGCACTCCCTGCTTTTAAATATTCCTTTGCATCTTGTATGGACATATATGCAGAGTTTGAAACCCCCTGCATTTTTTCATTATAAATTTCCCGCCACTGTTCCAATGTTTTTTCCTGCACCGGAAACACGCAGGCGTCAGTATCCGGCAGACCTTCCAAAAGCCGACGCATCTCTAACACTGCAGTGTGAAAAGGATACTCTTTTAAAATGGAATGACCGGTCGCAAAAATTTCTTCCCCACCGACAGCACAGCAAAAATCCACACATTCCTGCAACAATTCCTTCGGACACCGAGAATCGCAAAGGCGGATATATGCCTTTTTTGTATAAGGTATTTCTTTCAGTGTCAAACTCGCGACACCGTTTTGGGTTGTAAACATTGGAATATTTTGCATATCATCACCTCATATTTGCAAAATTATAGCATATTTCCGGTGTGCCGTCTACCGGTTGGGCAGGATTTGACACAATTTCCTTGATTTTGCAAGAAACACTGCTATAATGATAGAAAATCTGATTACTTGGAGGAATAACTATGAATAAGATTATCTGCAAAAGAGAATATGATACCGAAACCGCAACCTTTATCAAAAAATATACATACGGTTACTTTGGCAATCCCGCAGGCTACGAAGAAGTACTGTTCCAAACCCCCAGCGGTCTGTACTTTCTGTATGTAAACGGCGGAGCATCTTCCCCCTATCCCCAGGAGGATATTATCCGCTTGGCAAAAGCCAAGGTAAACGACTGGCTGGACACACATTAAACAATAAAGGGACTGCATAGGGTTGCCCTACGCAGTCCCTTTTTCTTGACAGATGTGGTATGCTAGTATATAGAAATACATTTAGTTAGGACGGAAAACATTGAAACGATTTGCTTGTCTAATCCTTTGTATCATCCTATTATCCGGTCTGTTTGGATGTGGGCAATCAGAAACACAATCGCAAATTATTGCCACCACCAAACCGGTCTATGAATTTACAACCGCGCTATGTCAGGGCACGGACTTAACCGTCACGCAACTCATTACGGAAAATGTTTCCTGCCTGCACGACTACACCTTGCAAGTGCGCCAAATGCGGACATTGGAAAGCGCTGAGACGGTTGTCCTGTCCGGCGCAGGTTTAGAAGATTTTTTAGAAAAGGATTTGTTGAATAACAAGAATGTGATTGACGCTTCTCTAAACATCCAACGCATTTGTGGCGAAGATGCCCACCACGGTGAACATCACCATGAGGAAGATACCCACATTTGGCTTTCCCCCGCCAACGCATCCATTATGGCAGAAAACATTTTCCAGGAACTATCGGAAATTTATCCTGAAAACGCAGTGATTCTTCGCAATAATCTTCAAATACTGCAAAACAGATTTGAAGAACTTTCCGACTATGGAGAAACCGAATTGCAAAATCTCTCTTGCCGAAAAATCATTACCTTTCACGACGGTTTTTCCTATTTGGCAGATGCCTTTGATTTAGAAATTGTCCACGCCATTGAAGAAGAATCCGGTAGCGAAGCCTCTGCTTCTGAGTTGATTGAACTAACGAAAATTGTGAAGGAGCATTCTCTGCCTGCCATTTTTACGGAAACAAACGGCAGTGTATCTGCCGCAGAAATCATCGGTGCAGAAACCGGTGCAAGAATTTATACCTTGGATATGGCTATGTCCGAAAGAACTTACTTAGATGCAATCAAACACAACATCGATACATTAAAGGAGGCGCTGGAATGAATATTGGTTCCCACGGAGGCAGTTGCGGTCATTCCTGCTGTCTGCGAATTGAAGATTTGGAAGTTAAGATTGGCAGTGAAACCATTTTGGAAAAGGTTAATCTGCATATGCATTGCGGTGAAATGATTGTCTTAATCGGTCCAAACGGTGCGGGAAAAAGCACACTGACCAAGGCCATTCTCGGACAGCAAGAGTATAGCGGTGTTATTTCCTTTTCCGTTCCGGGACAGCGCAGTCGGAAAGCCAAAATCGGCTATGTTCCCCAAAGCCCCACTTTTGACCCCGGCGACCCCGTGAGCGTTGCGGACTTATTTGCATGCTGTATGAGCAAACAACCTGCCTTTTTAGGTATTTCTTCCAAAATGCGAAGCAAAATTGTAGAGTGCTTGGAACGGGCACACGGGGAAGACTTAATTGACAAGCGGGTTGGCGCTCTGTCCGGCGGCGAATTGCAAAGAGTGCTGTTGGCGTTGGCATTAGAGCCTCTGCCCAATATTTTAATTTTGGACGAACCTCTGTCCGGTGTGGATGTGGAAGGTATGGAAACCTTAATGGAAATGCTGGATGAAATACGGCAAATCTATGACCTTTCCATCTTAATGATTACCCACGATTTTACAATGCTTCATAAATATGCTGACCAAGTTGTTTTAATGAACCATGGTATCTTATGTCAAGGTACGGCGAAAGAAGTTTTGGAATCGGCTGAATTTCAAGATGTATTTCACCGGAAAGGGGGTTGCTTATGAGCCTTTGGTATGCGCTATGGGACGCCCTGCCCTTTGAAATGCTTCACTGGGACTTTATGAAAAATGCCTTGCTGGCGGTTCTTATTATGGCACCCTTATTCGGTCTGATGTCCACCATGATTGTCACCGGCCGAATGAGTTTCTTTTCCGACGCGCTGGGGCACTCTGCATTTACTGGAATTGCAATCGGCGCAATTTTCGGCATTGCCAGTCCTACTTGGGTTGCGGTCATCTTCTCGGTTGTGTTTGCTCTGCTGTTTTCCTATGTACGCTGTCGCAGTAACCACACCGCAGACACCCTCATCGGTGTTTTTTCCAGCACCGCCGTGGCTTTCGGTATTTTTATTGCTACATACAACGGTGGCAGTTTCACCAAATACAACAAATATCTCATTGGTGACATTCTATCTGTTACCCCCGCAGAAATCGGAATGCTGGCCATCGTTTTGTTGGCAGTTGTGGTATTTTGGATTTTATTTTCCAATAAGATGACCTTGTCTGCCATCCATCCCCATCTTGCCTCTTCTCGAGGTTTTTCTGTGAATGCGACCCAAACATTGTTTACCGTCGCCATCGCAGTTGTGGTAACCTTGGCAATCTCTTGGGTGGGTCTGCTCATTCTCAACTCTTTATTGGTACTTCCCAGCGCAACTTCCCGAAATGTGGCGCGAAATCTAAAACAATATCATTTCATCTCGGTTTTGGTTGCGCTTTTGTCGGGAATTGCCGGTCTTGTGGTTTCTTATGCTTTCGGCGTTTCTGCCGGCGCGTCCATATCTCTGGTAATGGCCGTTTTCTTTGTCATCTCTTTCCTTTTCAGAAAGGTCAAGGGCTAATATGGAAGAAATTAAAATGCAAATAATCGCAAGAATGAAAAGCGATTTTCCCACAAAATTTGGAATACCACGGCAGAGTGGCCTAGTTTCGGAATTAAAAGCCACCATTATCTTTGAGCCAGAATTTCGCAATCCGGATGCTCTGCGGGGTTTGTCTGATTTTTCCCATCTTTGGATTATTTGGCAGTTTTCCGAAGCCGTGAGAACAGAATGGTCCCCCACGGTTCGCCCCCCTCGCTTGGGGGGTAATACTCGCTTGGGGGTCTTCGCTACCCGCTCCCCTTTCCGCCCCAATTCCATCGGTCTTTCCAGTGTGAAAATCCTCGGCTTGGAAGACACCAAGGAATTCGGCACAGTGATTCATGTTGCAGGGGCTGACTTAATGGATGGCACACCGATTTTTGACATTAAGCCCTATGTGCCCTACAGCGATTGCCATACCGATGCCTCCGGTGGCTTTACGGACACCGCTTCAGACTTTTTATTGGAGGTTGTGTTTCCCGAAGATTTACTTCAGAAAATTCCATTGGATAAACAAAAAGCCTTATTGGCAGTTTTATCTCACGACCCACGGCCGTCGTATCAAAAAGATTCTCACCGTATTTACGGCCTTAATTTCTCCGATTATAATGTCCAATTTCAGGTGCAAAACAATCAATTAACCGTTTGCAATGTAGAAAAAACCCTGCTCAAATGAGCAGGGTTTTTCGTTTACTTAAAATATTCAACAGCAGACTTAAACATTCCGATGTCATAATTACCGGGAACATTCTTGTAGAGACCATCGCCAATACGCTCGCTGTGACCCATTTTACCGAACACACGCCCGTCGGGGGAAGTGATGCCTTCAATGGCACACAAAGAGCCGTTGGGGTTAAAATCAATATCCGCAGTTGCCTTACCGTCCAAGTCCACATACTGGGTGGCAATTTGACCGTTGGCCGCCAATTGCGCAATCAGTTCTTTCGATGCTAAGAACTTACCTTCACCGTGGGAAATGGGAACATTGACCACATCGCCCACCTGCACGTCCTGCAACCAAGGAGATTTGGTGGATGCAATTCTAGTATGGACAATTCGGCTTTGGTGACGGCTGATATTATTGAATGTCAATGTGGGGCAGTTCTCATCGGTATCCATAATCTTGCCGTAGGGCACAAGTCCCAGTTTGATCAAGGCTTGGAAACCGTTACAAATACCGCACATCAAACCGTCACGGTTATCCAACAAATCCGTGACCGCTTCTTTCACAGCAGGATTACGGAAGAATGCCGTGATGAATTTTGCAGAGCCATCGGGCTCGTCACCGCCGGAGAAACCGCCGGGAATAAAAATCATTTGAGCAGTCTTAACTTTGGCAGAAAACTCTGCAACACTGTTTGCCACATCTTCCGCAGTTAAGTTCCGCACCACAAAGATTTCCGCCTCGCCACCCGCTTCTTCCACCGCGCGGGCAGAATCGTATTCACAGTTGGTGCCGGGGAATACGGGAATCAAAACTTTGGGCTTTGCAACTCTCACCTTAGGCTTCACAGCGCACTTACCTTCAAAAGAGAATGTGGGCATTTCCCCTGCTTCCTCTCTTGCATGGACAGGATAGACATCTTCCAGCGTTTGGGCATTGATGGCATACAGTTCTGCAATCGTAGCCGTATCATCCCCAAGAGAGATAACGGGTTCCGCGGTAGTCTGTCCCAGTTTCATAACACCGGGAATATTTACATCCTCCGTCAGTTCCGCCACCAAGAAGCCCCACAGACGGTTGTGCCAGTTCTTCTTCACATCCGTGCGAGAAGCAAAACCGATTTCATTACCGAAGGACATCTTCATAACCGCTTCGCCGATGCCGTGTTCCACCGCCCAAGCGGCTTTCACTTTCCCGGCTTTATGCAATGCGTAGAAGGCATCCCAAGAGGCTTTCAAACTATCCGCAGTTTCATCGGTTGCCCCGAATAAGTACACGGGGTGACCAGCCTGCTTAAATTCAGGGGTCAGAACATCCTGCTTCTTGATCGGCGCAATTGCGAAAGAAATCACTGTCGGGGGAACATCCAAATCCAAGAATGTGCCGGACATAGAGTCCTTACCGCCAATTGCCGCGGCACCCAACTCTAACTGTGCGTCTAAAGCGCCCAAAAGCGCCGCAAAGGGTTTTCCCCAACGGCTGGGCTCATTTCTAAGCCGCTCAAAAAACTCTTGCAAGGTCAAATAGGCCTGCTTGTAATCACAACCTGCCGCAACCAACTTGGCAACGGAATGATAAATAGAAGCCCGCGCGCCATCATAAGGGGACACAGATAGGTAATCTGGATCGCAACCCCAACTGAACACAGATGCCTGATCGGTATTCTGACCGGGCAATACCGGCAAAACCGCAGCCATAGACTGGGCCGGTGTCAACTGACGCTTACCGCCGTAGGGCATAGTAACAGAGCCTGCGCCGATGGTTGCGTCAAAGCGCTCCACAAGACCTCTTTGAGAAGCCGTCTTGAGGTCAGATGCCATTTCCCGCAGGTTGCCGTACAATGCTTCACTTAAAACAGCCAAGTCATTCTTGGTAATATGAGCATCGGCGTGCTTGACTGCGCCGTTGGTATCCAAGAATGCGCGACTTAAGTTCGCAATGGTATTTCCCTTCCAAGTCATTATCATACGCTCGGCTTCGGTCACAACAGCAACACGGTAGGCTTCCAAATTCTCAGCCTTCGCAAAAGCAATGAACTGATCGGCATCCGCCGCTTCCACCACAACTGCCATACGCTCTTGGGATTCGGAAATTGCAATTTCCGTTCCATCCAAGCCTTCATACTTTTTCCGAACTGCATCCAAATCAATCTTCAGTCCCGATGCCAACTCGCCGATGGCAACGGAAACACCGCCTGCGCCAAAGTCGTTACAACGCTTAATCAGCCGTGTCACCGCAGGATTGCGGAAAAGTCTTTGAATCTTCCGTTCCTCAGGCGCATTTCCCTTTTGGACTTCGGAAGCCATTGTGGTCAAGGATTTCATATTGTGGCTCTTGGAAGAACCGGTTGCACCGCCGATACCGTCACGACCGGTGCGACCGCCCAACAGAATAACCACATCACCTGCGGCGGGACGCTCACGGCGAACATTGTAAGCGGGGGCTGCCGCAACCACTGCGCCACACTCCAATCGCTTAGCAACATAACCGTCGTGGTACATTTCCGCCACATGGCCGGTAGCCAAGCCGATTTGGTTGCCGTAAGAAGAGTAACCTGCGGCGGCAGTTTGGCAAATTTTTCTTTGGGGCAGTTTTCCTGCCAAGGTTTCCGAAATTGCCTTTCTGGGATCGCCGGCGCCGGTGACACGCATAGCCTGATGGACATAAGCACGACCGGACAAGGGGTCACGGATACAACCGCCGATACAAGTTGCCGCACCGCCAAAAGGCTCAATCTCCGTGGGGTGATTATGGGTTTCATTTTTGAACATCAGAAGCCAGTCCTGATCCTCACCGTTGACATTTGCCGTGACGTGGATAGAACAGGCATTGATTTCTTCACTCTCATCCAATTCCGGCAACAAGCCACGCTTTTTCAAGGTCTTGGTGCCGATGGTGGCAATATCCATCAAAGTTTGGGGGCGCTTTGCGGCCTTTTCTTCCCCGTAAACTTCCACACGAGCCGCCAAATACCGCTCATAAGCGGCCTGAATAGCGGGATCGTCGATACGGACATTATCAATGTGGGTAGAGAATGTGGTATGACGGCAATGGTCAGACCAGTAAGTATCCACCACGCGAATCTCTGTAATGGTGGGGTCACGATGTTCTTCATCACGGAAGTAAGTCTGCAAGAACTTCAAGTCATCCAAGTCCATTGCAAGACCTTTTTCCTCTAACAGCGATGCCAGTTGGGCATCTGCCATTGTAATAAAACCGGTGACGGTGGCAACCGTTTCCGGTGCGGCATACTGCACTGCCAAAGTTTCCGGCAAAGTCAGTTCTGCCTCACGGCTTTCCACCGCATTGATGACATGCTTCTTAAATGATGCAATGTCCGCATCACTTAGATTGCCGTACAAGCCGAAAACCTTGGCGGTACGAATCAAAGGACGCTCACCTTGGGAAATGATTTGAATACACTGCGCCGCAGAGTCTGCCCGCTGGTCAAACTGACCGGGCAATGCTTCCACAGCAAACACATAGGCATCAGGCAACTGAAGTTCTGCGAATGTGTTATCCAACTGCGGCTCGGAAAAAACGGTTTTCACCGCATAGTCAAACAGTTCTTTGGTAATATTTTCAGCATCATAACGGTTGAAAAGACGAATATTTTCCAAACCCTTGATGCCCAACAAATTCTTGGCTTCATTCATAAGGCCCTTTGCTTCGTTGTCAAGGTCTTCCTTTTTTTCAACAAAAATACGATAAACCACAGGCCATTCCTCCTTATTGATAGGCTGCAAGACCGCGCTGACCAATATCACTTCTGCGGTAAGCATTTTGGAATTGGACGCCGTCTGCAATGCGGTAGGCTTCTACAATTGCTTCCTGCAAAGTATCTGCCACAGCCGTTGTGCCGGTGACGCGGCCACCGGATGTTACTAACTTGCCACCTTCCAGTTTTGCGCCGGCAACATAGGTATGCTTTTCCGCATCCTCTGTCATAGTGATTTCAAAACCCTTTTCATAATGCAAAGGATAACCTGCAGAGGCGGTAACCACACAGCAAGCGCTCTTGTTAGAGAACTTCACTTCTGTGTCTGCCAACGTGCCATTGGTTACCGCCTGCATAATGGTCAGCAAATCGCTTTCCAAAAGGGGCAGAACCACTTGGGTTTCCGGATCACCGAAACGGCAGTTATACTCAATGACCTTCGGGCCATTGGGGGTGAGCATCAAGCCAAAGTACAGACAGCCCTGAAAGGTCCGCCCCTCTTGATTCATTGCATCAATAGTAGGCAGGAAAATGGTATCCATACATACAGAGGCAATATCTTCTGTGTAGTAGGGGTTGGGGGCAATGGTACCCATACCGCCGGTATTGAGACCGGTATCGTGATCCCCTGCCCGCTTATGGTCCATAGAAGAAACCATAGGCTTGACCACTTTGCCATCGGTAAATGCCAAAACAGAAACCTCAGGACCGGTCAAAAATTCCTCAACAACCACGGTAGAGCCGGACTTGCCGAACTTGGCATTTGCCATCATATCGGTCACAGCCTCAATTGCCTCTTCCCTGCTTTGAGCGATGATAACACCCTTGCCCAAGGCAAGCCCGTCGGCCTTAATCACAACGGGAATGGGGCAAGTTTCCACATATGCCAACGCCTTTTGAATATCTGTAAAAGTTTCATAAGACGCTGTAGGAATGTTGTATTTTTTCATTAAATCCTTGGAAAAAGCCTTACTACCCTCAATAATCGCCGCATTGGCTTTCGGTCCGAAACAAGGAACACCAATTTCGTTGAGCCGATCCACACAGCCGAGAACCAGCGGGTCATCAGGGGCAACAACAGCATAATCAATGGCGTTTTCCTTGGCGAAGGCAACAATACCGGCCAAATCCGTCGCACTGATATTAACGCATGTGGCATCTTTTGCCATACCGCCATTACCGGGCAACGCAAAAATTTCTGCGATAGTTTTATTTTCTTTTAATTTCTTGATGATGGTATGCTCACGGCCACCACCACCGACTACCATTATTTTCATCATTTCCTCCATCAATGGTGGAACAAACGCATACCGGTAAAGGCCATAGCAATACCCCGCTTGTTGCACTCTTCAACTACCAAATCGTCACGAATAGAGCCACCGGGTTGGGCAATATAGGCAACGCCGGAAGCAGAAGCGCGCTTGATATTATCGCTGAAGGGGAAGAATGCGTCAGAACCCAACGCAACACCTTGTTGCTGAGCAAGCCATGCTTTCTTGTCTTCTTCGGTCAAACGCTCGGGCTGGGTAGTAAAGTAATTCTGCCAAATGCCGTCGGCACAGACATCTTCTTCGTTGCCGTTGATATAGCCGTCAATCACATTGTCACGGTTGGGACGACCTAAGTCCTCACGGAAGGGCAGGTTTAATGTCTTGGGATGCTGACGCAAGAACCAAGTATCTGCCTTTGTGCCGGCCAAACGGGTGCAGTGAATGCGGGATTGCTGACCTGCGCCCACACCGATAGCCTGACCGTCTACGGCAAAGCAGACAGAGTTGGATTGGGTGTATTTCAGGGTAATCAGCGCAACAATCAAATCAATCAGTGCGCTTTCGGGCATATCTTTCTTGTCGGTCACCACATTGGCAAGAAGTTCCTTGTCAATTTTAAAGTTATTACGACCCTGCTGGAAGGTGATGCCGAAAACCTGCTTATGCTCTGCCTCGTCGGGGATATAGTTGGGGTCAATTGCCACAACATTGTAGCCACCTTTGCGCTTTGTCTTCAAAATTTCCAACGCTTCTTCGGTATAACCGGGAGCAATCACGCCATCGGACACCTCACGGGCAATCAGTTTGGCAGTGGTGGCATCACAAACATCAGACAGAGCCACCCAGTCGCCAAAGGAACACATACGGTCCGTACCGCGGGCGCGGGCGTAAGCGCAAGCCAAAGGATTGCTGTCCAAATCTGCAATATCGTCGACAAAACATGCCTTTTTCAGGCTATCATTCAAAGGTTTACCCACAGCCGCAGATGTGGGGGACACATGCTTAAAAGAAGTAACAGCACACAAACCGGTGGCTTCTTTTAATTCTTTTACCAACTGCCAAGAGTTCAATGCATCCAAGAAATTGATATAACCGGGACGGCCGTTCAAAATGGTAATGGGCAAGTCAGAACCGTCGTGCATATAGATTTTAGAGGGCTTTTGGTTGGGATTACAGCCGTATTTCAATTCAAATTCTTTCATTTTCCTTCTCCTTAGTAATGTTTATTTAAAATGCGCTGTTCATAGTTACCGGTTTTCAAATCGGTATAACGGACAAACAGAGAAATCTTGTTATCGGGGTTCAGGTTTTCCCAAATCATATCGGTAAATTCCTGAATATCGTTTAAAATTTCTACCCGCTCTGGTTCGCCTTGGAAAGTGGGAATCACGGGATTACCGTCGCATACATATGTATGCAGGAAGTGACCCAAACCGGAAATGGCAGGATATTCATAGAAGAAACGGGCGCAAGCACTACCCTCTGCATCGGCGGATTTCAAAATGGACATTTTATAACTGCCGTCACTGGCCTGCAAACCGGAAATACGGGGTGTCCAGTTGGGACCGTCATCTTCAAACATACGGGTGCGCAATGCGCTTTCCCAACTTTCACCCTTGGCAAGATATTCCCAAATGGTATCGGTTTGGTCACCGTTGGTGACAATCAAACCACAACCTGCTTCCCGAACCGGATGATAAATAATCAAGTGGGGATCCTTCATTAAACTGGGGTCATGGGCCTCTGTGCGAATGCCGTCGGGCTCTATTTGGAACACGCGGTTACGGCTGTTGACACTACGGCCCATAATAAAATAGGCTGCGACGGCATTTTTACCATCGGGGCTAACGCCCAAAACAATACCGCGGCCGGGGTAAGTATTGGTGGAAAGATTTTGACTCAAAGAGCCGATTTCATACACATTCATATGCTCAAATTCCTTTCATAACAGTCTTGCTGACCTTTTCTACCGCAGAGGGCAAAATAATCCATTCTGCCTGCTCCATAACACGTTTTTGTAAAACCTCGGGTGTGTCACCGTCCTGAATTTCCACAGCCTTTTGCAAAATGATTTCACCGCCGTCGGGAATCTCGTTGACAAAATGTACCGTTGCGCCGGTTACTTTCACACCATAGGCAAGGGCTTCTTCGTGAACACGCAATCCATAATACCCCTTACCGCAGAAAGAGGGAATCAAAGAGGGATGAACATTGATGATCCGTTGGGGATAATCCTTGGTAAAATTCTCACTGAGAATAGACATAAATCCGGCTAAAACAATCAAATCGATGTTATTTTCCCATAAAAACAGCTTGATTTTTTCTTCAAAGGCTTCCTGCGAACCACATTCTTTTTTCAGCACAACTTCCGTAGCAATACCGGCATTCTGCGCTCTTGTTAAGGCAAATGCGCCGGAATTGTTGGAAATCACAAGACTAATTTCGCCGCTATGTAAAATACCTGCATTTTGCGCGTCGATTAGCGCCTGCAAGTTTGTGCCTCCGCCGGAAACCAAGACCGCAATTCTAGCCTTGTTCATAGCCCTCTCCCCTTTTATTCGATAATAATCTTGTCCTCAGAAGCGATAATTTCGCCGATGATATAAGCATCTTCTCCGTTTTCCTTCAAAATAGAAATGGCTTCTTCTACCTCGTTGGCAGGCACAACTATGCTCATACCAACACCCATATTATAGGTGTTGAACATATCCCGCTCGGGAATGTTGCCGGTCTTAGCAATGAGATCAAAAATCGGCAGAACTTTCACTGCTCTACGGTCAATCTTTGCGCCTAAGCCGTCAGGAATACTGCGGGGAATATTCTCATAGAAACCACCGCCGGTAATATGGCTGATACCCTTTACATTCACCTTTTCCAATAGCGCCAAAACGGGCTTGACATAGATTTTGGTGGGGGTCAGCAGTGCTTCGGCAGTGGTTCTGCCGCCCAGTTCTTCCTTGGGAATATACAAATCAGGGTTATTGTTGTCGATGTCAAACACCTTACGGCACAGACTAAAACCGTTGGAATGAATGCCAGTAGAGGGCAGTGCGATCACAACATCACCCACCGCCATCTTGGTATTGTCCAAAATTTTCTTCTTGTCCACAATGCCCACAGCAAAACCGGCAAGGTCGTACTCTTCAACGGGCATCATACCGGGATGTTCGGCGGTCTCACCGCCTATGAGCGCCGCGCCGGATTGGACACAGCCTTCTGCAACACCGCCGACAATTTCTGCAATCTTCTCAGGAATGTTCTTACCGCAGGCAATATAATCCAAGAAGAACAGAGGCTTTGCGCCGACACAGATAATATCATTGACACACATAGCCACCGCATCAATGCCGATGGTATCGTGCTTGTCCATCAAAATTGCCAATTTGACCTTGGTGCCACAGCCATCGGTACCGGAAACCAAAACGGGTTCCTCCATACCGGCTACCGGCAGACCAAAGCAACCGCCAAAACCACCCACATCATCCAAGCAACCGGAATTGCGGGTACGGGCAACATGCTTTTTCATCAGTTCCACTGCGCGATAACCGGCAGTAATATCCACACCGGCGGCGGCGTAACTTGCAGAATAACTCTTTTCAGTCATAACTAATCTCCTTGTAAATTTATTCTTTACCGTTCCAGCAGTAGGTGCAGAGTTTACACTTATCCATACCGATAGCGTTGATAACGCCGTCTACTGTCTGGAAACCAAGGGAATCAAACTTAAACTTTTCACAAATGGTTTTCCGCATTTTCTTACCGCGCTCAGTATTGCCATCGGCATACTCATCCAAATGTGCAAAGCCTTCCTCCCCTTCCAGTTCCATAATGGTCTGGCGGGAAATCAGTTCCATATCACTGGTAGCGCGGGAAAAATTCAAGTACTTACAGCCATACATAATCGGAGGACACGCGGAACGCATATGGACGGATTTTGCGCCGTTCTCATACAAAAACTCCACGGTTTCCCGCAATTGTGTACCACGAACAATGGAATCATCCACAAACAGCAAATTCTTGTTGGCAATTAACTCATGAACGGGAATTTGCTTCATCTTCGCAATTTTATTGCGGTCGGACTGGCGGGCAGGGGTAAAACTTCTTGCCCAAGTGGGGGTGTACTTGATAAATGCCCGAGCAAAGGGTTTTCCGGTGCGGTTGGCATAACCGATGGCGTGAGGTGTGCCGGAATCCGGAACACCGCCCACATAATCGATTTCCATATTACGACCCTGCGCCATATCCCGCTCTGCGATTGCCGCGCCGTTGCGGTAACGCATGGCTTCCACATTGATACCCTCGTAGGTAGAGGTGGGATAACCGTAGTAACTCCACAAAAATGCGCACATACGCATTTCTTTGCCCGGGGCGGCCAACTGGGTCATCCCATCGGGGGAAAGTTCCACGATTTCACCGGGGCCCAGTTCCTTTACATGTTCATAGCCCAACTTTGTATACGCGAACTGCTCAAAAGAAGCGCAGTAGCCATCCTCATTCTTGCCGATTTGAACCGGAATACGACCAAATCGGTCGCGGGCGGCAATCAAATTGCCATCCTCTTTCAAGATTAGGATATTGGCAGTACCGTCAATTTCCTGCTGAACAAAACGGACACCATCGGTAAAATTGTCTTTTAGACAAATCATAGATGCAATCAGTTCTGTTGTATTTACCTTGCCGCCGGTCATGGCGTCGAAGTGACCGCCGTGGGTCAAATACCGGTCAATCAGCGCGTCCGCGTTATTTACCAAACCAACGGTTGCAATGGCAAATGTGCCCAGTTTTGACCGAATCAACATAGGCTGCGGGTCTGAATCACTGATACAACCAATGACAGAAGTTCCCTGCATCTCGCCAAAAATACCTTCAAATTTCGTACGAAACGGGGAATTTTCAATATTATGAATTTTTCTCTGCAGACCAACTTCCTTGTCGTAAGCGGCCATACCGCCACGGCGTGTTCCCAAATGGGAATGGTAGTCCACACCGAAGAACACATCCATCATACAATCCTGCTTGGATGCAATTCCAAAAAAGCCTCCCATGGCGAAACTCCTTTAGATAAATTAAGCGAAGAACAACTTGTTCAGGGTCATGGGGTCTATATACTGACCGTCCTTGTAAACACGCATATTGCCGGAAGCGATCTCGTCAATGAGCATCACCTTGCCTTCAGCGTCATAACCAAACTCAAACTTAATGTCATACATATCCAGACCCTTTTCCTTCAGGTCATCTGCTACAATCTTGGTGATGGCCTGAGTCATAGCCTTCAAATCGTCATACTGCTCGGAAGTCATAACACCCAAGTCAACCAAGCCGTCCTTTGTTACCAGAGGATCGCCCTTTGCATCGTTTTTGAAAGTGGTTTCCACATAAGCGGGCAAATCCTGACCCTCTGTGCAGTAGTCAGAGTAGCGACGGAAGAAAGAGCCCACAGCCTTATAACGGCAAATCACTTCCAAGCCCTTGCCAAAGACCTTACCGGGAAGAACTTCCATAGTCGTATTTGCCAAGTCAGCGCTGACATAGTGGGTCTTAATGCCGGCGGCATTGATTTTCTCAAAGAAATAAATGGACATACGCAGGTTCACATCGCCCACGCCTTCAATAGTCAAACCCACAGCATTTTCACCGGGGTCAAACACACCGTCCTTGCCGGTGCAATCATCTTTAAACTTCAGCAGGTAGTTACCATTTTCCAGTGCGAATACGTCTTTGGTTTTACCGGTGTAAACAAGTTTCTTTTCCATAATAAGAATCTCCTTTTTTATAGTTAGGTCTTTTTGACCAAGTCTTACAGTCTTGCGAGGATGCCGGCATCTTTTTCCAAAACCCCTTGGGCATCTTTGATGCGTTTTTCATCAAGTTTCTTGGCTAAGGTTTCATCGGAAACGGCCAAAATCTGTGCCGCCAGCAACGCCGCATTGGCGCCGCCATTGATAGCAACGGTAGCAACGGGAATACCGGTGGGCATTTGCACCGTGGCAAGCAAAGCGTCCATACCGTCCAAAACCGGTCCCTTGCAGGGAATACCGATTACCGGCAATGTGGAATTTGCGGCAATTGCACCTGCCAAGTGAGCCGCCATACCGGCGGCGGCAATCAAAACGCCGAAGCCGTTGTCTCTTGCGGAAAGTGCAAAATCCCTAGCTTCGACGGGTGTTCTGTGTGCAGAATATACGTGAACCTCAAAAGGAATTTCGAGGCTCTTGAGCATATCGGTTGTCTTTTGGATAATCGGCAGGTCGCTGTCGCTACCCATAATGATACCAACTTTTTTCATAAAATAACCTCCTGTAAAATCAAAAAGAGCGCACTTAGCCTATACAACTAAATGCGCCCAGACGGTCGGCTTTTACGCACTTTCTGTTCCTCTGTGGTGCTCCACATATTCCGTCAGTCGCAGAAAGCATTTTTCACTTACGATACAATTCTATCACGAAGAAAAAGTACTGTCAATAAACAACATTTGCTTTTCTGTTTTTTGTTTGATTCGACACCAAACCCCCTGGTTTGACTGCCGTTTTTGTGGAACTTTTGGCAGTTTCTACCATGGGGTTTGGGATGTTAATTCTTCTTTTTCTTTCCTTCGCAATAAATACAACGGTAAATGCCGTTTTCACGGTTTACACACTTAAAGGAATGGACAATTTCCTGCTCTGTGGAAGTAATACACCGAGGGTTATCGCAACGCAATTCCCCCACGACAACATCCGCAGGTTCTTCCATTTTCTTGCCTTCTTCCGCCTCTTTTAACAGTTTCAGAATCAACGCCATACGCATATACTTACCGTTTAATGCCTGACGGAAATAAGCGGCGCGGGGATCCTCATCCACCTTTACGGAAATCTCATTGACTCTGGGTAGCGGATGCAAAACACGCATTTGGGGTTTCGCCAACTGCATTTTTTCGGCAGTGAGAATATAACTGTCTTTCAACCGCTCATATTCATCAAAACTATCAAACCGCTCACGCTGAATGCGGGTCATATACAGCACATCCAACTCAGGCATGGCCTCCTCCAAAGAGGTGGTTTCCACATATTCCATATTGTACTTATCCAGCACCTCGTATTTCACATACTTCGGCAGTGCCAGTTCTTCCGGCGAAATCAGGACAATCTTAATATTGGTATACCGACCCAGCGCAGAAAGCAGAGAGTGTACCGTTCTGCCGTATTTTAAATCACCGCAGAAACCCACGGTTAGATTTTCCAATCTGCCCAATTCCCGATAAACGGTCAAAAGGTCCGCCAAGGTTTGGGTGGGATGACAGTGTCCGCCGTCGCCGGCATTGATTACGGGAATGGTTGCGCTACGGGCGGCAACATAGGGCGCGCCCTCTTTGGGATGGCGCATAGCCATAATATCGGCATAACAACTAATCATTTTCGCGGTATCGGACACGCTTTCGCCCTTTGCGGCAGAGGAAGACCCCGCCTCACTAAAGCCCAGCACATTACCGCCGAGTTCATACATTGCCGCTTCAAAACTTAAGCGGGTGCGAGTAGAAGGCTCAAAAAACAAGGTGGCCAACTTCTTGCCACGGCAAGCATCGCTGTATTTTTCAGGATGCTCGCTAATGTCGCAGGCCGTCTGCAACAGTTCATTTAACTCTTCCACAGAAAAATCCGTAATATCAATTAAACTTCTCATTATTTTGCACCATTTATAGATAAATAGTTGCGAATTCTGGCAACATTTTCTGCGTTCTCAGGTTTTTCTTCCAAGTACTCGATAATATCATACACATCCACCACAGAGTACACAGGGAAGCCAAACTGCTCCTCAATTTCCTGCATAGCGCCCTTGTCGGTTTGACCCTTTTCTTTGCGGTCAACCATAATAAAGGTGGCGACAACTTTCGTGCCATCCAAATGGCCTAAAATTTCCATACTTTCGCGAATTGCCGTACCGGCAGTAATCACATCCTCAATGATGACAATTTCCTCACCAGATTGCGGTACATAACCCACGAAAGTACCGCCTTCACCATGGTCCTTGACTTCTTTACGGTTGAAGAAAAACGGCAGGTTCAATCCGTTCTTACTCAGGGCAACCGCCGCAGAAATAGACAAAGAAATTCCCTTGTAAGCAGGGCCGTAAAGCACTGTGTTTTTCTTGCCTAACTTATCCAAATATGCCTTGGCGTAAAACTCACCCATCTTGGTAATCTGATCACCGGTTTTGATCATACCGGCATTGACAAAGTAGGGAATCTTTCTACCGCTTTTAGCAGTAAAGTCGCCGAATTTCAACACACCTGCCCCTTCCAAAAAGGCAATAAACTCTCTTTTGTAGTTTTCCATCTTGTATCTCCTTATCAATCGCAGAACTCAGCAACACAACGCTCGTAAGCCGCCACGGGGTCTGCCGCCGCAGTGATCGGACGGCCCACCACAATGTAATCCGAGCCGATTTCCTTTGCTTGCGCAGGGGTCATCACCCGCTTTTGGTCGCCCACTTCCCCATCGGCAAAACGCACGCCGGGGGTGATGGTCAAAAATTCCTTGCCGCAAGTATCGTGAACCTTACCGGCCTCCAAGGGGGAACAGACAATGCCATCCAAACCGGCATTCTTGGCTGTCTTTGCATAGTGCATCACCACTTGGTCAATGGGCTCTTTAATCAAGATATCCCGCTCCATACTTTCCTGATCGGTGGAGGTCAGTTGGGTCACCGCGATCAGCAGCGGCCGTGTGCCGTCTTCACGGGTCAAGCCTTCCAATGCGCCCTGCATCATCGCCGTTGCGCCGGCGGCATGAAGATTGGTAATATCCACATCCAGATTCCGCAAAACCGCCATAGCCTTCTTGACGGTATTGGGAATATCGTGCAACTTCAAATCCAAGAAAATCTTATGTCCTCTGGCTTTGATTTGACGGACAATTTCCGGACCTTCGGCATAGTAAAGTTCCATACCGATTTTCACAAAGGGTTTTCTGCCGGTAAACTTATCCAAAAACGCAAAGGTCTGCTCTGCGCTGGCAAAGTCACAAGCCACAATAACATCTTTACCCATTATTTTGCACCTCCAATAATTTCAGAAAGAGAATTGATTTTATATTCATCCATAACCGCAGGAAGATGATTGATAATGTCACGGCAAATAAAGGGATTTACCAAATTGGCCGCACCCACTTCTACCGCAGTTGCGCCTGCCAGCATCATCTCAATTACGTCTTCCGCGCTACTGACACCGCCCATACCCACCACGGGAATGTTCACGGCGTTTGCTACCTGATAAACCATCCGCAGTGCCACGGGGAAGATGGCAGAACCGGAAAAACCGCCCATTTTGTTGGCAATTACCGGCTTTTTTGTCCGCAAATCAATGCGCATGCCCAACATCGTGTTGATCAGGCTGATGCCGTCTGCGCCGGCATCTTCACAAGATTTGGCGATGGACACAATGTCCGTTACATTGGGACTTAATTTTACAATTACAGGTTTGGTGGTCACTTTTTTCACCGCAGAAGTAACTTCTGCCGCAGCCTTGGGGTCCGTACCGAAACTCATACCGCCACCGTGAACATTGGGGCAACTGACATTGACTTCCAGCCAGCCAACCTGCTCCTCTTTATCTAATTTTTCACAGGTATAGGCGTAGTCTTCAACGCTGAAACCACTGACATTTGCCATAACCGGCTTATGAAAGCATTTTTTAAGTAGGGGAAGTTCGTGATCGATTACCTGCACCACACCGGGGTTTTGCAAACCAACGGCATTAATCATACCGGCAGTACACTCTGCAATACGAGGGGTGGGGTTGCCAAATCGAGGGTCTTTGGTCGTTCCCTTGAAAGAGAAAGTGCCAAGGCAGTTAATATCATAAAGTTCTGCAAACTCATAGCCGTAACCAAAAGTGCCGGAAGCAGGAATAATGGGATTGTCCAGTTCGATACCGCAGAGATAAACACTTAATTTTCCCATATAATCTCCTCCTTCCGCATAACCGGACCTTCCTTACAAATCCGCTTGTTGCCGGTAAGCGTCTTGCAGGAACAACCCATACAAGCGCCAAAACCGCAACCCATACGCTTTTCAAAACTCATCTGTCCGGATGTTTGGGATGCCCGATACACAGCCTTGAGCATCGGTTCCGGTCCACAGGCGAAGAAATAGGTATAGTCCATATTGGCAAGGGCATCGGTGACAAAGCCCTGCATTCCGTAAGAGCCGTCAACCGTAGTCACCGTGACCTCAGCGCCCAAAGCCCGAAACTCTTTTTCGTAAAAGACTTCATCGCAAGTGTTAAAGCCTAAAATCACAGATACATGTTTGCCCTGCCCCAGCAATTTTTTGGCAAGCAAATACATGGGAGGTACACCCACACCGCCACCTAACAGTACCGGCTTTTCACCGGAAACCGTTAAGTCATAGCCGTTGCCCAAGCCGGTAAGCACATCCAGTTTGCCGGATTGCATTTGGGACATCTGCTTTGTGCCCTTACCCACAGCCTTATAGATAATGGTCAGGGTATTCTCCCCCAAATCGCAAACAGAGATGGGGCGGCGCAGATAAAGACCGTCCAACAGAATATTTACAAACTGACCCGGGGAAGTAATATCGGAAACATCGCCCTGCAGTGTCATTTGATAAACATTTTGGGTCAAAGGCTTATTTTCTATAATCTCAAATAATCCTTGCTTCATAGTAACCTCTTACGCATCGATAGTAGAAATTGTCAGCGTGGTTTCCTCCAAAACATCCAAAAGTACGCGAACAGTATCCAATGCGGTAAAGATTGTCACATTGTTTTCCGTTGCCAGCAAGCGAATCTGCTGACCGTCGTTATTCGTACCGCTGGTGCCGAGATCTCTTGTGTTAATGACATAAGCAATATGGCCCTGACGCAGTGCATCGGGGATTTCCTCACTGCCTTCGCTGATTTTGCCCAAAATATGGGTGCGAATGCCGTTTGCTTTCAAGAACTGGGCAGTACCCACAGTTGCCTGAATGTTAAAGCCCAAGTTATAGAAACGGCGAATCAAAGGCAGTGCCTCGTCCTTATCCTTGTCGGCAATGGTGGCAAACACGGTGCCGTAATTTTGCAGGTGCATACCGGAAGCCTGCAAAGCCTTATACATTGCGCGGTTGAGTTTATCGTCATAGCCGATGGCTTCACCGGTGGACTTCATTTCCGGAGACAAATAGGCGTCCAAACCACGCAGTTTGTTAAACGAGAATACGGGCACTTTTACATACCAACGTTTCTTCTCTTCGGGATAGATGTCAAACAAGCCTTGTTCTTTTAGGCTCTTGCCCAAAATAACTTCTGTGGCAATATCTGCCAAACTATAGCCGGTTGCCTTGCTGAGGAAAGGTACGGTACGGGAAGAACGGGGGTTTACCTCAATGATAAACACATTGTCATCCTGATCCACAATGAACTGGATATTGTAAAGGCCCACAATGCCGATACCCAAGCCCAATTTCTTGGCATATTGCAAGATAATGCCCTTAACCTTATCAGAAATCGAGAAGGAAGGATACACACTCATAGAGTCGCCGGAGTGAACACCGGTGCGTTCTACAAGTTCCATAATGCCGGGGACGAAAACATTGATGCCGTCGCAAATCGCGTCAACTTCCACTTCCTTACCCTGAATATACTTATCCACCAAAACCGGCTTGTCTTCGTCGATTTCCACGGCGGTTTTCAGGTAGTTGCGAAGTTGGCTTTCGTTTGCCACAATCTGCATTGCTCTGCCGCCCAGCACGAAACTGGGACGAACCAGCACGGGATAGCCAATCTCTGTGGCAGCGGCAATACCGTCTTCAATCTTGGTAACTGCCTTACCCTTGGGCTGAGGAATGTTCAATTCGCTCAAAATCTTTTCAAAACTGTCACGGTTTTCTGCCCGTTCAATGGCGGCACAATCCGTGCCCACGATTTTAATGCCGTGGTCCAGCAAAGGCTGTGCCAAGTTGATAGCGGTCTGTCCGCCTAAAGACGCAATGACGCCCTCGGGCTGTTCAAACTCAATGATATTGATAACATCTTCCGGTGTCAAAGGCTCGAAGTACAGTTTATCCGCAGTGGTATAGTCCGTAGAAACAGTTTCCGGATTGTTGTTGATAATAATGGCTTCATAGCCGGAATTTTTAATGGTAGTAACCGCATGGACCGTAGAATAGTCAAATTCAACGCCCTGACCGATACGAATCGGGCCTGCGCCCAACACAACAATTTTCTTTTTATCGGTCAAACGGGATGCGTTTTCACCGGTGTAGGAAGAATAGAAATAAGGGATATAGGCGTTGGTATGGCAGGTATCCACCATTTTAAATACGGGGAATAACTTGTTTTCCTTGCGGAAGTTATAAACTTCCCGCTCTGTTGTCTTCCAAAGGCGGGCAACAATTTTATCGCTAAAGCCCATTTCTTTGGCTGACGCAAGCAAACCCTTGTCTTGGGGCTTTTCTGCAAGGCACTTCTCCATATTCACGATTTTCAACACCGCCTCCAAGAAATACGGGGTAATCTTGGTAATATCGTGAATTTGGTCAACCGTTGCGTCCAATCGGAACAATTGTGCAATGGCAAAAAGATTGTCATCACGGAATTGCTGAATGTAGGCAAGCAGTTCTCCAGCAGACATTTCGTCAAATTTGCTCAAATGCAGGTGGTGGGCACCGATTTCCAAGGAACGAATTCCCTTCAGAAGAGCTTCTTCCAAATTTGAACCAATGCCCATTACTTCACCGGTGGCCTTCATCTGCGTGCCCAGCAAATTGGATGCTGCGGCAAACTTATCGAAGGGGAAACGGGGCAATTTGGCAATCACATAATCCAATACCGGCTCAAAAGCGGCATTGGTGTTGGCAATCTTAATATCTTCCAATGCCATACCCACGGCAATCTTTGCAGTCACTCGGGCGATGGGATAGCCGGATGCCTTGGATGCCAACGCAGAAGATCGGGAAACGCGGGGGTTAACCTCAATGAGGTAATACTCACTGGAATGGGGATTTAGGGCGAACTGCACATTACAGCCACCCTCAATTTTCAGTTCCCGAATAATCTTAATGGCAGAATCGTTCAGCATCTTTTTATCGTGGTCGGAAAGGGTCATAATGGGAGCAACCACAGTTGAGTCGCCGGTATGAACACCCACGGGGTCGATATTTTCCATACCGCAGATAGTGATTGCGTGGTCATTGCTGTCACGCATAACCTCAAACTCGATTTCCTTGTAACCCTTAACGCTCTTTTCAATCAAAACCTGATGAACAGGGGAAAGTTTGAAAGCATTTAATCCGATATCCACCAATTCTTCTTCGTTGTAAGCAAAACCACCACCGGTACCGCCCAAGGTAAAAGCAGGACGCAAAACAATGGGATATCCGATACGCTGTGCCGCTTCCTTAGCCTCCTCAATAGAGTAGGTAATTTCAGAAGGAATCACCGGCTCGCCGATGGCTTCGCACATTTCCTTAAACATTTCTCTGTCTTCCGCGCGCTCAATGGATATACTGCTGGTGCCCAACAGTTCTACATTACATTCCTTCAAAACGCCCTTCTTTTCCAGTTGCATTGCCAAATTCAGGCCGGTCTGGCCGCCCAAACCGGGAATGATGGCATCGGGACGCTCATAGCGGAGGATTTTTGCAATATATTCCAAAGTCAGAGGTTCCATATAAACCTTATCCGCAATAGTGGTATCAGTCATAATAGTAGCAGGGTTAGAGTTACACAAAACAACCTCGTAACCTTCCTCTTTCAGCGCCAAACAAGCCTGCGTACCGGCATAGTCAAACTCTGCCGCTTGACCAATCACAATGGGGCCGGAACCAATAATCAGTACCTTCTTAATATCTTTTCTCTTTGCCATATATCCATTCCTCCTGAATTTATTTACGATAAACAACTTTGCCGTCGCAGACGGTCAGTACACACTCTCCAAACAATTTCCACCCTGCAAAAGGCGTGGCTTTTCCCATAGACAAGAAGTCTTTCGGGTCAACCGTCACTTCTTTTTCCAAATTCCAAACAGTGTAATCTTCACCAAGCGGAATGCCAAACCTCTGCCTTGGCTGAAATACCAAAAGGTCCATCAGTTTTTCTAGAGTTAGCATTCCTGTTTTTACAAGATGAGTATACAATACCGGAAAGGCAGTTTCAATACCCACAACACCAAAAGCACTACCGGAAAGACCTTTTCCCTTTTCTTCTGCGCTATGGGGGGCATGGTCGGTGGCAATCATATCGATTGTCCCATCCAAAATGCCTTCTAAAAGCGCTTTTCGGTCTTCCTCGCTACGAATGGGCGGGTTCATACGAAAACGGCCGTCTTCCTGCAAATCCATATCATTCATTACAAGATAGTGCGGTGCTGTTTCGCAGGTCACATCTACACCTTTTGCCTTTGCTTTGCGGATGATGTCCACGCTTTCTTTGGTGGAAATGTGGCACACATGGTATTTACAACCGATTTGCTCCACCAGTTGTAAATCCCGAGAAATCTGTTCATATTCACTGGCACTGCAAATTCCTTTATGATTATGAAGTTTTGCATATTCTCCGTCATGGATATAACCGCCGTTTAAAAGGCTGTTGACTTCGCAGTGGGCCACAATCATTTTGTCCAGTGCTTTTGCCCGCTTCATAGCCTCCCGCATCATCTCATCGCTCTGCACACCGCGCCCGTCATCGGAAAAGGCAATCACATCCCTTGCCATTTCTTCCATATCCGCTAAGACTTCCCCTTGCTGACCGACGGTAATCGCACCATAGGGGTAGACATGGATCACTGCGTTTTTATCAATGCAATCCAACTGCTGTTGCAAATGTTCTTTACTATCCGGTACGGGCTTCAAATTGGGCATTGTACACACAGCCGTATATCCACCTCGGGCTGAGGCTTTGCTACCGGACTCTATGGTCTCTTTATAAGAAAAACCCGGCTCACGGAAATGCACATGCACATCACAAAAGCCGGGAAATACAACATATTCGGAAGAAGAAGAAAAAGGAAACAATTCCGCTACAAAAGAAGACCCAGAAGAAACAATATCACCAATACTACAACCAACAGACTTCATTTTCAACTTCGCGTTCATCATTGTAGAGGCTCCTCCTGTTCATTTAATTCGATTAACTATATCACACAGCATCTTCTTTGTCAAATGTTTCAGTTGGTTTTTTTAAGATATTCTAAAATTAATTTTAAACTTTCTTCTATAGCGCGCAGACGAACCGTTTCCCGATTGCCGGCAAACAGAAATTTTTTGCAAAGCAATCGTTCTTCGTCGCAATAACCGATATACACCGTTCCCACCGGATTGCCATAGGAATCCCCATCCGGACCGGCAAGTCCCGTAACAGAAAGGGCAATATCGGCAGACAGATTTCTTCTTGCGCCCTCTGCCATTGCCTTGGCAACTTCTTCGGACACTGCCCCTACCCTATCCAGCAGTTCAAAACTTACCCCTAATTGGCGGTGTTTCACCTCGTTGGTGTAACTGATAATTCCGCCTTTATAGACCTTGGAGCTGCCGGGAACAGAGGTCAACACCGCGCCAATACCGCCACCGGTGCAACTTTCTGCCGTCACCAGTGTTTTCCCCTGCAGGGCTGTAATCACATTATAAGAAAGGTTCGTCATTATACTTCACCGTGATTTTTTCCACAGTTGCCACCGCTTCGGCAATCAACGCATCCCGATCCAAATTGCGCTCTGCACGAATCAGTTGGCCCAAATGGGGCTTGGTCTTGGGATGCTTGGGGGTAAAGACCGTACAACAATCCTCGTAGGGCAAAATTGCCGTCTCCATTGTGCCGATTTTCCGAGCAATGGTAATAATTTCCTCTTTGTCCATACCGACAAGGGGCATAAAAATCGGAATATCCACCACAGCGCCGGTTACTGCCATGGCTTCCATGGTTTGGCTGGCAACCTGACCCAAATTCTCGCCGGTAATCAGCGCCTTACAGCCGTCATCCTTGGCAATTTTCTGGGAAATTTCCATCATAAACCGACGCATAATCAGCGTAAAATACTCTTCCGGACAATTGTCCCGAATTGCCTCTTGGATTTGGGTGAAACTGACAATGTTCACCGTCATTCGACCGCAATACTTGGTCACAAGTCGGGCAAGTTCTAACACTTTATTTTTGGCAAGTTCCGAAGTATAGGGGTAAGAGAAAAAATGTACGCACTCAATTTCCACGCCACGCTTAGCAATCATATATGCCGCTACGGGGGAATCGATACCGCCGGACAGCAGGCACATCGCTCTGCCACCCACGCCGGTGGGAAGACCGCCGGCACCCGCTTCCGCAGGTCCGTGAACATAGGCCGCCAAATCCCGCACTTCCACATAAACAGTGTAGTCAGGATGATGCACATCCACTTCACAACTGGGATGGGCTTCCGCCAAACGACCGCCGATTTCTTGGGAAATGCCGATAGAAGTTAAGGGGAAAGACTTGTCGGAACGCTTCGATTCCACTTTGAAAGATTTTACGCAATCCAAATCGTCCCCTAAATATTCCTCAACCGCGTTATAAATCGAGTCCAAATCTTTTTCGCAAGGACGGCAACGGCACAAACTGACCAAGCCGAAAATGCTATGGCAAGCATCCCACGCACCTTCCACATCCGCATCCTCGTCCATCGGTTGCACATAAACCGTAGACTGCATAATATACACCTCAAAATTACCGTAAGCCTTCATACGACGGCGGATATTTTGGCGCAATTTATCTTCAAATTGGCGCTTATTGGCGCCTTTTAATACAATTTCACCCAGTTTTAACAAAAAAATCTCGTTCACAATACGACTCCTAACTGTTATAAATTCACTGTGCGGTACTGAATTGCTTCCGCAATATGACCGCTTGTAATATTCTGACAACCCTCTAAGTCCGCAATGGTTCTGGCAACTTTCAAAATACGGTCATAACTTCGAGCGGTAAGGCCAAACACATCAAATGCCCGACGCATTAAATCTGCCGACTCATCGTCCAACACACAAAATCTCCGCAATTCATTGGGACCCATTCGGGCATTGCACATACCGGAACTCTCCCCAAAACGGCGATTCTGCATTGTCCGCGCAAAATTCACCCGTTCTTTAATTTCCGCAGAAGATTCTGCCACCTGACGGCGTTGCAAATCCTCATAAGGAACTGCCGGCACTTCCATTATAATATCAATTCTGTCAAGCATCGGTCCGGAAATACGACTGCGATAGGTATCCACCGCATATTGGGAACAAGTACATCGACCGGAAGGGTCGCCGTACCAACCGCATTTGCAGGGGTTCATTGCGCAAACCAGCATAAATTCCGAGGGATAACTCACCGTACCGGAAACGCGGGAAATTGTCACCACGCCGTCTTCCAAGGGCTGACGCATCAAATCCAGCGTGTCCTTTTTAAACTCCGGCAATTCATCCAAAAACAGAACGCCCTTGTGGGCCATGGAAATCTCGCCGGGCTTGGGATTTGTGCCACCGCCGGTTAGACCCATATTGGAAATGGTATGGTGGGGCGAACGGAAAGGCCGTTGCATCACAAGGGGCTCTTTTTCCGAAAGCATACCCAACACGGAATACACTTGCGTAACCTCTAAGGATTCCGACCAAGTCATATCCGGTAAAATGGAAGGCAACCGCTTACTGAGCATACTTTTTCCCGAGCCGGGAGGGCCGATGAGCAGAATATTATGGCTGCCTGCCGCCGCAATTTCCATTGCTCGTTTCGCGTTTTCCTGCCCCATTACATCCTTGAAATCCAAGGAAATATCTTCCCGACGCTCGGGAACCCAAATCGGTTCTTCTTCCAATGTTGTCTCACCGGAAAGGGCAGAAACCAGTTCCGCCACCGTATTGACGGGAATGATTGCAGCACCGCGGGAAAGGGTCGCTTCCGCAGCATTCTTCGCAGGTACATACAGTGTTTCGATGCCGGCATATTTTGCCGCAATTGCCATGGGCAAAATGCCGTTAACCGGACGAATTTGGCCATCCAAACTCAATTCGCCGATAAACGCGCAGGTAGAACTAGGGCGTTTCACCGCACCGCTAGCGCATAGAATACTGAGCAAAATCGGCAGGTCAAAATGCGTGCCGATTTTCCGAACATTGGCAGGCGCAAGATTTACGGTTATGCGTCCAGTGGGAAAGCGCAAGGCACTGGTTTTTGCCGCGGCACGAACCCGCTCTCTTGCCTCTTTTACCGCCACATCCGGTAAGCCCACAATATCAAAACTGGGCAGTCCGTTGGAAATATAACATTCCACCGTAATCGCATTTCCGCGAATTCCGTTTACACCCATTGTATGGATACTGCAAATCATCCGCTCATCTCCTTTTTCATATCATACCGCATCCGCAGATAAAACTCAATTCTTTTTTCACCACAATTTCACCCTATATGAACATTTATCCACAAATGGTTGACATTCCAATTGTTTTTTACATTTTCTTTGCCCAAAACCGCTTTACAAACGACAAAATTAGTGGTATGATAGGCTAGTTGAAATTTGAATACATTTAGGAGGTAATTCATTTTGGCTAGAAAGTTCAAAACAATGGACGGTAATACCGCTGCCGCCCATGTCAGCTATGCCTTTACTGAGGTCGCTGGCATTTATCCCATCACCCCCTCCAGCCCCATGGCCGACTATGTTGACCAGTGGTCCGCTGCAGGTCGGAAGAACATCTTCGGCGACACTGTAAAGGTTGTTGAGATGCAATCCGAAGCAGGTGCTGCGGGTACTGTTCACGGCTCTTTGGCAGCCGGTGCATTAACCACTACCTACACCGCTTCTCAGGGTCTTCTGTTGATGATCCCCAATATGTATAAGATCGCAGGCGAACTGTTGCCCTGTGTCTTCCATGTTTCTGCCCGTACTGTGGCTGCTCAGGCTCTGAACATCTTCGGTGACCATTCCGACGTTTACGCCTGCCGTCAAACTGGTTTTGCTATGTTGGCAGAGACCAATGTGCAGGAAGTTATGGACTTGGGCGCTGTTGCCCACTTGGCTTCCATCGAGGGCCGTGTTCCCTTCATCAACTTCTTCGACGGTTTCCGTACTTCTCACGAAATCCAGAAGGTTGCTATTTGGGACTATGAGGACCTGAAGGAAATGACCAATATGGATGCTATTGATGCATTCCGTAAGCACTCTTTGAACCCCGAGCGTCCCGCTATGCGTGGCTCTCACGAAAATGACGATATCTTCTTCCAGCACCGCGAGGCTTGCAACAAGTACTACAACGAGTTGCCCGCAGTTGTTGAGAAGTATATGGCTAAGGTTAACGAGAAGTTGGGCACCAATTATCAGTTGTTCAACTACTACGGCGCACCCGATGCTGACCGCGTGATCGTTGCTATGGGTTCTGTCAATGACGTCATTGAAGAAGTCATTGACTACAAGAACGCACACGGCGAGAAGGTCGGTGTTGTGAAGGTTCGTTTGTTCCGTCCCTTCTGCCCCGAAAAGCTGATTGCCGCTATCCCCGCTTCTGCTAAGAAGATTGCTGTTTTGGACCGCACCAAGGAGCCCGGCTCTCAGGGCGAGCCTCTGTATCAGGATGTGGTTATGGCCTTGGCTAAGGCTGGCAAGAACGATGTCTCCGTGATCGGCGGCCGTTACGGCTTGGGTTCTAAGGACACCACCCCCGCTTCCTTCTTCGCAGTTTACGACGAACTGGCTAAGGATGCTCCCAAGCAGGAATTCACCGTTGGTATCGTTGACGACCTGACCAACTTGTCCTTGGACGAGAAGGTATCCCCCAACACCGCCGCAGAAGGCACCATCGAGTGCAAGTTCTGGGGCTTGGGCGGCGACGGCACTGTCGGTGCTAACAAGAACTCTATCAAGATTATCGGCGACCACACCGGCAAATTCGTGCAGGCTTACTTCCAGTACGACTCCAAGAAGACCGGTGGCGTAACCGTTTCTCACTTGCGTTTCGGCGACAAGCCCATTAAGTCCCCCTACTATGTGAATAAGGCTGACTTTGTGGCTTGCCACAACCCCTCTTACATTACCAAGGGCTTCAAAATTGTTCAGGATGTAAAACCCGGTGGCGTATTCCTGATCAACTGCCAGTGGTCTATGGAAGAGTTGGAGCATCACTTGGATGCCGCTTCCAAGCGTTACATCGCTGAAAACAACATTCAACTCTACCTCATCAACGCCATTGACTTGGCTATCAAGGTGGGCATGGGCAAGCGTACCAACACCATCCTGCAGTCCGCATTCTTCTCCTTGGCAAATGTTATGCCCAGCGAAGAGGCTATCGGCTACATGAAGGCTGCCGCTGAGGCTTCCTACCTGAAGAAGGGCCGCGATGTGGTTGACGCTAACTGGAACGCTATCGACGCCGGTGCTTCCGCTTATACCAAGGTTGAGGTTCCCGCTGCTTGGGCAAACGCCGAGGCCAAGGCTGTGGAACTGAACTTGGAAGGCAATGCCGATACCGTTGCTGTTGTCAAGAACATTTTGACTCCCGTTGGCAAAATGGACGGCTACAGTCTGCCCGTTTCCGCTTTCGAGCCCTATGTTGACGGTCAGTTTGCTTTGGGTGCTGCTGCTTACGAAAAGCGCGGTGTTGCTGTCACTGTTCCCCACTGGGATGAGAACAAGTGTATCCAGTGTAACAACTGTGCATATGTCTGTCCTCACGCTACCATTCGTCCCTTCGCTTTGAGCGAGGCTGAGGCTGCTGCCGCTCCCGCAAATGCCCGTACCGTTCCCGTGAAGGCCGGCAAGGGCAAGGGTGTTTACACCTACACGATGGCTGTGTCCCCCATGGATTGTATGGGTTGTGGCGTCTGTGTTGGCGTATGTCCCACTCAGGCTATCGCTATGGTTCCCCAAGAGCAGGAATTGGCAGAGCAGGAAGTCTTCAACTATATGGTTGCCAAGGTTTCTCAGAAGCCCGAAATGGAAGACAATACCGTTAAGGGTAGCCAGTTCAAGAAGCCTCTGCTTGAGTTCTCCGGCTCTTGCGCAGGTTGTGCAGAAACCTCTTACGCTCGCCTCGTAACCCAGTTGTTCGGCGACCGTATGTATATCTCCAACGCAACCGGCTGTTCCTCTATCTGGGGCGGTCCTGCTGCTACTTCCCCCTACACTGTCAATGCTGACGGTCACGGTCCTGCTTGGTCCAACTCCTTGTTCGAGGACAACGCTGAGCATGGCTTGGGTATGTATACCGCTCAGGCTGTTATTCGTGAGTCCTTGGCTAACAAGGTTCGCGCTGTTATGGAAGACACCTGCTGTGAAGACCGCAAGGCTGTTTGCCAAGCATGGTTGGATACCTACAATGACGGCGAAGCCAACAAGGCCGCTACCAAGGCTTTGATTGCTTCCCTGGAAGCAAATGTTTGCTGCGATACCGTTAAGGATATTTTGGCTAAGAAGGAATATCTGTCCAAGAAGTCCGTTTGGATCTTCGGTGGCGACGGCTGGGCATACGACATCGGCTTCGGCGGTGTTGACCATGTGTTGGCTTCCAATAAGGATGTAAACATCTTCGTATTCGATACCGAAGTTTACTCCAACACCGGCGGTCAGGCTTCTAAGGCTTCCAACATTGGTCAGGTTGCTCAGTTTGCCGCTTCCGGTAAGGAAACCAAGAAGAAGTCTTTGGCTGAGATTGCAATGTCCTACGGCTATGTGTATGTTGCACAGATCGCTATGGGCGCAAATCAGGCTCAGACCATTAAGGCTATCACTGAGGCTGAAGCCTACAACGGTCCTTCCCTGATTATCGGCTATGCACCTTGTGAGATGCACTCCATCAAGGGCGGTATGACAAACTGTCAGTCCGAGATGAAGAAGGCTGTGGAATGCGGTTACTGGAATCTGTTCCGCTTCGATCCTTCTAAGGAATCCGGCAAGTTCCAACTTGACAGCAAGACGCCTAAGGATGGCTATCAGGAATTCTTGATGAACGAGGCTCGCTACAGCCGTTTGACCCGTGAGTTCCCCGAGCGCGCAACCGAACTGTTCGCAAAGAACGAGGCTGCTGCCAAGGAGCGTTACGAGCACCTGCTAAAGTTAGTCGAGATGTACAAGGACTAATCTCCCAAATCTAGAAATACCCACCTCTTTTTGAGGTGGGTATTTTGATTCTCAAAAAAATAAGGTCAGGCAAATAAATGCCTGACCCCGTTGTTATTAATATGTTCTTATTGTGCAGGTAATTCGTAGGGATGCTCCAATGTCCAGTTGACTGCCTTTACGATGTCATCCTTCATTTTCTGCGTAATCGTATACTCAGGACCTACAGGATAAGTAGACTTTTGTTGGTGTAGTCCAGCAGGAATAGAATCCACGTCGACCTTATCAATGGAAGACAATCCCATCAACTTAGCATACCAGTAATACGCCACAATTAAACGGCCGTAGTCACTCAAATGGGTATAATCACGATAGATTTCCGCTTCTGTCAAGCCAAGAACATCTTGGGCATACTGGATAGGCGTAGTCGAAGGAAGCACATCCGAGAAATACGACTTGCCAAGAAAATCTGTACTATCTACAATGAATTTCTTGACACAATTAATCTGGGCATTATAGAACAGAATTTGCTTATAGATGCCGTTTTCATCGCCATAGGCATCTTCGTGGTTCTTTTTCCAATTTTCCGTACGGGCAAAATCCGTGCCACCCAAACTCAAGGGTGCGCCGGGATTTAAATAGGTTTCGTAATCATCCGGGCTTGTCCAAGGTACATGGAACCAAATTTGGGGCTTAATTCTGGAGTTTTCCAAAATGTGATCTGCAACTGTCTTAAATTCAGAAGCAACATACTTGCTTTCGATACCAAGACGGTGATGCATTTGGTTCATAACAACAACATCCCACTCTTCACTGAGTAAAACCTGTTGCACTGTCATATCCGGTGTGACCTTAACTGTGCCGTTTTCATATTGATAATAGGCATATGCAGGTAAATTACCTCTAATATTGTTTGCGTGCATTTCCATTGTGCAACTGTCAATATGCAATGCCGCAATCTCAACCTTCTGCTCCGGTGCTTCCTTCTGGAACACCTCATAAAGCATTTGGTTTGCATCCAAGCCGTGGCTATTACCAATGGTCAACACCTTCAAAACAGCCTGCTCTTCAGGGGATTGTGTCGAACCGGCTAAGGTGGTTTCTGTAGGCACGTCTTGGCCCCGGCAACCGGACAGCAGGCCCAAAAGCATAACCATTGCTAATAAAAAAGATAGTGTGCGTTTCATTTTCTATTCCTCCAAAGATGGATTTTAAAAACCGAAAGTATTACACTCCTGGGTGAGTTGATAAGTTCAAACTGCTATATTAATAGCCAACCTTCTCCCAGCACTCAAAGGGAGCAGCCAGTTCTTCGCTGATGTAGACCTGAGTCTTCTTGGTCTGCAACATGGAACTGGGCAAATAAGGTGTCACAGGGCCATGGGTACACAGGCGGGAAGTCATTCTCTGCCAAGAGGAGAATGTACCGCAGGTAGCCAGTGCGTGAACCTCGATACGCTCCTTAGCACGCATAACATCCAAAGGTCCAATAGTAGCAGCCATAGGGGGCACATTTGCGATGTCGCCGGACTGGCCGAAAGTGCCGTTCAAAGAGTTCTGCATAATGGTCATGGGATGCAACTTCACAATCTGAGCAGGCTGGTTCAGCCACTCTTCAATGTCGCCACTGCCGATGAACTCGGGAATAGGATCCACGAAAGCCATATGGCCGGCCCATCCGGGAGAAGTGGAAGCGATATCAGCGCCGCCTTCGGAAATATCGTTGATAATCTTAGAGTAGTCAGCGATATTCTCATTGGTGGGGAAGTGAACATTTTCCATAGGCATACGCAACTTCTCGTCGATCTGGTAGTACAAGTACTTAATCATAGAGTGTGCAAAGCCGGCTTCATAGGTGATAGGAGCAATGTTGCCCTGATCGTCAGCCCACTCGTCCTCAGCAAACAGATGCACCTTGGAGCAGTCAACTTGGAAGTAGTTGATCAGTTGTGCCAAGGGGATGTATGTATCGGGCTCGGGGTTCCCCAAAATCATAGTGAAGGTCTTGCCTGCCTCGGAAGCAGCGCGCAGACGCTCAAACAGAGTTGCAATCAAAACGGGATGGGGGTTCATCATAACCTTAACGGTAAATTCAGGGTGCCACCATTCCTCTCGCTGTTCCAGTTCCTTGCCGCTCATCTTACGCACGCGTTCGCAGACCTCACGGTCCTTGTAGGGCACGAAGTCAGCAGGCTGGAAACTAAACTTAGTTGCGGGATCTACAATAAAGTCTTTCATTTTTTAAATTCTCCTTTCAGAATTACGGATTTTATATTCATCTGGTGATCACAAATCACCAGATCCGCACGAAGTCCACGGCGAATTTCGCCACGGTCAGCAAAGCCAACGGCCTTACTGGGGTTCGTAGAAGCATAGCGGAACACATCCACAATGGATGCGCCGGTGTGCTTCATCATATTCCGGCAGGCAACTTCCAAGGTGAGTTTAGAGCCTGCAATCTCACCGGCAAAGTCAAAGCAAAGGTCATTGACACCTTCGTAACCTTCCGGCTGAGGGCCTTCAAAGAAACAAGCGTCGGAAACCAAAATCAATCTGTCTTCGCCCTTAATTTTCCGAATTAACCGCTGCATATAGGGGTCAACATGGATACCACGGCTATCGCAAATCATTTCGGCATAAATCTCGCGGTTATAATTGACGGTTTCGTCTACACAAACGCCACGGCACTCGGGATACATGGGACGGTCACCGGTGGCGTTGGTATGGTGTGTACCAATGCAAAGGCCATAGGGCATCAGCGCCTCAATCTGCTGAGGGCTGGCTTCACTGTGGCCAACGGAAAAGCGGACAGCAGGATTGACTTTCTTGCAGTCGATTACAAACTGCTCAATATGCTCCCGTTCAGGGGCGACAACCCATACCCGCACATCCTCGCCAACTGCTTCGATAATGGGCATATAGTCCTTCGCATCAATGGGCTTTGCCCAAGGATTATTCTCGCGGTCAGCGCCAAATTTCGGGTTCATATAAGGCGCTTCCATATAAAAGCCACCAATATTTGCACCCTCGGGGGTCTTCATCGCCGCCTGCACATCCACAATTTGGGTCAGAAGATCATCTTTCGGGGAACTAAAGTACAAGGTGGGCAACACCGTGGTAGCGCCGTGAGAAAGGGTATACTGCGCCGCATAGGCAGGGTCTTCATAGAACCACTTTGATCCGCCGGCATGGATATGGATATCCACAAGACCGGGACCCACATACAGACCCTCTGCATCATAAATCTCGCAATTTTCGGGAATGGGCGTGGAACACATTTCCCCAAACCCCTGAATAACACCATCTTCCACGAACAAAACCGCTTCGGGAATCAAATGGTCTTTCATAACCAATGTCGCATTTTTAATCGCAAGCATACAATCCCTCCATATTGGTAAAATACCCCAGTTTCGAAACATAAATATTCCCATATATCATAGCCTTTTTAGAAGGAAAAGTCAAGGCAATTTGGCATTTTTCTCTTTTATTCTAAGTTGCATTTTTATATCCTATATGGTATACTTGTAAAAAATAAATTAGGGGGGTTCTTATGGACCGTTACACCATTGTGCGCAAAGGCGATGTCTTGAATTGGGAAAAAGTTCCTGCCGTAAAAATTGACAAATGGTTTCAAACGGAACCGATGCCAATCTCTGCCCAAGCGCAGGTTTGCTATGACGAAAAGGCACTTTATGTGCGACTCAGCGCAGTAGAAAGCAACATTAAGGCTGATTTATTCGGTCCTTTGGTCGAAGTCAGCGACGATAGTTGCTTAGAGTTTTTCTTCAGCCCCGTTGCAGGCGATAAGCGGTATTTTAACATCGAGGTTAATCCCAATGGCGCAATTTTCCTCGGTTTTGGCAAGAGCTTTGAAACGCTCACACGGCTTTTGCCGGAAGTGGCCGTTATCCGTCCGGAAATCACAATGACCGAGGACGGCTGGATTGTGGAATACGCATTTCCCCATGACTATGTGCAGATTTTCTCCCCCCAGTACTCCCCTGCCCCCGGCTACGAAATGAAGGGAAATTTCTACAAGTGCGCCGGCGATGGCAACCCTCCGCATTTTATGTGCTGGCAGCAGGTTGTTCCCAAATGCTCAGCCTTCCATAATCCTGATCTCTTCGGAACACTGATTTTTGAATAAAGTTTAACCCCACCGATTTTTGTTAATCGGTGGGGTTTTTTAACTCAATTCTACATCGCCATCTATAATTTGCTCTTGGATTGCATCCAGCAAATCCTCATAGGTCATTTGTCCCTTGGAAATCGGAATTTTGAAATATTGAATATTCAACGCCGCAAATTCCTCCGGAGTGAAGATATGGGCAAACTCTTCATAGGTATACAAACCGTAGGTTTCTATATCCGCCTGCAGTTGTGCCGCATCATACTTCATATGCTCCCCGATTGGGAAGTAGTAATTGAAGAACTCCCAATTTGTCTGACCGTTATAATATGCCGGCGTATTGGTCAGCATATTGTCCACAATAGCATTATAATGGAAGGCAGATGCAATGGAATACACGCCAGTTTTCTCCTTGGAAACCGCCACATTTGTTAAAACAGCGGGTTTGTGATTTTGGGATGTGGCAAAGCGCTGTCCGATATAATTCTCGGCGTTTGCTTCGCTCAAATAGACAAATCGGTTCTCATCCAAACTGAAGAAACCGTGTTCTCGGATAATACGGCTTGTTGATCCGTTGGAGAAGGTTAATTCTATCACATTCGTTTCTTCATTGCCGTGGAAAGCAGACATTCCTACAGGTACAGAAACATATTCCCCATCAAAGAAATCCCACGCCAAAATCTCATCGCCAAAGTTCACTTCTTCGATTTTCTTACGAGAACCATCCCCCATTGTAACCAAAGATCCGGACGCAAAACAAGTCGAAGGTTTTTCCAATTTTTCCAATGTGCCACTGCAAAGGCTGGCGTAACCATATTCGGTATTCTGATTTTCCGCAATACTCCAAGAATTGCTAAAGGTCACAGAGCCTTCCACCATATCCGTAAAGGTATAAGTCAGCGAAATCGCCCGAGGGGTATTACCGGTATTTACAAGTCCGGCGGTAGAGGCCGGTGTAAAGTACAGTTTCCCCTCGCAAACTACCGGCATTGCATACACATTTCTGCTGGATTGTACCGGCGTCGCATTTGTTACAGTGAGGACAAAATCTTTTCCTTCATATTTCCAGAAGTTGTTTGCACCGTTTTGTTTTCCCGCCGTTGTGGGGGTATAATCTGCCAAATGGACTGTTTTATAACTGTTTTCAGCAGTACTCCAGTATCGAATTTGGATTCCTTCCAACGCCGGAACTGCGCCGTGCCAAGTGCTGCCGAAAGAAGAAGCCACACAAAGCGCCGGTTCATACGCTGTCGCCACCACTACCGGATCATCAATTTCCGTCATCGTCGCAACAACTTGAAACTCCAACTCTGTTATAACCGTTTCACCGGTCAACTGCCCCTGCGCATCATAGAAGCAATTGTCTGCAACCGCAACTTGATAAGTTTTTGTTCCGGATGATAATTGGATAGGCTTTGTTTTATCCACGGCATTTCCGGTTTCATCGGTTACCGTATAAGAAAGGGCGTTGCCGTATTTTTCTGCAATCAACTTTCCGAAATCAAAGGCATATGCCCCATCATCCAAATTCACCGTCAAATGGTACTTCCACTTTGCCTCGGTTGCATCGTATTCCTTAGTAAATACACGTCTGTTGTTGCTGTCGGCAAATACCAGTTCCGGTAGAATTTTTTCGTTTTGTTTGGGCGTATAGGGCGCCGGTTTTGCCGTAAACTCGGCATCCGTTCCCTTTGTATTGACATAGGAATAGACCTTTGCGGTAACCGTCATTTGGGTTACGCCCAGCATCTCATAAGGAATTGTGTTCTTATTGGAACGGTTGTCGGTTATCCGCAAATCCGCCGTTGAACCCAAGGTCTCCGGCATAGAAATAAAGCCCACATTCAAAGAATCCCTGCCGTCAAGGACGGGGTGAATATAGTCCTTTTGGCTTATGGCTACTTGCATCACATTTTTCACGTCGTCACTAAAGTAGTCCCGATACTCTTCACAAACCCACGCATACTGGTGAAAATCCCCTTGTAGCGTAATCTCCGGAGAACCGGAGTCTGCCATATGGAACACACCAAAACCCATAATGGTTTTACTACCGTCTGCGGAAGTAATGGGTTCTTGCACCATTGTCACATCTTCCAAAAGCAGGGAGTTGCCCGCCCCAAGGTAGATGTTTGCAACCGCACCGCCATATAGATAACTATTGCGTATCTCCAAATTTCCGCTGGCATGGAGTACCGGCGTACGGGCGCCGGAAATATAAGAATTTAAAATATTACTATTGCCGTTAGCGGTAATGGCGCAGTTCACATTGTAACTACCGCCGTCGCCAATTTGCACCTTATACAAAATCTGCTGTGAGAAGTTGGGACAAATGATTTGCACATTATCAATTGTTCCGTTGGTCAGGGAAATATAACTGGAATTTAGGTATTTTGCAACGCTGTCCGATGTGCGAGTCAAGGTAAATCCGTTGCCGTATAGGCTATAACCGCTGGACACTGTAAATGCGCCAAAGTTCATATCATTGAGCACAACCACATTACTGGTTGTGGCGTTAAGTTGAGAGGCGGTGGTGGCATTTTTCGCAGAAACAACCTCAAGTTGGATTTCCGCAGGAATGCAATTATGTGCGTCCGTAATGGAAAGTTTGACAATGCCCGCACCGGAAAACTGAATATATCCCTGCTTCCAATCGCTCAAATTGGGGGTAAACACACCGGTTGCGTTGCCCGCTAGGGTGGAAATTTCCACAGAAACTTCGGCATTATCAATGGAAGCATCTGCCGCCGATACGAAAAGGCTATTTAGTTTTACGGTACTACCCGCCGCATTACCTACCCGATAAAGGTACTGCCCACGGTTTACAAACAAAGGTATAAATTTTTCTTGGGCAACGGGATAGAGGTCTGCATGCAAGTTCGGCAGTTCCCACACGCCCATCAATGTCTCATATTGGGCATAGAGGGATTTTATGGCATTTTGTTCTTCTTGGCTCTGCATAGACCACGCTTCGTCAATTCCCTCCATCAACGACTTAAGGCTCATTGTGACCGTTTTTCCGAAAACATAGCCATTGTCCGTTTTCAAATAGGCTCTGCCAAACACATCGATTTTGGCATTTTCTCGATTTCGAACCGCAGAATTTTCGGGTTTAAGAATGTTTTTTAACAGTGTGCCTGAGGCTGCTGCATTTGCTTTTGCGCCGGATTGAAAATCGTAAAACGTAGAGAAACCGCAATTGGCAAGTCCGCTCTTTGGCTCGCCATAGACACTCAGCGCAACACCGTAACTTTTCACCTTTGCCGACACAACCTCGTCACCTGCAAAATCCGCAGTGTAGTATACACCAACGACTTCGGAACGTAATGTCATAGATTGAATTTCCAAATTCACCCTATGGAAGGATGTACCGGTTACCTCAACAATTTGCATATAGCCGTCGGATGCCGCAACATTGCCGGTAATCGTGCCGATTTTGCCATAACCGCCGATTGCAACAGTATAGTCCGCCGTTGCGCTGTCAAAGCAATAAAGCGTGCCGTCCGTGACGGTTACAGTCGCAATATTATGTCCGTTCAGGTCAATCCAAGTGTCCTCGGTCACGGTCATATTTTCCACATCTGCTGTCAGGACAATCACATTCGCTTCTTCTGCAAATGCCAACAGCGAAAACGCACATACCAACGCCGTTAAAACGCAGATAATCCAAGTCAATCGTTTCATAAACATACTCCTTCTACATTCTATTTCTAAGTTACCATATCCAAGCCAAAAAGTCAAGAAATCGGGCAACTTTGCAAGGTCATTCCTGCTCTTTAGCCGCAAAAAGTTACCCCGGCACACTTTCGTGTGCCGGGGCTCTGATTATTTACCACGCATATCAATTACATGTTCTTGTAAGATACCCATCAAGTCCTCATAGGAAAGTTGTCCCTTTGCTACAGGAATCTTAAAATACTGAATATTCATTAATGTGAATTCTTCATATGTTAAAATTCCGGCAAAATCCTCATAGGTATATACGCCGTATTGCTCAATATCGGACTGTAGTTGTTCCTCATCATACTTCATATCGCTACCGATTTCGAATCCGTAATCAAAGAAATTATCAACAAATCCAGCACTGTAATACGGAGGTGTATTGGTCAGCACACCATCTACAAAGCAATTATAATAGATAGCAGATACTACAGTATACACATCGGTTGTTTCCAATGTAATTGTCACATCTTCTAATGTGACCGTTTCGCCATCATCTGTAGCAAAGCGATGACCTATATAATCATTTGCATTTTCTGCGGTTAGATAAACAAATTCTTGAGCATCCAAATCGTAGAAACCGTGCATAAATGCCATACGAGAAATCGTTCCATTGGAATAATGCAGATTTACAATCTCTTGCATGCCATCACCGTGGAGATAATTGATAATTGCAGGAGATGTTGCATATTCACCCTTGAAGAAATCCCAAACCAGCAATTCTTCGCCAACCTTGACATCTTCAATCTTCTTCTGTGAACCGTCAGCCATAGTCACCAAGGAACCTGCGGCAAAACAAACAGAAGGCTTCTTTCCATCGGTCGAATCAAAATTCTTCCATTGTTCTGTTGTAATGTTATTGTTGCTAGCCGCAGCATTATACCACTGCACTGTCACCGGCTCTGAACTTTGACCATTCGGGTCCGTAATTGTGTATTTAATACGAACATCAAAATCTTGATTAGCAACCTTGCTTCGAACATAATTATCGTTATTGGGCAACTGCGGATAGATATATGTTTTGTTTTTGTAGGTTGTAAAATCCATAGTTGTAGCACCAGATTTCCAACCCGAAACATATTCCATCTTAATAATACAACCATTAATTGTATAAGTAAATGGTGTTGTTCTCGCCGTTCCTGCCTCTGCGGGAATAGCGTTTGTTCCTGAAAGGTCAAGGTTTTGAACATTACCGTTTGCATCGTAATAGGTTGCAGTAATACCCTCAAATAACGGAACCGCCTCTGCATAACCTTGACTTGTTGTGTAGTAAACGTATATACAATTCGTTCCGTTCTTCGTAGTGTTCTCCATTGTCCACATCGGTGCAGGGAATCCTAATTTAGCAACTTCAACAGGCAACATCCACACATAGGCCTTTTCATTGCCATCTTGAGAACCATCAGGATTGAAACCGCCTTCTGTATCAGTCCAATAGAACGCAAGAACCTGATTGACTCCAGAGCCGCTTATTGTCACACTAGTCATATCGTTGATTGTCGTACCATTGAGTTTTGCAGTAAATTCCACTGGCGTTCCATTCTTTTTGATCGAAATCCCAGATAAATCCAATGTGAGACTATCCTTGATCAAGCCGATGCTAAGCACGCCGTCTTTATACTCGCAATATGTGTCTTTTATATCATTTTCATCGTCCGGGTCATTATTGACTGTATTATCGAACATAAACACGGGTGCAATTGGGTTATATACATCCGACATATATTGCGGTTGATTATACAAAGCATCTGTTAGCGTTGCGCCAGAAATTGAATATACACCACCATTAACGCCACCTAATGTTGCTTGTTTTGCTGTATAGGTAAGCGTCTTATCTGTACGATTATCTACCATCTTACGGGTATCCCAGTCACACATATAGATAAAGCCAAGATTAACATATTTGGTGTTGTTATAGTTTGACTGATACGCTGAATAACCACTGCCAAAAATATCCGGGAAAGCGCTTGCATATGTCGCAGGAACCATTGCGTCCCATTCCGCCTCACTAGCCCAGTTATATTGGTGTAATGCTCCCTCAATGGTAACTGTTACGACACTATTGCTAACCAATACGCCCATACCCATCACTTCTTTGGGTTGACCATTAGAAGTCACGCCACATGTATTGGGTGTCATTTTTTGAACAGTAGTAACATCAACCATTTTCAAGGAAATACCGCTGCGAAGATCGATATTCGCAACAGCACCACCAAACACAGTAGTGTTTTCAAGGACAATATTATTACCGCCCTTAACGCAAATCGCAGCACGACCGCCGGAAATATAGCAGTTGCTTATATTACAATCGCCAGAGTTGACCATTACAGAATTGTAGAAATAATTTGCTTTTGTTGCATCTGTGCTATCTTTTGCTTGCTCACGATATATATATCCCTCAGGATAAACGGGGCCAAGAATCTGCACATTATCCAAATTACCGCCGTCTATATTCACAATACCAACAACGCCTGATGAATATTTACTCTGTGTGCTATTGGGTAAAGTGACTGTAAAGCCATTGCCAAAGAATGTTTTTCCATTATTGACACTAAAACTACCGGAAGTATTGTTGAGCAATACAATGTTGTCTGTACTTGCAGATTTCGCTGTTGTAGTATTCTCTGCATCGACAACCTCCAAAAGAAGTTCAAATGGGATGCAATAGTCATTATCCGTAATAGTAAGTTTTACAACGCCGTTGCCGGAGAATTGGATTTTACCTTGTGTCCAATCAGCGGAGTTAGCGGTGTAGGAACCGGAAGCATTGCCTACCTTGGTTTCAAAAGAAACATTCACACTGCCGGACAGGATTGCGTTATCTTCAGGCAACTCAGCATAAGGCTTAAACAGACTATTGAGGGAAACGGTACTGCCCTGCTTATTGCCCACGCGGTAGAGGTAGGTTTCGTGATTGACAAATTTAGTGTCAAATTTCTGCTCAGGCTGGCGGGGTTTTAGCGTCAGTTCAACCACTGTGGGGATACAGAGTTGATAATCCTGAATCGTAAGTTTAATGGCGACCTTTTCCGCATTTTGCTCCATATCCACAAAGCGAATCGTACCCTTTGTCCAATCGTCAGTATTGGGGGTGTAGATTGCAACATCCTCACCGGTCGCGACGGAAACCGCTGTTACATAGACGGCATCTGTTTTAATGGCTTGTGCGCCGGAATGATGTGCAAACAACTGGCCAAGGGTGTATTCCTTGGAGGCTTCGATTTCAGCGCCATTTGTGTACAGCGAATCAAACTTCACTTCACCGGCAGGCGTTGCATAATCGAGAATTTTGACGCCCTCATAGCCTTCATAACTCTCGCCGCGAACGCCCCAGCCTTGTCCGCCAAAGATTTGGTTGAAGGGAATATAGTAGTGCTGACGGTCTTCCTTCAGCAAGCCATTGTCAATGACACCGTCTTTATCCACATCCGTGGTTTCATAGCCGGCATCCTCGTGGTTATGCTGAACACCGTTATTAAAGTGGTAGCATTGGGCTTTGGTATCAGATTTTCCGCCGTCAATCTCCACAACCAAATGACACCAACCTTCATTCGGCACTTTGTGGGTGACACCCTTTAAGTCCACATAGGTCTTGTTGGCCACATCCACACTTTGAACTTCCGTCAAACGGCTAAACTGGTGGTCGTGGGTATAGGAAGCCAAAGAGTTGGCGACCAGTTCACAGTAGTAATAGTCATTCCAATCGCCAAAATGGATGGTACAACCGTCAAGGGTAATGTTGTTGGTATCCAAGGCAGAACTGTTAGTGGCATCTGTCTTACAAACCGTGCCAATCAACATACCGCAATAACGATACCAATAGTACTGGTAATTACCGCAGACATCGTTGAATACATCCAACTTAGCGGCCACATGGCAGTTGGTCATATTGACCTTGCTGGGTGCTTCCAGCCAGCCCATAATACCACCGGCGGCGCAGTCCCAAGTACCCCAAAGGGCTTGGAATGTGTTGGAATTATCAATGGTAATATTATTGAAAACGAACGAACTCGCATCCGAAAGATTGTCGTGTTCAGAAAAGTCCCAACCAACGATACCAGCAGTACCACAGTTGTAGGTAGCCATCATATTGTCAAACAGAGAGATATTCTCAAAGGTACATTCGCCGGAAGCGTAGGCTGTCACACAGCCCATATCCGTAAATTCGCCCTCGGCAAAGAAATCTGTCAGGGTGAGATTTCTGATTTTTGCGTTTTCCACACGGCCGAACAAGCCCATTGCCGCATTCCAATAGCCATTGGAATAATTGCCATTCATCAGCCAAGTGTTCTGGAAAACACCGGAAATTTTGTGACCCTTGCCGTCGAAAGTACCGCAGAATGCGCCACCTTCTAGATACCAGTCCGATTCGCCGGCGGCATTATTGCCGGTTCCCTGCTTCCAGTAGCCAATGGGATACCAAATATGGTTCGGATTATTTTCGCCACCGATGTTAATATCACCGGCCAAGTTGACGGTATCGCCCGCAAAGTTATCCTTAGCAATCTCAGTTAAGTCGCCGCTGACAATCTTATTAAAGCCTGCCAACTGGTCAGCATTGCGGATTTCAAAAGTAGTTTTGCTCGGGTCATACCAAGAGGTATTTACCCCTCCCTGCCAATAGTTTTCCGCATTAGAAACGACGGCAACCTCGGAGAATGTTGCCATATACAGAGTCAGTTCGCCATCCAAGGTATACTTATACTGGTTATGGGCCGTAAAGGGTGCATCATTGGCAATGAGCACCATCTCGTTGGCCTTACCGTTTTCCACGTGGTATGTCTTATAGTTACCTAAGTTCAGGTTTTCGGGCATCACCTTGCCCAAAGACACTGTGACGGGCACAGTATTTTCTTTAGAAATGCCATCAATATGTACATCTACGGGCATCAAAACCTGATTTTCTTCCAAGGTCAAACCACTGTCGGAACTTGCCTTGGGTGTAACAGACAGAGTTAGACTTTCCGCGCCTTCTGCCATAACCACACCGGCAGGAACGGTAACCGTTACGCCATTTTCCGTCACGGTTGTCTGCTCTGCAACCACGCCGTTCGCAACATTCACAACAATCGGCAATGTGATTTCCACTTTATCCATAGGCTGTTCGGGATTCACCAAATATTCCCGCAAATTGGGCACTGCCCAAGTCCCCATCACAGAAGTATATAGACCATACATTTCCGCAACAGCATCTTTTTGATCCTTCTGCAAAGAGGACCATGCCTCATCCACAGCCTCAACTTGCTCTTTTAGGCTACGGGTGACGGTTTCGCCAAACACATAGCCATCAGTGGTCTTTAAGTACGCTCTGCCGTAAACTTCCATATCTGCATTACAGATATTGACAGCATCCGAGTTGGATTCCTTCAGGATGTTTTTCAGCAAAGTACCGGAGGTTGCTTCGTTTGCACCCTTACCTGCCTTAAAATCGCTGAAATAGGAATAACCGCAATTTCTCAGGCCATCAGTAGGCTCACCCTCGACACTCAGGGCAACACCATAGGTTTCTACCTTAGATGCAACTACTTCGTCGCCTGCAAAATAACTGGTGTAATATACACCGGCATCCTCCGGACGCAGGGTCATCGCATAAATTTCCAAATTGACATAATGGAAAGAAATGCCATCCTCTGCAACCTGCATATAGTTCTTTGCAGGAACAACATTGCCGATAACAGAACCCATTTTACCATAGACGCCGTCAGAAACGGTGCAGTCATCGGTAGAACTGTCGGAACAATACAAGTTTCCGTCTGTCACAGTGATGCTTGCAACATTGTGACCATTCAAGTCAAGGTAAGTATCCCCAGTGACGAGAATGTCTCCGGCATCTGCTTGGAGGCAAATGACGCCGGAATCCTTAGCAAGCAACGCTTCGTCTAAGGTTGCGTAACTTTGGTCACCGATGGTAGCCACAACAGCATCATTGGCAAATACTGCCAAATTGATACTACCGACTAGGATGACCAGTGCGCAAATCACGGACAAAAGTCTTCTCATAATTATTCCCCTTTTTTCAAAGTTTTACATTTTATGTTACCTTAAAAACATAAAAATGTCAAGTCTTTGCCTGTTTTCAGAAATTTTTACAACATTTTCTTTATTGGACATTTTTTAGAGCCGATTTTCACGAAAGTTTCTCCGCAAATCCATATCTTTTCCTTTGACAAAGCCGTTGCAAATTTCTATAATATGTTTTGGAGGTATGTCCTATGAAATTGGTTTTACTAACTGCGCTGGGTGTGGGTGGCGCAACACTTTTCGGCTCGGCTTTGGGTTTTGTCTTTAAGAAAATTTCCCACAAATTTAGTGATATTGTTTTGGCGTTTGCCGCCGGCATTATGCTTTGCGCCGCCATTACCGGCTTGATATTGCCCTCTTTGGAATATGAAAGTTTTTCTCCTTTATTGATAACCGTCTTAGGCGTATTCGCTGGGGCTTTGTTTTTGAATGTGTTGGATAAATTGGTGCCCCATTTGCACCGACTTGCCGGTATTGACCAAGAACAGCATTCGGAAAACTCACAAAAATTAAACAAGGTTCTTTTGTTTGTCCTCGCCATTGGCATTCACAACTTGCCGGAGGGAATTGCCGCCGGCGTTGGTTTCGGCGGCGGGGACAACGCGCAGGCTTTGACCATTGCCGCAGGAATTGCCCTGCAGAACATCCCCGAAGGAATGGTGATTATCGGACCGATGTTGGCGGCGGGGATGCGTCCCGGCTGCACCTTTGCCTGCGCTTTGGCTACCGGCGTGATTGAGGTCTTAGGTACAATGTTGGGTTATTTTTCCGTAAGTCTTTCCACCGCGATTTTGCCTTTTGCCTTGGCTTTCGCCGGCGGTACCATGCTCTATGTAATCAGCGATGAAATGATTCCCGAAACCCATCACGACGACGCCCGTGGGGTTACCTATTCCCTGCTGGCAGGTTTTTGCTTGATGCTGGCAATGAGTTATTTCTTATCTTAAATTTTTATGAAAGGGTGATTGTCGTGGCAAAAGTTATGTTGGCTATGAGTGGCGGTGTGGATAGTTCCGTGGCTGCTCACTTGATGCAAAAAGACGGTTACGATTGTGTTGGCGCCACGATGATGCTGTGCAACGACCACGGTGTTGCCGATGCCAAAAGTGTGGCTGACCGTTTGGGTATGCCCTTTTACGCCTATGACCATATGGGAGATTTCCGCAAACTCGTTGTGGAAGATTTTATCAGGTGTTACGAAGATGGCGGAACGCCCAACCCTTGCGTAACCTGCAACAAGCGCATTAAGTTTGATGTGCTGTTGCAACGGGCGCTGGAATTGGGCTGTGATTATTTAGCTACCGGACATTATGCCAGAATTGTCCAAGGGGAAAGCGGCCGTTTTCTGTTATACAAAGCAAAGGACATTGCCAAGGACCAAAGTTACTTTCTTGCCTGCCTTAATCAGTATCAATTATCCCACAGTTTATTCCCGCTGGGGGAACTGACGAAAGAACAGGTACGGACAATTGCGGAAGCCCAAGGTTTTGTCACCGCCAAAAAGAAAGACAGTCAGGATATTTGTTTCATTCCCGATGGGGACTACAAGGCTTTTATGGAACATTACACCGGCAAAACCTATCCTACCGGCAATTATTTAGACGAAGACGGAAAGGTCTTAGGTAAGCACCAAGGGGCTGTCGGCTACACCATCGGTCAGCGCAAAGGTTTGGGCATTGCTTTGGGTGCCCCGGCCTATGTCACCGCAAAAAATATGGCAAATAATACGGTCACTTTAGGCACTGATGCAGACCTATTCAAAACTTCTCTCATTGCCGATAACTGGAATTTCTTCCCCTTTGAAAAATTAGACGCGCCCATTGGGGTAAAGGCCCGCGTGCGATACCGCCACCAAGAACAACCGGCCACGGTATATCCTATGGAAAACGGCTTGGCGCGGGTTGTGTTTGACCAGCCACAAAGAGCCATCACCACCGGACAAGAGGTTGTGCTTTATGATGGGGATATGGTCATCGGAAGCGGCACAATTCAAGAGGTGTTATAACAAAAAAGGAACGGATTTTTCCGTTCCTTTTATTGATAATTGGGAAAATATTCGGTTACAAAATCCACCTGCTTGACTTGGAAGGATTTTCCGTTTAGGTGGTTCAAACTTCCGGCGTCGGTTGTAAAGCAGAAAGTCAATTTATAAGAATACAGTGCCTGATAATTACGGTCATATTTCTTATCCAGTTTGCCGTATTTGCCGTCACCCAGCAAAGGGTGACCTGCGTGGGCAAATTGGGCGCGGATTTGGTGGGTTCTGCCGGTAATCAACTCGCATTCCACCAAAGACAATCCTTTTTGACTTACCAAAGTCACATAGTTGGTTTGGCAAGTTTTGGCGCCGGTTCTGGGGATATCGGAGATAAAAACCCGATTCTTCTTTGCATCTTTGAATAGGTAGCCCTTGAGACTTCCTCTCGGTGGCTTCGGCGTACCTTCCACAATGGCCAAGTATCGCTTATCCAGTTCTCTGTCTTTGATTTTTTGGTTCATTACCCGCAATGCTTCTGCCGTTTTTGCCGCGATGACAATACCGCCGGTATTGCGGTCAATGCGGTTACACAGCGCCGGTGTGAAGGCATTCTCCCCTCTTGGCGACCATTCTTTTTTCTGATAGAGATAGGCTTGGATATGGTCAATCAAGGTTCTGCCGTATTCCGCGCCATCGTGGGGGTGGACAGCCAAACCCGGGCGTTTGTCCACCAAAAGAATCTGGTCATCCTCGTAGACAATGTTGAGTTTCGGTGTTGCCACGGTTAGGTAGGCATTGTCCTCTCGGGGCTTATCAAAGAACTCATCGTTGATATAAAATTGAAGCACATCCCCCTGATTTAAGCGGGTATCCCGCTCAATCCGTCCACCGTTGCACTTAATGCGCTTGATGCGAATATATTTTTGGGCTAAAGATGCCGGAAGCAAAGGCACTGCCTTTGCCAAAAAACGGTCCAGCCGTTGTCCCGCATCATTGGCACCTATGGTAAATTCCTTCATAATGACTCCTGATTTTCAGAGAAATGCTTATCCATCTGCTGGGTGAATTCCAGCGCAGGGTTATAGCCCATTTTCCGCTGACGGTTGTTCATAGCCGCCACTTCCAAAATCACCGCCAAATTTCGTCCCGGTGTGATGGGAATGGTGTTCATCGGAATTTGGACACCCAAAATATCCATATGCTGTTCTTCCAAACCAAGACGGTCATAGACCTTCTGCTGGTCCCAAGGAACAATATTGACAACCAAATTGATTTCATTTTCCGCTCGGACTGCGCCCATACCGAACAGTTTTGCCACATTGATAATGCCGATACCACGCAATTCCACATAATTGCGAATCAGTTTCGGCGCGGTGCCTACCAAGGTTTTTTCGGAAATTTTACGAATCTCCACCGCATCGTCGGCAATCAATCGGTGTCCGCGTTTGAGAAGTTCGATGGCCGCCTCGCTTTTGCCGATACCGCTATCGCCTATGAGCAAAAGACCTTCACCGTAAACTTCCATCAACACACCGTGACGGGTAATACACGGCGCAAGAGCCGACTTTAAGTAAGCAATAATATCCGAAACAATGGTGCTGGTGGCCTGCTTACAGCGAAGCACTGTGACATTGTGCTTTTTCGCCATTTCCAAGCACTGGGGATCAGGCACAATATCTCTAGCAATCAACAGTGCCGGAGATTTATAGGAAAAGAGCCGGTCAAAGGTCATGGAACGCTCTGCATCGGTGAGTTTTTGCAGATAACTGGTTTCCGCATTGCCCATCACCTGCAAGCGCATCGGCTCAAAGTGGTCATAATACCCCGCCAACTGCAAACCGGGTCGGGCCACATCCATCACGGTCAGGTGGATGGATTCATAGTCCGTGGCGGCAAAAGTTACTTCCAAACTAAATTCTTTTACCAAAGTTGACAGCAAAACGCTATGGATGTCGTACATAATTATCATCCTTTATTTCAATCTTGTAACCATTATAGCCACTGAAAGCGGGAATAGCAAGATTATTTTCAAAAAACTAAAAATTTTCCAAAAAAAGACTTGCTTTTTTCTCAAATGTCTGTTATCATATCTAAGCGCCTGTTTGGGCGTAGTTTTAAGTTTAGATTTCGATTGGAGGTGCAGTGTATGGCGAAGTGTGATTATTGTGGCAAGGGCGTTACCTTTGGTATTAAGGTCTCCCACTCCCACAGACGTTCCAACAGAGCCTGGAAGCCCAATGTAAAGCGGGTCAAGGCCATTGTGAACGGTACTCCGTGCCATGTGTACGCCTGTACCAGATGCCTCCGTTCTAACAAGGTTGAGCGGGCTGTCTGATATTTCCCAGCAACCAATAACGGCATTGCTTATGCAGTGCCGTTTTTTGCTACCCATTTATAAAAAAACCGAAGGATGAAAAAACATCCTTCGGTTTTTATTTTTAACCAAACAGCAGACGGAAATAGTCGGTATTGAGTACACCGGAACTGTATTTCATCTTATTTTTCACAATTGCCTTAATAGAAGCCACATACCCGTCGGGGATGACCGTATCTTCCGTTGCGGGTTTAAACTTACCTCTGGAGTAAGTGCCCAAATCAGTCTTCCATTCATAGTTGGCATTCCACACCAACGGCATCGCGTCAGAGAACACATCACGGCCAACCATTAAGCGGGAATCATATTCTGTTCCGAACAAGTTGGACAATGTGGGCAGGATATCACAGCCAAAGGTGGGGGTATCCACCACAATTGGGTCCATATCCTCCAAACAACCGCTCCAAATAATCAGGCGGGAATGGTCACGCTGGAAGTAGTCATTCACCTCATAGCCGTAAAGTTCGGAAAGGAAGGGCATATCTCCCAACTTGGCGTCATTATCCAAACCGTAGGGGAAGTGGTCGGTAGAAATACAAATCACCGTATCGTCGGCAATCCCCTTTTCCTCCAACGTCTTAACCACATAGGTCATTGCGTCCTCAAAGTCCATGTTGGCCGCCAAATAACCTTTAATGGTATCGGAATAGGGCAAGTCCGCGACTCTGTCCCAATGGCGCTTGGTCATCGAGTTACCGGCTTTTGTATAGTTACTGTGACCGCTGACCGTCATATAATACACATTGAAATGTTCTTTATCAATATAGGTGGGTAATGTGCCGGAGAACATCTCATAGTCACTTTGCGGCCAAGCCTTCTGCACATACTGTTCCATACCGTTACCCCGACCCATAAAGCCATCGGAATAGCCCAAGTTAATGTGAGTCTTGTTACGGCTGTAGTAGGTATGAGAGTTGTTGTGGAAAGCCTTCCCATAATAGCCCAAACGGTCCAATTGACTGCCCATTGTGAAATAGTTCAGGTTATCCGCGGTATTTTTAAAGGACTTACCGCCGGAAGTGGGCAACATACCGAAAATATTTTGATATTCGCCGCCGGTAGTACCTGCGCTGGCAGGCTGATAGTAATCGGTAAATTGGATACCCTTATTGGCCAAACGGTACAGCGTGGGTGTCCGCACGGGGTCAATAATTTCAGCAGAAAACGCCTCTGCGGAAATCATAATCAAGTTCTTACCTTTGAACAGACCGGTGAATTCATTTTGCTTGGAAGGCGTCAAGCCGGCAACATACTCGTTGAGTTTTTTCTGCTCGGAATTGGCCTTCTTATTCAGCGCCGTGAAATCCAATTCCATCGCATTATAGCCGTATTCCACTACTGTTTCTTCTGTGCTTCCGGTCTGCTCTGTCCCTTCTGCATTCGGACCGGGCACCACGGGAACATCCGGCGTTTCGAAAGCATAATCATCCTTAAACAAATGACTTTGCACATCCAAACGCAAGCCGGAAATCAGTCCGAATTCCGAAACTGCCGTTTGGAAGTTATACTGGTCATGATAGGCAGGACCCAAAGAAGGATGCACTAAAACAATGAGCACCGTGAAAACATAAATTCCTAAAGAGTAAATCACGGTTTTAAATCTCGTACAGGCTGTGGACACCAAGGGAATCAGGCCCCGCTTTTGGCACAACATATAAAATGCAAAAGGCACAAACATCAGCAGCATTATGAACAGACCGCCTTGCAGGAAAATCAGGCTCATCAGTTCCCCAAAATAACTAGTCAACGCATCCCCTGCTCCGCCAGACATGGTATTGATGTCATAAAATTGCTTAAATTGCTTGTAAATCAAAAACTGCACCACATAGGCAACCGTTGTTCCACCCAGAAGCACGCCTGCAATAATGCGGTTGGTCTTTGTCTTACGGAACATCGTGGAAAACAAATATCCCAGAGAGCCATAGGCGACACTAAAGAGAATCGTATACAGCAAACCGATTGAGAAAAGATTTCCCACTGTTGTAATACGGAAAACAATTTCCAAGAACAGCACAGAAGCACTAAAGTAGATATTAAATGCTAAATTATTGGTTTTAATTCTCTTTCTCTTTTCCATAATTTACTCCAAGCGTTACGCTTTATCTTTTTTAAACAAATTTGTTTTGCGTTCTTGACCTTTCAGCAAGCGAACAATATTCTGACGATGCATAAATGTTGCCAGTAAACCCATCAAAACACCACACCACATGGTAATCGGATCATGAGCGTGCAAAACAACAAAGCAGACACTAAATGTAATTGCCGCCAAAACCGACCCCAAGGACACATATCCGGTAATGAGATATGCAACAGCAAAAACCACCAAGATAACCAAGGCAACTCGCCAATCTGTCACCAATGCGATGAACAAACCGCTTAAAATGCCCTTACCGCCACGAAAGCCCAAAAATACCGGAAACACATGGCCAAGCATCACACCGGCACCGCCCAATGCAGAACCGGTCTGAAAGCCAAGATACGACTTTAACAGCAAACCGCCAATCACGCAGCCCAGCACTGCTTTTCCGGCATCAATACAGATAACCGACAAAGAACGGCCCGTGCCGTAACTGCGAATAAAATTTGTCAGGCCTGCGTTGCCACTGCCGTGGGTGCGGACATCATCACCCCAAATATGGGAAATCAAAACCGCCCCATTTAGGTTGCCCAGCAGATACCCTGCCACAACCGTAATGATCGCAAACAGCCACACGGTTTATTCCTCCTTATCACCCTTTTGGCGAATGGTAATTCGCACGGGCGTACCCTTGAGTCCGAAAACCTCCCGAATTTGGTTTTCCAGATAACGCTGATAAGAGAAATGGAACAGCCGAGCATCGTTGCAGAAAATGACAAAATGCGGGGGTTTTGTTCCTGCTTGGGTCATATAATAAATCTTCAAACGACGACCCTTATCTGTGGGGGGTTGCACACGGGCAGTTGCCTCTGCCAAAACACTGTTCAACGCGCCGGTGGTAATCCGGCTGGTGTTTTGGGTATGCACTTCTTGGATTACGGAAAACAACTTATCCACCCGCTGACCGGTTAACGCAGACAAGAACACAATCGGCGCGTAAGTCATATAACTCAGACCGTCCCGCACACCTGCTTCTTTGTCCCGCATGGTGTTAGTTTCTTTATCTTCCACTGCATCCCACTTATTCACCACGATAATGGCTGCCTTACCTGCCTCATGGACAAGACCGGCAATTTTGGTATCCTGCTCTGTAACGCCATCGTTGGCATCCACTAAAATCAGGCACACATCTGCCCGCTCGATGGCGCTGATGGTACGCATATTGGAGTACTTTTCAATCAAATCATCGACTTTACTCTTACGACGCATACCGGCAGTGTCGATGAAGCAGTACTTGCCGGTTTCGTTTTCAAAATCGCTGTCGATGGCATCCCGGGTCGTGCCTGCCATATCGGAAACAATAACCCGCTCTTCTCCCAAGATGCGGTTTAAGAGGCTGGACTTGCCCACATTGGGCTTGCCGACGATAGCAACTTTAATTACATCGCTTTCCTCTTCTTCCCACTGGAAGTCGCCAAATTGCTCCAAGCACCAATCGAGCAGGTCGCCGGTGCCGTGGCCGTGGATTGCGGAGACCTCAAACAAATCGCCAATACCCAA
>JAZRMH010000012.1:0-2491 GCA_045647425.1 Faecousia sp.
AGAAGGCTTTGAATATCATACGCTTGAAGGGGCTGGGATTCAGTCTGGAGGAGATTCGTACTATGTATGATTCCGAGACTCAACGTCCTTCAATCGATATGCTTGAAGAGAAGATCCGCAGTTGCCAGGAACAGTTGCAGCTGCTGGTCGAGTGCAGGGACCGGCTGTCGGCGATGATTATTTTCCAAAAGAAACTTAATGAAATGGAAAAGATCTACATTGATACATTACCTGCGATCATTGTTGCATCGCATCGAGCCGTGATTCCGTCGTACGACGATCTTGGAAAACTGTGCTACATGACAATCGGCCCTGAGATGTCCCGTCTGGGATGTGAGTGCCCGGAGCCTGGTTACTGTTATACCATTGAGCACGGAGGATATAGGCAGGAAAACATAGACATCGAATACTGCGAACAGGTTGCAGCTATGGGAAAGGACTCCGATATAATCAAGTTCAAGCAGATTCCTGAGGTTGCAGAAGCTGTATGTATGAAGGTTTATGGCCCATACAACCGCCTGAACGAAAACATTCGTGAAGTATTTGAATGGATTGAGGCAAACGGATATACGATTACATACCAGCCACGCTACTCATACGTGGACGGCATCTGGAATCAGGAAGATCCGGAGAAATGGCTGACTATAATTCAGGTGCCTGTAACAAGGTAGTATAATCTATGCCAACCTGTTGATTTCGTTCTGCAGGTTGGCTTAGAATTTACCGGCTTTTTTCGTTTGAATTTTCCTATATCAAATACTATTCCTACTACTTTTGAGAGATAATTGTAAGAAAATGTTACTAAAAAGGTTGTATGTGTATAACCATTTTAATAACTTTTTGGTATATTTGTGGTGTCTGTTGTTAAAATGAATGTTTTATGAAGTATCTGAATATAAAGAAGGCACTGGAGGCTTGGCAGAATCTGCAGCCTCTCTCTGAGAAGGATAAGGAAAGACTTAGCCGTCGATTTACTGTTGACTTCAATTACAACAGTAATCATATAGAGGGTAATACTCTAACATACGGTCAGACCGAGATCCTGTTGCTCTTTGGAAAGGTTATAGGAGAGGCCGATATACGTGATGTTCAGGAGATGACTGCAAGCAATGTCGGACTCAAGATGATGGCTGAAGAAGCTACTATGAGGGAAATTCCGTTGACGCAGAACTTCATCAGAACTTTGCATAGAACATTGTTACGTGAGGATTATACTGTATATCGCAATTTGCCGGGTGGCATGCAGACAAGTTATGTGGTACATGCAGGACAATATAAGACCCGTCCCAATAGCGTGATCACTCGTTATGGTGATCGCTTCGAGTATGCATCTCCAGATGAGACTCCAAGCCTGATGGCAGACTTGGTTGATTGGTATAACCAGGCTGAACAGGAGGGAAAGCTTTCTCCGGTTGAGTTGGCTGCATTGTTCCATTACCGCTATATACGAATCCACCCATTTGAAGATGGTAACGGTCGTATCGCACGACTGATGATGAACTTCATCCTGGCCCGTCACAACTATCCTATGATTGTGGTCCGCAGCCGCAAGAAGAGCGAGTATCTTGAGGCTTTGCATCAGACTGATATGGAAATCGGTCCTGTTCCAAGCGATGGAGCTCATGCAGACATCAAGAACATTCGTCCATTCCTGAAGTATTTCAATGACCTTGTAGCTACCGAGGTTTATAACGATGTACTCTTCCTTACAGAGAAGAACGATAATGTGTGGTGGTACGACGGAGAACGAATCTCATTCCGCACACCAAACTACACGAAGATCCTGAACGCCATGCAAACGCTACCGACATTGACTCTTGCCGACATGAGAGAAATCACCGGCATCAGCATCCCTGCAATCCAGAAACTCCTTGATCAGCTGATCCAGAAAAAGTATGTCGAAAGAGGGGAGAAGGAAGGTAGTTGGAGAGTGTTTGTGACGCAGTGATGTCGTAGTCTAGAAGGTGTTATAAACATCTTCCGTTGCAACACATTTACACTATTGATTGAAAGCGTTTTAGCCTTTTAATCGCTACAACTCGCATTTTTACAATGACACGGAAAATACTCACAAATTCATCGTGCTGATAATCAGCAAATTCGATATACGTGTTGTACCGCGCTTTTCAAGCGCATTTTCAAGTTTCGGTAGAAACCAAATTGAAGTGATTTATATTCAGCCTTTTACCGCATTTGTGTTCCAAATGATTTACTGATGCAAAGGTACGATTTTAAACCGATAATCAGTAATGATTAGCAATGATTTTTATCTATCTGTATACATATGGACGAGATAAATGTATAGCTATTTTCCTTTTGTAAAGCATATTTTTTGTTCTTAATGTATCAGATATAAGAATTTATCAATATCTTTGCATTATAAATCATTGTATACGATAAGTTAAAGTTTAATTTGCTGGTTAAATTAACGTATAAGATAAGATATTATGGCTGATTATTATGAATATTCCATACCTGAATTGGTGAAGTT
>JAZRMH010000013.1:0-30269 GCA_045647425.1 Faecousia sp.
GTTCACCGGTATGCGACAAGGTGAGTTGCTAGGACTGGCCTGGGAGTGCGTGGATTTCCAATCCGGCATCATCACTGTCAAACAGCAGCTGCAATGCAAAGACGGCAACTACTTTTTGGAAACACCGAAAAGCGGTAAGAACCGCACCATCCTTCCTGCACCCATTGTTATGGATGCCCTGCGTAATCAGCTGCAGCGACAACAGAAAGAACAGAAGCACGCAGGCGAAATGTGGGACAACCAGTTTGGTTTGGTGTTCACCGATGCTTTGGGAAAATATCTTGTCCGCCGCACGGTGGTCAAGCACTTCAAAAAGATTTCTCAAAGAGCCGGTATTTCTGATGATGCCCGTTTCCACGATCTGCGCCACAGCTTCGCCGTGTCTTCTTTGTATGCCGGCGATGATATTAAAACCGTGCAGGCAAATTTAGGCCACGCAACCGCCCAATTCACTCTGGATGTATACGGCCACGTGACCCAAAAGATGCGCCAGGATAGCGCAAATCGGATGCAAAAATTCTACGAACAATTAAGTTCTGAAAACCCTCAATAAGGGGAAAATAAGGGGAAACTCGTTTCCCTGTGCCCGTTTTCGAAACAAATTACCTCAAAAAGTTCGGAAAACAAAAGAAAACAGTCAGTAAACGCAAGTTTTACTGACTGTTTCTTGGCAGGGGCACAAGGACTTGAACCCTGAGCCTACGGTTTTGGAGACCGCCGCTCTACCAATTGAGCTATACCCCTACATCTATATATGAAGGCAGATGCCTTATATTTTGTGGTGGGCCCTCGGGGACTCGAACCCGGGACTATCCGGTTATGAGCCGGAGGCTCTAACCAACTGAGCTAAGGGCCCGTATACATAGGTGCGGCGCACCATAGCGGATGCTATTATAGCATCTTCCACCCCATTCTGTCAAGGCTTTTCTGGGAATTTTTCCGCAAAAAAAGGTTGTTGCAAAATACAAAAATCTTGGATAGAATCTGTAGGGGCGACTAGTAGTCGCCCGCGGGCGGATATTATCCGCCCCTACATCCCGGGGATGTAGATATTTTCATATTTTTAGGGCCTGTTGCGTAATTTTACAACAGGCCCTTCCCATTACTTATCAGACAGACGGCTACGGCGACGGCGCTGAGCAGAACGGCTCTCCTCCGGGTCGGCCTTTTCCACGCGACGGGCATAGGCAGCCGCCGCTTCCGATGTGGCTTCATAAGTCAATCGGCTTACGCGCACAGTCCCGTCGGGTTGGTCGGACAAACGCACACGAATCAAAAACTTCCCGTGCTCCGGACAAGTTGCCAAGTCCATATACCGACGGCCGGGTTGGGCAAACCACCGAGAGCCCAACATCTGTCGGGAACAAGTGGGGCATTTATTCTCCACACCGGACATTGCCGAAAGGGCCGCCCGTTTATCCGAATAGTCATAAAACACCTTACGGCTGATACAACCGGGCAACTCTGCGCCGTGGAAGCCGTTCACATGTTCTTTCAGCGCTTGACCATATTCCCGCGTACCCTTTTTTAAATCCAATCTGGCGCAAATCAGCGCGGTATGGTAGGCATCCCCCAAGGCATCGTGTGCGGGGCGTGTCGCTTCAATCTCAAACATTTCCATCGCGGTTTTCAGCGCCTTTTGCGCGTTGGAACCATCGGTTTGGGCATTGAAAATCATTTGGGCATTATACCAACGGCTGACCCAGTTTTCTTCAAGACCGTAAAGACGCAAATTCTCCCGCAGAATGGTAATGTCGTCAAAGCCCCAAGTCAGGAAAATAACATCTTCACCGCACCAACTGTGAAAACGCTCCACTGCCTCTTCCATAGCGACGCCCTCTTCCCGGAGTTGGGTTTCTTTAATGCCGGTAAGTTTACTGACTCTTCTGTTTAATCTGCGATAATATTTCGGTTTTATCAACACTTGGAACTCATCTGCAACCTGCTGATCCTCTGTCACCCGCACCGCACCGATTTGAATAATCTCACCACGGATTTGCACGGGAAGCACTTTACGCGCCGACGGAGAACCGGGCCACGGCTGATTCCATTCCATATCCAATACGATATAGTCCATTTTTGCAACCTCGGTTTCTATTTCCTGCCTATTATCATACCACATCACCATAGGCTCTGTAAACCACAAGTTGCAGTTTTCTTAGTTTTTAGAAATCATTTTCTTTCTATCTAATTCGCCCTCTTGCCAGCCGGCAGGCTTGCTACACACGGGACAAGGGTCAACCGCCCGTGTTCCCTCGTAGGTATAACCGCAGTTCAGACACCGCCAAGTAATCGGGCTTTCTTTTTCGGTCAATGTTCCGCTGACGAGTTGTTCGTGCAGAGATTTGAAGGCATTGTGATGCACGCCTTCAATGCGGGCAATGTTCGTCCACAAGCGGGCAGTGTCGTCAAAGCCCTCTCGACGGGCAACTTCCGCAAAGGCAGGGTATGCACTCTCGTGTTCCTCCCACTCGCCATGGGCGGCATATTGTAAATTTTCCACGGTATTGCCCAACTGGAAGGGATAGCCCGCCTCCAAATCAATATTCGGCGCGCAAGCTCCTTGCTTTTGCAAATGCTCCAAAAATTCCTCCGCGTGGACAGCCTCATTGGCCGCCGTTTCTTCAAAAACCCGCGCAATCCACTCATAGCCTTCCTTACGGGCAATTTGGGCATAAATGGTATAACGGGTTCTGGCTTGGGATTCTCCGGCAAAAGCACGGGCCAAATTTAACACAGTTTGATTTTTTAGGTTTTCCATAGAACATCCTCCTTTTCCTTTTAGAGAATGTCCGTTTTCATCCAATTTTATACGGTTTCGGCTTTGGCGATAGGATTGCGCGCTATCGGTTATGTAGTTCGCCACCGCCACCGTGCTGTTGGTTGCAAAATTCTCTTTTAGATTTTGGGCAATCTCTTCCCGCCGTTTCGGGTTTTTCGCCAATTCCACCGCACAACCCACAACCGTGTGGGCATCTGCACTACCTTCGGCGTAATTCCGGTTCAAAAAGAAATCAAAATTTCGGCTTTCGCAACCGCCCACGGTGTTAATCAGCACCATAGGCAAATGTTTATTGGCGGCCTCGGTGGAACTAAGTCCCCCGGGCTTGGTGACAATCATATCCGCCGCATCCATATAGTCGGAAATTTCCCGAGTAAAACCTAAAACCCGCAATTTGGGGCTTTCTACATCGGACATTGCTTCAAACAATTTCTCATTGTTTCCGCAAATCATCACCACATAACTCTCATCCGGAAGTTTTTCAATCAACGACAAGGCGATTTTTCGCATAGGACCGCAACCCATACTTCCGCACATCAGCAACAAAACGGTTTTGTCCTCTGCCAGACCCAAGGCTTCTCTTGCCTCCTGCTTGGGGCGGTGACTATAAAAACTTTGGCGCACCGGAATACCAGTAGCCAGCAAGCGCAAACTAGAAATGCCCGCTCTTAAATATTCCCCGGACAGCGACGCATCCGGAATGAAATAGCCATCAAAATCGCACTGTTCCAAAGTGGGGTGGCAGGTATAATCCGTAGAGACGAAAAAGCAGGGCACTTCATAGTTCCAGTTCTTCCGTATTTCTGTCATAATCATACCGGCGAAGGTATGGGTGCAAACCACCGCATCATAATCCCCGTCAATCAGCATCCGCCAAACCTTTCCAGCGCCTAACTTCAGCATTTCATAAACAAGGTTGGTATCATCGGGGGCGGCGGTATGTTCCATCGCCCGATAGCCCATATCAAACAACTTGGGCATATGGCGGTAAATCCGGCTATGCCAGTTGCAAATGAAGTTTGAAAAACTAGGGGACAAATACGCCAATCCATCCCGCAGGTCGCACTGCACATTTTGTCTTTGCAGAACTTCCATAATGGCTCGGGCTGTGGCGTTATGGCCCTCACCGGTGTTGCAGGAAAACAAAAGTACCTTCATAAATCCAACCCCTTTCTAATTTGTCATTATTATACACTATCCCTTTGAAAATGCCAGCAAAAAATGTAAATTTAGACAAAATTTTTCAAAGTGCAATATTTAGAGTGTTTTTAAGAAAATGTTGTGCTATAATAAAGAAAACTTTCCAAAGGGGTGTTTTCTATGTCTTATAAAAGAGTTTTGACAATTCAGGACATTTCTTGTGTGGGGCAATGTTCTATGACCGTTGCTCTGCCAATTTTATCAGCCTGCGGCCACGAAACTGCCGTGCTTCCCTCTGCCATTTTATCTACACACACTGCCGGCTTTACCGGCTATACCGTGCGGGATTTAGCCGCAGATATGCCGGCCATCGGCAAGCACTGGCAACAATCCCAAATTGCCTTTGATGCGCTGTATACCGGATACTTGGGCAGTGCCCAGCAGGTAGACTATGTGCTGGACATTATGAAAAACTGCCTGAAAGAAGGCGGAAATGCCTTTATTGACCCCGCTATGGCAGACAATGGAAAACTCTACCCCGGCTTTGACGATCACTATGTGTTGGCAATCAAAAGGCTGTGCCAAAAGGCAGATTATATCCTGCCCAACATTACAGAGGCCTGCCTGCTCACCGGTATCGCCTATCAGGAAACATACAATCGAGATTATATTGATGCTTTGTTGGCCGCGCTGAAAGAGCAGGTCTGCGAAAACATCATTTTAACCGGTGTTTCCTATGCCAAGGATAAAACCGGCATTGAAGTGGTAGAAAACGGTCAAAGAAATTATTATGAGCATATTCGCCTGCCCAACAGTTGTCACGGCACCGGTGACATCTACTCCTCCGCCTTTGTCGGCGCAATGCTTCGGGGAAAATCTGCCTACACCTCTGCCAAAATCGCAGGTGACTACACTGTCAGTTGCATTGCGGTCACCGCAGATTGTCCGGAACACTGGTACGGCGCAAAGTTCGAACCGGTTTTGGGTCAGTTAATACGGGCGCTGGAAGAAAAATAAGAAAATAGTTTTTTAAAAGTAGTGACTTTTCGACAAATATCTGCTATAGTAGCCATACAAATGCAGGAGGTGCGCTATGAATTTCTTAGAGCAGAGAATTTTAAAAGACGGCGTTGTAAAACCCGGTAATGTTTTGAAGGTAGACTCTTTTTTGAACCACCAAATGGACATTGCCCTAATGGACGAGATCGGCAAGGAATTCCACCGTCGTTTTGCTGACAAGAAAATCACGAAAGTACTTACGATTGAGGCTTCCGGTATTGCCATTGCCTATCCCGTTGCCCGAGAATTCGGCGTACCTATGGTTTTTGCCAAGAAATCCCGTTCTATCAATATTGACGGTGATATGTATGTGGTCTCCGTGGAGTCCTTCACCCATAAAAATGTCAATCAAGTCATTGTTTCCAAGCGTTTTCTAAATGAGGACGACCATATTTTGATTATTGACGATTTCCTCGCCAACGGCTGTGCCTTGCAAGGTCTGATTTCCTTGGTGGAAATGGCCGGCGCAACGGTGGAAGGTTTGGGAATTGCCATTGAAAAAGGCTTCCAAGACGGCGGTTACCGCCTGCGGAACTTAGGCTATCCCTTGGAATCTTTGGCAATTGTCGACGCTATGGACCCCATCACCGGCGACATCACCTTCCGCAAACAAGATTGATCGCAAAAAACGACCTGCTCAGCAGGTCGTTTTTTCTTGGCGGAGATGAAGAGATTCGAACTCTTGCACGCCCAAAGGACGCCTACCGGATTTCGAATCCGGACCCTTCAACCACTTGGGTACATCTCCATTTCTTCAACTGGGTTATTATACCAACAGCAGACGAAAAAATCAAGGCTTTTTCACTTGTTCAATAACTTGCATCACTTGTTTTTGAATACTACTGCAATTTTCCCGACGGTGGGGGCGGGTACAAGCAGAACAATCCTTAATGCCGTTTTCCAAATACACAAAATCTCCGCCACATTTGTCCCCCAACGCATACAAGGGGCAATAGCAGAAAAGGCAGTTAAAATCCGCCTCGTCCACATTTTTGTGGCAAGGGAAATATTCGCAATCTCTGTTTTGAAAAAATTCGTGATTTGCCAATTTGCGTTTCCTCACTTTCGTGATATACTAATGAAAAGGAGTGAGATTATGCAGGTTTTTATTGATGCCGACGGCTGTCCCGTGGTGGATATTACCGTTTCCCTTTGCAAGGCGTTTTCTGTTGAATGTGTGCTGTTTTGCGATACCGCCCACCAAATGACCCGTCCGGATGCGACAACCATTGTCTGCGACAAAGGGGCAGACAGTGTGGACTTTATATTGGTAAACGCTGTGCAAAAGGGCGATATTGTGGTCACCCAAGACTACGGGCTTGCCTCTATGGCGCTGGCAAAAGGGGCGTATGTTCTACACCAAGACGGCTGGCAGTACACAACTTTTAACATAGACGCCCTGCTGTTTCAGCGCCACGAAAGCCGAAAATATCGGGCTTCCGGTGGCAGAACCAAAGGCTCTTCCAAGCGAAAGCCGGAGCAGGACAAAGCCTTTTATCAATTTTTGCAAGCCCTGCTTCAGCAAACCGTCCACGGATAAACTTCCGGCGGTTGCAACGAAAATTCCATTTTCTCACCGGTTTTCGGATGGGTAAAGCCAATGCGACAAGACCACAGTGCAATCTCGCAATCATCTTCCAGCAAACTATATTTCCGGTCTCCTACCAAAGGCAAGTTGCGTCCGGAAAACTGAGCGCGAATTTGGTGAGTTCTGCCAGTGATAAGTTGAATTTGCACCCTAGAGAAATCCTCTGTGCTGTTTAAAACTTGGTAGTTTAGTATAGCCTCTTGCACACCCTTGGCAAGTTCTGTTACCACATAACTCTTCCGCTCTGCCTTATCCCGAAGCAGGAGATCCCGCAATGTTCCCGCCATCTCAGCCGGATGGCCGTGGATAACCGCAAGGTATTCTTTTGTAAATTCGTCTTCCCGAATTTGGCGGGACAATTCCGATACGCTTTGGGCGTTTCGCGCCAGCACCATGAGCCCGCTGACCACTCTGTCCAATCGGTGTACTGTGCGCACATCCGCTTTGGGGTCGCCCAAATATTCTCGAACCATATCGGGAAGTCCCCCCGTTTCGTCGGTGGACAGCACCCGAGGCGGTTTTGTGCAGACAACAATATCCTCGTCTAAATAAAGAACTTTCATACAAAAACCTCTCTTTTCTTTATGGTAACAGAAAAGAGAGGTTTTTTCAACATTGTTATATTTTTTATGCTTCGGTTTCCTCAGCGGGAACTTCCGCAACGGGGGCTTCCTCTACAGCCGGCAGGGGCTCTACTGCAGGCGCAGGCTGTTCAGCCTTTCTCGGGGGCATACCCAAATCTTTCTTTCTGCTAAAAAACACGAAGAAAGGAACGGCAACACTAAAGAAAATCGACAGCACCAAATACAGTGTCGCATTCAACGGCTCGCAAGAGACGTACACATCATAGAGCGCTATGTAATAATACACCAGCATAATGATTTCCAAAACCATAGTCGCAAACCAACTAAACAGCAGGCCCCAAACACCAATACCGGAGCCAACCACCATAGAGCCTAATCCGCTTGCCGATTCTGCAAACGCCAGCGAAATAAATGTGGTGAACATTGCGCCTAACATCACGAAAACCATTGCAAACGTGGCAATGGACAACCCCAGCAAAATCTTGCGACGGTTGCGCACCTTACCCTTTGCCAAATACTGATACTGGTCAGAGATACTTCCGATAATCCACAGATTACCCAAAGGAAACCACGCCAGCCAAGGATTGGAAATGCCGCGACGCTTGGCGATGGTATAGTAGCCTAAGGACTGCAAAATATACACGACGATACCAAAAGCAAGCATAATCAGATAGAAAATCGCAAAAAACGCCATCATAAAAAATATGGCATCCGCGCCCGTTTCCGTAACGGAAGGTTCATAATATCCGTACATACTGCCCATAGAAAACACCTCCTTATATATTTGGGTCAATTTCATTCTATCATAAACGATATAGGATTACAATAAAAAAGAAATACAAGCCGGTTGTAACCCGGAAAAGTCCTGCAACGCCGTTTCATCCACGGGTATTGCCCCTAGATTTTCCAATTCTAAACCGGCAGGACTTCCATCCTTACAGCAAAATACCGGACTCCAATTGTGGCGTAAATTTTTGCAAGTACCGTCCCAAGTACCGCCCTTTTGGTTGGCACATCGGGCAACAAATGTCTTTTCCCCCAAGGCGTGAATAATCCGATTGCGACTAAGGGCGCGATAAGGCGTAAAGGGCAGATTATACCCATCTTCCGAAAGGAACAGCACATTTTCTGTCGGGCTGTGTGCCTGCAAAGAATCGCAAACCACGCTAATCACCTGCCCACCGTTTTCCAAGCAGGCATCTTCCGCCTCTTTGTCTGCCCCGCGGGCATGACCGGACACCAATACATAACCTTGCAGGGCGCACTGCCGTCCCACTTCCCGAGCAAAAGACAGATGCAGGTCTTCCAAATCCCGACTCCCCACCAAAGAAACCTTCGGTTTTTCCAACAGAGAAATATCCCCCTGATACCAAAGTGTCCCCGGCGCTTCCAAACCCAAAGTCTGCCGAAGCCGATGGGGATAACGGTCACTAATGCGGGTGACGGGGACACAATGCGCTTCCCTGCCAATGCGCAAGTACCAATCTAACAATTCCTTTTGGTCAAGCAACTCTAAAATTTGGGCGCTTTCTGCCCCACTGCAACCGATTGCCTGCAGGTCTTGCAATGTCAATTCTCTTTGCCGGGTAGGGCGTTCCATCAGGCTGACCTTTTTCGCCAGTTCCCGAAAGCGGGCGACAGTTAACGGCTTTCGCTCCATGTCACCCAAAAAACTTGTTAAGAGCAAAAAGCCTTCTTCCCGGCTATTCAACGGAACTTCTTTTTCGGCGCAACCGGCGCTTTCACCGGTTCATCGGTTAAACTGCCGTCATCACCCAAAATCATAGGTTTAATTACATATTTTGAAAATTTCGCAATTTCGTCCAGTTTTGCCTTTTCCGGAAAATTCCCGATAATCGACCAAGCAACGCCCTTGCGCTTTGCCCGTCCGGTTCTGCCGATACGGTGGACATAGTACTCATTTTCCGCAGGCACATCAAAGTTGATGACGCAATCCACATCGTCCACATCGATGCCCCGAGAAGCCACATCCGTGGCAATCAAAATCGCCAATTTGCCGTCGCGGTACTGTTGCATTGTCTTTTCCCGTTGGCTTTGACGGATGTCGCCGTGAATGCACTGGCAATCCGCGCCGGCCCGTTGGAAATCGTCACACAACCGCTGGCACATATGCTTGGTATTGCAGAAAATCATAACCCGCTCATAGCCTTGGGTGCGGATCAAGCGCAGTGCCGTTTCCGCTTTTTCCAAGGGGGTAACCGTAATGCTAAACTGGTCAATATCCGGACGGTCTTCCTGCGTGGGTTCTACCGTGATTTCCACTTCGTCACGCTGATACATCCAAGAAACCGTCATAACCTCTTGGGAAATTGTGGCAGAGAACAGACCCAAATTCTTGCGGTTTTTCACCTTTTCGATAATCTTGGTTACATCCTTAAAAAAGCCCATATCCAGCATCCGGTCCGCTTCGTCCAGCACCACGGTCTGAATCTTATCCAAGCGGATGTTTTTCCGGTTGTAGTGGTCCATCAGTCTACCGGGGGTTGCCACCACGATTTGGGGTTTCTTTTCCAATTGCTTCGCCTGCCCCACAATGCCTGCGCCGCCGTAAAGCACCGCCACACGGATATTATGATAGCACGTAATCAGAGAACGCAATTCGTCCCCAATTTGGATTGCCAATTCCCGCGTCGGTGCTAAAATAAGGCCTTGCACCTCTGTGCATTCGGCATCAATATGCTCAATCATCGGAATGCCAAAAGCAAAAGTCTTACCCGTGCCGGTAGGCGCTTTGGCAATCACATCTTTCCACTGCAAAAATTCCGGAATGGCTTGTTGCTGAATGGTGGTGGGATAGCCGTATCCCTTTTTCTCCAACGCCTTCAGCATCGCTTCCGAAAGACCCAGTTCCTTAAAACTAATTTCTTTTTCTTCCATTTTCTTCGTCCTTTGTGATTTGGTTTTGACTATTGTAACAGTTTTTTCCGCGATTTGCAACACCCAGACCGTTTACAGAAAATTCAAAGGAGAAGAATGACAAACAGTGGACAAATGGGGAAAAATATGCTATATTTTACGTTGATATTCTGTGTCCCGAGGAGGCTTGCGAAAAATGGGTAAACTAATCGTTATCGAAGGTACCGACGGTTCGGGTAAATCCACCCAATTCCGTTTGTTATCTGAACATTTACAGCAGGAAAATATTTCCTTTAAGCACTTGGTTTTTCCCCGCTACAGTGAGGAAAGTTCTGCCCTAATTCGGATGTATTTGGGCGGACAGTTTGGCAGTAAACCCACCGATGTCAGCGCCTATGCCGCCTCTGCTTTTTATGCTGTTGACCGATATGCTTCCTACAAAATGGATTGGGGCAAGTGGTACGAAGAGGGCGGTTTGGTGCTGTCTGACCGCTATACCACATCCAACGCCGTGCATCAAGCCTCGAAAGAGGTTGGTCAATCTCGGGAAGACTACCTAAAATGGCTGTATGAATTTGAATATGACAAATTGGGTCTTCCCCGTCCGGATTTGACCATCTATTTGGATGTGCCCACGGACTTCGCCGAGAAAATGCTCCGCGGTCGGGAAGCCGCCACCCATACCCACGCCGATATTCACGAGCAGGATATGGCCTATCTCGCCACTTGTCGGCAGTGCGGTCGGGAAGCGGCCGAATATTACAACTGGAAAGTTATTCACTGCGTAAAAGACGGCGCAATGCGGCCTATGGAAGATATTCATCAAGAGATTTACACTGCGGTGCAGCAGTGTTTGGAGGGCTAAAAATGGTCTATATGTTGCTGGGAACCGGTTTTGAAGAAACCGAAGCCATCGCCCCCTTGGACTTACTCCGCCGCGCCGGTGTGGAAATCCAAACTGTCGGTGTCACCGGCAAAACCGTCTTTGGCGGGCATAACATCGGCATTGAGGCAGACATTTTGCTAGGTGAGATGGATTTGACCGCTTTGGAAATGATTATTCTTCCCGGTGGTTTGGGTGGTGTTGCATCCGTCCGAGCAAATCAGGAAGCAATGGATGCCCTATCCTTTGCTTGGCAAAACGGCAAATATGTGGCGGCCATTTGCGCAGGACCCACTGTGCTGGCAGATTTGGGCATTACCGACGGAAAGCAAGCCACCTGCTATCCCGGATGTGAGAAAAATATGGCCGGCGCAAACGTAAATCCCGATGCACCTTGTGTGCAAGACGGAAAATTAATCACCGGCGCATCTGCCGGATGTGCCGTGGCCTTTGGATTAAAACTGATTGCAGCGATGAAAGGTGAAGCCGTTGCAAAAACCGTGGCGGAACAAATTGTCATCCGCTGATAGGAGGTGTCAATATGGACAACAACAAAAAAGATGCCAATGAATTGGTGCAAGGTTGGATGGATGAAATTCTTAAAAAATTAGACATCCCCGAAATCAATCCTTTGGGCGCAGATGAGCAAGCCGTTGCCTCTGCCGGATTGACCCATCCCAACGATATGGAATTAGAGCGGATTGTGCAGGAAACCTTAGCAGAACACTGGGATGAAGAAGAACCTGCCATTCCCCAAACCGAGGGTAATGAAATCAGTACGCAGTTTTTTGTCCCGCAACAAGAACAGCCCATAGAAAAGCCTGCGGAAGAATTTTTTGAGGAGCCCGAGGAAGAATTTGACGAAGAAGTATTTGACGAGGACGAAACTTTTGAAGACACCGACCAACCGGTAGTCAACCCCAAACCCAAGAAAAAAGTCTTGTTCTTGGGAATTCCCCATCTGCTGGCCTCTATTTTGTGGCTGTGCATCATTGTGGCTATCGGCATTCCCTTGGGTCGCACTCTATGGGTTTACTCTGCGGACTTGTTGGCTTTGGGCAAGACGCCCCAAAAGGTGTCTATCACCTTAGGGGAAAATGATACCTTGCCGGAAGTTGCCCAAAAATTGGAAGAATTAGGCCTAATTGAGTACCCCAATCTGTTTGAAGCCTTCGCAAAACTCACCAAAAAAGGCGAAAAATTGCTGGTAGGCACCATCGATTTCGATGACAAGATGGTCTACGACTACAACGCCATTATCAACGCGCTGTCTTACCGCGGTTCTTCCAAGGTCACTGTGGAAGTCCTGATTCCCGAAGGCTACAACTGCGCCCAGATTTTCAAACTTTTGGAAGAGAAAAAAGTCTGTACCGCAAAGGAATTAGAGGAATATGCCGCCAACGGCGAACTGGAAAAATACTGGTTCTTGGACGGTGTCGAGCGGGGTCATAAGTACTGCTTAGAGGGCTTCCTCTTCCCCGATACCTACGAATTCTATGTAAACGACAAGCCGGAGCGGGTTCTCAACAAGTTCCTCAGCGACTTTGATTATCGGTTTACCGACCGTATGGTAGATAAATTCGTGGCGCTGAACAACAAAACCGGTCTGAATTTAACCATTCGCCAGTTGGTGACTATGGCATCCATCGTGGAAAAGGAAAAGGCTTCCGACCCGGAAGGCTACACCATTTCCTCTGTTTTCTACAACCGTTTGCGCAATTCCGCAAGTTTCCCCTACCTAAACAGTGATGCTACCCTTTTGTATGACGAAAAGTATTACAGCGCCGGAATGCTCACCACTTCCGAACTGAAAAAAGCAAGTCCCTACAACACCTATACCCACCGCGGACTTCCCGCAGGCCCCATCGCCAACCCCGGCTTATCCAGTTTGGATGCGGCTTTGGAACCGGAAGATACTTCCTATTACTATTTTGTATTCGATAAAGAAGCCGGTGTTTCCCGATTCTCTAAGACCTACGAAGAACACACCGCTTGGGCAAAGAAATTAGGTTTGGCATAATGAAAAAAATTGAACTTCTCAGTCCTGCCGGAGATATGGAACGGCTGAAAATGTCCGTTCTGTACGGCGCAGATTCGGTTTACTTGGCAGGCACGGATTTCGGTATGCGTTCCTTCGCCGGCAACTTTACGCCGGAGGAACTTCCCTCGGCTGTGGAATTTGCTCACAGCCACGGTGTCAAAGTAAATGTTACCATCAACACGATGCCCCGCAACGAGGAAATTGCCCAGTTGCCCCAGTATTTGGAACGGCTAAACGACGCCAAGGTAGATGCCTTGATTGTTGCGGATATGGGCGCTTTCACCTTAGCAGGCAAATATGCCCCCAACTGTGCAAGACACATTTCCACCCAGCAATCCATCGCAAACTATGAATGCGCCAAGGCTTGGTACGAACTGGGCGCTGAGCGGGTGGTACTGGCAAGAGAACTCTCTTTGGATGAAATTGCCACCGTTCGCGCCAAAACCCCGAAAGAATTGGAACTGGAAACATTTGGTCACGGCGCTATGTGCGTCAGTTATTCCGGCAGATGTTTGCTCAGCAACTATATGACCGGACGGGATTCCAACCGTGGTTCTTGCGCCCAGCCTTGCCGGTATCAGTACGCCTTGGTGGAAGAAAAACGACCCGGGGAATATTTTCCGGTATTTGAAGACGAAAAAGGTACTTATATCCTAAATTCTCGGGATATGTGTATGATTGACCACATTCAGGATTTGCAGGATGCCGGCGTGGATTGCCTGAAAATTGAGGGCAGAGCCAAATCCGCCTATTACGCCGCCATTGTTACCGGCGCTTACCGCCATGTGATTGACGATGTTTCTGCCGGTCGCCCGATTGACCCCATTTGGCGGGATGAGGTGGAACACATCTCCCACCGCTACTATTCCACCGGCTTCTATTTCGGCTACCCCGGTCAATACACCGAGCATTCCCGATACATCCGTCAGTGGCAGGTCTGCGCCATCGTGGAAAGTTGCGACGAAAACGGCTTAGCAGTTTGTAGTTTGCGAAATAAGTTCGCTAAGGGTGACGAACTGGAAGTTGTGGGTCCGGACTTCCGCCCTGCTGTGTTTACGGTGGGTGCTATGGAAGATATAAATGGCAACACCATAGAAGAACCCCGCACACCTAAAATGCAATTTAAAATCCAACTTTCCACCCAAGTCCCCGCTTTCAGCATCCTGCGCAAAAGCGTAGATTTATCTGCAAAATAACAAAAGGCCGTCAGTTGCATAACTGACGGCCTTTTTATTTAGTTTTTCAGGCTTTGCAGAGGGGCGGGAATTCTGCCGCCACGGGCGATAAAATCTTCTGCGCTCTCGGGATGCACCGGCATCACGGGGGCACTACCTAACAGACCGCCCATTTCCACACGGTCACCCACCACTTTATTCGGGGCAGGAATAATACGGACAGCGGTGGTCTTGGAATTGACCATACCGATGGCGGCTTCGTCGGCAATAATGGCAGAAATGGTAGAAACGGGGGTATCCCCGGGCACGGCTATCATATCCAAGCCTACGGAACAGACGCAAGTCATGGCTTCCAACTTATCCAATTGCAGGACACCGGCTTCTGCGGCGGCAATCATACCCTCATCCTCGGACACGGGAATAAATGCGCCGGACAGACCGCCCACATGGTTCGATGCCATCACACCGCCTTTTTTCACTGCGTCATTGAGCATAGCCAAAGCCGCGGTGGTGCCGTGGGTGCCACAGACCTGCAGACCCATCTCTTCCAAAATGCGGGCGACACTGTCGCCTACAGCAGGGGTTGGGGCCAGACTCAAGTCCACAATGCCAAAGGGTACGTCCAACCGTTTCGAGGCTTCCACGCCCACCAACTGGCCCATACGGGTAATGCGGAAGGCGGTTTTTTTGATGGTTTCCGCAACCTCATCAAAGGGCTTGCCCTTAACGCCTTGCAGTGCGTGGTAGACAACACCCGGGCCGGAAACGCCCACATTGAGGACGGTCTCTGCCTCGCCTACGCCGTGGAATGCCCCTGCCATAAAGGGGTTATCTTCCACCGCATTGGCAAACACAACCAATTTTGCGCAACCCAAACCGTCGTTATCGGCGGTGCGTTGGGCAGTTAACTTAATAATCTCACCCATTTTGGCAACGGCATCCATATTGATACCGGCTTTGGTGGAACCCACATTCACGCTGGCGCAAACACGCTCGGTTACCGCCAAGGCTTCGGGAATGGAATTCATTAAATTCCAATCGCCCTTGGTACAACCTTTTTGCACCAAAGCAGAAAAACCGCCAATAAAATTCACACCGCAGGTTTTTGCCGCTTCATCCATCGCAATGGCCAAAGGAACATAATTATCGGCATCGCAGGAATTACCAATGAGGGCCATAGGGGTGACGGAAATTCGCTTGTTGACAATGGGAATACCAAATTCCCATTCGATTTCCTCACCGGTTTTGACTAGTCTTTCGGCTCGGCGGGTAATCTTATCATAGATTTTTCGGGCGCAAACCTTGATATCCGTGTCGGTACAATCCAGTAAAGAAATGCCCATTGTAATGGTGCGGATATCCAAGTGGCGCTTGTCAATCATATCTTGGGTATATAAAATATCATTTAAGTTCAGCATAGAAGACCTCACACCCGATGCATGGCGTCGAAAATATCCTCCCGTTGCAGACGGATGGATAGGCTCATTTCCTTACCCTTCTGTTCCAATACCTGCACCAGTTCTATAAAGGAAATTTGGCTGCCGGTGACATCCACCGCCATCATCATGGTAAAATAGCCTTGCATAACGGTCTGGCTGATGTCCAGCACATTGACATTATAGGAAGCAAGCAAAGTACAAACCGAGGCGATAATGCCCACCTTATCCTTGCCCACCACTGTTACAATCGCTTTCATAATCCTTCCCTCACAGTTCATAGTCCGCCGCTACGCGGGTGCCGATAAAATGAAAAAACTTCTCTTTTGCTTGCAAGTGCAGGGGATGCACGGCATAGTTCTTCATTGCCTCTTGGCTGTCAAATTCCGAATATAGCGCATAATCCATCCCTTGGAAAGTCAAATTCACTTCCAAGTGGCGCAAACCGGGGATTTTCCCAACCAACGGGGTCAAAGCATCCCGAATAATGCAAATCGCCTTTTCCTTCTCAACGCCTTCTTTGAAATTGTAAAGCACAATATGTTTTACCATTGTTTTCCCTCCGAAAAATGAATACCGGGGTCGGTATAAGCCGACCCCGGTATGTAGTTTGTCAATTACTCAGCCTCAGTTTCGGCTTCAACCTCAGCAGCCTCTTCTGCGGGGGCTTCCTCAACCTCCAACAGAGCGCGGATAGACAGAGAGATACGCTTGTTCTCAGCGTCTACATCGGTGATCTTAACCTGAACTTCCTGACCTTCGGATAGAACATCCTCGGGCTTCTCAACGCGCTGGTTAGCAATCTGAGAAATGTGAATTAAGCCGTCAACGCCGGGCATAATCTCAGCAAAAGCGCCGAAAGTCATCAACTTGACAATCTTAGCATCCACAACATCGCCAACAGCATACTTGGTCATAAACTGATTCCAAGGATTCATCTCAGCGGTCTTATAACCCAGAGAAATCTTGCGCGTCTCGGGGGCGAAGGAAATGACATAAACATCAATCTCGTCGCCCACGGAAACAACTTCAGCGGGGTTCTTGATGCGGTTCCAACTCAACTCGGAAACGTGAACCATACCGTCCACACCGCCGATGTCCACGAATGCGCCGTAAGAAGTCAGGGACTTCACAGTGCCGTGGTACTTTGCGCCGACCTCAATCTCGTTCCACAACTGCTCCTGAGCAGCCTTGCGGGACTCAGCAGTTACAGCGCGGATAGAACCGATGACACGGCGACGAGCGCGGTTGACTTCGGTAATTCTCAACTGAACAGCCTTGCCAACTTCAGCAGCCATATCGCCGCCCTTGGCAACGCCGGACTGGGAAGCAGGGATAAACACACGGATGCCCTTGATATTGGCAACCAAGCCACCCTTGTTTTCCTCGGTGATGACGGCATCTACAGTGGTCTTTTCTTCGCACCATACAGCCATATCGTCCCAAACCTTCATACCGTCCAACTTCTTCTTGGACAGTTGGCAAGTACCTTCTTGGTCGTTCACGCGCACAACAAACACTTCAATCTCATCGCCAACCTTGAGGATATCCTCAGGCTTCACGGTAGGATCGGCGCTGACTTCATCATAAGGGATGTAGCCGGCATGCTTGGTACCCAAGTCGATCTGGACTTCGGTAGTGTCGATGCTGGTAACGATTCCGGTGACCTTATCTCCTGTATTTAAAGTTTTGATGGACTGCTCCAGAAGTGCTTCGAAACTTTCCTCCTGCACAGCCTCAACATTAGTAATTTCGCTCATAGTCTTATTGACCTCCTTTATAATCCACGCCGGTGTCGATGCACCAGCCGTGACTCCAACACAAGTTGCACCGCGGAAAAACTCCGGCTCCAATTCCGATGCGTTATCCACCAGAACCACCTTCTCGCAGTGCTCTCGGCAAATCATTGCCAAACGGCCGGTGTTAGAACTGTGGGTATCTCCCACAACCACCATTGCCTGACATTGGGCGCTCAATTTCGCCGCCTCTGTTTGCCTATCTTCAGTCGCTTTACATATTGTATCAAAAATTTTCAAGTTAGTAAACAGTTTTTTTCCTTTTTTCGTACACGAATTCCACAAAGATTCGGTGGATGTGGTCTGACAAACCATACAAATTGGCAAATCGGCGGGAATCGCGTCGTTTTTTGCCCATTTTTCCAACTCTTCAGGGGTTTGAAAAACCGCACATTTTTCACACCAACCGGCAATTCCCTCTACTTCGGGGTGGTCGCGGGTGCCGATAATGATGGGAAACCGCCCTTCTTCCTCGGCATTGCGCACAATCGCGTGGATGCGTTTGACAAAGGGGCAAGTGGCATCCACAATTTCTACGCCTTGGTGTTCCAGTGCCTCATACACTGCTTTGGTCACGCCGTGGGAACGAATGACTACCGTTGCACCGGCAGTTGCCTGCAGGGGCGTATCTATCACCTGCACACCCATATCCTCAAAATGCTTGACTGCGTGGCGATTGTGAATAATCGGCCCCAGCGTCAGCACCGGCTTTCCCTCTTTCACTGCTTGTTCTACCAACTCCACCGCCCGATTGACACCGAAGCAAAAACCGGCGCTTTTGGCAATTGTTACTGACATTTGGGAATTTTCTCCTCAATGATTTTCTTCATCGCGTCCAGCACGCCCGGAATATCCAACTCGGAAGTATCCAACAGTACCGCATCTTCTGCCTGCTTCAAGGGGGCGATGGGGCGGTGGCTGTCCTGATAATCACGCTGCTGAATATCTTTTAGTGTCTGGGCAAAATCTGCCTTTTGACCCTTTGCCAAAAGTTCGTCGGTCCGTCGTTGGGCGCGAACTTCCGCCGATGCGGTGAGGAAAATCTTCACCGTCGCATTGGGCAAAACCACGGTGCCGATGTCACGGCCGTCCATAATCACATTGTGCTGTTTTGCCACATCCCGTTGCATATCCAACAGCACATCCCGAACCACCTTATGGGCAGAAACCAAGGATGCCTTTTGGGAAATCTCTTGGGTGCGAATGCTGTCGGTAACATCCATGCCGTTCATAATCATATGCTGTTTGCCGGTTTCGTCGTATTCAATTTGGATGGTCAGTTCGTCAATATAACGCTCCACCGCATCCACATCTTTCGGGCTGACACCCCACAAATCCAAAAAATATGCCACAGTGCGGTAAATCGCACCGGTATCTACATAGTGATAACCCAACTCTTTGGCAAGGGCTTTTGCGATAGTGCTTTTCCCTGCGCCGGCAGGGCCGTCAATGGCGATAGAATAGGTTTTCATAATTTGTACCTCTTTCTTATTGTTGTCGCAATTTGCTAAGGGCCGCGATTTCTCTTTGTGTGACTTCCTCGGCTGTCAGACCCAGTTTCAGACCGGTCTGCGCCGCATCCAAGGGTCGTCCCCCTTCTAAGCCATAGCGCAAAGACAAAAGTTTTGCATCCGTCTGGGAAAGACCGGACAACAGTTCCGCAATTCTCTGTCGCATTTGGAAATAAGCCGTATCTTCCACCGCTTGATCTTCCTCTTGAGGAAGTTCCTCCGGCTCGGGGTTTTTCACCTGCCGAATATTACGGGCATTTTCCAACATTTGACCGGCAGAGATGGCTTCTTCCAAGGTAATGTGCAGGGCTTCGGCAATTTCTTCTATGGTGGGATTTCTGCCCAATTCCCCCAACAGCCGTTCATCTACCGCCCGATAGTCCTCTACCGTTTGGCGAAGTTTCTGTCCCACACCCGCGGCATGGGCCTGCAAAATAATCGCTTTAGAGAAATGACGAACGAGAACTTTGTCCAAAAATTCTTGAAAATCCCCTGCTGTGTAATCAGACAAATCCTGCCACAAGCCCATACTGCCCTCTTGGATTAAATCCATCAGCAGGACACCGTTGCCAACAAATCCGTAAGCCTTTTCCACCACATAACGCAAACAAGCATTCAGCACCCGATTGCGTATCGGCGCATCTTGTGTGGCTCTTTTATTTTCTTCCGCCAATTCCTCTGCCAAGATGTTTAAATCCCCGCAGGTAGGAATGGACGCGATTTCCTCTAAATACATTTTTAAAGGGTCGGTATCTTCCAAACTTTGGAAAATATTCCCTTTTTGCACAAGTTGTTCTTCTCGACGCAAGCGCACAGACATTTCCGTATCTGCACTGTAGCGGGGCAAGTCCGCCACATCGGGGACAATGCCTTTTTCCGCCAGCATATCCAGCACTTCTTCCAAAACGCCTTCGTCCTCTGCCCCCAAAGCCGTGAGCAAACCACCGGCTGTCAGGCTTTCCCACGGTTGCAAGGATGCAAGCAGTGCCTCTGCCCCGCCGTCGAAACTATATTCCAAATCCATCACTGTAGAAAATCCTCCAAACCAAAATCCGCGCCCAATGTGCGTAATTTCTTCATCGCATTTTGCTCGAGTTGCCGAGCCCGCTCTTTCGAGATGTCCATCATTTTACCGATTTCTGCTAAGGAATGGCTCTTGCCGTCTTCCATACCAAAATGCAGACGAAGCACCTGCTGTTGCCGTTCCTCCAACATGCCCAACAGAGTTTGCATTGTGTGCTCCAACTCCCGCCGTACCAGTTCCTCTTGGGGCTGGGGTGCGTGTATATCCTCTAAAAGCGCCTGCAACGCATCATTTTCCGCACTGCCGGCAGGGGCATCCAAAGAGCAAACTTGGGGCAATAACTGTAACAGTGTTTCCACTTTTTCTTCCGTCAAACCACTGTGTTGGGCAAGGATTTCCGTCGAATATTCCACGCCCTCCTGCTCCAACGCAGAACGCACCGCCAAGAGTTTTCGCATTTGTTCCATGGTGTGCCGAGGCACGCGGATTAAACCGGTGCTATTGAGCAAACACCGGCTCATACCCTGCCGTATCCACTGGGAAGCATAGGTGGAAAAACGGTTTTCTAAGGTATAATCAAACTTTTTGGCAGCAGTAAGCAGACCGATGCTCCCTTCTTGAATCAAGTCCAGCAAGGGCACTCCTCGGTTTACATAATCCCGAGCAATGGACACCACCAAACGCAGATTGGAATTGACCATCATACGAATGGCATCCTCATCCCCTTCCGCGCAGGATTTGGCAAGCGTCCGCTCCTGCTGAGGGGTTAACAAAGGATATGACCGAATTTCCTGCAAAAACTGCACCACGCTATCTTCCGGCATATCCCCGATATTTTGTTGTACCGGAAGCACTTCGGTCATCGTTTTGTTCCTTTTCTTTCCTTTAACTTATCGCGAAATGCCAGCAAATCGTCATCACTGGCAATCCCCTTTGCTTGGGTCACACCGCGCAAAACCGCCAAACAATCCCGAAATGCCTGCTCTGCGTCACCGGTCTGTCTGTTTTGGCAAACACCGGTGAGGTGGGACATTTCGTCGGGGGTTATCTCTGTAAGAACGCCCAAACTGACTTCCAAATTTTGCCGATAACGGCTTTGCAACTGGGCGAACACTCTGCCAAACAACGGCACGGAAAACTGCTCTTCATACAAATCCTTTGCCAAGTCCATAAGGCTTGGGTCTTTGATCAACAAAGCAATCATACCTTCCTCGGCTATGGCGGATTTGATGTTATCGTAACGAATATTTCGGCTTTCCGGCTGACGGGCCTTGGCAGGGGCTAAATCGATTTTCTCCTGCCGTTTCTTTTCCCGCGCCAAACGGCGCTTGTATGCCTTGCCGATTTCCATTTGCATACTTTCAAAACTGATCTTGCCCGCTTCGGCAATTCGGTGGCCGTAAATTTCCCGTTGGACAGCACTGCCCAAAGAGGAAATCAGTTCTGCGGCTTCCTGAATGAATTGAATCCGTTCTTCATCGACTTTGATGTTATACTTACTACCGATGGCCTTGAGTTGATATTCCACGCGGTTGGAAGAATCCTCCACCAGCAGGCGGAACTTATCGGCGCCGAATTTATGCAAAAATTCGTCAGGGTCTTTGGCATCCTTCATCTGCAAAACCTTAACCCCGATACCGACTTTTTCCAGCATCGGAATGGCCCTTTGCGCCGCTCTTTGACCGGCTTCGTCGCTGTCATAAGTCAGCACTACCTGCTCGGTATAACGGCTAAGCAGCGTTGCGTGTTCCTCGGTCAAACTGGTGCCCAAGGATGCCACCGCATTGTCAAAACCAAACTGGTGCAAGGTAATAACATCCACATTGCCTTCCACCAAAATCATATAGCCGAGTTTTGTTTTCTTGGCAAAGTTCAAGCCAAACAAATTCTTGCGCTTGTTAAAAATCAATGTTTCCGAGGTGTTTAAGTACTTCGGCTTGCTGTCATCCAGCACACGGCCGCCAAAACCGATGACATTTCCCCGCACATCAATAATGGGGAACATCAAGCGATTGCGGAAACGGTCATAAATTCGGCCGTTTTTCTGGCCTACTAAATCCGCATCAATGAGTTCTTGGTCAGTGTAGCCCTTTTTGCGCATGGCATCCACCAAGGAGTTCCAAGTGTTGGGGGCAAACCCCACGCCGAAAGTCGTCAAAATCGCCTTGGACAAGCCTCGCTTTTGGGTATAGGCCAAGCACTCTGCTCCGGCAGGGGAATATAACTGCTGATGATAAAACCGACCGGCTTCCTTCATCAGCGCCCAAAGGCGTTCCTGCTGACGGTAACGGCTTTGATACTGCTCGTCTTCCGGCACTTGCATGCCCACTTTTTCTGCCAGTTTCCGCACGGCGTCAGGGTAACTCAAGCCTTCCACTTCCATCACAAAGTTAATGGCGCCGCCACCTTTGTGACAGCCAAAACAGTAGTAAATTCCCTTATCTGGCGCCACGGAAAAGGACGCGGTTTTTTCACCGTGGAAGGGGCATAAGCCAAACATATTAGAGCCTGAGCGTTTCAGGTTTACATACTGCCCTACCACATCCTCAATGGGATTGCGGGCAACCAGTTCATCAATAAATGACGGGGGAAAAGCCACGGCTTACGCCTCCTCTCTTATCCCCGAACATGCCAGCCCGAGGGAATGAATAATTCTGTAAATTTGTCCACGGCATATTTGTCGGTCATACCGGCAATATAGTCGCAAACGGTGCGCTCCATACCGCCAAAGGACAGTTGGGGCTGAAAATCTTGGGGCAGGGCTTCGGGATGTTCAAAGTAATAGCGGTAGAGCCGTTGCAACATATCCCGTGCCTTACTTTCCTCGCCTTTGGCGATGGGATTGCGGTAGACCTTTTCAAACATAAAACTCCGCAATTCCTGCAACGCGGTGGCGACTTGGGGGGATAGCACAATCTCCCCCGCCTCTTGGGACGAGGCAATCATATCGCAAACCAAAGTATCAATTCGCTGACTGTGGGTTGCGCCTAAGGTGCGGGTAACGGATTTGGGCAGGTCGCCGTCTTCCAAAATTCCCGCCCGAATGGCATCGTCAATATCGTGGTTCACATAGGCAATCCGGTCGGAAAGACGGACAATTTGCCCTTCCCGTGTTTCGGGAATCCGGTCGCCGGTATGTTCCAAAATGCCCATACGAACCTCATAAGTCAGATTTAAACCATCGCCATTGTTTTCCAAAACATCCACCACACGAAGGCTTTGCTCATTGTGGCGGAAGGCTCTGCCCAAGCACTCGGACAAAGCGCTCTCACCGGCGTGGCCGAAGGGGGTATGTCCCAAGTCGTGACCCATCGCCGCCGCTTCCGTCAAATCCTCGTTAAGTTTCAGCGCCCTTGCAATGGTCTTAGCAATACGGGCAACCTCTAAAGTATGGGTCATACGGGTACGGTAATGGTCACCTTCGGGTTGCAAAAACACTTGGGTTTTGTGCATCAACCGGCGAAACGCCTTACAATGCACAATGCGGTCAATATCCCGCTGGTAATTGGTACGCATATCTGTTTCTTCCGGTTCTTCCGGACGCAAACGGCCTCGGGTTTCATCCGAAAAAGCACTATTGTGGGACAGTCGGTTATGTTCCTCCTGCTCCAAAATCTCTCGCACATTCATACCCTTCACCTCATTGATTATACCGGAAACGCCCGGTATTCATTTCCCAGTTCCATGGCTTCCACCGTGCCGGCAGTCATATCTGTGATTTTATCCAAAAATGCTTGGACTTGCTCTCGGGCGACCAAAATTTCCAATTCCACTTCCGCTCCGAAATTGGTGTCCCGAATGACACAGCCAAAAGCCTCTGCCTCCAGTTTCACCCGCTCATAAAAATTATAAGGGCACGGAAGATACAGCGCCGTCCAAACCCGCTTCATAGACCGTCCGGCGGCATCAATGGCAATCTTAGCGCCCTTGGTGTATGCCCGAACCAAACCGCCTGCGCCTAACAGCGTACCGCCGAAATAGCGGGTAACCACGCAGACAATGTTATATAAATTCTCTTTTTGCAAAACTTGCATCATGGGGTTTCCCGCAGTGCCACCAGGTTCTCCGTCGTCGGAAAACCGCATCGCACCGTCGCGGATGATATACGCCCAGCAATTGTGGGTGGCGTCGTAGTGTTGCTTTTTCATTTCTTGGATTTTGGCCAGAGCCTCTCCCTCGGTTTCCACGCACCACACCCTACCGATAAAACGGGATTTCTTTTCCACAAATTCATCTTCCCCGTAGCCGGTTGGTACTAGGTATTCGTCCACAGTTAATGCTCCTTCGCAATATAATCTTTCAGCCGTCCATACAAAATAGGGTCTAATATCGCTTCCACCGCGATACCCTCGGCGGTGTAATCCACGCCTAATACTTGGGCGCCGGAATGCAGGGTATCCACCATACCACCCATAGCGTAAGGCAGTAACACCGTGACATGGTGACGGCTTTGTCCCAAGGCATTTTCAATGGCCTGCAAAAGGCTGTCCATTCCCAACCCTTGTTTGGCGGAAATTTTCACCACATCTTCCCCGATGGGAATATCCTCGGGGCTGACCAAATCCGCCTTGTTGTAAAGGCGCAGGACTTTTGTGCCGGGTTTGGCAAGTTTGGAAATCAAACTTTCCACCACTTCAATATGCTCTTCCCGATTGGGGTTGGATGCGTCAATGACATGCAAAAGCAAATCCGCATATTCCAGTTCTTCTAGGGTTGCCCGAAAGGCATCCACCAAATGGTGGGGCAATTTGGCAATAAAACCAACGGTATCAGACAGCACCACATCCAAATTGTCCGACACTTTCAGTTGCCGAGAGGTGGTGTCCAAGGTATCAAACAAACGGTTGTTGGCGGGAATTCCCGCATCGGTGAGTCGGTTTAACAAGGTGGATTTTCCCGCGTTGGTGTAGCCTACAATGGCCACCACCGGCACGGAATTTTTCATTCTCCGTTCCCGCTGTACCGCCCGCACCTGCCGAACCTGCTCCAACTCCGATTGCAATCTGGCAATTCGCTCCCGAATATGCCGACGGTCGGACTCCAACTTGGTTTCACCGGGGCCTCGGGTACCGATACCGCCGCCTTGGCGGGACAAACTTGCGCCCATTCCCGACAATCGGGGCAGTAAATATTTATACTGGGCCAGTTCTACCTGCAATCGGCCTTCTCTCGTTTTGGCGCGCTGGGCAAAAATATCCAAAATCAGCGCGCTTCTATCCAAAACCGTCACGCCCAACAGTTCTTCCAACGCCCGAATATGACCGGGGGAAAGTTCATTATCAAACACCACCATGGTGGCTTCCGTTGCCTCTGCCAACATCCGCACTTCCTGCGCCTTGCCCTCGCCGATAAAACTGTGGGCATCCGGCGTGTGGCGATTTTGCAACACTTTTCCGGTACAAAAACCGCCGGCCGTTTCCAGTAGCGCATCGAGTTCTTCCAAGGTTTCATCGGTAGCGGTCTGGGCTTTGGTAAAGCAATCGGCATTTAAGCCCACCAACACCGCCCGCTCTTGGGTCTGCTGCTGAAAATTCGTTTCCATACTTCCTCCGGGAACTAAAACTTCCCCATTTTTGCATTTTATTTATTATAACACACTTATGGTATATAACACAACTATTTTTCCCATAAAAAAAGAATAAACCCACACCGAATGGTGCGGGTTTGTATTCTTATTTAATACCGAAACGCTTGTTGAAACGGTCAACACGTCCACCGGTGTCAACCAGCTTCTGCTTGCCGGTATAGAAAGGGTGGCACTTGGAGCAGATTTCAACTTTGATGTCCTTCTTGGTAGAACCGGTAGTAAAGGTATTACCACAGGCGCAGCGGATAGTAGTCTGTTCGTACTCGGGATGGATGCCTTCTCTCATGTTGTTCACCTCTTTCTTCTAAGCTAAAAGGGCACAATGACCCTAGCAATCTTCAATCGCCCGCATATCATAACATAGGAACGGGAATTTTGCAAGTATTTTTTTCGGGTTTTTTGAAATTTCTATCAAAAAGCCCAATTACCCTTGCGGAAAATCGGAATAATCTTCCCATCTCGGGTTGTGGCATCTATATTCATACTGTCGCAACCAATCATAAAGTCCTCATGAATCATAGATTCGTTGATGCCCAACTTGCGACATTCTTCCAAAGATTTGTCTTGGTGATTTTTGATGGTATCGGTAAATCCTCTGCCGATTGCCAAGTGGCAGGCGGCATTTTCGTCAAACAAGGTATTATAAAACAGCAAACCGCTTTCGCAAATGGGGCTCTTTTGGGGCACTAACGCGCACTCGCCCAAATAGGCCGCGCCCTCATCCATACCAATCAAGGTATTCAGCAGTTCTTTCCCTACCTCAGCCTTGGCTTCCACCACCTTGCCGTCTACAAAACGCATAGAGAACCGGTCAATCAGTTGGCCGTTATAACTCAAGGGCTTGGTAGAATACACAATTCCCTCTGCCACCCCCCGTTTCGGCGAGATAAAGCACTCTTCCGTGGGGATGTTAGGATTAAAATAAATCCCCTGCCGACTGGTTTCGCCGCCGCCACAGAACACGGCTTCGGGTATCATACCCACAGTCAAATCCGTGCCGTTGTCGGCAGTGTAGTGCAAACTTTCGATGCCCAAACTGTTGAGATAATCGCAACGGGCTTTTAAGTTCGCGTTATGCTCTTGCCAAGCCTTCACGGGGTCATCATCAATGCGAGAGGCCGTGAGAATTGCCTGCCACAACTTTTCCACCGCCTGATTTTTGGAACAGTTGGGAAACACTTTCTTCGCCCACGCCACACCGGGGACAGCCGCAATACACCACTGCTGTACGCCATCAAGTTTGTCTTCATAGGGCTTGATAATGGGATAGCGCATCTGCCGTGCCTTTGCCAGTTTTTCCATATTGATACCCTTCAAGCCATCGGGATCATCGGAAATCAAATGGATTTTGCAGGGCGCTGTATCTACCATATGTTGCTGCCGAGCCTCTTGCCAAGGCTCTACCTTGCCCAAGGTTTTTAGCGCCTGATAGCGAGTGTGAACCTTCAGCAAGGGCTGATAATTCCATTCCACAATAACCTTTTTGGCCTTGGCTTTGTAAGCCTCTTCCACCACCATCTGCACAAATTCCGGCTGGTCTAGTTCTGCATAGACAAGAACTTCCTGCCCTTTTTGCACATTCACACCGGTGCAAACAATCAACTTCGCATATTGGCGAAGCAAATTTTTCTTCATAAACATACACCCCTTTGGAATTTTCCGTTATTTTATCAAAAAATTTTGGCTGAGTCAATTGAAACGGCAGGTTTTTTGGCGTATAATACCCAAAAAGAGGTGTTTATATGCTGACCAAACAAGAACTTCATAATTTTTTGCATAGCGGCGTCTATCTGTTAGATGGCGCAACCGGCTCAAATTTGATGCAAGTCGGTATGCCCCGCGGGGGTTGCACAGAAGAATGGATATTGGCAAATCCGGATAAGTTGGTATCTTTGCAAAGAGCCTATGCCAAAGCCGGCAGTCAAATTCTTTACGCCCCCACCTTTCAGGCCCAGCCCATCGCCTTGGAACGGGTGAACCTGCAAAACCACACAGAGGAAATTAACGCCCATTTGGTGGCACTGTCCAAAAGCGCCGCGCCGGATTGTCTGATTGCCGGCGACCTCACCACTCTTGCCACATTTACCGACAGTTGGGACGAAAACAATTTTGACCTGCTGGTGGAAAATTACCGTCGGCAAATCCGCGGTCTCATCGACGGCGGTGCGGATTTGCTGGTGGCAGAAACCCTGCTGTACCCCCAAGAGGCTGAAGCCATTCTCACCGCCTCGGAATTAGAAGGCGCAGGGGCTGTGATGTATAGTTTTACCATGCAACCCGACGGCTCTCTGTTTTCCGGAATGGACGCAGGAAAAGTCCTGAAAGAATTGGAAGATGCCGGTGCCGCAGCCGTTGGCTTTAACTGCGTGGCGATGGATATGATGACCCCGTATTTGGTAGCCAAACTTCGCAGAAGCGTGAAAGGTCCTCTGCTTTGCAAGCCCAATGCCGGTATCCCCGTGATTGAAAGTGACAATATGCCCCACTATCCGATGTCGCCAACGGAATTTGCCGACCTTGCGGCAGAGTGTGTCAAAATGGGTACCAACATGATAGGTGGCTGTTGCGGCACAACACCGGAACACATTGCCCAGATCCAAAAAGCCCTCTAGTACCGGTCAAAAACCGCAAACGCTCACAACGGTAGCAATACCGGGGTATTACCGTGTCTTGACATTGAGAAAGCCCATCGTCAACTTGGAAAAAGCCTTTTTTACTTGGGTCATAGGCAAATTCTTGTCTGTGGACAGTATACGGAATTTGCCGCCCACTTCCCAGACATAATGTTCGGTATCATAAAAGCCGTTTTTCCTGTAAAAAGCAAACCGCTTTTGTCTTTGGGCGTAGTTGGTTGCTGTGGGATCCAGTGGTTCTACATTTAGGCCCAACACCTCATAGTCTATCCGCAACTGTTGCAGGATTTGTGACCCATAACCTTTACTGCGAACACCCTCAGCAACCGCCAAAAATAAAATATAACAAAGGTTATCCACCGTAACGGAAACGGTAAATCCGCAAAAGACTTCCCCATCCAAATAGGCCGTCAAATGCACACCTTTTCGCTTGGTATTCCAATACAACAATAGCCAGCCAATCCGTTCCTCTTTTGGAAAAGCCGAATCGTACAACGCCTTTGTTTTCTGCATCAAGTCTTTTCTTTGATGAATGTCTGTTTTTGTCAACATAGAAAGATTTTCCTTACATTAACCGATTTCTTGTGATATACTTATTATAAAGCATCTGCTGGAGGAACTCAATATGAAAGAATACGAGATCGTTGCTAAATTTTTAAACGGCTGTGCCGGAGCCGCCCATCCCCAAACTTTTTTTGAGGAAGCCGAGTTAGATAACACCGACGACTTCGTCAAAGCAAAACACGGCAAGGAGTTTGACCGTTTTCAAAAGGAACTTCTGGAAGACGGTCGAGTTCTCTACACCTTTGATAACGGCACGGTTTGCTATGTTTATGAATTTACCGAGATTTAACTTTCCTTATGTCCCATAATATGATATAATACAACGGTAGGAGGTGGTTAGGCTGAACCCCTTAATTAAGTGGCCCGGCGGAAAATCCCGGGAAATTGAGAAAGTAAAAGATTTGATACCCCCGCACAAGCGGTATGTAGAGCCATTTTTTGGCGGTGGCGCATTATATTTCGACCTTTCGCCGGAACGCGCCGCAATTAACGATATTTCTCAGGATTTGATGCTGTTTTACCGTCTTGTAAAAGAGCAGAACTGGGAACTGTATCAACTTATGATATGCTATTGGGACAGTTTTCAAAGCCTTATGGAAATCTGCCGGAAGCAGAGTTTGGAAATGATGCATTTCTTCTTCAAACTAAAAGACTGTCTTTTGGACGACGGGCAATTAAATGACCAACTCTGGGACTTTGTTTGTGCCATCACCGGTCAACTGAGTGGGGATTTTCGGGAATTGTTAGTGCTAAACGATGAGGAATTTAACCGGCAGGTACACCGGATGGTGGTGGATAAATTCCGGCGCACCGTGGGCAACTACAACAAAAAGCCCTTCTCTACCGAGGATTTGTGCGAGAATTTTGTCACCGGCTTTACCAGTGGCTACTATATGTATTTCCGCAAGGTGTTCAATGATATTGCCCTAGAGCGGATTGACGCCCCCAACGACGCCTACCGCGCCGCCAATTTCTATTTTATTCGGGAATACTGTTACGGCTCTATGTTCCGATACAACTCTGCCGGCGAGTTCAACATCCCCTACGGCGGAATGTCCTACAACAAAAAGGATATGGGCTGCAAAATCAAAAATATGTATCAGGCGGATATGGCAATGCTTCTGTCCAAAACAGAGATGCACTGTCGGGATTTTGAGGAATTTCTTGATGCAATCCACTTGAGCCAAGAAGACTTTTTGTTCCTTGACCCTCCTTACGACACGGACTTTTCCGATTATGAAGGCAAGGATTTTACCAAGTATGACCAAGCGCGTTTGGCCAATTACTTAAAGAAAACCCCCGCCAAATTTCTGCTGATTATCAAAAATACCGAGTTTATTTGGAACTTATACAAGGATTTCCATATATCTACTTTTGATAAGCAGTACACCTACAATGTCCGCAGTCGCAATGACAGAGAGGCTGAACATTTGATTATTACAAACTATTAGTGATTTGTCAAACTAAGTGCAACACTTTTTGAAGTTCCAGATCCCAAAGATATTGAGCTGAAACGAATTTAACAACCTTACGAGGCCTGGCGTTGATCAACGCCAGGTTTCGTTTTAGTGTAGTCGGACTAACTCTGG
>JAZRMH010000014.1:0-5649 GCA_045647425.1 Faecousia sp.
GAAGACGGCTCGATGCCTCATACTGCTCCGAACCCTTATCGCGCCGGAGGCGGACCTTACTGGTGCATGTTCATAATAAATGCATCCTGGCAGACTTATGTGAATTATGGCGATTCGAGGATGCTGGAACGCTTTTATCCCAACATGCAGAAATGGATAGAGTTTGCAGAAAACAATTATGATGACAAGGGGCTCCTGAGAGATTGGGGTGTGAACGAACATCGTCATTGGTATCTGGGTGACTGGGCGACTCCTGCAGGGATTGACCAAAGGAACCCTCTGTCAATCGATATCGTCAGCAATTGCGTGATGTCATATTCATATGGTCTGATGGCAAAGATTGCGTCTGTGCTTGGAAAGGTTCGGGATGCGGAGGAATATGCCCGCAGGAAGAATAGTCATAACGAACTTATTCATGATACTTTCTATGATGAGAATACCTCTTTATATTCTACCGGTACTCAGATAGATATGATATATCCGATGCTCGTAGGGGCAACTTCTGAAGCCTGTCTTGAGGATGTCAGGAAGGCTTTGTTCCGTGAAACCGAGAACCGTTTCGGAGGTCATCTTTCTGCCGGTCTTGTGGGAGTGCCCGTAATCACCCAATGGGTTACGGAAAACGGCGAAGCCGGGTTCATGTACGATATGCTCAAGAAGAGGGACTATCCGGGTTATCTTTATATGATTGATAACGGGGCCTATACTACGTGGGAGCATTGGGACGGCATAAAAAGTCAGATACATAACTGCTTCAACGGAATAGGCTCGTGGTTCTATCAGGCTTTGGCCGGTATCTGTCCGGATGAGAGCCAGCCCGGTTACAGGCATATGTACATACGTCCTCAGCCTGTTGAGGGAATAGATTGGGTCAAGGCACGTAAAAATACGCCATTCGGAGAATTGATGCTTGACTGGAAGCGGGAAAATGGTATATTTGTGCTGAATGTAGATATCCCGGCAGGAAGCGGCGCGACTGTCTGCCTGCCTGATGGTTCGAATGAAGTCAGGTTGACTTCCGGAACCCATACTCTGTCATGTAAATTATAACAATAACACTATAGAACTATGAAGAATCTGTTTAAACTTGCAATTGCAGTCCTGTTCTTTAACATGGCTGTATCAACTGCTTCCGCTCAGGACTGTCCTGTTGCCGATATCAAGGCAGGCCCGTGGGTCACCAATGTCAGCGGTGAAGCCTTCAATGTACTTTGGACATCCAGCTACAGAACTCTTTCATATGTCGAGGTCGCTCCGGATGACGGTACTGATTTCGATGCATGCGAAAGACCTCGTTTCTATCAGACAGTGTCAGGAAGAAGGGTTATCGATACCTTCCATGATGTCCGTATTACAGGTCTTGAACCTGGAGTGAAGTACCGCTACCGCATCATGTCGAAGGCTGTCATCAACGATGATGACGCATATCACACTGATTATACAGAACTTGTGAAACTTCCGGTCGCCGGAGAATCAGCAGTAAGGACTCTTGATCCTAAGGCCCGGTCATGCCGTTTTACCATGGTTAACGACATTCATGCGAATGACGACAAGTATAGGGCTCTGGTGAAGGGACTTGGCGCTGACGATATGGATTTCTTCGTGATGGTCGGCGATATAATGTCATATATAAATGATGTGGACGCCATGGTCGAGCATGTGTATGGTCCTGTTCCTGAACTTGTTGCCAATGTTCCTACCTTCTATACAAGAGGAAATCACGAGACACGAGGCAAGTATGCGTACCTGTTCCAGAAGTATAATCCTACAAACAGCGGTGACACTTATTTCATGCTTCGTCACGGACCTGTTGCTGCAGTTGTTCTTGACGCAGGCGAGGATAAGCCAGATGACAACAAGGAGTATTCAGGAGCAGTTGATTTCGACCTTTTCCGTCAGCAGCAGGTCGAGTGGCTCAAGGAAGCTGTCAAGGACCCTCTGTTCGCCAAGGCTCCGGTAAAGGTGGCTATCATGCACATTCCTGCTTTCAATGCTGAAAGAAGCTGGTATGGAGACAAGAAGGCGAACGAGATGCTTGTTCCTGTTCTGAACAAGGCAGGTGTGGATATCATGCTCAGCGGACATTATCATCGACATGTAATTGCGGAGAAAGGACAGTTCGGAAATGACTTCCCGATACTTGCGAACGATAATGTCAGCCGTCTTGATTTCTACTCGGAAGGTAAAGGTTATCAGATCCGTATCTATGATATGGAAGGCAAGCTTGTCAAATCCATTGATGTGGAAAAGTAAATGAAGAAATTTTCCGCAAAGTATTGAAAATTAAAATATTAATCGTATATTTGCAGCCCGTAAAAATGTGTTACGGGCTGTAATTTATTTATAATCAATTAATTAAACAAAACCAATGCCTGGATTAATTGGAAAGAAAATCGGAATGACTTCCGTTTTCGGTGCTGATGGAAAGAATATTCCATGCACCGTTATTGAGGCTGGTCCATGTGTAGTTACGCAGATTCGTACAGTTGAGAAAGATGGTTATGCCGCTGTACAGCTTGCCTATGACGAAATGAGTGAAAAGCATGCCAGCAAGGCTCTTAAGGGCCATTTTGAAAAGGCAGGAACCACACCTAAGCGTAAGCTTGTCGAGTTTAAGGCAGACTTCGCTCAGGAGCTTAAATTGGGCGACGTCCTTACTGTAGCAGACATCTTCTCAGATGTACAGTTCGTTGACGTAGTCGGTACTTCAAAGGGTAAAGGTTTCCAGGGCGTTGTGAAGCGTCATGGCTTTGCAGGAGTCGGTGGTCAGACCCACGGTCAGCACAACCGTCTTCGTCACCCAGGTTCACTCGGCGCATGTTCATGGCCTTCACGCGTATTCAAGGGAATGCGTATGGCAGGACACATGGGTAATGAGCGCGTAAAGGTGTTCAACCTCGAGGTGATCAAGGTTATGCCTGAGAATAACCTTATCGTAGTAAAAGGCTCTGTACCAGGAGCTAAGGGTTCATATGTAATTATGGAGGATTAAGCTATGGAGTTGTCAGTTTACAAGATTGACGGATCAGAGTCCGGAAAGAAGGTAGTCCTCAATGAGGAGATCTTCGGCATCACGCCAAACGATCACGCTATTTACCTCGACGTTAAGCAGTATCTTGCTAACCAGCGTCAGGGAACAGCTAAGTCAAAGGATCGCAGCGAGATTTCTTACAGCACCAAGAAGCTTATTCGTCAGAAGGGTTCTGGTGGCGCTCGTCACGGTTCTCTCAAGGCTGGTATCTATGTAGGTGGTGGACGCGTATTCGGTCCTCAGCCACGTTGCTACCGCAAGAAACTTAACAAGAAGCTCAAGCAGCTTGCTAGATTCTCAGCTCTTTCTTACAAGGCTCAGGAGAACGCAATCGTAATGGTTGAGCCATTTGTAATGGATGCACCTAAGACCAAGGAGTTCCAGCAGATCCTTAACAACATCAAGGCTGGAAGCAGAAAGGTTCTTTTCGTTCTTCCTGAGAATTCTTCAAATATTTACCTTTCGTCTCGTAACCTTCCTGAGGTTAAGGTTATCACTGTTGACGAGATCAACACTTACGCGATCATGAATGCATATTCACTCGTACTTGTTGACGGCGTTCAGGATATCCTTGCATCAAGAATCAGACGATAAACCGATTGAGAGATGGGAATTATAATTAAGCCAATAGTAACTGAGAAGTTGACGGTTCAGGGCGAAAAGTTGAACCGTTACGGATTTATTGTTGACCGCGAGGCCAACAAGCTTCAGATCAAGGCTGCGGTTGAGCAGCTCTACAATGTGACAGTTGCAGATGTAAACACTGTAAACTATCACGGTAAGAGAAAGTCTCGCTATACCAAGGCTGGTATGCTCAGAGGTCGTGCAAATCACTACAAGAAGGCGTATGTGACACTTGCAGGCGAGGATAAGATCGATTTTTACGCAAACATTTAAGGTAATTGAGCAATGGCAGTAAGAAAATTCAAACCGGTAACTCCCGGACAGAGAAATAAGGTAATCAGTGCTTTTGACGACATTACCGCAAAGAGACCTGAGAAGTCACTCCTCGAGCCACTCAAGAAGTCAGGCGGACGTAACAATCAGGGTAAGATGACCATGCGTTATATCGGTGGTGGTCACAAGAGAATGTATCGCGTGATCGACTTCCTCCGCGACAAGGATGAGTGCACAGCTACAGTACTTACAATCGAGTACGATCCAAACCGTAGCGCACGTATCGCATTGGTACAGTATACAGATGGTGAGAAGAGATACATCATCGCTCCTAACGGACTGAAGGTAGGACAGGAAATCGCTTCAGGATCAGGCGTTGCTCCTGAGGTAAGTAACACTCTCCCTCTCTCTGAGATTCCGCTTGGTACACTTATTCACAACATTGAGCTTCGTCCTGGTCAGGGTGCTGCTATGGCACGTTCTGCAGGTACTTACGCTCAGCTCGCAGCTCGCGAGGGTAACCACGCTATCCTCCGTCTCCCTTCAGGTGAGACAAGAATGGTTCTCGTTACTTGCCGCGCAACTGTAGGAACAGTATCGAATCCAGACCACAACTTGGAGTCACACGGAAAGGCTGGACGTAAGAGATGGCTTGGTCGCAGACCTCGCAACCGTGGTGTTGTTATGAACCCGGTAGATCACCCAATGGGTGGTGGTGAAGGTCGTGCTTCAGGAGGACATCCACGTTCACGTAAGGGTCTTCCAGCTAAGGGATACAAGACTCGTAATCCAAAGGCGACTTCAAACAAGTTTATCATTGAAAGAAGGAAAAAGTAACGGAATAAATTAAGAGATTATGAGTCGTTCATTAAGAAAAGGTCCTTATATTCAGGAAGCCCTTGAAAAAAGAATTCTTGCTATGAATGAGGGTAGCATGAAGAAAGAGGTTGTCAAGACTTGGTCACGCGCGAGCATGATTTCTCCTGACTTTGTAGGTCACACAATCGCAGTTCATAATGGAAATAAGTTTATTCCTGTTTATGTTACTGAGAACATGGTAGGCCACAAGCTTGGTGAGTTTGCGCCGACAAGAACATTCAAAGGCCATTCGGGCAATCGTAAGTAATTTTAAAATGAAAAAGTAATTATGGGAGCTCGTAAAAGATTAATGGCTGAGAAGCTTAAGGCAGCTAAACAGCAGACAGCTATCGCAAAGCTGAATGATGTACCTACATCTCCACGTAAGATGCGTCTCGTAGCAGACATCATCCGCGGTGTTGAGGTGAACCGTGCACTTGATATTTTGAAATTCTCGAAGAAGCATGCTTCTATCGATCTGGAGAAGCTTCTCCGCAGCGCAGTTGCAAACTGGGAGGCTAAGAACCAGGATAATGTAAAGGAGTTGGAGAACGGTAACGTTATCGTCAAGACTATCATGGTTGACGAGGGACGTACGCTCAAGAGAATCCGACCTTGCCCTCAGGGTCGTGCCGGACGTATCCGCAAGCGTTCAAACCACGTGACTGTTATCCTCGATGTTAAACCATCAGCAGTTAAGGAGGCATAATCATGGGACAGAAGACTAATCCTATAAGCAACAGAATCGGTATCACCCGTGGTTGGGACTCTAACTGGGTAGGTGGTAACTACGCAGAGAAGATCGCAGAGGACTTCGAGATCCGTAAGTATCTCTCAAGCCGTCTCGCAAAGGCATCTCTCTC
>JAZRMH010000015.1:0-8829 GCA_045647425.1 Faecousia sp.
AAAAAGGCAATGAAAAGCAGGGACATAACCTTTGCAGAGTGCTTTGACCTATGGAAAGAGGCGGTCAAGGAAGGAAGTGTCAAAATCTCCGAGACCACCCGAAAGAATACCATTCAAAATTTCAATAAGCACTTGTTGCCACTGCTTGGTCATCAGCAGTTAAACAAATTGAATGTGACCACCTTGAAACGGTATTTCACTAAACTGCGGAAGGATGGGTCAAGCGTAAAGACGGTATACAATATCTATACCGACCTTAAACAAGTAGTCAAATATGCAATGAAGCAGGGGTTTATCTATGAAGACCCCCTCAGCGGGTTTGACATAGAGAAACCAAAAGCAAGCGGGCAAGTGGTAAATGTGATGACCTTTGCAGAGTATGAGGCAATTGTCTCCAACCCCGAAAACAAAAAGTCCTATTATCTGCCTGCGATAATGTTCCTTGCTGAAACGGGTCTCCGTGTAGAGGAACTGGCAATCAAGAAAACGGACTATCATTTGACAGAGAGTGGCACGGCATACATTGTCATCAATAAGTCTATTGTGCGAGCATTGACAGACGATGACAAAAGCACAGAACTCCGCTTGGTGGACAATGTGAAGAATGATGCGAGTGTTCGCAAAGTCCCGTTAAATGCATTTGCTCAAAATGCCGTTGAGAACCAACTGGCATACTGCAAGGAGAATGAAATTCGCTCCCCATTCATTTTCTGCACTACCACGGGTGCAATGCTCGACCAGCGAAATCTGCTCCGTGCTTTGCATATGATGTGTGAGAATGCAGGTGTCCCCAAGAGAGGATTGCACTCTCTGCGGAAACTGTTTATCAACCACACATTACGGCAGGGCATAACCCCCTTTGACCTTGCCAAGGTCACGGGACATTCTGTGCAGACAATGTTCAAATACTACCACGACCTTGATGATGAACTGCTAACCCAAATTGCCAATGCGAGCGAAACTCGCAAGTAGCACTTGGTAGCACTTCAAAAAAGCACTTTTATAGGTCAAAAAAGATATGAGGAAAAACAAAATCTCAAAAACAGTCATTTTTGCAGCATTTGGGGGTCGATTTTTTCCTCATAGGTAAAATTTTGTATTTGTCGCAACACTCATAACCCGGAGGTCGTAGGTTCGAGTCCTGCCTCCGCAACCATAAAAACCACGGCTTTTGCCGTGGTTTTTCTTTGTTTTTATGACTTTTTATAGTGAAATGGAATACAGGGGAATTTGTTTGACACCAATTTTGACACCAACGCAGAGGCGGAATTGGTGTTGTTTTTGTGTAGCTAACTGTTATTTGGGAGCAATATTGCATTAAGTGATTGATGGCATTTCATGTTGAAAAATAGAATCTCACTTGATATAATGTAAATATAGCAAGAATTACCTACCAATGGAGGTGCTCTATGGAAAGTTTAATTAATATGGATGGGTTTGCTGATGTTGCTAATAATTTAATAGATAAAGTTTCAGCTGCTGTTGGCTGGGTTGCAAATCATCAAACTCCAAGCAAAATTGCCGTGAATACATATATTCAAGAGATACAGAACAGTAGTCATGATCCTCTTACAAAAGCTGCGTTAATTAGCCTGGCCAAAAAGAGCATAAAAGAATACTGCAATCAGCAAAATGTGCTTGAGTTTGCAATGCACTCCTTGTTGCCTATGGCAAAGCCAGAAGAGGTAGATGAAGATTGGCTTACACAGTTTATGGATAAGGCGCGATTAGTTTCCACTGAAGAATTTCAAATGCTTTGGGGTAATATATTGGCACATGAATGCAATATTCCGGGGAGTATTCCTAGGTCTTTACTACATATTATGGAACAGATGGATAGAGATATGGCAACAGCCTTTATGGCGGTTGCATCAGCGTCAGTATATATAGAAGAAAGTGGGAAACGAGAGTATGCGCCAATAATAAATGGTGATTCAACAGAGGTCATTAGAAAAAATATTGGAGTATCATATGATGATCTAATAAATCTCCAATCTGTGGGATTAATTGAAACTCATTTCTCTGGCATCGGAACAGAAGTGTATATAACATCTGAAGAAACTCCGGTGGTGATTCGGTATTTCGATGAAGAATATCAGTTGCCTGACGGCATGAATAGGTTTAATATAGGAAAAGTTGTGTATACCAAGGCGGGACAGGCTCTATGCCAGGCGGTAGCACCTCAAAAAGTGGATGGCTTTTTTAAGAAATACTGTATTCCTGTTTGGGAAAAGGAAATTAAAGAGAAAGAACATAAATAGTGGTAGACTGTGCTTGTTCTATCTGAGGCAGTTTAATATCAAGGATATATCAAAAATTAAGGCACCGGATTTCGTAAAGAGATCCGGTGCTTCTTTGCTTATATGGGGTTGTTATTCTTGAATGTCAAAGAAAGGAACTTTGTCCTGTGTTATCTAATGCACTACCATAGAAGGAACTCATTTTTTCCATACTCTGTCTCTTATGATCCGGCAGGGCGTGGGCGTAAAGGTTAAGTGTTGTTGAGGCTTGTGCATGACCTAAGATAGAGGAAAGAACCTTGATATCCATACCTGCTTCCAGGGCTCGGGTGGCAAAGGTGTGCCGTAGTGCGTGGAAGTTAATATCAGGAACTCCGGCTTCACTCAAAGTTCGTTTGAACAGATCTTCATAAGTACGGGGTTCATACACAAGGCCAAAAGGTGTGGAGAATATGGGGGTGGTGGGTGTTAAGGGGATTCCTTGTGCTTGGAGGAGTGCTTGTTGCTTTTTGTAGTAAGTCATAAGGTCATTCCAAACTTGAGAGAATAGGGGGATCGTCCGCTGCGCTGTTACTGACTTAGGGGATCTGGCGACGATCTCAGTAGTTGGAATACCGGCAGTTTTGGGGATCAGTTTCCCAGACTCATCTACTTTTTGAAGACGCCCAACTGTTCGTCTTATCCGGATGGTATGATTTCTGTAATCCACATCACCCCATTGAAGGCCCAGCATTTCACCCATTCTGATACCGGTACTGAGAGTAAAGATAATTCCAAATGTGGCTATTGTGTGGGACTCCTGGGCGGCCATATGGAGAGCATTTTGTTCTTCTTGGGTAAGAATAAGGATTTCCTTTTTGGTGACCTGGGGGAGCTTAACGCCCTGCAGGGGATTGCGTGACAGGTATCCGTTGGTGACTGCTTGGTCAAGACAGTTGTGTAACATGTTATAGATATTCCTGAGGGACTTGGGAGAAAGGAATTGCTTCTTCTGATTGAAGAACCGTTGGAGTAGTTCAACAGTCAGGGTCGTTAGTCTGTTGGTTCCAAGTACAGGTTCCAGATGGAGCCGGACATAGCTTTCATAAGAGATATATGTAGATTGTTTGACTGTTGGGAGGGCGTAGGTGAATAACCATTCCCTAAGCCATTGGGACACAGTGTAACCGGAGGGGGCAATGTGAATTCCTTGATCGATTTTGGAAAGTGTTTCTGTTAGCTGCACCCGGACTTCTTCAAAGGTAGAACCATAGATAGCACATCGCTTGTCACCCATAGTGTACCGAGCCATATACCTGCCGTCTTTCCGTTTGACAATAGAACCTTCACCATTTGATTTCTTTTTGCCCATAATGCAGCAACCTCTCATTAATGTAACTGTACATATCATATCGCGTTTTTGCTCATTCGTAAGCGCTCAATATCTGCTAAATTATATGAACAACAATAGTTTGCGCTCTTTCGTTGTTTAATATAATTTGAAATAGAAAGTGGAGCCGTTATGGAGAATAAAGAAAACACTATTAACAAAATTAATAAAGTCACAGAAACATTAATAAAGGAACTGGAGGGTCTAAGTGAAGACGGTCTGCACGAGTTCTTCATGTTCTTCTACAAGATGAATCATCAGCACGGGAATATGATTGCCGTGGACAAGTTTGAAGAATTCCTTGAGACCTTTGACAATAACCCTTTTAAGGTCAATGAAGATAAAAAGTTTAGGAAACAATTGATAGATAATGTGGTCAAATATGCTTATGATCATATGAGCCTACTAACTGCTGCTGTTCTAATCAAAAAGAAGTTCACAGTAGATGAAATAGTCCGAAACTACTATGCTAATGTCGATGTGTTCGGCGGTAGCTGGTATTGATTCCAAAGTATTCAGATATAGAGCGCACTATATAATATATTAACTGATTTGTAAGCCTTTAAGTCAGAATTCAGCAGCAAAGATTTTGTTGCTGAATTTTTTTGAGAATATGCAAAATTCTGATTCTTTTTACTGTATGTTATCATATCAACATTTTGTTGAAATATATTATTACAGAAAGTGATAACTACTATGAAAAATCTGAAATCAAACTACATGAACACAATTCAATTCGAAATCAACACACTCTCTCCCCAAAAACTTTCTACATTCTTCCACATTATTTTTTATCTCAATTGTGCTTGTCTGTTCTTCATGACCGAAGAAGATCACACCAACTTCATAAAATCCTACTATCAATACCCTTCAATTAGAAATCCAGAAATCTTTAAATCCTTCTTAATTCAATCCATCGAAGAATCCGTCTTTGAAACAAGATACCCCACCATTCTAAAAACTATCGACCTCATTAACCAAAATCAAACATTTGAAAACATCACCAACATTCTCTTATCTTAATTTCTGTCGTACACACGTATTAACCACGTGTGTACGATTTTTTTGCTAAATTAAATGAATGAAACTGACAGCTGACAGAATACTATCTATAACCAGACGCAAGACTGCTGCATCAAGCAGTCTCTTTTTGTTACTCAGTCCCCCAGCCAATTGTTCAATTTTTGAACAATTCATTTATTTTCATTTATTTACTCAAGAAATAACTGTCTCTAAACTCTGATATTAAAATCTTTGAAAAAGATTTTAATATATAATTCTTATTTTTATTATTATTACTTATTATTATTTATATTAAATATTTGAACCAATGATATTCAAAAAATCCCCCGTAGCCCCTCCCAAATTTGCCGACTGACCATATATACTTACCCCCACAAATGAATATAGCCCGCGCTGAGCGCGGGCAAATATACTATGTTTGTTTAAAACGAAGCGACAAAGTTTAATGTATTACTGTTTTCTTCTGACATAGCGATTTCGTTGTTACGACACGATTGAAATAAATATGATTGAAAATCTGAATATAACTGATTGAATGTTGTTGAATTGAATTTGAAATATCGTTTTTTCGGGAGCCCTCGATATTGAACTTGAATGATTCCGTATGATATCAATTCTTTACACGCGACTAATTGTTGATGTTTACTTAGACCTGTATTACAGTACATATTTTCTACAGTACTGAAGAACCAACCGCCCTTTTCGAGTTTATCTTGACTTTTCCAGTATGTGTATTCTGAGTAGATTTCAGATAATAGAACAGCTGTATTAAGATTGAACATTCTAATAAAGGGGCGAGGGAGACGAAGAAAATCGTTTTCAAACATCTTATCTAATTTGCTTTTCATTTGTAATTTAAGTAGATGTTAGATTTTATTTTAATAATGATCTACTTATCCTTTCAATATACTATACGAGAAATTTTTTCAAATTTTACATTGTGCAGAAAATAACACAACCCGGAGCTGACGACCAGCTCCGGGAGTTTTCATATATAGCAGTATTGAAAGAATGCTTGAGAAAATTGTATTAAAGGGGGCTTACAAACGGACCCAAACACGACATAATGTAAATATCAAAACTGAGTAAAGTTACTTTCAATACTATGGGGGTGCGTTTATGATCTACGGATATTGCAGAGTCAGCACTAAACACCAACGGATCACCAGGCAGGTGACTAACATTAAAGAACTATATCCGGCAGCAGTAATCATGAAAGAGTTTTACACCGGCACTACTCAAAACCGGCCCCATTGGGATAGGCTTATGAAACAACTTATTCCAGGAGACACCATTGTATTTGACAGTGTGTCCAGAATGTCCAGAAATGCAGAAGAAGGCTTCAAGGATTACAAGAAACTCTATGAAGCAGGTATACACCTGGAGTTTATCAATGAGCCACTGATCAACACATCTGTTTTTGACTCAACCAAGAATAATCTATTGGAAATCTCAGTGCAGACAGGCAACACGGCAGTGGATGATTATTTCAGGGGTAACGTCACACTGATAAACAATCTTCTTATGTCTCTGGCCGAGGAACAGATCAAGGCAGCCTTTGCTCAGTCGGAAAAGGAGGTTCAGGATCTTCATACCCGAATTAGTCAGGGTATGCGGGAGAGCCGGAAGAACGGAACCCAAATCGGTCTTTCCAAAGGAACAACATTGATAACAGAAAAGTCCGTTAAGTGTAAAGAAATAATAAAAAAGCATGCCATCGATTTCGGCGGCATGCTTAGTGATACGGAAGTCATGATACTCTGTAAGATTTCAAGAAATTCTTACTACAAGTATAAGAGAGAATTGAAGGCGCAGAGTGCTTAATATCCTTACAGGCTCTCAATGAAGGCGATTAAAAGTTTCTTCTGTTTCGGTGTGAGTTTAGAAAGTGCGATAGACAGTTCGTCGTCATGTCGTTCTTCTGTATTAAAGAATTCCTGAAGTGTAATGCCCATAGCATCACACAACAGTTGCAAATGCCCTACCGTGATATCTGCCTGACCGAGTTCAACCCTACGCAAATGGGTCTGGGATACACCGGCACGTTCAGCCAACCCATTTTGTGTTAGCCAACATCGGTCTCTCATTTCAATTAGTCTTTTACCAACATCCATATTACGACTCCCCAATTAGTCTTATAAGAATATAGTAACATAGAGAAATTGATTTTATTATTTCTATAAGATTGACTTATTAGTCTTATAATGCTATACTATTACTTAATAAAACTATAACCAGATACTCCGAGCGCCTGGTTATAAATAAATTAGAGAGGTTGATAAACTATGGGATTGTTTGATAAGCTAAAAAACATTATGAACACATCTTCGGATGCGGGGGATCCTTTACAGGATGAAATTGTAAAGAAATACTATGATATTATTTACGATATGCGTATGTCTCGTGGTTGGTTTGGGGAAGAAATTGCAGCCGGAAACTGCAGAGCAAAAAAATATGTTGAACTTGTTTTGGGTGAGGCTTGTGACCAGGATCGTTTGGCTAAGGCTGTTGAGGCTATGAACATGTCTAACAGCGACCATCCGAGCACGAAACTCGAAAAACAGCTGGTGGATTATCGCAAATCGTTATACCAGGAATATAAGGCGCGAGACTATAAATCTGCATACGGCATTGACATAAAGGCAGCCTGTGAGGCGTGTTATGGGGAGCTTTTGGCCGAGGTCAAATCGAAGTATGAGGCAATGCTAAACGCAATAGTTGACGATGACAGTTGTGAGTCTTTTGACGATGGCATTAGCAAATACATTCTGAATCAGTATCGTGGCACACAGGATTCAAGTGTTGTAAAAGACTGCATCTGCGTGGTGATGATGGATAGCTTCTTTGAAGGAAACGAAACCACTAAGGAGATCGTTTTTGGACTTCTGGAAAGTGAAGAAGCTGAGAGCATTAGTGAAACTATGGACCCGGAAGCGATTGCTACTGTGGTTTGTGATTTTGTCCATAGATAGAAAGGACAAGCCCTATGGCCTTTTACGGAAAGTGGGAAACTTGGAAAATTGTTTACATTCCTAAGGTGATGAATGGCGGCGTCCGAGGCGTGGCTTTTGTGGAAGCCGGTGATCGCGGCCATGCAATGCAGACGTTTCGAGAGCAGTACGCCGGTGAATACACCACCGTGGTGACCTGTGAAAAAGTTTTCAAATAATGGAAGAGCATACTAATGAATTAAGGAGGAAACATTATGGAACATAAGTACACAGTAATGATGAATGACAATGGTCAGGGCGGTAAATTTCACGCAAGAGTAGAGATGACCATTTCTGCCAAGAGTGAAACTGAAGCTATCAACGAAGCCAAGAGAAGACATCCTAATCTTCAAGTTTGTTACATTGAACGTAAATGATAAGTATTAAAAATAGCAGCGGCAAAAACAAAATTGCCGCTGCTATTTTTATCATTTTATTATATTGTCAAACATGGGTTTTGCTTGTGCCATGGACTCAGAAGAGTAGGCGCAAACCCTTACCTCAATCGGATAATCCGGATAATCGGATATGAATTTCTTATATGCCAGACAGCATTGTTTTGTTGACACGGCTACCGGGTTTTCCAAGTCACCGCCATATATTCCAGAGCTGATCAAGGGGAAGGCGATACTGTGTAAATTGTACTCTTTCAGAACACACAACGAATTATAGTAAGCGGCAAACAGTTCTTTGTAAGCAGTGGGCTTTTCACCAAAATCAGGTCCAACAGCATGAATAATATATTGAGCGTTTTTGATCTGACAAGCAGGAGTCAGTACAGCAGATCCATCTTCCAAGGGCGTATCATATTTACTGCAACATATGATTAAGTCCAACGTGTTAGCCCGTCTGAATATTTCACCACAGACTCCGTCCCCAGGCCATAAAAGAGGATTGGCTGCGTTCACGATAGCGTCTACGGTTTGGTCAACACAGGACTCGTTTAACAAAACAATTTTGCTCATATTTCACCCTCTATTTTGGCAATATGATATCGAACGTCCAGTTCGTTCGTCCAGCCGCGGACAACGAAATAATTAAATTCAATTACCAATGTGGTGATTTTCTGATGAAGAACATGGATTGGAGTTTCTTCTGTCTCAATCACCCACCAGTGAAAATCATTCATTTCCCAAAGCACCTGATATAATGCCCGTGGGATCATAGTTTCGGTGCTGTATTTTTTGATGAGCAAATAGGTGTCTTG
>JAZRMH010000016.1:0-2279 GCA_045647425.1 Faecousia sp.
TGGCATCTTTGGGAAGATGTAGCCGAACCAAAAACTTTGGCATATATCTTCTCTGGAGCATTTCTTACCAAACTGATCCGTACATTTGCTGTTCTCGGCCTCCTTTTTACCGCTGGAGTTAAGCTTCAGGGAGAAAAGACACGGCAGTTCCTTCCGGCCTTTGCAGTCCTTTTCGTATTGGCCATTGTCGTAAGGCTCATCAGCGCTGAATTCACCCTCAACCGCTACCTTGAGTGGGCATTCTGGGCGCTTATCGTAGGACTTCTCGTATCCAACACGGTAGGAGTTCCCCAATGGCTTCGTCCGGCCATCCGTACAGAGTTCTACATCAAGACCGGCCTTGTGGTGATGGGATTCAGCGTTCTTTTCAGCAATATCGCAAAATTCGGCCTCTACGGTCTTGGCATTGCCTGGGTCGTGACCCCTATCGTAATCCTTTTCATGTGGTGGTTCGGAACACGTGTCCTGAAGATTGATAATAAGCCGCTTGTAATCACCGTTGCCTCTGCGACGTCAGTCTGCGGAACCAGTGCGGCGATTGCCACAGGAGCGGCGTCCGGAGCGAAGAAGGATGATCTCGGAATCGCCATCTCCATATCCATCATATTCACCATCCTGATGATGGTGTTCGAGCCTATGATCATCAAGGCTGTGGGAATGAGCCCTCTCATGGGTGGCGCCCTCATCGGTGGAACTGTCGATTCGACAGGAGCAGTAGTGCTTGCAGGCAACGCTCTCGGTCCAGAAGGGGAGCAGGCAGCAGTCCTTGTGAAGAGCATACAGAACATCCTCATCGGCTTCATAGCCTTCTTCGTAGCTGTATTCTTTACCACAAGAGTTGACAACACTCAGACACGCACGGTAGGTGCAGGCGAGATATGGACTCGCTTCCCAAAGTTCATTCTCGGATTCTTTGCAGCATCTCTCATTGCATCATTCATCATGCAGCCCGTCTTCGGAGGAACAGAAGTCAAGGCCATCAACTCAGTACTTGACCAGTACAAGAACTGGGCTTTCGTCCTCGCATTCACAAGCATCGGACTCGACACAAACTTCCGTGACATCATCAAGCAGCTCCAAGGGGGCAAGGTGTTATGGCTATACATAGTCGGACAGCTGTTCAACATAGCACTTACCTTCCTTGCCGTATGGCTCCTGCTCTCAGGAGTACTTTTTGAGATTCCAGTACTCGAGCTTTACAAATAATGACACGCAGGGACAAAACACTCAGAACGGTCACAAGAATCATTTTTGTGGCCGTTCTGATATGCTCGATCGTCATCATGACTTTGCGTCTGGGACTGGTCGAAGCCTATGACTTTGGTGCAGGTGCCTATTATTATGCTGATATTCCCGGATTTGAGAAAATAGCAGATGACCAAGTATATAGGACTTCTGTGCCCTTATGGGTACATATTTGTCTTTTCCTAGTATGGGGATGGCTGATGTACAGACTCTGGGTCTGGATAGACAGCAGGAAAGACTGATTCATACGACTGTTATCCTTACTTCAGAGCTTGTCCGGGCGAGTGAAAAGGTAGAACTGTACTGGCATATTCGGACCGCTTGTAAGTATATTTACAAGCAAATTTACAAGCGGTTTTTGACAAAACCAAATAACATAAAATAAAGCCTGATAAAAGCAAAGTGCTTATTATCAGGCTTTTGTAAAATGGGACAATCTTTAAAAACTGTCCCTCGTGCTCCGGACGGGAATCGAACCCGTACGGCCATTTCTGGCCACGGGATTTTAAGTCCCGCGTGTCTACCTATTCCACCACCAGAGCGATGAGGTTGCAAAGATAAGTCAATTTTCTTAACTTAGCGCAAATAAATTGTTGTAACCGCATTTTTTTATGGACGAGAAACTGATGACAAACCCTAATTATGCCAAGGCGATCGAGTATATCAGGACACATGACCTTAATTCTCTTGCGAATGGCAGGCATATGATCGACGGCGAAAATCTGTTCGTTAACATTGTTGATGCCGGACTCAGGTCTGTGGACCAGGCGAAGCTTGAGGCTCATGATGTATATATTGATGTCCAGGTACCTCTTTCAAAGGGAGAGACTTACGGTGTGAAGCCACGTTCGGAGTGCACTATGCCTGTGGGTGAGATGAATCTTGCCGATGACATCATCTTCTTCGATGATCCGATTGAGGAAACCGTTTCTGCCGAGGCTGGCGAAATCATTACCTTCGCTCCCGATATGGCGCATGCTCCTCTCATCGGAGAAGGCACAATCCATAAGGCTATATTCAAGGTCAAAGTCGTA
>JAZRMH010000017.1:0-1080 GCA_045647425.1 Faecousia sp.
GAGACCATCTTTCAGCACATAAAGCTTTGGTATTCAAGGGATGCCCCTAAAATACATTATGCGGTATTAGCAGTCGTTTCCAACTGTTGTCCCCCACTGAAAGGCAGGTTTCTCACGCGTTACTCACCCGTTCGCCACTAAGTGTTCCCCGAAGGAATCACCCCGTTCGACTTGCATGTGTTAGGCACGCCGCCAGCGTTCGTCCTGAGCCAGGATCAAACTCTCAAAAAATTGTATCTAAAGCTCTTTCGAGCCTCAAATCAAGTTTCTGAATAAATTTGTTCTAGCAAATTTTACTCAAGAATTTTCGTTGGCTGTTAATTCGATTTTTACATCGATTCTTAAACAAATCCATTTATCATTTGTCCAAGGTGTTATAGTTCGTCTTTGCGTTATTCAATTTACAAGGTACATTATTGCCGTCCTCCGGGCACATGCCGTTCACCGGACAGCTTGCCTATAATACCACTTTGATATAGGTTTGTCAATACTTTTTTTCAAAAAATTTGAACTTTTTTTACAGGGGTGTTCTAACCCTCAAAACCCATGGGATTACTGGTGATTTCCACCAAAGCATCGGCCGCATCCGAGGCCATTTCTGCCTGTTTTGCCAAGTCTCCCAAGCTGACCATTCCGGTGAGCTTTCCGCGCTCCACAACGGGCAATCGGCGGATTTGTTGACTGCCCATCAGTTGTGCCGCGGCATAGGCGGACATATCCGGTGAAATGGCAGTAATGCGCCCGGTCATCACTTCCTGTACTGTGGTTTTGGACGACATTCTGCCGGATGCCATACACCGCGTGACCAAATCCCGGTCCGTCACCAGTCCACACAGGGTTCCATCGTCGGTACACACCGGCAATATTCCTATATTATAATGTGTAAGCGTACGGGCTGCCGCCTCCACGGTAGCTTGGGGGCTGATACGAATGGCAGGACTGGTCATTATCTCCCGAACTTTCATAATTGCACCTCCTTTAAAAGACATGATGCCCCAAAGGAGGGACTTTTATACATATTCTCCTTCTTATTTACGGTTTATTTCCGCAAGAATAGCGTCGGTAATAATATGTTTCATC
>JAZRMH010000018.1:0-97824 GCA_045647425.1 Faecousia sp.
ATCAGAGTCAGAAGACACACGGGCGTAATATGTTACCCGCAGTGGAATATCGTAGATTGATTTGGTGCGCAGCATAGCGCGAATATTTAATATGTCCATATGGTTATCCTCGTTAAAGTTGGTTATATCATTATCTTCGGAAGCTATTATATGGTGATTGCACTATAAAAGCAAATGGTAAAAATGAACTGATTTTGCAAATTGCAGTGTAAGAATAAGAGAAAGATCGCCATTATAAAGCGGTCCTTTCGTGAGAAAGCTTTGCTTTTCTAATGGCGATTTTTTCCGTCATTTTCTTATATTCTTTTTCGGAGATTGTGCCGCATTCAAACAGATACCGGTTAAAGTAATTTAACCAAATGTCCTCTGTCACACCTTTGACATAAGTTTCATTATGCAAAACTTCCTTCACCCATTCACCCCTTTGGGAAACGCTGATTAAATCGTCTGCGGCGGACAGCGGCTAAGCTGAGGGGAGTCGAACACCGCTAGCCCCACAGCAGTTCTTTCGTTTGTATTTTTCCTTATCTTCCTTGCCTTGCGCCAGCAAGGCTGCGTCATCTGCGCAAAAATCCAAAGCGAAAATCCTCGCTGTGGGGTGCTGTGCCGTTTTCACAGAGCAGATTTTTGACAAGGCAAGTAAAATCACGCAGGAAATACCAGTTGGTATTTTCAAGGAATTTTACGCAGTTTTGGCGGAAATCGGCCTGTGAAAACCTATCGGGGTTCGGCTCCCCTCAGCTTAACCCACCGTATACGCGGTGACCACAAAGACCTGCTCCAGCGCGCCTACATTGGCGGCAGGCTCTAAAAGGGCGTACTTGGCCACACCGGTATCGTCAAAGTCCGCATCCACCACATAGCCGATAATCAGGTTGCGGGGGTAGACGGTAGAACCGGTGGTAACCACTTGGTCGTTATTGCGGATAACCGAGTTGCTGGGCAGGTAATCCATACGCAGAAGTCCGGCCAAACCGGTGGCGTAACCGCCCTGCACCATGCCGTTATAGCCGGAAGAGGCGATTTTCGCGCCGATTTCCAAGGAACTGTCCAGCACGGTTTTCACTTCGGCGTAGTTGGGTCCCACTTCCCCCACCAAGCCCACCACCTCGTTATGGGCGGTGATGACACACATACCTGCGGCAATGCCTGCGTTACTGCCACGGTTGATGGTGAAGGTGCTGGACCACTCTTGGGAACTGCGGGAAATGATATAACTGTCCACCAGTTCAAAACTCTCTTGGTCTTGTTTCAAGTCCAGCATTGCTCGCAAATTGTCGTTTTCGCGGGTCAGGGCGTCGGCGTTCCGCGCCGCTTCTTCCAAGCGGGCGATTTCCTCTTTCAACGACTCATTTTCTGCCACCAAAGACTCGTAGTGGAACATATAGTTATAGAGCCTTTCGGCTTGGTCAATCAACTGGCTTGCGCCGGTGCGAATGGGGGTGAGGACGCCCTTGACCACCATTTCCGGCAGGGAAAGTCCGGTGAGGTTGCTCACCACCGCCAATATCAGCGCCAACAGCACTGCCACAATCAAAACCACCCGAACTCGGGTAGAGAAGAAATGCTTCATTGAGTTTCCTCCATCAGTTCGTCAAGGATTTGACCGAGGGCGCACACCGGCAGACCCACCACATTGAAATAGTCCCCGCAGATGCCCTCTACAAATTTTGCGCCGCCGCCTTGGATTCCGTAACTGCCGGCTTTGTCCATGGGTTCGCCGGTGGCGATGTAGGCGCGGATTTCTTTTTCCGTCAGTTTGCGGAAGGTCACAAGGGTTTCCTTGGCAAAACTGATACTGCCGCCGGGGTACACCACCGTCACGCCGGTAATGACTTTGTGGGTTTTTCCGGATAGGGCTTTGAGCATTTTCTCTGCATGGCGAGGATTTTTCGGCTTGCCCAAAATCCGCCGTCCTGCCACCACAATGGTATCTGCCCCCACCGTAATTTCATCCGGCTTTGCCACCGCCTCGGCCTTCAATCGGCTCAGGCGTTTGACCTGCTCTTTGGCAGAAAGACCGGGAAGAAGTGTCTCGTCTGCCTCCGCCACGCGGACGGTAAAGGGGATATTCATAAGTTCCATCAATTCCCGCCGTCTGGGGGATTGGGAGGCTAAAACTAAGTTCATTATTCCACTCCTCGTAAATAAAGTCCTCTGGTACATGCACCGGGGTCAAAGGTGACCGGCGATAAGTAAGATTGCAAAACCATATCCACCTCTCGGGGATTTTCCGTGGTGAAATACAAGCGGGTCGCCCACAGACCCAAGCGGGAAAGGTCGTTCTGTCTATCTAATAAATTCAGTTTCTTGCCGTTGTGCAACACACTGCGGCAACTGTTGCCGTCTTTCAAAATGGGGAATTCCGCGCCGGTTTTATCGGTGAGTTTCAGCGCACCGGGGCGATAATCACAACCGCCACCTATTCCATATTGACAGACCAAACCTCTGCTCTTGCCCCGAATGAGGCAGTTTTCTGTGACCATCAGGGGCATTCTGCCGTAGCACAGCATTTCTGCCGGCACCGCCTTGCTCACATCCCGAATTTGGGGCAGGGTCATCTCTGCGCTCACTGTGGCGGAAATCATTTCCAATTCCCGAGCCACATTCATCGCCACGGAACTGTACAAATTCAAACTGGTGTCCCCCCGGACATCCATTCGGCAATCCCTTGCCGGAAGCAAAAGGCTCAGATTTCCAATCAGCACTTCCCCCACTCCGGCTCTGCGCACCGCCAGCATTCCCTGCTTCAGGTCTTCCATCTGCCCGTCGTGGACGATTTTCGGAAGCACGGCGCACACACGCACCCGATTGTGCAGTTCGTGGGTAAATTCCAAATTTTCCAGCAAAATGTGGATTGGCACATACAAAACCGCAGGTTGCATTTTTAGAAGCCGTCCGGTAATCTGCTCTCGGGAAGTGACTTGCACCGTCAGTTCCGGATGACGGCGGTTGCCGGGCATACGGACAATGGCGGTGGGACGTCCCAAATGCTTCACTTCCCGACGGGCCCGCTGAGCGGTAAGCACATTGAGTACTTCCCGACGCAACTGGTTAATCACCGCGGCGGAAAGGGTCACCCCGGGGGTGATGTGGCAATCCACTTTCGTCACATAGTAGGGTGTGCCGCCGGTTTTACGCAGGCGGGCGGACAGCACATCTTCCGTCAGTTCCGCCATACGGGCCTGCTCCGGCGCAGGGCCTTCCACGGTACAACTTCTGCCGGCGGGGTCGGTGACGGTCAAACTGCTTCTGCCGGCGGTGATATGGGCGGAAAAAGTAATGGGCACCAAGGGGTTTTCCCCTGCCTCATAAGTCTTCCGAATTTCCCGATACCAAGCGTTATCCTCTTGGTTTTCCTGCCGTGTGCCGAACATATCCGGCCCGATGTTGCCGGTATAGTAGCCGTCGGTAAAACCCTGACGGTTAAAGGCATTATAAAGGGTCCGCATCATATCCCGGGTCACCGCGCCGGTATCCAACGCCTGCCGGTACACACCGGTCACCGCCGCCACATACTCCGGCCGCTTCATACGACCCTCGATTTTTAACGATGCCACGCCCATTTCTTCCAAAGCCTTCAGGTTGTGGACAAGGCAATTGTCCTTCAAACTCAAAGGGTATTTGTCCTCGTGACGGCCATAGCCGTAACTTTGCCGGCAGGGCTGGGCGCAACGGCCACGGTTGCCGGAGCGACCGCCGATGGCGGCAGACAGATAGCACTGTCCGGAATAGCCCATACACAGCGCGCCGTGTCCGAAGACTTCAATTTCAATAGGGGATTTGGCGGTGATATACCGGATTTCCTCACGGCTGAGTTCTCGGCTGAGCACCACCCGGGATATACCCCAAGCGGCGCAAAGCAACACGCCGGAAAGGTTATGCACCGTCATTTGGGTAGAGCCGTGGATGGGAATGTGAGGGGCAATCTGCTTGCAAAGGCGCAAAACGCCAAAATCCTGCACAATAAAGGCATCCACATCCGCCAGTGCCGCCTGCCGAACCAACTCGGTGGCTTCCGCCGTTTCCTTATCCGACACCAAGGTATTCATCGCCAAGTGAACCGCGACCCCGCGGACATGGCAATATTTCACCGCCTCGGTTAAATCCTGCAGGGTGAAATTCTTGGCGCCTTGCCGCGCATTAAATTGTCCGCAGCCCAAGTAGACCGCATTTGCGCCGTTTTGTACCGCGGCGCGCAAGGCTTCCATAGACCCTGCAGGCGCTAAAAGTTCCAACATAGTATATCTCTCCATAGTAATACTTAGATACATTATAACACAAATAAGTCCATACTTCTACCCCGCAAATAAAAAATTCACAATTTTTCCGACAATCCTATCCGCCTCTACCCTTCTGTCTCTTGCGGGGCAAAAAAAGAACCTTGCGGTTGACCGCAAGGTTCTCATAAATTATTCGCAGGTAACCGTACCCTTGGTGTCGGAAATCACGCCCACATAGGTCTTGCCGATGCCCAGCGTCAGGGGTGTGCCGTCGGCAAAGGTGTAGGTAAAGATGCCGTTGACATCCTCACGGCTCCACTTAATCGGCACCATCTGTCCGTCGCAAGCGAAGAAGCCTTCGCCCTCGCCAATCAGGTCGTAATAGGCTCTTGCCTTTTTACCGCTGTTCCACTGTCTTGCCTGCAGTACCAGCACATTGCGGTATGCCATTTGCTCGCCGGTACCGGCATCTATATGGTCCTGATTTAACTGATAAGCCTTGTAAACACCGGTCTGCTCATCATAGGTCAACTTGGTGTTCTTGCCGGCGCGGAACTTCACAGTTACGGTGTTCGCACTCTCGCCCATAAGCACGGGCTCTTCCATAAACACAAGACCGTAATTTACGCCGGTTTCATACACGGTGTTCATACCCTTGTCTGCCAAAGCCTCAATCAGTTTTTCACCGGTGGTAAACAAAGTGTGTTCCCGTCTGTATTTGCCCTTACGGGATGCGTCACGGTAGAAATACTTGGGATTGGCACTTTCGTTGATATGCTCCCAACCGGAAAGTTTGTTTGTATCATCGTACATACCAGCCAAAGCCTTGTCGCTACCGCCGCAGTGAATCACGGGGATGTCATAGGCGGCAGAGATATTGTTGAAGTATGTACGGTCACTGCGGACAGGGCCGATGCTTTCCACGCCGGTGAAGTCGGAGAAAATCGCCAACAGACGGGTAGAACTGCCTTCCACCTCAAATTCGTAAATCATATTTGCACTGCTGATTCCGGACTGGGGCAAGCAGGCTTTGACATTATTGATGACCACTGCGGTGGGACGGTCGGTGTAGAGTTCCGAAGAAAATTCACCGGTGAGGGGGTGCTGGTACATCACCACTTCTTCCGTGGTCTCTACAGTGGTTTCCTCGGTGGTTTCCACCGTGGTGCCATTTTCAGTTTGGTTGGTGGTCACTTCGCCGCCCTGATTGGGGGTGCAGGCGGACAGCGCCAAACACAGCAACAAAACAAGTGCTAAAATTCGTTTCATAGGTAAGATCCTTCCGTTATTTAAGATTTGGTTATTATACTATAATCCTGCTTTTTTTGCAAGCGCAATCGGCACGGTAAGCACCTCATCCGCCAAAAATCTTCGCTTTTTGGCACCTTCCCCTCAAGAGGAAGGCTTGGTGCGATAGGAATTGTCCATTGTCAATTCTCAATTTTTAATGAGGGCGCTTTCCATGGTTTTGCCCAAGTTATAGAAAAACACGCTGTCTCGGGCGGGGGTCAGGCCAGTGAGCAGTCCGCGCTCGGCATACACCGCGTAACTGCGGAAGAGGATGGGGCAAATTCTGCCGTCGTCCATTACGCCCTTGTGCAAAGAATAGTAGTTACCGTGGTTGGCAAGGGCAAGGGTGCAGAGGTTATAGAGGGTAATATCGCTGATTTTTCCGTAATTCAGGCTACCCTTATTGCCGAAAAATCCCGTCAAATCCATATTGGGGGATAGTTTGGTCTGTCCCAAATACAAATCGTATTCTTTCCGTTGCAACGCCTTTTTGTAGGCGACAGTTTTGACTTCCGGCATCTGCACTGTCAAGCCTGCGGCGGTGAGCATTTTGGCAATCTCTTTTGCCACCTGATACCGCAAACTGTCCTCTTGGTTTGCCAAAAGCACAATGGTACTGCCGGTAAGTCCCGCATCGGTCACCGCTTTTTTGAATGTTCCGCCACCGTCATAGGCGTATTTTTCCGCCAAAACTTGGCTGTAATGGGGGAACAGCGGGGACGCAGGCAAGGTGGCACTACGGGCAAAGCCACGGTAGTAATTTTCCACCAAGGTGTCTCGGTCAATGGCAAAGGTCAAAGCCGACCGCACCTCGGGAACGGAAAACACTAGGCTTTCCATATTACAACCCAAGTACACAAACAGACCGTTTTCCATATCCCACAACTCATAGTCACAACGGTAATCGTCATAGTGGTCCGAGCCGGGGTCTGTGCAAACCAAACTGAGGTTTTTGCGCTGGGTGTTCAGGTTTTCGTACTGAAATTCGTCCCGAATGGCGGTGGAATTTTTCGCCGCGCTTAGGGCGATGACAGGGGCGGTGACCACCATATCGGCTTTACACCACCACGCGGTATTTCGACGCAACACCGCCGATTCCCCATTGGTGTCCAAGTAATACGGGCCGGTACCCAAGGGTCTTTCCAGTTGGACCTGAGAGGCTTTCACAATGGGGATGTCCAAAAGTAGCGGCAGGTTTTCATAGTCCACGGAAAGTTTGATTTCCAAGCCCCCGTCGGCGGTCAGCGCCATGGACTTCACATGGTGAAAACGCCCCGAATAATAGTCGCTTTCCTTGGCGGTTTCCAAACTGGTCAACACATCTTGCGCCGTCAAAACCGAGCCATCGGTAAAGGTGGCGTTTTCCATATAAAACACATAGGTTTTCAAGTCTTGGGACACGGAATACTGTTTGCAAAGTTGGGGCTGGGGCTGATAACTTCTGTCCACCGCGAAAAGGCTTTGGTACAAAAGAGTGAACAGCGCCCGATTGGTATAGTCCGTGCAATTGTAAGGGTTCATGGTCCGCTCGGCATAAAACGTCAAATTCAAAACTTGGTCGGACACCTGCTCCTCCTCGGTGGGTCGGGGGCCGGTATAGTCCTCATCCCAAGTCAGGGCGCCCCCCGTGGGGATGTAGGGTTTTTCCTCTTGGTTACAGCCGGAAAAAAGGCTGACACTGAGCAGGCAGGCAAGGAAAAATGCCAATATTCGTTTCATTTTTCTACCTCCTGACAGACGATAATTGCCCCTTGCGAGCCACGGTCATTTCCGTGGACGCGGGCGGACCAATATGTTTCGGGGTTGCACATGGTGCAATCCCCACTCATTTCGATTTGGGTGACCCCCGCCCGCTGTAGGGATAGGGCGTTGAGGGCTTTTAGGTTTACATAATATTTGTCCCCTTGGGTGCGGATATACTCGTTTGCCCTTTCGCCAAAGGTATTTTCCATGGCTTGGGGCACATCTTTATCCGTTTGGAAACAGCACTGCCCGATATTCGGGCCAATGCAGGCGCAGATGTTTTCCGGCTTTGCGCCAAAATCTTCTGCCATGGCTTTTACGGCTTTTGCCCCGATTTCCATGGCTGTGCCCCGCCAGCCGGCGTGGACAGCCCCCACTGCGCCGGTGACTTTGTCCCAAAGCAAAATGGGGGTGCAATCGGCGGTGAATGCCACCAAAGCCGTGCCCGGGGTATTGGTAATCAGGCCGTCGCAGGGGTCAAATTCTGTGCCGTTTAGACCAGTTCCCCAATCCTTCTCGGTGACAAGGCGGACAACATCGGTATGGGTCTGCTTGGTCAGCACCAGTTTTTTGGGGTCAAAATGCAGGGCATTTCCCAAAATTTCATAGTTTTTCGCAACAATTTCAGGTTTATCCCCTCGGTGGGTGCCGATGTTTAACGAGGCAAGGTGTCCCTCGCTCACACCGCCGTAGCGGGTGGTGAAACAATGGGGCGTACCAATGTGTTGCGCACATAGGTATATGAGATTGTCCTTTTGTACCGTCTTCATTGGCGTGTTCCTTACTTACTTTTTCGGCGACTTGTAGTCTCCCGTAATTAACCGTTATCTTTGTGCATACAGCATTTCTTATATTTTTTGCCACTACCGCAGGGGCAGGGGTCGTTGGGACCCACCTTGTCCTTGACGCGGACGGGTTGCTTTTTCACTTGGGTGTCCGCTGTGCCCACGGCAAAGGTTTCTTTTGCCACCTTTTGGCGCTTCACCTCTTGGCGGGGACGGACTTGCACCAAGAACAGACGGCGGATGGTTTCTTCCCGAATGGCATTGACCATTGCTTGGAACATCTCATAGCCTTCCTCTTTGTAGGCAATGACGGGGTCATGCTGACCGTATGCCCGCAGACCGATGCCCTGCTTCAAATCGTCCATGGCGTCGATGTTGTCCATCCAGTATTCGTCCACCACCCGAAGCATTACCACACGTTCCAGTTCCCGCATCATATCGGGGGTGATTTCCTGCTCTTTCTTCTCATAGGTGGCAAGGGCCAAATCATAGACCTGCTGCGTCAAATCCTCGGCAGAGGAATTATCTTCAGCCTGCACAGTGCCCTTTGGGAAGTAAATACCGCCTAGTTTTCTATCCAGCACCGCCAGCGACTCGGCATCCACGATGCCGCCGCTTTCGCTGAGGGCATCCATCACGCCGGTTTCCACCACACTGCGAAGCATGGATAGCATATTCTCCCGCAACTCTTCGCCGTCTAGCACTTTTTGGCGCTGGGCGTAGATAACTTTACGCTGGGTATTCATCACATCGTCATATTCCAGCACGGTTTTACGGGCTTGGAAGTGACGGCTTTCCACACTGCGCTGGGCATTTTCCACCGCATTGGACAGAATTTTGGCATCGATGGGGGTGTCCTCGTCCAAACCAAGGCTGTCCATCATACCCATAATTCGGTCGGAAGAAAACAGACGCATCAAATCGTCCTGCAGCGACAAATAGAAACGGCTTTCGCCGGGGTCACCCTGACGACCGCTTCGGCCTCGCAACTGGTTATCAATTCGGCGGGTTTCGTGGCGCTCTGTGCCGATAATGAACAGACCGCCCGCCTGACGCACCTGCTGTGCCTCTTGGGCAATCTCTGCCTTAAATTGGGACAGAAGATTATCATATCGCGCCCGCACTGCCAAGATTTCATCATTGTCGGTTTCGGAAAATGCGTTGGCTTCTGCCAGCAGTTCTTCCGCTGTGCCCTCTTTGCGCAGTTGGCTCATTGCCAAAAATTCGGGGTTACCGCCCAGCATAATGTCCGTACCACGGCCTGCCATATTGGTGGCGATGGTCACCGCGCCGAACTTACCCGCTTGGGCAACGATTTGGGCTTCCTGCTCGTGGTATTTGGCGTTTAGAACATTGTGAGGGATGCCCACTTTTTTCAAAAGTTTACTTAGAATTTCACTTTTTTCAATGGAAATCGTACCCACCAGCACCGGCTGACCCTTTTCGTGGCAGGCAGCAACCTGGCGGATAATGGCGCGGAACTTGCCTGCCTCGGTTTTATACACCACGTCGGGCAAATCCTGACGGACAACGGGCTTATTGGTGGGAATTTCCACCACATCCAAATTGTAAATGGCGGCAAATTCTTCCTGCTCGGTCAGGGCAGTACCGGTCATACCGGAAAGTTTGTGGTACAGACGGAAGAAGTTTTGGAAGGTGATGGTGGCAAGGGTTTTGCTCTCTCCCGCCACGGTGACCCGCTCCTTGGCCTCAATGGCTTGGTGCAGACCTTCGTTGTAGCGACGGCCGTACATCAACCGTCCGGTGAACTCGTCGACGATGATAATTTCTCCGTCTTTGATCACATAGTCAATGTCTTTTTTCATAATGCCACGGGCCTTCATGGCCTGATTGATGTGGTGAGAAAGGGTGGCATTGCCGGGATCGGCAAGGTTTTCTACCCCGAAGAATTTTTCGGCTTTTTCGATACCGTTGGCCGTCAGGGAAACAGAGCGGGATTTTTCGTCTACGATGTAATCGCAATCGTACTGGTCCTGCACCTCTTTTTCATCGGTTTTGGCAAAGACCTGCTTGCGCAAAGTGGCGACGAAACTATCCGCCATCTCGTAAAGTTTGGAGGAGTCTTCACCCTTGCCGGAGATAATCAGGGGGGTTCTTGCCTCGTCAATTAAGATAGAGTCCACCTCGTCCACGATGGCAAAGGCGTGGCCACGCTGGACAAGTTCCTGCTTGTAGATGGCCATATTGTCACGGAGGTAATCAAAACCCAGTTCGTTATTGGTGCAGTAGGTGATGTCGGCTTTGTAGGCCACCCGACGCTCATCGGAGGTCATATTGGGGATAATCAGACCCACGGTCAGACCCATAAAACGGTGGACTTTGCCCATCCATTCCGAGTCACGCTTGGCCAAGTAATCGTTGACGGTAACCACATGGACACCCTCACCGGTTAAGGCATTTAAGTAGCAGGGCAACACCGCCACCAAGGTCTTACCTTCGCCGGTTTTCATTTCCGCAATTCTGCCTTGGTGCAGGATGATACCGCCGATCACCTGCACGGGGTAGGGGCGCATACCCAACACACGGTCGGATGCCTCCCGAATGGCAGCAAAGGCCTCGGGAAGCAGGTCATCCAAAGTCTCCCCTTTGGCAAGTCTTTCCTTAAATTCGGCAGTTTTTGCCTTCAGCGCTTCGTCGGACAGAGCCTTGTAGGGTTCTTCCAAAGAAAGTACTTTTTCCACCAAAGGTTCTATTTTTTTCAGTTCCCGCTGAGAGCGAGTTCCAAAGATTTTCGTAATCAGTCCCATAACAATCTCCTTGTGGGCATATTTTTAACCATTATATCACAACAAAAGAAAAAAATATAGATTTTTTATGAATAAATTCGCCCTGCGGGCAATGCAAAATGCAGAATGTAAGATGCACAATTTTTCAATAAGCCCCCCTTGTGTAAAGGGGGCATCTGCAATGCCAATACCGCAATTTTGCATTTTGCATTTTATATTTTACTTTATGTTCACTTGTTTTCTTGGTATTTCTTTGGTATAATGGGGAAAACTACTGTGAAACAACCAAAAAACGAGGATTTTATGAGAAAAATACTTTCTTTGATGGATAACTGGCAATTTACGGATTTGGACGGTTCGGTTTCCACCGTAAATTTACCTCACACCTGGAACGCCCTAGACGGTCAGGACGGCGGGGATGACTACCGCCGTGGGGTGGGCATTTATGAAAAGGACTTCCCCTGCCCCGCCTTTGACAAGGAAAATCAGTTGGTGTATTTGCAGTTCGAGGGGGTCAATTCCTCATCTACCGTGACGCTCAACGGTCACACCTTCCCCACCCATCACGGTGGCTATTCCACATTCCGCTACAACATCACGGAATTTTTGCAAGAACACAACCGCCTGACCGTGGAAGCGGACAACGGCAAAAACGATTTTGTCTATCCCCAAAAGGCGGATTTTACCTTTTACGGGGGCATTTATCGGCAGGTAAATTTGCTGATTGTTAATAAAAACCACTTTGATTTAGATTACTTTGGGGGTAACGGTATTGCCGTGGACGCCAAGGCAGACGGCACGGTGCGGGTGCGGACTTGGGCAACTGGGGAAGATGTAAAAATTTCCCTTTTGGATAGTGCCGGAAGTCCCGTTGCCACGGGTAACGGCAAGGATTGCGCCCTGAAAATCGAAAATCCCCACCTTTGGAATGGCGTGGAAGACCCTTATTTATACACTTGCCGAGCAGAACTTTTCGAGAATAACATCAAAACCGACGAAGTATCAACTAGGTTTGGTGTGCGGGAATTTTCCGTTGATCCCCAAAAGGGTTTCTTCTTAAATGGCAAGTCCTACCCCTTGCACGGCGTGTCCCGCCACCAAGACCGGAAAGGCTTGGGCAACGCCATTACAAAAGATCATCACGACGAGGATATGGCTCTCATCAAAGAAATGGGTGCCAACACCATTCGCCTTGCCCACTATCAGCACGACCGGTATTTTTACGATTTGTGCGACGAAAACGGTATGGTGATATGGGCGGAAATTCCCTATATTTCCGAGCATTTGCCCAAGGGGCGGGACAACACGATTTCTCAAATGACGGAACTGATTGTGCAAAACTACAACCACCCCAGCATTTGCGTGTGGGGGCTGAGTAACGAGATTACCATTTCCACCAAAGACAACAAGGATATGCTGGACAACCATCGGGTTCTCAACGATTTGGTCCATTCCCTTGACCCCAGCCGTCCCACGGTGCTGGCTTGCTATGCCATGTGCGGGCCTTTCAATAAAGTCGCACATCTGTCAGATTTGGTCAGTTGGAATTTGTATTTGGGCTGGTATGTGCCGGGGCTGTTCCTTAATGATTTATGGATTGATTTCTTCCACTTATGCTACCCAAATCGGTGCTTAGGCTTTTCCGAGTACGGCTGTGAGGGTATGCCCAATTTGCACTCTGCCCACCCCCGCCGTGGGGATCACTCGGAAGAATATCAGGCAATTTACCACGAGTATTTGCTCAAGTGCTTTGACAAACGCTCCTTTATGTGGGCAAACCATGTTTGGAATATGTTCGACTTTGCCGCCGACGCCAGAAATCAAGGGGGCGAAGCGGGTATGAACCACAAGGGTCTTGTGACATTTGACCGCAAAACCAAAAAGGACAGTTTTTTTCTGTATCAGGCGTGGTGGACAGATGCGCCCATGGTGCATATCTGCTCGAAGGGCTTTGCCCAACGGACAGAAAAAACCTTGAAAATCAAGGTCTATTCCAACTGCGAAGAAGTTACCTTATGGGTAAACGGCAAGAAATTCCATACCCAAAGGGCAAATAAAATCTTTACTTTCCAAGTCCCTTGGGACGGCAAGACGGAAGTCAAAGCGGTGGCAAGGGATGTGTCCGACAGTGCGTTTTTTGAGAAAGTCAAAAGGTCAAATCCCGCTTACAAATTAAACAAAAAAACCGCCGGTGGCGGTAACTGGGTAGGTTAACTATGGAAAACAAACAACGCAATCGGGCGAAATTTTATCAATTGGCGCTGTTTCCCATGAACAACGGCGCAACCAATGTGTATTTCGTGTTAATTTTAAGTTACATTGCCAACTTCGGCAATGTGGTGCTGGGGCTTAGTATGGCCTTTGCCACGGTGATGGTCACGGCCATGCGTGTGTTTGACGCCATCACCGACCCTATTATCGGCGCGCTGATGGACAGAACCAACGGCAGATTTGGCAAATTCCGTCCCTTTATGGTCATCGGCAATTTGATTATGGCGGTGGCAGTAGTTCTGCTGTATGTGTTTACCCCTATGGTGCAGGTCACTTGGGCAAAATACGCGCTGTTTGTTGCGCTGTATGCGGTGTGGGTCATTGGCTACACCTTCCAAACCTCTGTCACCCGCGCCGCCCAGCCGGTGCTGACAGACGACCCCAAGCAACGCCCCTTATTTACTGTATTTAATACAGTAGGTTCTTTGGCAGGTATGGGTGTGATGCAAGGTCTTGCCCCGATTTTGGCGGGGGACGCTATGTTTGGGGACTACAACGCCACTTGGTACGCGGCGATGACCCCCATTGGCATCGGCGTGTCGGTTCTGCTCACCGTTTTGGCAATTATCGGCATTTGGGAAAAGGACAACAGCAAGTACTTTGGCATCGGTGGAAACGAGCCCCAAAAGGTGAAACTTTCCGAGTATGTGGAAATTGTCAAAGGCAACAAGCCCTTGCAACGGCTGATGATTGCCGGTGGCGGTTGCAAACTGGCGCTGTCCGTTGCCACCAATATGACGGTGCTGATTATGCTGTACGCTTGTATGATGGGCGCTTACGACAGTTTGTATCTGCCTATGATGATCGTGGGATATGTGTTTGCCGTGCCGTTTTTTGCCCTGACGGTGCGCACCTCCCAAAAGCACGGTCAGAAGCGGTCCCTGATGACCTATGTGGCGGTGGCGCTTGTGTGCTATGTGGGGGTGCTGGTACTGCTTCTTTTGTGGCAACCCAATAACCCCGCTTTGCAACTGAGTTTTTCCAATCTCAATTTGTATACGGTGCTGTTTGTCCTATTTTTCGGTGTGGGTTACGGTGCCTACTACGCCACGGCAGATATGCCCATTCCCATGGTTGCCGATTGCGCCGACTATGAAACTTACAAGTCCGGCAAGTTCATCCCCGGCATTATGGGCACGCTGTTTTCCTTGGTGGATAAGTTGGTGTCCAGTTTGGCAGGCACGGTGGTGGGTTTGGCGGTAGGCTTTATCGGTCTTTCCCAACTGCCCACCAAAGTCACCCCCTACACAGCAGGAATGAATTATGTAGTGATTGCCCTATTCTGCGGAATTCCCATGGTGGCTTGGATTGTTACCCTGATTGCCATGAAGGGCTACAGTCTCACGGGCCCGCGGATGAAGCAAATCAGCGCCGTCAATGCCGCCCGCAAAGAGGCGGTTGCCAGGGGAATGTCCTTGGAAAAAGCGATGCAAACAATAACAGACGAAACCATATAATGCGGGGGCGTCAGAAACCACAGACCGCATAAAAGGTTGTTATTTTATGCTTTGAACAAAAAACCCCTCCGGCAGTACTTTGTGTGCGCCGGAGGGGTTTTTCGTCCAATCTGTGCTTCCTACCATCCCCCTTGGAAGCAATAAGGGGTAAATTAATCCATTTCACGGGCGACCAAAGGTCGCCCGCGCAACGCCACAGTTTTCATTGCTTTATTATTTTGCCGTTTAGGGTGGCGGAGAGGAGTTTATCGCCGGAATAGTTCAAGGTGAGCAGGAAAAAGGGGGCGTCTTGCCATAACAAATCCAAGAAGATTTTATCCCCTTCCCACATAGGCAGGCTGTAGAGAAAATCTTTTTTCACCCACTGCAAGTCCCCCTCGTCGCAGGTTTTTAAATCCCCTGCAAAGCCATCGGCAGTGAAGAGGTACATATATTCCCCCTCACAGCAATCGTTTAAAAATGTCACGATGCCCCGCAGGCGGTAGGAAGTCAGGGTCAAGCCGGTTTCTTCCTTGACTTCTCGCAAAAGGCACTGATCGGGACTTTCGTTTTCCTCGAATTTGCCCCCAATGCCAATCCATTTGTCTTTGTTGATATCGTTCTGCTTTTTCACCCGATGAAGCATCAAAACTTCGTCCCCACGGGTAATGTAGCACAAGGTTGTGTTCAGCATTTGTATCACCTCGGGCTTAGTATATCACAAACCCATGGTGGCTGTCACCAAAATTCCCAGATTATCCTGATAAATTTCCGGAAACTGGGAAAGGGGTAAGGGATTTTCCCCCTGCCCGACCTCGATGGTAAACCCCGGGCGACGGAAGAATTTGATAAACCAATCCTTGTAGCCGGCAAAGGCGGAATTGTAGGGGGTGTCGGACACGGTGTAACCGCTGACTCTGGCAAATTCCTCTGCCAGTTCCCGCGCCCCCGCCACGAACACATCTTCAAACTGCCAGTAAATCTCTTTGCCTTGGCTATGGAACGCCAGCACCAAATCGGGGTCTAAAAATTCCGTGTACTCGGCAAGTGCCTTCGTTTCCACCTGATTGAGGGGGGCTCTGCCCACATAGTCCCGAGGGGCGGGGGTGGTATAGCCTTGGGAAAATTTAATTTCTCGGGCTTGCAACCAACCGGCAGGGTACTGCAAATTTAAATCCACCCCCAAAAGGTTGGCTTTCCACCCTGAAGGGAAGGGAATTTCGGGGTAATCCTCAGCAATTCGCCGAGCCAATTCAAATTGGATATCCCCCTGCGCAATTGCCCCCACCACCAAGTCCACCCCGTCGGGGTCTACCATGGGCACGAGGTAAAGGGTGGCTTCTTCCGCCAATTTTTCTGCGTCCACCCCGAAAATCGTGGTTTTTTCCGTAATTGCCTGGGCAAAATCTTCACAAAATTTTAAAAGGATGAGGGATGTAATCCACTCGTTGGCGTGGTGGCTGGCGGTGTAGAGGACTTTTCGTTTGCCCGACCCGATGACAAGGGTGGGAATTGGGCGCTGAAAGACGGTGGTTGCCAAAATCTCACTGCGTAAAATGGGGTATTTTGATACCAAATCCAAAACCATTTGGTAACAACTTTCCGAAGTAATCGGCCGGTCTGTGTTGACGATAGACATAAAAAACACCTCTAGGCAGTTTATGCCCAGAGGTGTCTTTTTGTGCACACACCTCCCTTGTGCAAAAGGAGGTGGCTTTTGCGTAGCAAAAGACGGAGGGATTGTCAATCCCCCGGTACCTGCGGTGACAGCCCCCTTTACACAAGGGGGCCGTTTAGGATGCTATTTATTCTGTTCCAAATAGATAAGAAGCACAGCGATGTCGGCGGGGCTGACACCGGAAATACGGCCTGCCTGCCCAATGGACAAGGGGCGGATTTCCTGCAGTTTTTCTCTGGCTTCCACCCGCAAACCCGCAATTTCCAAATAGTTAATATCTTGGGGCAGCAGGCGGTTTTCCTCTTTCTTGAAATCCGCCACCTGCTTTTCCTGCCGTGCCAAGTAGCCGGCATATTTGATTTGGATTTCCACCGCTTCGGTCACCGCTAAGGGCAGGTCTTGGCGGGTCTTATCGAAAGGCGCCAAATCGGCATAAGTCACTTTGGGTCTGCGAAGCAAGTCGGCAAGGCGAGCCGAACTTGCCACGGGGGCGGAATCTCGGCCGGCCAGCATTGCGTTGAGGTCGGGGGATGCGGGCACACCGCAACTTTCCAAGCGGGCAAGTTCTTTTTCCACTTGGGCGTATTTTTCTTCCACTTTAGCAAGTTGCGCCTTGGGCACAAGCCCGATTTGAGCGCCGATATGGGTCAGGCGGAAGTCCGCATTGTCCTGCCGGTGAAGCAGACGATACTCGCTACGGCTGGTCATAATTCGGTAGGGCTCTTGGGTTCCCTTGGTCACCAAATCGTCAATGAGCGTACCGATATAACTGGTGTCACGGGTGAGAACAAAGGGGGATTGTTCCCGCATTTTTCGCACTGCATTCACGCCTGCCACCAAGCCCTGCACCGCCGCCTCTTCATAGCCGGAAGTGCCGTTGAACTGTCCTGCACCGTAAAGGCCGGACACAGCCTTGGTTTCCAAGGTGGGTAACAGTTCCGTGGGGTCGATGCACTCGTACTCAATGGCGTAGGCGGGGCGCATCATTTCCGCATTTTCTAAGCCGGGGATGGTGCGAAGCATTTGGATTTGCACATCTTCCGGTAGCGAGGAAGAGAATCCCTGAATATACATTTCTTCCGTGTCCAATCCGCAGGGCTCGACGAATAACTGATGACGCTCTTTGTCAGCAAAGCGGACAATTTTCGTCTCAATACTGGGGCAGTACCGAGGACCCACGCCGGAAATCGTGCCGTCGTACATCGGGCTTCTGTGTAGATTTTCCTTGATAATTTCGTGGGTTTGGGTATTGGTGTAGGTTTGGTAGCACAGCGCCAAATTTTCCGGTCTGCCCGCCGTGCGGAAGGAAAAGGGCTCGGTTTTTTCGTCACCGGCTTGGATTTCCATTTTGGAAAAATCAATGCTCCGACGGTTCACACGAGGGGGCGTACCGGTTTTGAAACGGCGCAAAGGCAGACCCAGCGCTTTCAAACTGTCTGCCAAACCTAGCGACGGGTGCATACCGTCGGGGCCGGAAGATTGGACGCTTTCGCCGATAATAATGGTACTGTCCAAGAATGTGCCGGTGGCAATCACCACGGCTTTGGCCTGATAAATGCCCCCCAAATGGGTGCGGACACCGCAAACACAGCCGTTTTCTACAAGAATTTCCACGATTTGCGCCTGCTTCAGTTCCAAATTCTCTTGGTTTTCCAAGGTGTGCTTCATCACCTGCTGGTACTTCCGACGGTCGGCTTGGGCTCGCAAAGAGTGAACCGCAGGGCCTTTGCCACGGTTGAGCATTCGATACTGGATGCAGGCTTTGTCCGCGGCCACGCCCATTTCCCCGCCCAAGGCATCCAATTCCCGCACAAGGTGACCCTTGCCGGTGCCGCCGATGGCGGGGTTGCAGGGCATATTGCCCACCGTGTCTAGGTTGATGGTAAAGAGGATGGTGTGCGCCCCCAAACGGGCAGACGCCAACGCCGCCTCGATGCCGGCGTGACCGGCGCCAATCACCGCCACCTCACATTGTCCCATAGGGTAACTCATTGGATTTCCTCCGACTTTTTCTCCTCTTTGGGTAAAACAAAGGGCTTGCACACCACTTCGCAACGGTTAATGGGGGTGCCGAGGGCGTGGAATTTTTCCTCGTAGCCGGTCATAATGCCTTGGATGCCGTGTTCGTGCAAGTTGCGGGTGAGGTTTTTCACTTCCAAACCGCAGGCTTCAAACTCTTCCACGGAAAACTCGAACAGCGGGGCATTGTCGGTTTTATAGTGGATTTCCCCGCCTACCACACGGCAGTACTTATCCAAAAAACTCCGATGGGTCAGACGGCGCTTGGCGTTTTTCTTCCGAGGCCACGGGTCGGGGAAGTTGATAAACAGACGGTTAATTTCCAAAGAGCCGAAAATTTCCTCAATTTTTTCCACATCCATATCAATGTAAAACACATTGGTAAGACCCATTTCCTTGGCCTTTTCCATTGCCACCACCATGGCTTCTCGGCAACGCTCCACGGCAATGAGCAAAATATCGGGGTTGGCTTGTGCGGTTTCGGCGGTGAATTTACCCTTTCCGCAACCCACTTCCACCCAAAGGGCGGTGGCATCGGGTTTTAAAGACAGCCAATTTCCCTTGTAAGTTTCGGGATTTTGAATGCGCAGGGCACCGCAAGCCTCCATTCGGGGCAGTAAATTTTTCATTCTTCTCATTCGCATAGGAAGTTCCTCCAGCAAACATTTTTCATCGTATTATATCAAAAAATCGAATAATAGTCAATGAATATCCCCCTTAGGGGCTTGTAAATCCTTGGATTTTAGAGTATGATAAAGGAAAATTCCGATAAGGAGGGCGTTTTATGCACCAACACGAACACAACCACGAATATATGCACGCCCACGGCATCGCCCATTCCCACGGCCATGTCCACGAAAATCAAAAGGCGGTAGTCAACCGCTTGGCGCGTGCCATCGGGCACTTGGAAAAGGTAAAGAAGATGGTGGAAGAGGGTTATGATTGCTCGGAAGTTTTGGTGCAGTTGGCGGCTGTCCGTTCTGCCTTAGAAAACACCGGAAAAGTCATTCTCAAAGACCATATGCGTCACTGTATGGTGGACGCGGTGTCCGCCGGCGACGAAGATGCCATCGACGACCTCTGCCAAGCCATCGACAAATTTATGAAATAAAAAAGTCTCCCCCATGTATGAACTGCCCGGGTTTGTGCTGTTCGCACAAGCCGGGGCAGTTCAATTGGGGAGGCTTTTCTTATACTGCTTTCAAGGTTTTGGCGATTTCTTTCAGGAAGTCTTCGCTGTTGACCTTGGTTTTGTTTTCTAGGGTGGACATGGCGTACAAGTCGCCGGTCATTACGCCGCTTTCGATGGTATCAATGGTGGCTTTTTCCAGTTTGTCCGCAAAGGCCATCAGTTCCGGCAGGTTGTCCAGTTCGCCACGCTTGCGCAGAGCGCCGGACCAAGCGAAAATCGTTGCCACGGAATTGGTAGAAGTATCTTCGCCTTTGAGGTGCTTATAATAGTGGCGTTGCACCGTGCCGTGGGCGGCTTCGTACTCAAAATTCCCCTCGGGGGACACCAGCACGGAAGCCATCATCGCTAAAGAGCCATAGGCGGTTGCCACCATATCGCTCATCACATCGCCGTCATAATTCTTGCAGGCCCAAATGTAACCGCCTTCCGAGCGAACCACTCTTGCTACCGCATCGTCAATCAGGGTGTAGAAGTAGGAAATGCCCGCTTTTTGGAACTTTTCGGCGTATTCGGCATGGAAAATATTTTGGAAAATGTCGCGGAAATTGCCGTCATATGTCTTGGAAATGGTGTCCTTAGCGGCAAACCACAAGTCCTGCTTTAAGGTCAGGGCATAGTTGAAACAGCATCGGGCAAAACTTTCGATAGAGGAATTTTTGTTGTGCATACCCTGCAAAATGCCTGCGCTGTCGGCAAAATCGTAAATAGGGGCTTTTTGGATCGTGCCGTCGGGATTTTCCACGGTCAAATAGGCCTTGGCACCCTTTTGGGCAGACAGTTCCGTGTTTTTATACACATCGCCGTAAGCGTGACGGGCGATGGTGATAGGCTTTGTCCAAGTGGGGATGTAGGGGGTGATGCCCTTGACCAAAATGGGGGTGCGGAACACCGTACCGTCCAAAATGGCGCGGATGGTGCCGTTGGGGGATTTCCACATTCCGTGAAGGTTATATTCCGTCATACGGTCGGCGTTGGGGGTGATAGTGGCGCATTTCACGGCAACACCGTATTTCTTGGTGGCATTCGCCGCCGCCACGGTTATTTCGTCGTTGGTGGCATCCCGATTGGGCAGACCCAAATCGTAATACTCGGTTTTCAAATCCACAAAGGGCAAAATCAGGTGATCTTTAATCATTTGCCACAAAATGCGGGTCATTTCGTCGCCGTCCATCTCTACCAGCGGGGTTTTCATTTGAATTTTTTCCATAGTTTTCGCTCCTTTTCCACATCATACACACATTCTACCACAGCCCGCAGACAAAAGCAAGACAAAATTGTATACAAGTATACAGTTTTTAAAGGTCTGTTTCTACAAGCGGGCGACCGCAGGTCGCCCGCAAATAAAAAAAGCAGGATGTTTTCACATCCTGCTTTTTGGTTATTTGGTTGCCAGTTTTTCTTCCTTGGTTTTCAGGAACTTTTCCAACTGGGGCACCAGCATTAAGCAAATCAGCGCCGCGGTGAAACCGCCGTTATATAGGCAGAAGCCACCGTGCATAGAGGGCACTGCGGTGACCAGCAAATAGTGCAGTCCGCCTGCCAAGATACCTGCCCCGAAGCCGTATTTGCCGGAAATGGGGGACAGACCGTTGGCATAGCAAAGGCCAATCATAATGCTTTGGTTGGAAAGGGTCAGGGCAAAATCCCCTTCCCCGCCGTAGAGGAATTTGAACAAGGTGGACATCAAGAAGTAGCCCACCATAATCGGCCACACATTGCCGGGGTGAGAGCCGGAATTGCAGGTTGCCAGCATACAGAACACGATGCCGAAGGTCATACCCGTCCAAGCGCCACCGACCAAGTTGTAGTAGCCCAAAATGAACAGGCCGAACACACCCACATTCATTAAAAACGGGGCGTTGCCGTACTTGGTGGTAAAACTCACGCCGTGACCGCTGTCTTTGAGCAGTGCCCAGTAATCCTTGGGCTTGCAACCCATCAGCAGGGCAAAGACGATGCACAGACCGAACAGCACCAAGCAGAAAATGTTGGTATTCACCCAAGAGTTTACCTCAGGGGCGGCCATGGTGGACAAGTCACCGGTGTTTTGGTTCAAAACCACGGTGTAGAGAACCGCCCGCAGGAAAAATGCGGTCATACCAATGGGCAGTGCCGCTGAATAGTGGTCATAGCCCTTGTGGACAGCCGGTGCGTGGGCCATACCTGCAGGCAGGAAAAAGCCGATGACCAAGCCGACCAACAAGCCGATACCCAGACCCAAAAAGTTAAAGCCGATGTATTCTACCGTGGGATAGCGAAGCAGTAAATCGGAAATGAGCGGTGCAATGCCAGTAGAGAACATCATGGCATTGATTTGGCTGCCCAAGGACTGCTTTTTCACCAAGCAGAATAAGCAAACGCCCAACATGGTGGGAAGCATATTCAGCGGGTTCATACCCCAAGCGCCAAAGCCGATGGTGAGAAGTACCGCCAAGGTGGTGGCGTTTACCGGCTTTGCATGGGGCAAAAAGCATAGGGCGGTGCAGATAAGTCCCACCACGCCCATATTAAAGAAGGTTGCGCCGTAACCTGCCAAGGCAAAGTAGTTGGTGGACACTTTGCAGGTGGATGTTAAAATTTTCCGAAAGCCGGAAAAAATGGTGTTTCGGTCGGGCATAAACACCGATGCCACCAAAAATGCCACAGCCACAAAGGCGAAAAACACCTTTAGAAAATTACCTTCGGACAGATCTCTAATCTTTTTCATTTTCAAACACCTCAATTTTATAATGGGCGGACAAACAAAAATGTAGGGGCGACCGCAGGTCGCCCCTACGATGTCTATTAGGCTTTTTCGGCGGCCTCTACCACGTGCTTCATCAAAACGGAAGTCGTGACAGAACCAACACCGCCGGGTACGGGGGTAATGGCTTCCACGATGGGCTCGACTTCGTCGAACTTGGCGTCGCCGGCGATACCGCCCTTGCCACCCTTGGCGTTAATCTTGTTCTCATCCCAGTTGATAGAAACATCGATAACCACCTGACCGGGACGGACAAAGTCAGCAGTCAGAGAGTTCAGCACACCGGCGGCGGACACGATGATGTCTGCGTTCTTGCAAATCTCAGCGGTGTTCACGGTGCGGGTGTGGCAGGTGGTAACGGTGGCATTTTTGCCCATGAGCATCATACCCGCAGGCTTGCCAACTACCAAAGAACGACCAATCACAACGGCGTTCTTGCCCTTGCAATCAATGCCGTAGAAATCCAAGATTTCCATACAAGCGGCGGGGGTGCAGGGGGCATAACCCAAATCGTTCAAACCCTCGAACACGCCTGCATTACTCATATGAGTCATACAGTCCATATCCTTCTTGGGGTCTAAGCGGTTGCAGATTTCGTTTTGGTCTGCCTTCAAGTGCTTGGGCAGAGGACGGAACATCAAAACGCCGTGGATTTTATCGTCGGCGTTGATTTCGTCAATCACAGAAAGCACGGCTTCCTTGGTAGCATCGGCAGGCAGAATGTAATTCTTCACAGCCACGCCAACCAGTTCTGCGCGCTTGGTTGCGCCCTTCTCATAGGAAAGGTCGGAGGGGTCTTCGCCCACACGGACGATTGCCAAAGTGGGGGTCACACCCTTTGCCTGCAAAGCTCTAGTGCGCTCCTGCAGGTTTGCATTCAGGGCATCGGTAACTTCCTTGCCCAACAATAATTTAGCCATAATATGCTATCTCCCTATTCGGTTAAAATATAATAACACGCAAATGCAAAGTACAAAATGCAAAGGGAAGGTGTCGCTACGGGACGATTTGAATCATCGGCAAAGCCGATACCGTAATTTTGCATTTAGCATTCTGCATTGCTTAGACGCCGAAGCCGGCCTTTACGGTAGTGAAGATTTCGTCGGCCATTTTGCCGTATTTGTCTAACATTCCGTTGGCCTTTGCGTTCATTTCCTCGGCAACCTCACGGTTTTTCAGACTCTTGGTGTTGATGAACACATTTAAGGATGCGGCCTGCAAAGCGGCCTTGCAAATCACTGCGCCACAGCCTGCATCGGAAACAGCCAAACGGCTACCCTTAGCGGCAAACACGGCGATGTACTCGATGGCCTGACAGCAAAGTTCCATAATCTTCATGGGGGTGGAACAAGCGATAATGGTGGCCTCTTCCATCACAGCGTCACGGTTGGGGTCATCCTTGGGAATGCCGTAAGCCTTGGCAAGGGGCAGGAAGTTGATTTCGTCTGCCTCTACCTGATTAAGAAGTTCGGTTTGCAGAGCATCGCACTTTGCTTTCAGGTCAATCATCTCAGCCTCTACCTCGGCATACTTTTTCTTGCCCACGGTCAAAGAGCCTACCATATTGCCCAAAGCAGTGCCGATGGCACCCACCAAAGCCGCCGCACCGCCACCGCCGGGGGCAGGTGCATCGGAAGCCAAAACTTCCACGAATTTACGGCAATTTTCCATTGTCATATCCATAAGATTTTCTCCTTACAGTCGAAAATAAGTAATCAGTAATAGTGAATAGTGAAGAAGTTCGGTGTGGGCAAAGCCGACTATTCCAATCATCGCCTTCGGCGACACCTCAATTATTCATGTTTCATTATCATATATACCCCAAAAGCAGAGGCGGCCAACCGCCTCTGCTGATAGGATTACTTGTAAATTAGAACAAGCCGGAAACCTTACCGGTTTCAACGTCTACGTCCACGCGACGGTATGCAGGGTCAGCCGCAGTACCGGGCATCATGGAAATGGTACCTGCCATGGGGCAGAGGAACTTAGCGCCGCCGTACTCCAAGATGTCGCGGATAGCCAAACGCCAGCCGGTGGGAACACCCTTCTTGGTGGGATCGTCGGACAAGGACAAGTGGGTCTTGACCATCATGGTACAGTAGTCAGCGTACTTGGGATCGTTCTCGAAACGCTCTGCCTTCTGGGTAGCCAAAGGTGCCCAGTCAACGCCGTCAGCGCCGTAAACTTCCTTAGCGATGAGTTCCACGCGCTTACGCAGAGGCACATCCAAGTCGTACAAGAACTTGACTTCCACGGGATCTTCACAAGCCTCAACAACAACCTGAGCCAGTTCAGCAGCGCCTTCGCCGCCGTAACGCCAGTGGTTAGACTCAGCGCAACGAACACCCTTTTCAGCACACAACTTCTTCAGCAGAGCGATTTCTGCATCGGTATCGGTGTAGAAACGGTTGATACAAACAACGGGGTTGATGCCGGACTTCTTAATGGTGTTGACATGGTGGAACAAGTTGCAAGTACCCTTTTCCAGCAGTTCCAAGTTCTCTTCCTTGTACTCCTTGGGCAGGGGTGCGCCGGGGGTAACCTTGGGGCCGCCGCCGTGCATCTTCAGGGAACGGACGGTAGCAACCAGCACGGAAACGTTGGGGGTCAAGCCGGACAGACGAGTCTTCACGTTCCAGAACTTTTCGAAGCCGATGTCAGCGGCGAAGCCGGACTCGGTTACGTGGTAGTCGAACAATTTCAGAGCCAAACGGTCAGCGATAACAGAGGACTGGCCGATAGCGATGTTGGCGAAAGGACCAGCGTGAATCAGCACGGGCTGATGTTCCACAGAGTAGCACATGGTGGGGTTGATGGCGTTACGCATCCAAGCGGTCATAGCGCCGGCAACATCCAAGTCTTCGCAGGTAACGGGGGCACCGCTGCGGGAATAAGCCACAACGATCTTGCCGATACGCTCGCGCAGATCCTTCAAATCACGGGCAACAGCCAAGATGGCCATCAATTCCGAACCAACAGCGATACCGGACTTGGACTCCATCATGAAGCCGTCCAAACGGCCGCCGATACCGATGATGATGTTACGAAGGGACTGTGCGCAGAAGTCGATAATCCAGCCCATTTCCACACGCTTGGGGTCGATGTCCAAACGCTTCAGGCCCTTTGCTGCCAACCACTCGTCGTTGTTGTTACGCTCGTGCTGCATACGGGCGGTCAGGGCGACCATTGCCAAGTTGTGAGCGTTCATAATGTCGTTAATATCGCCGGTCAGACCCAGAGAGAACTCGGTCATAGGCATCAGCAGTGCATTACCACCGCCGGCGGCAGTACCCTTAACGTTCATGGTAGGACCACCGGAAGGCTGACGCAGAGCGCCACCGGCGTTCTTGCCGATGTAGCCCAAGCCTTCAATCAGGCCCAGAGAAACAGTGGACTTGCCTTCGCCGAAGGGGGTGGGAGTCACAGCGGTAACTTCGATGAACTTGCCGTCGGGCTTGTCCTTCAGACGGTTCATAACCTTGATAAAGTCAATCTTGGGAGTCTTGCCGTAGGGGATGATTTCGTCTTCCAGAAGACCCAACTTCTCACGGAAGTAGTTTACGGGAGGCAGAGACTTTTCTGCTTCCTCAGCGATTTGCCAGTCGGCGTACACGGTGGGGTCGAGTTTTACATGACCCTGCTCGTCTACATACTTACCATCAACATAATTGATTGCCATAGTATTTTCCTCCTAAATTTTCCTGCCTTTCGGCAATATTAAATAATTTTATTGAAATGCAAAGTGAAGGTATCGCCGAAGGCGATTATTCCAATCGTCGGCAAAGTCGACACCACAATTTTGCATTTATCATTTATCATTTTGCATTTTATTCTTCGGTGATGATTGCGTTTTCCCGAATCAGACGCATAACTTTGCCGGAAAGGACAGAGTTTACAACCATCTGCTCCAAGGCGGCATCGTAATTTTCTTTGAGTTCTTCCAAAGTGATGCGGTTGTGACGGGCAATCACAGCCAAGGCATTGCCGATTTCCTCTTCCGTGGCGGTGAGGTTTTCCAGTTGCACAACCTCGTCAATGACAGCGCGGCAACGGATGGCGTTTTCGGCGGCAGGCTTTGCCTCTTCCAACAGCGCTTCCTCGGTGGTGCCCATAAACTGGCAGTACATTGCGATGTCCAAGCCCTGCTGAGCAAGTTGGGCTTTCAGGTTTTGCAGTTGTTCCTTTGCGCCCTCTTCAATCATTTTCTCGGAAATTTGGATTTCCAAGGTTTCCGCGGATTTGCGAAGCAGGGTGTCCTGCAAATCCATTTCCCCGCGCTCGTCGGCATACTGTTGCAGGCTTTCCTGCATCTTTTGGCGCATATCCGCCATATTTTCACATCTGCCAACCTCTTGGGCGAAGGTATCGTCCAACTCGTATTCGGTCTTCACGCGGATTTCCAAGATTTTGCATTCAAATCTTGCTTCCTTGCCTGCCAAAGCCTCGCTGTGGTAGGCTTCGGGGAAGGTGACCTTCACGGTGACTTCCTCCCCGGGGACTTTGTCTAGCAGTTGCTCTTCAAAGCCGGGGATAAACATTCCGCTGCCCAAAACCAAGGTTTGGTTCTCGGCGGTACCGCCTTCAAACTGTTCCTCACCGCAGAAGCCTGCGTAATTGAGAACTACCTCGTCACCGTTTTCCGTGGGACGGTCGGTAATTTTGGCAATGCGGGGATTCTGCTGACGCAGACGCTCCATATTGCGGTTGACCTCTTCTTCGGTGACGATGTGACGGCTGTAGGATGCGGTCAGTCCTTTATAAGTAAAACTCATTTTTATGTACTCCTTGCTCTATGTTTTCCACCCGAAAGTGTAACATAGATTACCAAATCTTGCAAGCACAAAAGGATTATAGAAAAAGTTCTTGCCAAAAGCAATATAGTTATGATATTTTATCTATAGATACAAACTATAGATTATGAGGTGCGCTATGAACTACAACTACCTGCGATACTTCTCGGTTTTGGCACAAGTGGAACACTACACCCTTGCCGCCGCCCGCTTGGGCATTTCCCAGCCCTCTCTTTCCAGCGCCATTCACGCCTTGGAAGACGAACTGGGTGGGGTTCGCCTATTTGAAAAGACCGGCAGAAACATCCGATTGACGGAAGAAGGGCGGTTTTATCGGGAACAAGTGGATTCTGCTCTGCAGAAACTCCAAACCGCTTCCGCCACGCTAAAAGAGAGTATGCTCACCGCGCCGGTGGTGGTAAAACTGGGGCTGGTGTCCGGCGCGGTCAATGAAACCGTTGCCAAAGAAATTACAGACTATTCCCAACAAAACCCTCGTGTGCGGTTTCAACTCACCGAAAGTTCTGCCGACGATTTGATGGATATGGTACGGCAGGAAAAACTGGATATGGCGCTGGTGGACACCACCAACCGCGACCGCACCCTCCACTTCCGCAAACTCTGTCAGCAGAATTTCTATGTGGCATTGCAGGCGGGGCATCCCTTCTCTACCCGCAAAGTGCTGATGTACCAAGACCTGCGGAACATCCCCCAAGTGTCTTTCCATTATGATGTGGACAGCACCTTTGAGCATTGGGCGCAGGGTTCGGAAGAAAAAACCGTCTGCGCAGTAAACACGGCGCAGACGGCACTGAGTATGGTGGGGGCAGGGTTCGGCTTTTGCTTCCTGCCGGAAAATTGCGTGATTCCCCGGGAAAATATTTGCTATGTGCCACTGGAAAATTGGCACCAAGCACTGTATATGTGCATTTTGTACGACAAGTGGCTGGAACCCACGGTTTGGGGCTTTGTGGAAAAACTGGTCCGCGTGATGCGCCAGTCCAGCGTACCTATTTAATTGAATTAAGGATAAGCCTCCCTTGTGTAAAGGGAGGTGGCTTGCCGAAGGCAAGACGGAGGGATTGTCACTCCCCCAGTCACCTGCGGTGACAGCCCCCTTTGCACAAGGGGGCCACCATAGTTGTCAATTGTCAATTCTCAATGCGGTAGAGGGTTTTTGCATTATGGGTAGTAATTTCGATGACCTCTTCTACCGAGAGATTGCGGATTTCGGCCAGTTTCTTTGCCATTTGCATCAAATAACCCGGGTCGTTGCGCTTTCCGCGGAAAGGCTCGGGGGCCATAAAGGGGCAATCGGTTTCCAACACGATTCTATCCAGGGGAATACTCTGGGCGGTTTCCACCGCCTTGCGGGCGTTTTTGAAAGTCAGCACACCGGTAAAGCCGATAAAGTAACCCATATTCACCAGTTGGCGGGCCATTTCCGCAGAGCCGGAATAGCAGTGGAATACGCCGGTGACATCCTTAAATTCCTTGGCAATCTTCATCCCATCATCGTGGGCGTTGCGCTCGTGAACGATGACGGGCATTTTTAATTCCCGCGCCAATTCCATCTGCATCCGAAACGCCTTCTGCTGAATCTCTCGGGGGATGGTTTCATAATAATAGTCCAAGCCAATTTCCCCGATGGCGCGGACTTTGGGGTTTTGCGCTATTTGGCGGTAGGCTTCGATGACTTCCTCGTTCACCTCGTCGGCAGAGTCGGGGTGGCTTCCCACGGAAGCGTACACAAAGGGGTATGTTTCTGCCATAGCCACGCAATCTTTGGAAGATTCCAAACAGCATCCTACGTTTAAAAAGTTGCCGACGCCTTTGTCGGCTAAGCCCAAAATCACACTTTCTCTGTCTTCGTCAAAAGCGGGGTCATTCATATGGGCGTGGGTATCGAATAACATAGATATTTCTCCTATTCTATCATTGCAACAAGATGATTCTCTATCACCTGAACACGGGGGTCTGTTAAGTCAAATTGGGTGTGGTTGGGGTAGCCGTTGATACCTGCGCCGGTCAATTTCCCTTGGGCTTCTTTCAGCACCCAAAAGGTCAGAAGCGCCCTCTTTTTATCCTCGGCTTTTTCGTACTGGGCGTACTCATAGGGGGATAAAATCTTCTCTGCCAGCAACGGATTGACCTTGCGGGTCAGTTCTTCCGCATCGATGCCGATGGGGGTTTGGGACAAAGCGCAAAAGGCCATTTGCTTGGTATGGGCAATGGAAAAGCGGTAATCGCTATGGGCAAAATAGGGTTTGCCCCGCTCTGCCACGGAAATTTCCGGCAAGGGATTGCCGGTTTCTTCCCGATACAGTTCGGTGAGCAATTTTCTGCCCGCCTCGTGACCGGACAAGTCTCCCAATTTCATCCATTTCAGTACCATACCCACACCACCTTTATTAATGGACAATTGATAGATGACGTTATCAATTATATCGGCAAATGGGGGAACTGTCAAATGGCATAGGGAGAAATGTTTTGCATAGACTTTTTTGAGGTGATTGTATGCCGGAACTGGAACTACCCCACAAACTAACCCTGAATGAACGGAAAAATTTAACCCTTACCGGTGTGACGGAAGTGTATCGCTTTGACGAGAACGCCGTATTGCTCAACACCACCTTGGGGAAACTGGAAATTCAAGGGGAAAACCTGACCCTGAAAAATCTGTCACTAGAAGTGGGTCAGGTGGGGGTGGAAGGGGATATTTCCGCCCTTTTCTACACCCAAAGTCGGGAAAAGAAATCCTTTTGGGAAAGGCTGAACCGATGAACCCCGCGGAAGGCTTTCGGTTTTTTGCCGTTGCGCTGGGTTTGGGGGCGGGGCTGGGGGCGGTGTATGGGTTTTTGCGTCCCCTACGCCCTCGGTTTTTGGGGGATTTGATTTTTGTGGGGGTCAGCCTTTACACCTTTTTCTATTTAGGCTTTGCCGTGTGTCGGGGGGACATTCGGCTGGGGTACAATTTGGGGCTTTTTTGCGGGGCGGTTGCGTGGGAAATGACCTTGGGAAAGGTTTTGCGCCCCATTGCTGTGGGTTTTTGGGAAATTTTTTTGGAAAAATCCCTAAAATACGCAAAATTTCTCTTGGCAAAGGCAAAAAAAACCATTACAATAAAAGGTAACACAGATGACGGAGGTGCCGACAATGAAAAACCCACTGCGCAATGTTCGCGTCGTGTTCCGTCGCACTTCGTTCAGCGTCAAATGTCTGGTTCTGGTGACACTGGTGTTTTGCATCCTTGCGCTGATGACGCTACGCTTGGCCCTGACAAACACCCAAAAAAATTACGAGTCCGCTCGGGCAGAGGCGCAGGTTTTGGAACAAGAAAACAACCGCCTGCGTCGGTCCATCGCCCAACTGGGCACCGTACAAAGCGTCACCGACTTGGCACGAGACCTTTTGGATCTGGTTGATCCGGATACCGTCATCTTTAACATTGGAGGATAGAAAATCAATGGAGTTAACCGCAGGTGCCGTAGTAGACGGCAAAGTCAAATCCATTACCGCCTTCGGCGCGTTTATCGCGTTGCCGGAGAACAAAACCGGTCTTGTCCACATTTCCGAAGTGGCCAACACCTATGTCAGCGATGTGCGCCAGTTCTTGACCGAGGGTCAGGATGTGAAAGTGTTGGTGCTTAGTTGCGACAACGGCAAACTGAACTTATCGATGAAGCGTTTGGAAGAAAAGCCCCAGCGGGAAAATGCCCCTCGTCGGGAATTTGCCCCTCGGACGCCCAAAGCGCCTACCCCGCCCCCTGCCCCCAAAACGGCAGACCAAATTTTCGAGGAAAAACTCAAAGCGTTTATGTCGGAATCCGACAGTAAGATTTCCGGCCTTCGCTCCGTGGCTGACCACCGCACCAAGAGCAGAAGACGATAATGCCCGCTTCGCGGGAATGCTAAATGCAAAGTGCTAAATGCACAATTATGGTTCCGGCTTCGCCAATGGTTTCAATTCGTCGCGTAGCGACACATCCATTTTGCATTTTGCATTGTGCATTTTGCATTTTAAAAGGGGTTTTTATATGGCAACTGTTGTCATTACCGGCGGAAGTCGGGGGATTGGAAAAGCCACAACCGAATATTTTGCCCGGCGGGGGGACAAGGTGTATTTCCTCTATAAGAAGGAACACGATTGCGCCCAAGCGGTAGCAAATGCCACCGGCGCAACGGCCATCTGCTGTGATGTGGCCGATGGCAAGGCTGTGCAAACTGCCTTTGCCCAAATTCCCGATGTGGATATTTTGGTGTGCAACGCCGGTATTTGCCACTACGGTCTTTTGCAGGATACCACGGAAGATGCGTGGGATCGGCTGTTTGCTGTGAATGTGAAGGGGATTTACCACTGCGTAAAATCCGCCCTGCCCCATTTTCTGAAAAAGCAGGCGGGGTCTATTGTCACCGTCAGTTCTATATGGGGTCAGGTGGGGGCTTCCTGCGAAGCCGCCTATTCCGCCACCAAAGGGGCGGTGATTGCCCTGACCAAAGCGTTGGCGCAGGAATTGGGCAGCAGCGGTGTGCGGTGCAACTGCGTGGCCCCGGGGGTCATCCTCACGGATATGTGCAAGCACGTATCGGAAGAAACCCTGACCGCCTTGGCGGAAGAAAACTGTTTGGGAAGAAATGGCACAGCGGAAGATGTTGCCAAAACCATCGCCTATTTGGCAGACGCGGAATTTGTCACAGGACAAGTTCTGGGTGTCAACGGCGGACTTGTATTATAAGGAGAACAAATGATGAAAATTGCGATTGCTTGCGACCACGGCGCATTGGACCTGAAAAACACCATGAAAAAGCACTTGGAAGAAAAGGGCTTTGCCGTGCAGGACTTCGGCACCCATACTTTAGACAGTTGCGACTATCCCGACTTTGCCGGTGCCGCCGCCAAGGCGGTTGCCAGCGGTGAATGCGAAAAGGGCATTGTCCTTTGCACCACCGGCATCGGTGTGTCCATCACCTGCAATAAAGTCAAGGGCATCCGTTGCGCCCTTTTGTCCGATGTGATGTCCGCACGGATGACGCGGGAACACAACGACACCAATATGATGGCCATTGGTGCCGGTGTGGTAGGCACCATGTTGGCGCTGGAAATTGCGGACACTTGGCTGTCCACGGAATTTTCCCATAACGAGCGTCACCAGCGCCGGATTAACAAGGTTATGGCACTGGAAGATTGATATTCGGCAAGGCATTGCCGAAATGCAAAATGCAAAAAGAGAACCCGAGTTGGGTTCTCTTTTTTTGCACACTTATCATTACCTTATCTTTTTATTGGGTGATGGTGATTTCCCAGCCGGCGGCGTACTGCAGTAGCAGTGTTGCGTCCATACCGTCGGCGCTGTCATCGCCGTTGACATCTGCCGCCAAGGAATTCAAGGGAACTTCCCAGCCGGCGGAATACTGCAACAGCGCCGTGGCGTCCATACCGTCGATGGCGCCGTCGCCGGTCACATCCCCGCGAATGACGATGTTCAGGGTAGATTTGGCTTTGTCACCGTCGTGCAGTGTCACCGTCATATCCGTACCCACGGGGGTGTCCCCCGTGACCTCGGCATTAGCCTGATAGACCTTTATGAAATCCCGCTGGGGGATGTTTTGAAGCAGTTGTTTCACCGTCGTGCCCGGGGCGATACCCGTCAGGTTGCCGTCTTCGATTTTATAAACCTCAGAAGTAATGGCTTCCGGCACGGTGGGTTTGGCAGGCTTGGCGGCCTCCAATGTAACATTAAAACTCAGGGTTTTGCCACCGTAACTGACTTTTACCGTCTGTTTGCCCAAGGTGGTACGGCTGAAGCCCGACACCATACTGCGGGTCATAGTCAGCGCCTTAATCTTTCCGCTGGCGTAAGTCACCTGCAGGACACTGCCCTCATAGTCCGGCTCGACCACCGGCTGATACACCGTGGTTTCATCTGGCATTTTCAGGATTTTGATGCCGGTGACCTTTTCTTCGATGTAGGTGATGAAACTCTTGTTGATATATTGTTCTTCGCCGATTTTGCACCAAATATTTGTACCGGCGGCAGTTTCCCCTTCCACTTCTTCCCAAACATCAATCCGGTTGCCCTTAGTCAGGGTGCCGTTGGTTGCAAAACTGGTGCCCGGGCCTTTGCGGATGTACACGCCGGTGGCAGTGACTTCTGCCAACTTCGTGCTTGCCGGCTTTTGGTCTTCCGGCTTATCGTATTCCACGAAGTAACTAATGACCCACTTATCTTCGCCAATTCTGCACCAAACATTGGTGCCGTAGGCGGTGGTGCCCAGTTTTTCCTCGTAAACCGTGACCTTTGCGCCCTTTGCCAAAGTGCCGACTTTGCTGTAATTGGTGCCGGGGCCTTTGCGCAGGTTGCAGGTTTCGTCCATATTCACAGCCGTTGCCCCCACGGGGAAGGTCTGCTTTTGGGAATCCATTTCTTTGCCCTCAGGGTCCAGCCACTTGGCGTATAAGGTCTGTCCCCGCTCATATTGCTCGTCCAAAGTTTCCACCTTTTTGCCCTCGTCGGTGTACCAACCGCCGAAGGTGTAGACGAAAGGTTTGCCTTCTTTGTCCACGCCGGTGGGAATATCGGAAAATGCCACCGGGGGCTTAAAGCCCATTTTGGTGTCAAAGGCGCAGATTTTATACCGCACCGTACCGCCGTTACCGTCGAGATACACATACCGGAAACTGTCGGGGTAAGAGCCCTTCGGGCCGGTGCCATAATCGCCGTTTATGTAGATATTGGCTTCCCATAAACGCCGACCGATAAGGATATACTGACCGCCGGCGGTGGAATACAGCGTCATACCGTACAATAGGTCTGCGTCGGCAAGGCCGGTACGCACGGCGGTGTTGAAGTAGCCGGAAGTACTGCTCATCCAACCGCTGCCGCAGTTATAAGAGAAACTGACCAAGGCATCAAATTTATTTTGGGTCAAAGTCAGGCTGTACTTGGTGGCAAAATTCCGCACGGCGGCCTCATAGCTACTTAAGAATTTTTTAAATTCTACCTCGGCTTCTTCCCGACTCATGGGGTTTTTCTTATAATAATCCACCTTGTTATCGGGACAGGTAGTGCCATAGCCGATGGAATAGTGGGAATAGTCCCAGTAGGGTGTGCCGGAAAAGCCTTCTCGCTCCTTCATTTTGTCCACAAGGGCTTGGGAAGACACCATAACCGGCGGGGTTTCCGGCGTTTCGGCGGCGAAAACCGGAAAAGCGGTAAGCATCAGCACCACGGCCAAAGCCAAACCGAGCCAATGTTTTTTCATATGTTCGCTCCTTTTCGGGGAATAGGTTACAATTTGTAATTGTATCATAACCCATTCCCGCCGAAAAGTCAAATTCCAAATTTTTTCAACTTTTTTGTTAAAAAGTTGAAATGTTAAATGCAAAGTGATACATGCACAATTGTGGTATCGGCTTCGCCGATGATTTTAATTCATCGCATAGCGACACATCCATTTTGCATTGTGCATTTTATTTTTCGTGCTGTGTGCCGAAGTAGAACGACACCACCATAGACACAATCACCATCACATTGTCCGGCGTGATTTTACCGGTCAAGGACAAAATGGCGAACACCGCCGTCACCGCAAAAGTGACGATGGTTTTTACCTTCAAAAGTTTTGCTAAATTTTCCTTCATTTTTTCACCTCGTACTTAGTGCATTTATCCTCTTTTCTTCCCGCTTACCCGACAAATTTTCCTCTGTCATTGCGCGCATCGCAGATGCGTGGTTATCCGTTACGGTTTCCCACGGTCACTGCGTTCCCTCGGAAAGACAAGTAAATAGTTGCATGATTGTCAATTATCAACTGTCAATTTTCAATTTGGTTTGTGGTAGGCTTTGAGTTCTTTAATGTCGTGGCAACATTCTGCCACCTGCCCTTCCAACACATAGGTGCGTTCCACCAAATGGTTATGGCGGTTGACCTTTTCTTCCAACTGGGAAAGGCGGTACTGGGTGAGTTTTTGGGCGGTGAGCACCCCCAAAAGACTACCTGCCAGCGTACCGGCAAAGCCCAGAATCGCCACAACAATCTCCGGATTCACCGTCTCACACCCCCAATAAGTTTCCCCAAGTAGTCTGTCCGCAGATGCCGTCGGGATAGATTTTTTGGCTAGTTTGATAGGCGGTGACCCCTTTTCGGGTATCCTCGCCGAAAGAGCCGTCTGCCCCCTTTTCCCCGCAGGAAAAGCCCTTGCCAATGAGCAAAATCTGCATCGCCCGTACCCCTTCGCATTTGACACCCTTTTGCAAAAGGGGCAATTGCAGGCTGACCTTGGGGGTCTTCTTTTGAAGTCCCGCCACCTTGGCGATGGCCTCTGCGGTGGCTTCCGCCATGGCCTTGGCGTAACTGTCTTTTAAGATAACGGGGGCGTCGGTTTTGCTGTCCATAAAGCCGTATTCCATCAGCACCGCAGGCATTTTCGTGTATTTGAGCACATGGTAGGAAGCGGTGTTTTTCGGCTTTGAACGATTGCCTTTTAAGCCACCGGCGCGGATGCAGGCATCGTAGATGGCATCCCGATAGGTATTGGAATTCTTTTTGCTTTTTTTGTAACTGTAGGCAACGATGCCCCCACCGCTTCCCCCGCCGATGCCGGCATTGTGGTGGATGGACAGAAAGAAGTCCGCCCCCCAGTTGTTGGCGCGGTCGCATCGGGCCTGCAAGCCGGTGGAAACCGCCCCCAAGGGGTCGTCGGTGCGCAGGCAGGTCACGCCCTCGTAATTTTCCAAGGCCTTGGCCAAATACTGGGCCAAGCGGTTGTTCAGCACCCATTCTCGGGTCTGATTTTTATCTAAGTTTTTGGGGATTCGCTTCCCCGCAGTGTTCCGGTAATGACCGGCATCAATGGCTACTTGAAACATCGTTACACCTTTCCTTTTATGTAATTTCCTTGTCCCCAACAAAGAGTTTGGGCAGATACACCGGCACATGGAACCGAAAATCCCCCGCACCCCAATCAAACACCGGCACACCGGCCATCAGGGGTAGTGCCTTTTCCACCCGGCCCAATTTGTCTTGGGCAACCACCGTCAATGTGTAGCCCTGATTGTAGGCAAAGCCGGTGAGGGTTTGGGTCAGGGCGTAGGTGTTATCCTCTTGCAACGCGGGGGAAATCGTCTGAGAAAGCCCGATTTCCGGCTGGGAAACGGTGATTTCCAAATTGTTGTCCACCGCCCCGAAAGACCCGGCAAAGCACTGCCCCGAAAGGGTCAACACCGCACTGTCGCCGGTGGGACTTTCCCGCTTGACGGTGGCGTTCACCGTCAGGGGCACATAGGGTGCGGTGGGGGCAGAATAGGTTTTTTCCGTGGTGTAGCCACGGCTATCGGTGACAAAATAAGGGATTTCACCGGACAGCACAGCGTCCAAAACCACCGTGTTTTCCTCGCAATCCTGCCCTGCCACCTGCTTTTTTACGATGGTTGCGCCGTTTTTGGCGGTGGCTGTCAGGGTACACACCGCCTGAGAACCGTTGCGCACCAACACGGCAGGGTTTCCGGTGAGGGTCACGGTTTGGCTGTTGCCGTCGGCAACTTCCAAGGATACTTCCGGCGCACAAAGACTAGCCGAAGCCGTGACGGTGAAGGCGGTTTGGCTACTTCCCACCGGTGTCTGCCCCTGATAAGTTCGGCAGGTCAGGGTGCAGATGCCGGTGGGGGCGTTAGGGATTTGCAAATAAAAACTTTCGGGGACGGCAAAATTCACCACCGTTTGGGTAAATTTTTCTTCCTCTGCCACCGGCTGACCGGAAGACGAGAGGTAGCCGGTCAGTTCCCCGAATTCATAGGCAAGTGAACTTGTAAATGCGTTACTTTTCTTGCCGATGACCACCGTGGAACACGCCCCCACATTGCAATCCGTGGCGGACACGGCAGAGGCGCGGGGGATGGTGTCCAAGGTGATTTGGGCGGAAATTTTGGTAGATTTCAAAGAGGCTTCCGCCGGTTTGGTGATACCGCCGGTGGCGGAAATGGTGATGGTTTTTGCGCCGTTTTCGTCGTGATAGATGCGGGCGGTGTGGGTAATCACCGTGGTCACATTGCCGTAGGTGATTTCCATATAAAGGGTCTTTTCCACCGTTTCGTCCCCAATGGTCAAACTTCCCGACCAAGTACCGCCGGTGGTGTAACCCGAATTGGAACGGGTGTACTGTAATTTGGCAGTGACATCGGAATAATTTCCCGACACCGATTGCACCGCCGACCAACTGATTTGTGGCTTCAACCGCGGATTGGCGGTTGTGCCGTAAAATATTCCGGATAATGCCATAAAATACTCCTTCCAAAATATTCATTTCACGGACGGCCAAAGGTCGCCCCTACGAATTCTATTGTAAATGGGTGAAGGGGCGTGAAGCCCCCTTGCCTAAAGGAGGTGGCTTGCAAAGCAAGTCGGGGAGATTTCGGTCGCCCGCCATCCCCTACAGCACCGATTGTCCATTAACAATAGTAGCAGGCGGTGCGGTTTTGCTCGTAATCCTCAAATCGGGCGTGACCCACCCGCAGGAAATTCCCCACGGTGACATCGGTGGCCAACACGCCGGACGCGTCGGCCCTGAGCATCATCGTTTCCCCTGCGCCGTCGTTTCGCACCACATACATTCCCTTTTCGTCCAGCCGATTGGTCATCTCGCTGTCCTGCCGATGGATGGTAAAACTGGAACCGTCCAACTTCACACCGAACTGATTTTCCACCCGAGAAACGCCGTTGTCCGTAATGGTTTTCACCGAAGCGGACAATCCGGAAGCGGTTTGCTGAAGTTGGGTGATTTTTTGTTGCACGGCGGTATTTTCCGCAGTTTGGGCAGACACGGAAGCGGAAATGCCCCCAACATCCAACGCCAGTTTGGCGAGATTTCCCTGCATATCCCGATTTTCTGCGGTGATGCCGTCCACGCGAGTGGTCAGTTCCAAAATCTTTCCCTTCAGGCTTTGAAATTTGCGGGCATTGCGGGCAGGCGCGCTGTTGCGCTGGGGGGAACCAAAGCCGGAAAGACGCAGACTTTGCCCCGCTTTTTCCGTTTCCATCACATAAAAGGTCTTGCCCCCAACCGTAACGATATCCCCCGCTTCGATGGGGTAATCCGCCGGCACGGTGACACTGCCGGGGGTGTAGGAATGTCCCGCCAAAATGCTATACAAACTTTGCACAATGCTGTCTGCCCCGCCCCCCAGCAGGGGATTTCCTTGGATGATGTAGGCGTTTTCCCCCTCTGTGTCGGGGTGGACCACCCCCACATCCTGCTCGGTGGCGCGGATTTGCACTTTGTCGATGGGCAGGGTCTGAAAATCCGCCAAATCTATGGAAAAGCAGTAATGTTCCCCGCCGGCTTCCAAGGGGAAATCCTTGGGGGCGTACCAGCGAAAACCGGCTGTGCCGTCTGGGTTTGCCACCAGAGCGCCCCCCGCCAGTTCCCCCACGAAGCCCATCAAATCCCGACCGGTGATGCCCTCGGCGGAAAATTTTTCCACCGAGTATGCGCCGTTGGGCAGGGCGGTTTCTTCCAACGCCACCCCGCATTGGGCGCAGACCATATGGGCAAAATCCTCTACCGAATAGGGCCACTGGGTCAGGCTTTCCAGCCATAGGGTCAAGTCCTTTTCCAAAGCAAGCAAGCCGTCAAAGGCAGTCAGGGCGGTGACTTGTCCCTTAGTCTGGGCGCTTTGGCAGTAGAACACCCCCAAGGGCGTCCGATCTTCCTGCAACAGTTGCAGTTCTGTCCCCACCGCAATGGGGCGTTCCAAATCCAAAAGGCGGATTTCCGCCACCGCCGGACACACCGCCCCCACGCAAAGGCTCTGTCCGTCGCTGAAACTGCGGGTGAGTTTGACGCTTTCGATGGCCTCCCCCTGAGAGCCGGAAGCGATTTCTCTGCCGTCTACACACAAAATATGTCTCATTGCAGTGTCCACCCCTTATCGGTGGCGATAGCCTTTTCCGCCTCGGTGAGTTTTGCCAAATTGGTGGCGCCCAAGGTGACGGTGTAGGTTTTTCCGCTTCCCTGATAGTCCTTTAAGGCGCTCAAAATGCTCAAAAGGCTCTCTCTGGTCAGCAGGGTGCTGGCCTTCAAATCCAGTCCGCTTGTCTTAATCTCCCCCACCACAAGCAATGTTTCCAAATTAGAGCAGTTGCCGAAGGCATACTGAAAATTCGTCGCGCTTGACATATCGATTTGGGGGATTGTCTGCAAATTTTTGCAGTTGATAAACGATGACGCCATATTGGTGCAATGGGAAAAGTCAAACTTTTCTATATGGGGAAGGGTGGTAATGGGGCTGTCTTGGAACATCTGCGCCGCAGATGTGGGTCGCACCGGATACTTGGGATGGATATACGCCTCGGTCCAGCCCGAGCCGGCAAAGGCATTTTTATAATTGTCCCGCCTTCCGCCGTCTTGGTACGCCTCCCAAAACCCATCGTAGGCATCCTGCCCGCCTGCCCCATACACCGCCGTGACTTCGGCGGGCATCTCATCCAAAGTCAGTTTGGCAGATTTGCCGGTCTTTTGCCGAAGGGCATCGGCAATAGCGGTCAATTTCTCAGTAAGCGCCATGTTCAATCACCCCCAACCGGGTATCGATGTAAGTTTGCAGTTCCGGCAAAGCGTTGTCCTGCAACCACCGGGAAAGATTGGTATACTCGCCACTGCCACCGCCGGAGGCAGCGCCTTGTGTCAGCACCGAAAAGGCAAAGGTACTGAGTTGTTTTCCCTCTTTTTCCAGCACTGCCTGCACCTTGGTTTCCCCCGCCACACCCAGCGCCTGCGCCGGCAGAAACACCGTCAAATTGTTTCCGGAAATGGCGCAAGCAGGGCTTCCGTCGGGCAGAGTGTCAAACACCCCGCCGGTTCCGTCGGCATTGCGATACCGTAAGAGGGCGGTTGCCCCTTGGGGGATTTCCCAAGGTTCCCCATTGTTTTTTAGGCTCAGGCGCACCGCCCTTGCGCTGTCCCCCTGCACTGCTTCCAGCACTTTGGGCAGGGGATTTTGGGATAAATCCATTTCCAAATGATTTGTAATCTGCATCCATTTCACCTCAACATTCAATTACAGAGAATTTGTAATTCCGAAAATCGCCGGTTTGGGCGTTGTGCCAGCCCACCCCAAAGCCGGAACGGTACGCCGTCACTGTGGTGGTTTCATTGGGGTCGGTCAGGCTGGGAAAGGTGAACGCAAACTGCGCCTTTCCCCGAAACAGCCCTTCCATATAGGCGTATTCCTTGCGGGAAAGCCGGCTGTAGCAGAAATTCCACTTGCCTACCTTGTGGCGCACCACACGGCGGTGCATCACCCCCGCCTCATCCCGACCGGCAGTGGCGCTGTCCAAATCCTCAAAAGACAGTTCCATATCCCCATCGGGGATGCACATAGGCTGTCCGTCAATTAAAAATATCGGTTTCATCGGTTACACCCCCCGTACCAGTTCCATTTTGCGGTTGTACCGATTCACCGCATTTGCCAGCGCTTCATCCCCGATTTGGATGCCCAGCACCGCAGACAAAATCCGGTTTTGCATTTCCACGGTGCTTTCAAAGCCGGACACCATGGCCGGTACCATATCCCCCAGCACCTCTGCCACCGCCTGCTGGATGGTGGCAAGGGGGGCTTCAATATTGGTGCCGTGGGTCTGGTCGCCCACCATCGCCAAAAACGGCTTGTTGGCAGGCAATACCGCACCCTTGGCCAGCAAGGGAATTTGGGGCGTTTTCACCGTAGACAAGTTCAGCCCAAATGTCTTGCCCCCCAGCCCCGGCACCCAATCCGGTAGGGTAAATTTCAGTTTGTTCAAAAGCCGAATCATGGCATTGACCCCTGCGCTTATGCCGGATAACATTCCGTTTATCAAGGACAAAATGCCGTTGACCGCATTTTTGAAGAGTTTTTTCAGCCCTTGCCAAGCCTTGTTCCAATCGGCGGTAAACACCCCCAAAAGGAAATCCGACAGACCCCCAAAGGCGTCAATGAGCATGGAAACACCTTGGGAAAGAATCTGCCGCACCTCGGCAAATGCGCCGGCAATTTCCATCCGCATGGTTTCCAATTTGGGGCCCAGCACCCCCCAAATATGGTCGATGGTCTGTTTCAGCGTATCAAAGGCCAAGGCGATGTCCCCGCTTTTTTCCGTGAAAGTTTGGGCCAGTTTCAAAAACAGCCGCCCCAACTGGTCCATCGCCACCAAAAGGCTCTCGCCGATAAAGGCAAACACCGGCTTTAATGCCTGCAATACCTTGCCGAATCCCTCGGCCAAGGGGGGCAGTACCGCCGTCAATAGTTCCACACCCCGTTGCAATAACAGCAGTGCCGAAGGTACAAATTCTTCCACAATCCAGCCGGCAAAGGGCACCAGCAATTTCTGCCACACATCCCCCAAGCCGGATTTAACTATGTCCCACAGCACTTTCACCTTGTCCGTCAGGCGGGCAAATTGCCACCGCAGAGGGAATAAATCAATTTCCTGCAAGGGCGCCAACACCCCGCGAATCCCATCGATAATCCTCTGCAATTCCTCCGGCACGGTAAAACTTTCCGGTGCAACTTTAATTTGGCTTGTCACCACGCCGGACTTGGGCGAACCCAAGCGGTTAATTTCGTCAAAGCCCGCCAGTTCCCGCTTGATGGCCTTGACGGTTTTCGTCACCGACTTGGTGTAGCCATCCTGCCCCGCCCGCAAACCGGTGAGGGCGGACAGCACAATGCCGATTTTCTTGACCAAGCGGGTGGCCCAAAACGCGCCCTGCTGTAACGCCTCTAAAAAGGGCGCGGTAATGGGGGCAAAGGCTTTTTGGGCGGTGGCGCGCAATTTGCCCAAGGCAAGGCGCAAAACCAGCAATTCCTTTTCCAAATCCACGGCTTGCAGTTTCGCCTCCTGCAAACCTAAATCCAATTCTTTTTCCATTCTTCCTCCTTCCCCCGTTTTAAATACAAAATGCTAAATATAAAATTATGGTGTCGCCAAAGGCGACTATTTAAATCGTCGGCAAAGCCGACACCTTCCCTGTGCATTTTGCATTCTTATATGCCAAGTATGGCATTTAACCGTTCCTTTTCCGCCAATTCTTCGGCAGAATATTGGGGCTTCAAATCCACCAAAGTCTTATGTTCCCGATAATATTCCTGCTCCCAAGGTTCCAGTTTTTTGCCCCGTCGCAGTTTGTCCCGAATGGCAACGCGGGTACTCAGTTCCCCGGGGGAAATGGCGTGAAACCAGCCCAAAAATGTCCACCAGTGGACAAAGGGCAGACTGCGCACTTCCTGCCCCGCCACTGCATTGACACCGGCTAAAATGGCAGGGGCGTCTGCATCCCAATCCAGCAGTTTTTCCCCGCCCCCGCCACAGCCTTCCGGACTAACAAATTCCCCAAAATACGCAAGTCCCGCCTCGTAATCTTCCGCATCAAGGCTGGGGGAATAAAACAGTTCCATGGCGATTTTCCACCGAATATATTCGGGGTACTGCCCTTGCAACACCCGAAAGATTTTCAAAATGTTCCGAAAATCCCCGTTGATTTTGTAATTCCCCTTGGAAAACGCCACCTCTTGCGGCAATGTGTACCAATCAGGCATTTTTCAAATTTTCCGCTTGGGCTTTGGCGAAACGCTCTGCGCCGGCAGTGAGGATTTTTTCCAACGCCTCAAATAGGTGGCTTGCCAAATTCCGTCCGTCTGCCCCCACGGCCAGCAGGTTTACGCCACCCAGCGCCTTATGAAAATCGTTATCCCCGCCGAACACACCGTTTAAAATCCCCTTCATTTTTGTATCCGCTTCCGCCATAAGCGTAAGCACCGAAACACCTTCTTCTGCTTTTTCCGCAAACTGCGTTTCCAGCGCCTGAACTTCCTTTTCCGCTTCCAAAAATCGGGCAAAGAGGTTGGGGTCACCGGGGTGAAATCGCAACACCCCACCGCCGGCAATCCGAAATTCCTCCACCCCGACATCTAACAAATTTTCCATATCCATCACCTTTTCCTAATTACAAATGCACAAGGTTTCATGCTAAATGCAAAATTGTGGTATCGGCTTTGCCCACACCTTCGCTGTGCATTTTGCCTTTTGCACTTTGCATGTTATTCTGCAACGAATGCTCTTGTTTCGGGATTAAACTTACCCTCGGTTTTCTCACCGGTAAAGTGCAAGGTAAACACGATGCGGTAGCCGTTGGTGTCACCGCCGTAACTGGTGATGCCGATGTACGCGGTTTCCCGAATGGCAGGGAAACTGCCGTCTTCACCCTGCTCCCAGAGTTTGACCTCCACCACATCGGTCTTCACATCTTCCAGCACCAAGCCCTTGTCGATAATCTCCTGCAAGCGCGCAAACAAGGCGCTTCCGGTCTCGGCATAATAGGGCTCCACCGATGCGGTTTTCTCATAACCGGACACCGTCACCGAAGTCTGACCCAAAATATTTTTCTTGCTTTCCACTTGGGCGGACAGTTCGGGGGAAAATTCCTCCAAATCCTTGCCCAAGCGCTCGTATGCGGGTGTTTCCTCACCCTTGGTCGCATTGATAAAATGCGCCAAAAATTTTCGTTCAATTTTTGCCATATTCATCCTCCCAATCTGCGGTATATTCTGCCTGCAATGTAACCTGATACAGCCCCATCTCTCCGGGCAACACCTGCGCAAGTTGGGCTTTTTCTGCCCGAAATGCGCAACCGTCTATGGGGGCGATTGCCCCCATATTGAGCCGGTTTTCCAGTTCCTGCATCCGGTGTAGGCTGTCCCAATTTCTGGGCATTTTCCTGCGTATCAGATAGGTTTCCGCCACCTGATACACAGACGCGCCGGTGACAAACTGCTGTTTTGCCACCACGCGCCTGCCTTGGGGCACCACATCCAGTTCCGGCTGAAAGTCGGTTGCCCACCGGCTCACCGCCTCTAAAAATCGCATTACGCCAACCCCCGAAATCGCTGAAAATATCCTTCCAAATGTTCCAAAATCCGCCTTTGCAACTTCTTGTCGCTGTCGGGGTCGTATTCCACATCCATCTCTCCCAGACGCTCCTTGGTCACATACCAATCCCGACGGAACAAGCCGGTCAGTTCCGCAATGGCGCACACCGCCATGGCGCGACTATCCGGACCGTAAGGGGTCAGGGTGTACTTCCGCTCCAAGGCGGACAGTTTTTCCTCTGCCCGCAAACAGGCTTTCGGCCACCCCTTTTCCCCAATGGTTTCCCCTAAATAGATGTCCGTATAGAACTCATAGGGAACGCTCTTATGCACCGATGGCAATCTCCTTGAGTACGGCGGCCTTCAGGGTGTTCTTCAGGGCAACACCTGCCACCAATTCTACCTCACCGGTCTTCACGGCGCCGGGGGCGTTCAAGTCCGGCATATAAGCGCTGAGGACGCCGGTGCCGGTGGGAGAGATGCCGTGGAAGCCGTCCAAGCCCAAGCAAACCGCATAAATGGCGGTCTTGCCATCCTCGGTGGGAATGACATCGATGGAATTTTCGCCGTCGTAGTACTTGCCCATATCCACCATGGGAATGCCGGCGTAAGTTTCCACGGTCTTGCCGAAATCGTCGGTGGAACGCTCGTAGTAACCGGCGCGGCGGGCGATGGAACGCAGTTTAATGAGCATCTGGGTGTTCATCATCAGCATATCGGCGTTGCCGTCCAAGGTAGCCAAGAATGCATCCATCTCGTCCAAGAAGGCGTTGTAGTTGCTGTCCATCTCGGAGGAACTGGTGATGCTCACAGAGGATGTCACCTCGTTGGCAGTGCCGGAAAGCAGTGCCTTCAAGCCGTCAAAACCGCCTGCCTCGGTAGTGCCGTTGATGGCCATATTGTGGAAGCAGTTGGCAGTTGCCTTAATCTTCTGCTCTGCCTGAAATGCCAGTTCGTCGGCGGCGCCGGCGGTGTTCTGCAGAACTCTGTCCACTTGGAAGGAACCGCCCATAATCACCGCGCTGGTCGTCTTCTTTTCCCGCTGGGCTTCGCCGGGGGTGTACTCGTCGTTGACACCACGCACCGCGGCGGTGGCAGGGGACTTAAGTTGAATGTAACCGTAAGTCAAGGTAGAGCCACCGGTACCGGGGGAAATGGTGTTGTCGAAGGTCAGTTTGTCCAGCAGGGCGGAACTTCTGCGGAACATATCCACAATCTGCTGATCCACCTTATCTGCCATACCGACTTTTGCCTGCTGTAATGTAATTGCCATAATTCAATCATCCTTTCTTCATACGCGCCCGAAGAGCGCCTGCTAATGTAACGGGTTGGGGAAGTGCCTGCTGGGCAGAGCCCGCCATCCGAGAAAATGGGGGAATAGCGGGACTTTCAAACAGATACGCGCAATCTGTTTTCAGTTTGTCCAGCGCCAAATGTAGCGCATTTTCCGCATCTTCCGACCCAAAAATCTCTTTTGTATCCAGTAGCGCAGAAATCGCCTTCACATTTCGTCCGCCACAGACGGTAATTGCCTGCTCCAACATCATCTCTTCCCGCGCTCGGGTGTGAGCCGATACCATCTGGTCGTACTTTTCCTGCCAAGCACGATTTTCTTGCTCTGCTTTTTGTAAAATGGCGTCCACTGCCTCCTCCGGCAACGACACCCCTAACCCTTCCAAAAATTCCTTGTCCATAAAAACCCCCTAATTTTGAATGCAAAATATTACATGGTAAATGCAAAATTGTGGTGTCGGCTTTGCCGACGATTTGAATCATCGCCTTTGGCGATTCCTTCATTTTGCATTTTTACATGTATTTCTTCCGGATATAATTTCTCTGCTCTTCGGTTTCGCTGGGCAAATTAAACCGCCAACCCAGCGCCACCTCCGGCGCAATCAGCCCACGAGCCACCATATCCTTGTATTCCTGCCACAGTTTTTCCTCGTCGTACAACACGCCGTTGCCCCAATCGATGGTGATGTTTTCCGCCTCGGCTTGGATGCCGTAAAGGCTACCCAGCAGTGCGCAAAGTTTCACCGCCGATTGCACCGCCTGCTCCCACATCCCCTGAAAATCCATCACCGTCAGGCAGTGTTCGGCTTGAGAGGACGCGATTTCCGTGGCAGTGCGTTGCATACCGGACACATCCCCCAGCACACCTCTTTGCAGACCCATCACCGCTTCCACATTCCGCAGATATTCCTTTTTCCGTTCCAAATACGCGCTGTGGCGAATTTCAGGGGCAAACACGGTGATGCCCACGGTCTCAGGGTCTTCGTCCAACCCCACAAACAGATTGTCCTGCAACGCCCCGTCCCGCAGTAAATCCCGAGAGGCAAACACACGGCTTTGGCTTCGCTCAAATTCCCCGCTGAGCAGATATTCGTTGCGGTCAATGGCGTGAATCAGCCCCACCGCAGGGGCATACACGCTGACCCCCTCGTTAGACCCGTCCACGCAGTTGAGTTGGGGCGTTTTCACCCGCACCAAACCCACGCCGTGCAGGGGTTTTCGGAAAGTGTAACTCGGCAGAAAATCCCGATATATGGGGCTTGCCTGCAAAGACACTTCCGAGCCCAACACACCGGCGGTCTTACTGCGAAACAGCCGATTTTCCACGGTGAGAAAGCCCTTTTCGTCCACTTTCCGACGCTCTAAAAGGGTGTAAAACCAACCAGCGAGGGAACTGTGTTCCACCGTACCCACATCCATGGGTTCCCCCTTTTCATCCCGCCCGAAGACCAAAATCCGGTTACGGGGCACTAAGGTAAACTGAAAATCCTTGCCGGTAAACACCGGCTTGAGGTAACATTCGCCACCCACCAGCGCCATCTGCACCGCCAAAGCCTTTTGCTTGTCCAAGTTTGCCAAAACACGGCACACAAAGTCGCTGTTGGCAGACACCCCATACTCGGCAAAGACCCACCGCACCAATTTACTCACCACGGTGTAGGCAATCCGCTGGCAGGGGTCTTCCCCCGCTACCGCATCTGTCCGATAGTACAGCGAAAACCACTGGTCGATGGCCTCGGCCATCGCCTCGGAAGTCACATCCTTCCCCCCGAACGCCTCTTGATAATTTAAAATATCCATAAAAACCCCCTTGTTTTTTATAATGCAAAATGCAAAATTCTAAATGCAAACTTGTGGTGTCGGCTTCGCCGACGATTTGAATCATCGCCTTTGGCGATTCCTTCATTTTGCATTGTGCATTTAGCATTCATAACTGCCTTCCCATTACGGTGGCGCAAAAGTAACGAATATCGTCCATGGCGTGGTCATTTTCCTTCACCGGCGCATCCGCATTTTCTTCCCAGCAGTATAGGGAAAATTCCCGAATGGCATCGGTGCATCGGGGGGAAATCAACAATTTCCCCTGATGCAACAGCGAGGAAACCAGCCGAATGCCGGATAACACCGCATTTTTTGCCTTCTTCACCCGAAACCGCCCCCGTCGGCGCAGTAAGGTGATAAAACTGGCTGCCGAAGGGTCAATCACCACCGCTTCCACCGGCAAATTCCCCGCCAACGCTTCCAGCGCTCCATAATATTCCTCGTCGGTCAGACAGCCTTTTTCCCGCCCGTTGTGGTAAAATTCCCCCAACCGATAGGCCTTGCCGCCGGATACGCACCAAAGGCCGGCGGAAAAGGGATTTTGGGTGCCGTAGTCCACGGAAATGTAGTACCGACCGGACCCTGAAAATTCCGCCAAATGCTTTTCTTTTTGGAAATCGTACACCAGACCCTCTGCCTGACACCACTGCCCCAGCACATACCGCCGGTAGAACACGCCGGTATACAGCGCCTCATACCGGTCCTTCACTTCTTGGGAAAGACCGGGGTTGTCCTCCATGGTAAAGTGCAAATGCAACACATTTTTTTCCTCCGCCTTTTTCACCCACTGGGTAAAAAACCAATGCTCCGGCGACGCGGGATTGCAGTTAAACCACAGTTTCGACCCCACCACCGAACATCTGGCGCAGGCCTGCTCCACAAAAGAGCGGGGCATCAGCGCCACCTCGTCCAAAAACACACCGGCAAGGGTGATGCCCTGAATGAGCATATAAGAACCCTCGTCCTGCCCGCCAAATAGGTAATATGTATTTTCCCGCCTGCCCAACCGCACCACGATTTTATTTTCCGAGCGATGCTCGGTGATGTGAAATTCCCGCCCCAGCCACTCGGGCAGTTGTAAAATCACATTCCGTCGCAGCGACCCCACGGTTTTTCCGCAAAGGGCAAACACACCGCCGTCAAAACGCGCCATACTCCAAAGGAAAAATCCGCAACTCATGGCGTATGTCTTACCGGCGCGGATTGCCCCGTCGCAGATAATGCCGTCATAGGGCGCTTTCCACCAAGTCATCACCCGCAACTGTTTTTCACTAAACCTCATTTTTTCTTCCCCAGCACCCCTTATCCAATGGTAGGGAACGGCCTGCGTGCCGTTCCGCGGGCGACCTGCGGTGGCCCGCAAATTCCAATCCGTCGCGTCAGCGACACCGCCATTTTGCATTTAGCCTTTCTCTTCCTCGTCTTTACAAATTTGGGTCAAAAGGTTCTGCAAAAGGCTCTCTTCTTCCGGCTTTTCTTCCACGCCCTTTTCAAACAGCCCCAAATGTTTTCCCAAAAGTTCCAACGCCTTTAATTTATCGTAAAATTTAATTTTAATATTCCCGCCGGTTTTTTCCACCCCCGCCACCGCCAAGCGGGCTTCTTCCGGCCATGCCTTGGTGTCGGTGAAGGCAACCTCGCCGTCCTCTACCGATACCACCGAGGCAACATCTGCCTGAGCCACTGCCCAAAGTTGCTTCAACACATCTTGTCTGTCCGACAAACGCCCCACCCCCTTTGTGCCTCTAGCATACCCCCAATCCAAAGCAAAACCTTCCCACCATTTTCCCACCCCCCAATAGAACTCGTAGGGGCGAACTATGGTCGCCCGCCAAACAAAAAAAGCGGGGCAGACTTTCGTCTGCCCCGCTTGGGAACATAAAATTTCTTATTCTTTTTTCGTGGCAACGCCGTTATCGTCGAGTAGATACACCTTCCGCTTCACGCTCATTTGGGAATTGCGCACCACCGCACCGGTGTTTGTAAAGTAGTACAACTTATCCTCAATGGTCACCCAGCCGGACACAGCCTTACCGGTTTCGTCCAGGTAATACTTTGCCCCGCAGTGGGTAATCCAGCCGGTTTTGGCACTGCCGTTTTCGTAAAAATACCAGCCGTCCTCATAGACCCAGCCCTCATATTGCTGTTCGGTATAGGGCGTCAACGGCAAAAATGCCCTTGTAGGCACTGCCGGTCCCACTTGCAAAGGACCGCCACCCAAACAAATCCGCCCATAGAATGTTTCCCCGGGGGCGGCAGGACAAGCCACATCGGCGTAAATCTTCACAAGATACAGCCCCGCGTCCAAATAATTCAAATTCAAATGCTCATTCAGGTTTGCCAGTTTCACAGATCGGCTGTCACATTCCAAAAATTCCCGCAGAACCAACTGTTCCTCCAAATCCGTCACGCTGATTTCCACCGAAGCGATGCTGGCATATTTTGCCACCACCTTGCCGGAAATTTCTGCATTTTGCCCCACTGCCAAGCGGGTGGGCAAACTAAGTTTTTCCACGGACAAGTCCTCGCTGTTCACCCGCACCACCGCCACTGCCGTGGCCGGCACGAACCCGCCTTCTAATAGTTGATAGAAGTCTGTGCCGTCGGCGTTGGAGGCCAAACTCACAACATGAAGCCGTTCGCCCACGGAAACCTTTCGGATTTCCTTACACTTATTCTTCCCCAGCAAACTGGGCTGACTGCGCACAGCCGAGTCAAACCGCGCCTGCACAATCAGGTTTGTGCCTTGGAATTGGCAACTGTCGGTGTAACTTTTGCCACCGAAGACCACAGTACCTTCATACTCGGTCCAGCCGTCGTAATAGTCCACAAATTCGGCAACGGAGCAGGTCACCAATTCGCCCTCTTTGTGAGCGCGTTTGAGGTAAATGGGGAAACTCTCGGCGAAATACACCACCCCATCCACAATGCCGTAAATCAGCACCACATGGCCGTATTTTCCGCCGGCCTCGGTGTTGGTCCATTGGAACCCGCACATAATGTTGTACACATCTTTTTTGCCGTAGTCGGTGATGTAACTCAGCGCCTCCAGCATAGAATATTCTCCCACGCTGTAGGCGCGGGGATAGTAACCGCCGGAAGTGCGTTTGATTTTGGAATAGTAGTCAAAATGCTGGTTGCCGTCACGGGAACTGCACCAAGAATTGATACGCAAATGGTATAGTTGGCGGGACACCCACGCGCCACAGTAGCCGTTAAAGGAAGTCTTGCCGGAAGAGGCAATACTCTGGGCGTAAATGTTGCTCGCCAACAACTTCATCGCCTCTTTGGTAGACAAATCCCCGTTGGGAACGATGGGTTTTATGGGGATTGTAGGATTTGTGGGCTGGGTTGCTTCCGTTGCCTCGGTCACTTCCGTGACCTCGGTGGTCTGGGTGGTCTCCCCCACCGTGGTTTCCACGGTGGACGCCGTAGTTTCGGTCAACTGGGAAATTGCATCTTGCGCCAAAACCGAGGGCGTAACCACGAAAATCAGCAGGAGAAATAGGGTAATAAACCAAACTTTTTTCATATCTTGCGCCCCCTTTCGTAATATGGGCTATTCTACCATAAAACATCTAGGAACGCAACCGTTTTTCGTCGAAGGGGTTTACCCCCGCAATTTTTCTGCCACTTGGGTAACATATTCCTTGCATAGGGCGTCACTGCTTGCCTCTACCATCACCCGAATTACCGGCTCTGTTCCGGAAGCCCGCACCAAAATGCGCCCGTTTTCACCCAGTTCTTCTTCAATTTCCTCCACCAAGTCTTTTACCCCCGCCAGCGCGGTTTCCTTGTCCGCCACACGGACGCTTTGCAGTTCTTGGGGGAAAATGGTCAATCCCGCCTTCAGTTCCGACAGTTTTTTCTTTTGGGCGAGCATACATTCCATAATTTTCAAACTGGTGAGAATGCCGTCGCCGGTGGTGGCGTACTTGGAAATGATAATGTGTCCGGATTGCTCGCCACCGAGTTCACAGCCGTTTTTGACCATATATTCGTACACATATTTGTCCCCCACGGCGGTCTTGGCATAGTCAATGCCCAACCGGTCAAAGGCCTTGTAAAGTCCCAAATTGCTCATCACCGTGGTGACCACCGTGCCGGAATTCATATATTTGCCCAGCGCATATAAAATGTGGTCGCCGGTGAAAATTTCCCCGTTTTCATCCACCGCCAAGCACCGGTCCGCATCTCCGTCAAAGGCAAAGCCCACATCCAGTTTCTTCTCCTTCACCAGCGCCTGCAGTTGTTCCAAATGGGTAGACCCGCAATTTGCATTGATGTTGGTGCCGTCGGGTTCTAAGCCGATGCAGTATGTCTTTGCCCCCAGCGCTTCAAACACCGCAGGGGCAATGGTCCAAGATGCGCCGTTGGCGCAATCCAAGCCGATGCGCAAATCCTTAAACGAGTGCATCCCCAAGGAAATCAAATACCCCACATACCGATTGCGTCCGGCAACATAGTCCACCGTCCGCCCAATCTCTGCCCCCGTGGCAAAGGGCAAAGCCTTCCCCTCGGGGGGAAGGTGGCACGGCGAAGCCGTGACGGATGCGGGGAACTCCCCATCCAAATACGCTTCCACCAAATCCAGCACACTTTCTTCCATCTTCTCGCCGTTGCGGTTGAGCAGTTTGATGCCGTTGTCGTAAAAGGCGTTGTGAGAAGCGGAAATCATCACACCGCAATCAAAATCGTCCATTCTTGTGATGTAGGCCACCGAGGGGGTGGTGGTGACGTGAAGCAAATAGGCGTCCCCGCCGGAAGCAGTAATCCCCGCCGCCAAAGCATACTCAAACATATAACTCGACCGCCGAGTATCCTTGCCAATCACAATCTTTGCTCTAAGCCCCCCTTGCCTAAAGGGGGATGTCACAGCAGGTGACGGGGGGATACTGTCCGTTGTAATCTGTTCTTTCTTCTGTTGCCCATAGTACCACCCTAAAAACCGTCCAACTTTATACGCGTGGTCGGCAGTGAGTACCACCCCCGCTTCCCCACGAAATCCGTCTGTACCAAAATACTTATTCATAAAAAACCTCCGGTTTTTATAATGCAAAATTATGGTGTCGGCTTTGCCGACTATTTTAATTCGTCGCCTCCGGCGACACAATCATTTTGCACTTTGCATTTTGCATTTTCTTTATGATTGTGCCGTCATTTTTATATATGCAATTATCATCCACAATACCCCTGACGCAGGCGGTGGGATAAACTTGGCTGTTTCTGCCAATCACCGTACCGGGGTTGAGTACCGCATTGCACCCAATTTCTCCGAAATCCCCCACAAAGGCGCCCACCTTTTTCCGACCGGTTGCCACTGCGCCAACTTGCACCAAAGCCTTGTCGCCACGGACATTGGAAGTCACCGCCCCAGCCCCCAAATGGGCCTTGTAGCCTAAAATGCTATCCCCCACATAATTAAAATGGGGCACTTGCACGCCATCGAACAAGATGGCGTTTTTCACTTCCGCGGAATTGCCCACCACGCAGTTTTCCCCCACCAACACATTTCCCCGAAGAAATGCGCCGGTGCGAATTTCCGCATTTGCGCCGATCATGCAAGGGGGCAAAATCACCGCGCTGGGGGCAACCGTCGCCGTTTGATGCACCCACACCCCATCCGAAACTTCTCGATAATCGGAAGCCCCGCCGTTAGAATCCGTAGGGGCGACCTGCGTTCGCCCGCAATTTTGCATTTTGCATTTTGCAGTTTGCATTTGTAAAAATTCCCCAATCCCCCCCAAGGCTTCCCAAGGGTAGGTAAACTGGGCTAAATAATCCTTTGCCAAGGTGTGTTCCAAATCGAATAGGTCGACAATTTTCACCAAAATTCAACTCCTGCTTTACAATCTAATAAAATAACGCCCCAATTCTATCACACCTTGACAAAGAAAGCAAGATTTTTTTGTTCCTTCCTCTATGCCCACATCCTCCCGTAATTTTGCATTTTGCACTTAGCATTTCGCATTAAAATAAGCAGGATGTTTTCACATCCTGCTTTTAATGACGGAAATGAGAATATCCCCCGCCACCACTCTGTCTTCCGGTGCAAAGCCGGTTTCAAAGTTGTCCGAATACAAAATTTGGGCATTGGGCGGAAATTCCTCATCCCCCGCCCAAACCATAATCCGCATCTGATAATTTTCCAAAAAGTCGAACTGGAAACCCGCATCGCCGTGGTTCAGGGGCAAGCCCCCCAACTTTTCGCAAGCACTGCGGAACACATCCACCCGCGTACCGAACGTAAACGCCGCTCTTGTCAGCACCCGACCGGTGTAAGGCTTGATGTACAGTTCCCCCCAAGGCATTTCCCGAAACGTCTTGAAACTGCCATCAAAAAAAGTTGCCTTACTCTCTAATAAATACCGCAGTAAAAAGGTCTGCACCGGCAAGGGCGCACTTGGGGTCACCACACCCTCGGGGTGCTTGATTTCATAGGTTGTGCCCAACAATTCCAGGGCAAACACCCCATTGTCATAGGAAACCTCCGGCAAACGCCCCAAAATTTCCCCGCTATCCATACTGGCAAATGCCTTTTGATAATGCTCAAACGGCACTTGCTCTTTATTATTCTCTATTTCCATATAACGTTCTTCCCTTTCGGGCGACTGCAGGTCGCCCCTACGAATTCTCAATTTGCGCAACTGTTGGGAAACAGTTGTGCATTGGTGTGGGGCAAGAAGCAAGCCGCCACGAAACTATCCATATACCCGGGGTAGGTGGACAGTTCCAAATAGGTCATATTCGCCCCCACTTGGGCGCACTTTTCCTCTGCCAAGGTGCTAATCACCATGGCGTAACTGCCGGTGAGGGAAGAGTTTCCGATATAGTGGAACTTGTCCAAATCCACATCCGGAAGCATACCAATATTCACCGCATTTTTCATATTGATGCCACTGCCGATACCGCCGGCCACATACACCTTGTCAATGCAATCCACGGTCATATCCACGGATTGGAGTAAGGTGTCAATTGCCGAGAAAATCGCGCCTTTGGCACGGATAAAGTTGTCAATATCCACCTCGTTGATGGCAATTTCCCGACCGGTTTCGCTGTCTGCGCCTTCTGCCAAAACATAACGCCCCATACCGTGGTCATCCCGCCGGACGCGATTGCCTTCCCGAACGAACAGACCCTTGGCGTTAATAATCTTGCAACGGAAGAGTTCGGAAATAATGTCAATAATACCGCTTCCGCAGATACCCACAGCCTTTTGGCCTTTTTCCCCCACAATGGTGAGATTGGGTTCCATGGTTTCTGCATCAATGGTCACGGCTTCCACTGCGCCGTCGGTTGCCCGCATACCGCAACTGATGTCACCGCCTTCAAAGGCAGGGCCGGCCGAGCAAGCGCAACTCATGAGGAAATCCTGATTTCCAAAGACGATTTCGCCGTTTGTGCCAAGGTCGATAAAGAGGCTCATTTCCTCTTTGTTCCAAATCATACTTGCCAGCGTGCCCGCGGTAATGTCACCGCCCACATAAGAGCCGATGTTGGGGGCAATCATCACCTTTGCCAAGGGGTTGGCAGGCAGACCAATATCCCCCGCCTTCAAATCTTCCCAGCCGAAGAAACTGGGGATGTAGGGGTCCATCCGCACGGGGTCGGCATCCACACCCACCAAAAGGTGGTTCATGGTGGTGTTCGCACCGATGCAAAGGCGCAAAATGCTGTCGCAATCCACCTTGCCCGCCTGACAGAGTTTTGCAATGAGGGGCACTAAGGTTTCTTTCACGATGGCATCCTGCAACGCCTTTTTGCCACCGGTTTTGGATTGCTGAATAATCCGGTTAATCACATCCGCGCCATAACGAATCTGTCCGTTGCCGGAAGAGCCCTTGGCGAGAATTTCTCCGCTTTCTAAGTCCGTCAGCACGCCGGAAACGGTGGTGGTGCCAATGTCAATGGCGCAACCGACAAGCCGTTTGTCTTCAAGTTTACATAACTTCATACACGCAAAAACATTGTCTTTTTGCAAGCCTTTGACGGTAATCTGCCAGTTTTGTTCCCGCAAAAATGACGCCAATTTGACCATCACAGAGAACGGCACTTCCACCTTTTCTACACCCAACGCCCCTTGGATTGCCCAAGTCAGCCGTTCGATGTCCGGCATGGTGTCGTCCCCGGTGGGCTCGGTCATCGAAAGTTCCACCGCCACCAAATCCGTGCCGATGCTAAGACCTGCTTCCTGCATATCTTCCTGCGCCTTGGCAAAAATCGCCACTTCTTCCGGGGAACTCAAATCCGCAGTTTTCATACGGGATTGGTATGCGCTGGCAATATCCGGCACAAACACACGGCAATCTTCCACAACTTTGCAGTTGCAACTAAGCCGCCAACCATCATTGTATTCCGCCTCGGAAATATGGCGAGAAGGAATACTTTCCACTTCGCCTTCTAATATTTTCACCCGACATTTTCCGCAAGAACCGTTGCCGGAGCAAGGGGCATCAATGGCCACATTTCCCCGCCGCGCCAGTTCCAGCAAATTATCGCCGGCGTTACATTCCAAATTAATCGGGCTCCCGCCCTCGATTTCAAAAATTACCTTCATATATCTAATCCTTTTTACCGTTATAAGCCTTCCCCCTAAGGGGAAGGCTTAGGGAAATCTTCTTACATCAAAGGATCTAATCCCAAAACGGGGTGGCCCTTTTCAGTCAGCCATGCAATCAATTCTTCTGCGTCGCAGGTGACGGTTTCGTCTGCCACCATATCGGAGAAGTTCTCAATGCCGTACAGTTCCAAAGCGGTCTTATTCAATCTTTCTGCCACATCGTCTTTGAGTTCCTTGGGCATCCACACAATTCTCTGGATACCGCCCTCAGCAGAGAGGAACTTCTTGGAAGAGATGAAGTGACGGCCGTGACCCATAAAGCCGGGGGTCTGAACACCGCCACCGGTGCAGGATGCCAACTCGCCGAAGGTCATACCGGCGGGGGTCATACCCTTAAATTCACGGTTCACCACGATAACGCCGTTGGAAACAGCCTCGATACCGCAGATACACTCGAAGCAACCGCAGGAAGTCATGGGGTCTTCCAAGATAGAGTACAGCGTCACATTTTCCACAGCGCCGTGGGTGGCTTCTTTAATCATCCGGTTGACTTCCTCGTAACGGCCGGTGCGCTCGTCAATCAGACCCAACTTTTCGATGGGCTGGCAAGGACCGTTGGGGTCAAGTTCGTTGGTAGCCTTGGCATCCAACCAAGACACAGCGCCACACAGACCCAAACGCTCGGGGGTAACCACACAGCAGTGGGCGGGGGCGAAGGACTGGCACAAAATACAAGTATAGTATCGGTCCACAGCCTCGTCGGTCATGGAAGCCAAACGGTCATCACGCTGGGCATAGCGAGGCATTGCCAACTCGTCGCGGAACTTGGCGGCCTGGTTGGCATCGGTGATAATGGTCACCTGACACTTGTCCACAACGGCGTCGAACTCGTTCATAATCATCACATACAGAACTTCTGCAAAGTCCCGGATACGCAGACCTGCCTCATAAGCGGAATTTGACACACGGACACGGACTTGGTTACGCTGACCGGTGTGCATCACGCCTTCCATATAGTTGAACCAAGCGTGGAATTTACGCTCGATAACTGCCTCGAAGTCCACCTGCATCTTCTTGCCGGCAACTTCCACAAAGGTAGCCAGTGCCAGTTCGGAAGCGGTGTCGAAGTCCGGTCCGATAATGGTAATCTTGTGGTCTTCCACTTCGTTCATTTCCTTCATCAGCACAAGTTCGGCAGTGGGGTTCTTAGAGGACCACATCTCGTTGTGCATATCGGCCTTGCGGATAATTTCGCCTTCAAAAGCGGCGGCAAATGCCACGGGAATGGGCAGTTCGGTGACTTTAATCTTGATGTTCCGCAGTTCCAAGGACTTCTTCACGGTTTCGTTGTGGTCGCAAACGGACTCCAACGCACCGGGAACTTGGTTTTCTGCCAAGTCGATGTCCACGATCACGGGGAAGCCCAAAGCGATGGCGCCTGCGCCGGCGGAAACCACCACAGCGTCGATTGCGCCGAAGGTGTTGACGAAGGCGGGGACGCGGTTCTTGGTGTAGTCCAACAGACCTGCCAAATCACCGGGCTGAATGTTACCGAAAATCAATGCCGCACGGACAGCCACGGTAACCACATGGATAACGGAAGTCACATCGTGACCTAAGGGAATCACACGGAACTCAAGACCCATCCGGACACCTTCTGCAGCGCACTGATCAATCACATCGCCCACCATAAAGGTCATAATGCCCTTACTCTGGTAGTCCTTGACCACCTTGGCAACATCGGCGGGATTTTCAGCCTTGCCCAGCACAACCGCAACACCGGGGATATCGCCGGTAACCAGCGGCACACCGAGAGAACGGATGATGGGGTCGGGGACGAAGCCGATGCCACTGTCATTTGCATAGGGGTCGGCCTCTAAGTACTTCAGACCCTCGATAATTTCCGCGCCCACAGCAGTAGCCAGACCGGCATTCAGGGCTTGACCCAAATCTTCCTGATTGGTGATCAGGCTTTTCATTACGCCCACGCAGGCGGTCAAATCGCCCAAAGTCTTCACCTTCACGCCGGTAGCGGCATAAATGGTGGGGAAAAAGTAAGCGGTATCGGGGAACGCAATTTCCTTTTCTGCGCCAAACTTCGCCAAGGCATCGTTCACCGCGCCTTCGGTCAGCCCTACCACGGCATTACTGCCGCCATAGATTAAATCGGTTAATACGCTCATAATTTTGTTCCTCCTAAAAAAATTATTTTGTCGCCGGGATATGTGTGTTTCCTTTATATGAAAAGCAAATGCTTTTATATACCAAGTTATGAAAATGCAAAAGCAGGGAGAGGGAGATTCCCTCTCCCTGCCATAATCGCTGGGAAATTACAGATCCAAGTAACTGTCAGAGTACAGAACGTGGTTCTTGAAGATGTCGCAGGACTTGATGGTTTCCATCAATCTGCGGTCGTTGGGGTTGACGATAGCAGAAGTCAGACCCTGCATCATACACATAGCGACCAATGCGCTATCCATAATGGGACGGACATCCTTAGGTGCGCCGTTAGAGTTATTGGACAGACCGCCGGTGGACTTCAGGCCCTTGTCGGCGAACATCTTGATGGCTTCCAAAACTTCCATTTGCTTGTCCTGCATACCCTTGACAACCAAGAACAGCGGGTCAAACCACAGATCGTCGGAAGACATACCCAAACTCATACCGCGCTCAAGCATATTGTCACAGTGAACCATACGCTCTTCGTTGTCCTTAGCGATACCGTCGGCAGAACACAGTGCGATACAGATAGCATCGTTGGCAGCAGCCAAATCGATGTAGCCGATACGGCTGCCTGCGTCAGCAGAGTTGACGATGGGCTTACCGTTGGTACGGTTATACACCTTAATACCGGCTTCGATAGCCTTCATATTGGCAGTATCCAAAGCCAGAGGCACGTTGTTGAAGTTCTCCTGCAACAACTTAACCGCCCACATCATACGCTCGGGACCGTCCTTCTCGGCAGGTCCGATGTTCACATCCAAGTAGGTAGCGCCGGCCTTGATCTGCTCGTAAGCACGCTGCAGAATGGGCTCGGGGTCACGCTCGTCCATAGCCTTGCGGATGGAAGGTGCGATACAGTGGATACGCTCGCCGATGGTGACGAAGGTCTGTGCCTCGGGGTTGTGACCCTTGTACTGGGTATCCCAAGTCTTCACTTCGATAGCGGGCACCTTGGTAGCCAGCAGTTCTTCGAAGGTCAGTTCCTTCTCAACCACAACGTTAGCAGCCTTAGAAGCATTTTCAGCAGCGGCGGCCTTAGCGGCGGCTTCGTATTCCTTATCCTTCATATACTTGGGCAGTTGCACGGCTTCCAGAGGACCGACAACCACATTCCACTCAGGCAACTTTTCTTGAATTTCGCCCTTCATCACGGCAACCTTGCCGGGGATGATCAGGGTGCGGTTCTTAATCTTATTGGCAATGTCCAGTTCCTCGAAGGTCTTCTTGACGGTGGAGGAAGAGAACTTACCGGCGGCCCAAGCGGTCAAAACAGACATACCGGAAGCGTCGGTGATAATCAGGTTCACGGGCTGGTTGGAACGCTCCAACTCGCCGGAAACCAAGAAGTAGGTCAGTGCAAAGTCCACGGTCAGTGCGCAGGGGCTGTTCTCGTCCGCGCCGTTGAGAGGATAAATCTTTGCTTCCACCTTCATGGGCTTCTGAGGATCGGTGAAGATGTTCTGACGCAGACCGTACAGAGGCAGAGCCTGTGCGTAGGACATACCGCTCATCACGATGATAGAAGCATACTTCTCGGTGAACATAGAAGCATAAGCAGTCTGCAGGCGGTCATCGCCCTTAGCCAACTTGTGCAGGTTAACAATGGAAGGATAACCCATGGTGCGGTCGCCGTCCTTGATAGCGGTACGACGGACCAAAACGGCATTTGCCAAGGTTTCCTTAGCGGTCTTGCCGGTGACATCCAGCACCAAGTTCTTGTTGCCCTTGGCTTCCAGAGCCTTCACGGTGTCATAAAGGTCGGAGATGTTCTCAGCCCAAACGCCCAGTACCACGCCCTTAGCGGTAGCCAGTTCGTTCATAGCCTCGAAGTTAGCGGGGGTAGCGCCATCGAGGATGACATCCTTACCGCAAACTTCCAAAGCGGCTTTCGCGCACGCTACATCCCAGCATTCCAAAATCAGGCTGCGGCCGGTGGCGGCGGCCTTCTTGACAAGGTTTGCGTAAACAGCGGGGTCGTTCTGCATATTGGCAACCTGCACGAATTCCACGTACATTCTTTCGCCGATACGCTCGTAGTCCACCTTAGCCATATCTGCCAACTTGGCATCCACAGTAGCCTCGTCCATGCAAGTGCAAACGGACACGGCGTACAAGTTCTTGTTGACCAAAGTCTTCTCGTGACGGAACATGACGGTTTCGCCGCCCAACTTATGCTCACCCACGGAAATGGTCTTCATAGCGGGAGCGGTCTGCTCATTGAGCATTGCCTTTGCTTCCTCGGAGAAGTGGGGGCACTTGTCGATAGAGACAGCACCCTGCGCAACCTTCATACAGAAAGCCATACAAGTGGGGCTACCACACTCTTTGCAGTTTGTCTTAGGGGAAATCTTAAAAATATCTAAACCCTTCAAAGCCATCGTATGTACCCTCCTTATACCAGTTCAGCAATGAACTTCTTAATAGTTGCGATTGCGGCGGGGTGACGCATAATCACAGCATCAGCGCCACCGGTGAGGTTTGCGGCAGCAGTGGAAATTTCCATGCTAATGCCACGCTCTTCACGGCAGCCCCAAGCGGGCTCGTCTTCCTCGGAAGCGGAAGATTCCTTCACAGGCCATGTGTCGGCAGACACGGTAGCCACAATGGGCATCTGCAGGTCTGCATCTGCCTGCTTCAAAGCGGCATCCCGAACACGGTCCAGCGTGGAGGCCACATACTCGTAGCCGTAGCCGACAGCGGCACAGCCGATGTTCATGCAAATGCTCTCAGCGGGAACATTCAAACCCTTGAGCATAATGTTCAGCTGCTTAGCAAGGTTAATGTCGTCGGCAGTTTCAGCGCCAACCTTCTGACCGTTTGCCAAAGCAACGGAAGCGCCCACGGTCTTGTAGTCCTCGTTCTTAGCGGACATCACCAAGATGTTCTTGCCGGCCAGTGCTTCAGCCACAGCAGAGAACAACTTGCCGTCTTTTTCCATATTCTTGCAACCCATAATCACGATGGGCTTGGTGACGACTTCAGCAACAGCCTTCGCGTCAGCAACGCAATCTTCCACAGAGCGATCTGCGCCGTTGGGGTCAGCGGATTCGAAGTTCAGGCAGATAAAATCAGCCTCTTCGTAAGCGTCGACCTTCTTAGCGCGGTCAGCCATAGTGGTGCAACCGGCATAGAAATCCACCAAACCGGCAACATCCCAGGTGTCGGCAGCGTCGGAAATTTCCATACCGACCTTGGGTGCATTCTCGATGGCACCGTCAAAGGTGTAGAAAGGCAGCACATTCTGACCGCCCAGCACGATGGCCTTATCACCGGTGCCAAGAGTCACGGCATTGATTCTGCCGGAGAAAGGCTGCGTCTTAGGTACAAAAGACATAACTTTTTCCTCCAATATGATTTTTTATTATAAATTAAATTATAAACACAGTTTATAAATGCAAAATGCAGAATGCAGAATTGATGTGTCACCTTTGGCGACTATTTTAGATAGTCCGCTTCGCGGACACCTTCCCTTTGCATTTAGCACTTTGCACTTTGCATTCTTGTCAAACTCCCAAGTTTGACAAGATGCTCCGCAGTGCGATTTTGACAGGGTTACTATCCGGCAACTTTGCCGAGGGCATACCGGCGCAATCGCAATCGTAAACGCCATCGTCTTGAGGAAGCACACCGAATAGGGTCAGACCGTGCTTCTGAATTTCTTCCAACACGCCCTGGTTGAGTTCCCCATTTGGTGCCCGGTTGACAATCAGGCCCATCTGACCGGGCTTTAGGTTCATTTCTTCAATGGTCTGAGCAACTCTGGCCGCCGCCTGAATGCCACGACGAGAGCAATCGGAAATCAAAAGCATGGTGTCCACCTTGGGCAGAGTGCCACGGGCCACATGTTCCAGTCCCGCCTCGTTGTCCATGACAATGTGGGAATAGTTCTTGGCGTACTTGTCCACCAGCGTCTTTAATACGCCGTTGACATAGCAGTAGCAACCCTTACCTTGGGTTCTGCCCATAATGAGCATATCGAAATCGTCTTCTTCAATGAGGGCGGAATTGAATTTAATTTCCGCATATTCCGCTTTGGTCATGCCGGAAGGGATTGTCCCCTTCATTTCCGCCCGCGCCATTTCCTCACGGATTTGACCCAAGGTAATCTCAGCATCCACACCCAGCACCTCGTTGAGGTTGGAATTGGCGTCCGCATCCACTACCAAAACGGGGTCGGGATATTTTTTGCACAAATAATCAATCAGCATACCGCAGGTGGTGGTTTTACCCACACCGCCCTTACCGGCAACCGCGATGGTATGTGGCATAATTTTGCTCCTTCGTCACAAAAAGTGAATAATAAATAGTGAATAGTTGTAGTGTCGGCTTCGCCGACTATTCAAATCGTCGCCTTTGGCGACACCACAATTTTGCATTTGATTAAATCAAATCCAGCAGTCCTGCTTCCTTAGCAATGGTCGCCACGTCGTCAAACTTATTCAGGGCATACAGATGGATGCCGTTGATACCGCAAGCGCGGTACTCGTCGATTTGACGGACGGTGTATTCCATACCCGCCTTCTTGAAGTCGGCCTTCTTCTGCTCTGCGGCAGCGTCGAAGGGCTCTTTATCGAAGGGGTTGGGGAAAATCCAGTGCTTGGAAATAATCTCACTCAGTTCCCGAGGCATCACGCAAGCGTTACGGCTCAGCGCCATATTGATGGTAGCGGCCTGATCCAAGATGGGCATAATACCCACATCCACCGGCAGCCAAATGCCTGCGGCGCGGATGGCGTCCATCCAGTACCGGAAAGCATCCATATCCCAGCACAACTGGGTCATAATGTAGTCAGCGCCGTTGTCCTGCTTTTGCTTCAGGAAGGCGATGTCGGCTTCCAAAGAGCGGCACTGAATGTGGCCTTCGGGAGAACCTGCCACCGCGATGCAGAACTTGTCGCCAAATTCCTTGCGAACGAACTTCACAAGTTCGGTAGCGTAATGCAAATCACCGCCGGTACCGGTCCAGCCGAAAGGCAGGTCACCCCGCAGCGCCAGCATATGATTGATGCCGTGGTCTAAGTAGGTCTGCAATTGTTCTTTGATGCCTTCTTTGGTATTGCCAATGCAGGTAAAGTGGGTGACACCGGCGCACTTACCGTCGGCAACGATCTTGTCCAGAACTTCCAAGTTCTTGCCCACATTGGTACCGCCTGCGCCATAGGTGCAGGAAATATAGTCGGGTTTCAGTGTGTAGAGTTGCTCCAGAACACCGCCCTTGCCGCAAAGTTTTTCCATTCCCACATCGGTCTTGGGAGGGAATACCTCAAAGGAAAACGCGTTACGGCTTTCCATGATTTCAGCCATGTTCATATTTTCTGTTTTTCTCCTTTTTTAAAAAAGGGCATAGTAAGCCCATAGATATGCAAGTGTAGTTTACCACAGTTCCCCGCAAATTTCAAGCCGAAAAGCAAAAAAATAACGATAAAAAAGCGGTGAAATTCCATTCCACCGTCTTTTTGTGTCGTGCATAGTAAAGGTGTCAAAAATCTCTGATTTTTAACGGATGAGGTGTCCTCTTTGCATGTTGCATTTAAAATACCTTCTGTATTTTAATATTTCCCTCGGCATAGTCCACGCCCAAGCCATCCAAAATCTCTTGTTCCAGCGAACACCCGTGTTCCACCGCCCAAGCGCCGGCATCGGTGCCCAAGGCCACCAAACCCTGAAATTCCGCCACCTTTTCCGCCTGATGTTCGAAAATGGCCCGAACCGCCTTTTCGTCAAACCGACCTTTCCCCCGCAACGCCCCGATGGTGGACAAGGTAGGCACCCACACCACACCCTGCTCTGCCATCGCCGAAAGCGCTTCTTCGTTGGGATAAGCGCCGTGTTCGATGCTGTCCACACTGGCCTGCGCGCAGGCGGTCATCGCCTCTGCGCCGTTGCAGTGCGCCATCACCGCCAAACCCTCTTCGTGACCGATGTGAATGAGTTCTTGGATTTCCCCTTTTTCCAAAGGTGCTTCCGTCAGTACCCCAAACCGGTCAAAGTCCATCAGCCCCGACACCATAATCTTCAAAAAATCGCACCCTTGGCGCTTCTGCAACGCCACCAATCGGGCAAAATCCCTGAGATTTTCCCATTGTAAACCAATAAATCCGCCGTAATGCCCCGCCTTGGACAGTGGCGCAAGAGGGGTCTTGTAGACGATGCCAAACTCAGGGGCAAGGCTTTTGGCATAATCACCCACGCCCCACTTGTCCCCGCCGTCCCGCAAATATCGGTAGCCCAGTTTGGCGTAAGTTTCCAGCGTTTTGCGAACAAAACCCTTGTCCACCGTCCCACTGTGCCGCCCGATGGCAGATTTCCAATTTTCTCCATCTAATACCATATGTATATGACAATCCATCATCCGAATCACCCCATTTCCTTTATTATATCACAAAATTGACAATTGACAATTGATGAGGTGTCCATTTTGCATTTTGCATTTTCAATTTTCTATAATCCCCAGCGCAATCCCTACCTTCTGCAAAACCTTATCCCGCCTTCGGTACACGCTGGATTGCTCCACCCCCAAAATCTGACACAATCTCTGCACATTTCCCTTGTCGGGGTAAATGAAAAGTTGCTCCGCAACCAGCCGTTCCTCAGGATTTAGCACCTGCAACGCCCCCTCCAAAATATCCAATTCCTTCTGCACCGATTGCAAACTCTGCCGAAGCCCATCGAGCCGATTTAACCGCATCTGCACCAATTTCTTCTGTTCCATTTGATACCTCCTTATTTTCTGTGCGGGCGACCAAAGGTAGCCCGTAAGCCTTCCCCTCAAGGGGAAGGTGACGGATGAGGTGTAATTCTCAACTCAAAAACACATCTTCCCTTGCCTTTGTCCAGCCCCGCTTAGCCCGACAAGGCAAACGACACAAATCCTTGGGACACAAGCACGTTTGGCAGGGGTCGTTGTCCAAATAACTATGTACCCGATGCGGTAGCGCATAGGTCACACCCCCGATATTGACCCCCTCTTTTTCCATAGGCAAATGCTCTCTTGCCAAGCGGGTCTGCACCCGCATATCATCCCATTGCTTGGTAAACCATTCCCGCCAAACCTTGCAATCTTTATCCTCACAATCCCGAGGGTTTGCCACTCGGGTACACTTCAAACACGGACTTATCATACATGCACACTCCTATCTTCGTTCCACCATTTCAAAATGGTCTCATAATGATTTCGTACCTTACAATGATTTTTCAAAATATAACCGGACAACCGGTCCACATAATAGTCAAAGCCATCCAGCCCCAGTTTTTCCAAAAGGTCGGTCATCTGCTCTTCCGATAACAGCACAACCCCCTTGCCCAACTTCCCGTTCATAAATTTTAAAACGCTATTTTTATCGGGCGCGAGGGCGTCACCGCCACCGGCTTCCTCTCCGCTCCTTTCATTTCCTTTCTTTTCTTTTCCTTTCCTTTCTTTTCTTTTCCTTTCACTTCCTTTCCTTTGGGAATCCGATTGGATTCCATATTGCCGAACCAATTTCCGCTTGAAACTCCAAAGGCTTTGACAGCCTTTTGCTCTTATTTTTGTGTAGATTTTATGCTCGTTTAGAAAAATCTTTTTCGCCACAGAAATATTTTGTGGCAAATTCAATCGGTCATTTTGTAGGCTGTTTGCCATACGCCAGTGGGTCAAAACCACAATCCCGTCAAAGTCCAATAAAAACCCCGCGTCAATCAGCGCCTGCAAATCCTTGTAAGGCCGTTTTAACTGACGGGCAATGAGTCGCGGACCGTTGACGAACCCATCATCGTCAGCCTGCATCCCCAAATGAAAATAGAGCGCCTGCGCCCCCACGGACAAATCCAAAAACTTGTCACTCTCTACAGCAAGCCTATGAAACATTCTTCTCTCTGCCAAATATTCTGACCTCCTTTCCTTCATCCTCTGTCATTGCGAGCATCGCAGATGCGTGGCAATCCGCGCCCTCTAATTTTGCATTTTGCATCTTCCTGCACCGCCTGCAAAGCCACGCACCCTCGTCATACACCTCTTTCCCGCAACATTCGCACCAGCCTCTGGGGGGCAAACTCTGCACATCCTTCCCCAACAAACTGACAAATCCCAAAACCGTCCTTTTTTTCGTACCAAAATCCTGATAAATTATCGGTACCACCTCCTAAAATAGTTGAGAAATTTATCATTTTCCACTTGACAAGTACTCTATTAAGTACTAAAATAACCCTATAAAGTACCCTTCCAAGTACGCTACGCCCCTATTGTAGTACTCGTTCAAGTACTTGTCAAGGGTCAAAACAGAGAAAAAGCGGTATTTGTGTACTTGCACAAGTACGGAGGTAGAAATATGGACACTTTGTACAAAACCATCGAAAAATTATGCGAAGGAAAAGGCATCCGCCCCGGCCGACTTTGCACAGATTTGGGATTGAGTCGAAGTTTGATGACTGACCTAAAAATGGGTCGAAAAAAGAGCGTATCCGCCCAAACGGCGCAAAAAATCGCCACCTATTTTCAGGTGACGGTGGCGCAATTATTGGGTCAGGCGGACATCCAACCCGACATTTTGGACGAAGTGGACATTGCCTTCTACGGAGAATTTCGCGCGCTGACCGCCGAACAGCAGGACACGGTCCGAGATATGGTTCGGCTGATGCGCCAAAGGCAAAAGAAGGAATGAATTGTGTTTGAATTACGGAACTTTTATCGCTATTGCCGAGAGAACAAAGTGGATATTATCCCCTATATAGGCATCCCCCAGCCGGGGGCAACCATCCGCGACGGAAGCCATTACGCGGTATTTTTGGATTTTTCCCAAATCCCCACCACACGGCTACTGCGCGGGGTTTGCGCCCACGAACTGAGCCACCTTACCACCGGCGCGCTCCACCGCCCCGCCAGCCCCTATGATATGGCTGAGCGCAGTGAGTATCGGGCAAACCGGCACTTTTCCCAGCACTGTCTGCCCTGCAAGGAACTCAAAGAAGCCTTCCAAGCGGGCTACACCGAGCCGTGGCAACTATCCGAGTACTTTGACCTGCCCCAGCAGGACATTGAAAAGGCCCTGCACTATTGGACGGTCTGCCGTGGCATCGACTTCAACAACCCATAAAAATGCTAACTGCAAAATTGTGGTATCGGCTTCGCCGATGATTTAATATTGTCCCGAAGCGACACGTGCATTTTGCATTTTACATTCAGAAAGGTATATTCTATGACAAATAAAGAACTTTTACATACCGCCGAGAGTAACCTTGCCAATGCCCAATATCCCGCCAAAAAACTGGCGTTTTTCCATGCAGGAATTTCCGTGGGTGCCACATTGCTTTTGGCGGCGGTGACCCATTTGCTCACCACATCCATGGACAAGGCGGTGGGCATCGCCGGCTTGGAAACCCGTACCATGCTGACCTTTATCCAATCTCTTTTAATATTTGCGGTGACCTTGGTACTGCCCTTTTGGGACTTGGGCTACACCCGAGCCGGTGTCTGCTACGCCAAAGGGGAAACCCCCATGCCAAGAGACCTTTTGTCCGGCCTTCAAAAATTCGGGCCGGCGTTGCGGTTGTTTCTTTTGCGGGCCTTTGCCGTGGGCGCAATTTTGTCCCTGACTATGCAGGTTTCCACCTTGCTGTTTATGCTATCCCCCTTCAGTGCAAACATTTTGGAAAAAGTGGAACCCATCCTCACCGGCGCAACCGACCTGACCCCTGCGTTAATGGAAGAACTGATGCCCAAATTTGTCCCCTTATATATTATGTGGGCAGTGGTGGGCATCGCGGTATTCATCCCGATTTTTTACCGCTTCCGCTTGGCAGACTTTGCCCTGATGGACGGCGCAAACGGGGCGCTTTCCGCCCTGCTCACCAGCGCCCGCCAAACCAAAGGCCGTTGCAAGCAACTGTTTTCCCTCGACCTGCATTTTTGGTGGTACTACTTCCTGCTCGCCCTCTGCGTGGGGGTCAGTTACTTAGACATTTTGCTTCCCCGCTTGGGCATTCCCGTCAATACCGACATCGCCTTTTGGGGCTTTACCGTCTTGGGCCAGTTGAGCAATTTGGCAGTAGCCGTCCTCTGCGCCCCAAAAGTCAAAACCGCCTACGCATTATTTTTAATTGACAATTGACAGATTTCCTCTGTCATTGCGAGGCTGGTTTTGCCAGCCGTGGCAATCCGCCTTTGGTCGCCCACAAACCTTTCATTATAAAAAGAAGCCTGACGCAACCGCGTCAGGCTTCTTCTTTTAATAGATCTGCCAGTGTAATGCCCTCGAAAAAACTATCCACCATACTATCCAACTTTTCCCACATCGGAAGCGTCTTGCAACAAGTGGCCCGATTGCAGGCGCTGGCCCCTTCCGTGGTGCAGGACACGGTGTGTAAATTTCCCTCGGTGAGTTTCAAAATACTCCCCACGGTATAACTTTCCGCAGGTCGGTTCAGCCGATAACCGCCACCCTTGCCGTGGATGGCATCCACAAATCCCGCCTTAGACAGCACGGTCATAATGGACTCTAAATACTTCTGGGAAATCCCCTCCGCCTCGGCAATTTGCTTGAGGGGGATGTACTCTTTGTTGCCGTGTAGCACGAAGTACACCATCACCCGCAGGGCATACCGCCCTTTTGTCGAAACAATCATTCGTGACAGTGGGCGCAGTGGGCGCAATCAGGGAACTGCTTGGGGTCGTAGGCAATTCCGTTTTTGTCGTAGTAGTCCTTCAGCGCGCCCTTAATGGCCTCTTCTGCCAAAACAGAGCAGTGCATCTTGTGGGCAGGAAGTCCCGACAATGCCTCGGCAACGGCCTTGTTGGTCAGTTCCATTGCGTTTTGAATGGACTTGCCCTTAATCATCTCGGTGGCCATAGAAGAGGAGGCAATGGCGCTGCCGCAGCCGAACGTCTCAAACTTCACATCGGAAATAATATCCCCGTCGATTTTGAGATAAATTTTCATAATGTCGCCACACTTGGCGTTGCCCACTTCCCCGATGCCGTCGGCATCCTCAATCACGCCCACATTTCGGGGGTTCATAAAATGATCCATCACAATTTCAGAATATAAAGCCATAATAATTTCCTTTCCGTTAAATGCAAAATGCAAAATGATTTTGAATTCGTCTTCTTGCAAATGGCGCTTAAATCGCCACAAGTTCTTTTGCTTCTTTTGGAATGCTTATAAATTCCTCATCGGTTAAATAGTCCGTTTTATTCAGAAGTTTCAGCCAATATATCGTCTCATTTGCTTCCTTCAAGGCGATATTCATTTTGCATTTACAGAATATATGTTCTCTTGCCGTTTTGCAAATCCCGCCACACGGGACTCATATTCCGCAAATTTTCCACAACCTTGGCCACCGCACCAATCATATAATCCACTTCTTCTTCGGTGTTGTAGTGGCACAACGAAAGGCGCAAAGAGCCGTGAGCCACATCGTGGACTCTGCCGATAGCCAACAGCACATGGCTGGGGTCTAAGGAACCGGAAGTGCAAGCCGAGCCGGAAGAAGCGCAAATGCCCAGCGCATCCAGCATCAGGAGTAAACTCTCACCCTCAATGCCCTCAAAGCAGAAACTCACATTGCCGGGAAGTCTATTCACACGGTCGCCGTTTAAATCGCAGTGGGGAATTTTGGAAAGCCCGGCAATTAACTTGTCCCGCAAAGCGGTAACATAGGCGGTGTTCTTTTCCAAATTATCCACCGCTTCCTGCAAAGCCGCCGCCATACCCCAAATGCCGGCAATATTTTCCGTACCTGCCCGCTTGCCCCGCTCTTGGGCGCCGCCTTCAATCAGGTTGGACAGCATCACGCCCCGCCGGACATACAAACCGCCCACACCCTTGGGGCCGTGGAACTTGTGGCCGGAAAAACTCAGCATATCAATGTTCTGCGCCTTCACATCGATGCTCAGGTGACCCACCGCTTGCACCGCGTCGGTATGGAACAGTACGCCTTTTTCCCTACAAATTGCGCCGATTTCGGCGATAGGCAAAATCGAGCCAATCTCGTTGTTGGCGTACATACAAGTGACTAAACAAGTGTCCTCACGGATGGCATCCGCCACCTGCTGGGCTGTGATGTTGTGGCCTTCCTTCACATCCAAATAGGTGACTTCATACCCCTCTTTTTCCAGTTTTTGCAAGGTGTGAAGTACAGCGTGATGCTCAAAGGCGGTAGAAATAATGTGCTTTTTATTTTTGAAAGCGCCCAATTTCGCGCCGGACAAAATCGCCTGATTGTCCGCCTCACTGCCACCGGAAGTGAAGTAAATCTCTCGGGGTTCTGCCCCCAAGCAAGATGCCACTTTTGTCCTTGCTTCCTCTAAGGCTTCCTTGGCGTTTTGCCCCAAGGTGTGCAAAGAAGAAGGGTTTGCAAAATTATTTTCAAAATATTCCGTCATGGCCGCCACGGATGTTTTGCTCATCTTGGTGGTCGCCGCATTATCTGCATATACTAACATAATGATTTCCTTTCCAACTCCGCACCCAAGCCTTCCCCGCAAGGGGAAGGTGTCAAAAAACTCTGATTTTTAACGGATGAGGTGTCAATTACCTACTAACTCTGTAGGGAATATACCACTATTTACCTACTATGTCAATAGGTTGTCAAAAAAATCCAAATTTAATGCTTTTTTCATAGGTTACAAACCGCCACGAAAGCCATATTAAAAAGGCAAGGAGGTTTTTTGATATGAAACAGTTCGTCCGAAAATTTTCAATATTATTCTGTGTAATTTTCATATGTGTCACCGCCGTCAGCGCCACCGCCACCTTAATTCCCGGGGGACAAGTCATCGGTTTAAACTTGGATGACGGCACCCTCACCGTCGTGAAAGTGGAAAACCCTGCCTCGGGTCTGCAAGTGGGGGATAAAATCCGCACCCTCAACGGTGAACCCATCACCGATGTTGCCCAACTAAAAGCCAAATTAACCCCCGAAACCAACACCCTCACCGTCACCCGCAACGGCAAACCCCGCACCCTCACCGTCACCGGCGCAAAACTGGGTGTCTACCTGCGCCAAGGCGTCTCGGGGCTGGGCACCGTGACTTATTACGACCCTAAAAATAACACCTTTGGGGCGTTGGGACACGGCGTGTGCCAATCCGGCGGTGGCCTGACCCAAATGACCGCGGGACAAGTTTTTTCCGCCAAAACTTTTTCCGTAAAAGCAGGTAAAATCGGCGCCCCCGGTCAACTGATGGGCTCTATCACCACCCAAAACCCCTTGGGACTGCTGTCGAAAAACACCCGCCAAGGGATTTTCGGCAAAATGCCCTGCATCCAAGCCGAGCCCTTGCCGGTGGCCACGAAAGACCAAGTCCAAACCGGTGACGCCACCATCTATTCCACGGTTTGCGACCAAGGGCTTCGAGAATATTCTGTGAAGATTTTGAAAATCTATCCAACCGGCGCAGACAACCGCAACCTGCTGCTCAAAGTCACCGACCCCGCCCTTTTGCAAACCACCGGCGGAATCGTCCAAGGGATGTCCGGCTCGCCGATCATACAGAATGGCCATATCATCGGCGCTGTGACCCACGTTCTCGTCAACGACCCCACCACGGGATACGGAATCTTTATTGAGAATATGTTGGAAGCCGCGGCATAAAGCCTCCCTTGTGTAAAGGGAGGTGGCAAAACGAAGTTTTGACGGAGGGAGAGAAAATGCTTTACAGTTCTCTCCCCCAGCTTCGCTATCGCTCAGCAGCCCCCTCGTCAGAGGGGGCCTTGGGTAGGCATCATCCATACACCCACGTTCTTGTGAACGATCCCACCACGGGATACGGCATCTTCATCGAAAATATGCTGGACGCAGCGGCATAAAGAACTCTTTATTATGTAAAAAACGATTTTGCATTACCCAAACGTGAGAACACCTTTCTCCATACAAAACCGATAGCTTAACGTTTTATTCCCAAAATTCTGAAACTCTACAACAATATAACCATTATCCGTAACTTCTGTAATAACGCCTTGTCCAAAAGAAGTATGAGAAACACACAACCCAACCATCTCTTTGGTTGCTATTATTTCTGCTTCTTGCGGTGCCTTATTTATCTTCAGGACAAGTGGTTCTTTTTCTCCTCGTAATTCTTGGATAGCTTTAAGCCGAGGCACGATGAAGGACCGACCATGACTTCGGCGAGGATAAGTGCCGCGCATTTTTATATAGCTTACCTCTCGAAAGTAATCCTCCACATGGTCTGCTTTGTAAAAACGATTTGTATTAGCTGCTTCCTTAACAATGCTATGTTGTTCAACAAAATAGTTCCAGGCCTCATCCTCACTCATATCGTGAGCAATGATGTAGTCGATGATGTACTTCTTGGTCGTCTTATAGCCAAGCTTTATTAAAAAGTCTGCCCACTCCTTTGCGCGTGAAGCGGTCATTACCGTCACTCCTTCCTATGACTTTTGCACTTTCAATTTGTGTATACTATATCTCAAACGCCACGAGTACGCAACTACCAGATATTGAGAAAACCCGTGTCGCTTGATTAACTTTAGGAGATTTTCTTTGTGAGTCCGTGAAATGTCAGGACAATTCGAATCTTTCCATTAGTAAGCGGAAATACATTCAAATTGTCGGCAAAACTGATAGCCCTCGCTAATTGTTTGCATTGCAAAAACACCATGTCCTCGCCCTCCAGGCAAATGCTGCCCATACTTTGAAAGGGTTTATGCAGTTCGTAGGAAACGGTCATTCCGTTTTCCTCTGCTATGCGTTTCAGGATGCGATAAGAGAAGTTCATCATCTGCAATCGTAATGGCTGCAGGGTGCTTGGCTGTTGTTCGTCCTCCAGGATCCATTGGCCGATGCAATCGATCAGTTCGTCTAATTCGTTTTGATTTTCTGTGCAGTGATCCATATTCATACCTCCATTAGTAAACGAGTTCGCCGATCAGGCTAAAAATTGCGTACAAGATAAATACAACGAGCAGCGGGACGGGATTCTTATTGCACAATGCTTGTATAATCGCCCACACAATCAGAACTGCTATCACAGATAACATTGTTTTACCTCCTTATCTGAATCCGCCCACTACGTGGACGGGATAATTTACCCGGCGATGTCCTTTCTTTGCCGGAAGACCACCTCCCATTGTTGACGCCCAACCCCAGTAGGGATCTGCACGGCGTTGCTTTGCTCTTTCTATGCAACGCTTACAGTGAATAGGGTCAGCCCAGTTCCGTGCACGAAACCATTTTTGCTGATCTTCAGAAAAACCGAAGATTCGTGTGCAGTCCTTGCATTGAATGTACTTAGTCATTTGAAATAACTCCTTTTATTTTTAGGGGCGAAACCCCAAGTTTACACAAAAAGATGGCGTGTCTTCCAACCACAAAGAAGACACGCCATCAATGGCACAGCTGTTGGAGAAAACACCAAAGCCAACAACTGTATCAGGCCACTATTTATCCCAAAGGGTGTACCCTTAACCGCAAAGGGGGGTCACCCTAAACCGCAAAGGGTACGACACTCTAAATTGCAAAGGCGTTGACACCTTTAACCGCAGACCCCCCTACACCTAACCGTACAGGTACAACCCCTACAGCCATTGCCGCAGAGGTATGACCCTTCCACAGCCACTACCGCAAAGGTGTAACCCCCGCCAATTAAAACTGCAAACCTTAGGACATGTTATACCGCAAGGTGTTACCCCCACCAATATAAAACGGTTGTTTCCTATGTTACAATTTCCTACTATGCAACACAGCTTCAAGAGAGATACACTTGCGTTCCCCCCGAAATCAGAATTTGTCGAAAAGGCAAGGAAAATTAAAAGGCTCTTTTTTCGACATTTCATCTATGTTAACTTAGGGATCGCGGATGAGGTATGCAAAAACCTACCTTTTACCCTGAAATGCGCATAAAAACCGCAGAAAAACACAAAATTCTTTTGTCCCACACTTGACATCAGCGTGTCCGGCTCGCCGATTATACAGAATGGCCATATCATCGGCGCCGTCACCCATGTCCTCGTCAACGACCCAACAACTGGATATGGAATATTTATAGAGAACATGTTAAACGCCGCATAAATAGCGGGTGACCGCAAGTCGCAAAAAAGGGAACGACCTATGTGTCGTTCCCTTTCCCATCTTTATCGTCCCCCCGTGGCAACACGGTAAACCTTAGGCAAAATTTTTTCAAACACAAACCCCACGGCAACACACCCTGCAATCACCGCCACCGGCAAAAGCAAATATTCCCCCAGTAGGAAAACCGGTGTTGTGGGCAAAAACCGCAGACAAACTTTTTTCACGCAGGACAGCGTCAATTCGTGAAGCACATACACCATAAATGTCCATTTGGAAAAGGCGAGGAACCACCCTCTAAGCCTTTGGCAATGGTAAATATTCTTAGACAGCCGCACCCAAAACACAATGCCCAAGAAGATAAACACGGTGCGGGAATACCACTCATAAGTGAACAAAATCCCCACAAAGCCCGCCAAATACACCGGCAAAATCTTCCAAAGGGGAATGTTGTCCAAGGCGGTCAAATGACAATCCAGCACCACCAAACACGCCCCCAAACTAAACCAGCCGAGGGCATCTTGGAAGGGAAATTCCACCGGCACAAACACCACCGCCACCGACACAGCCAGCAAAATCTTCGGCGCTTTTTGGGCGACCCAGCCAATCAGGGGATAGCACAGCATCACCACCATCAAATCCCGCATAAACCATAGCGGATAGTCCATAGGCCGAGCGCCGATGCCGTAAAGCCCCAGCCAATCCCAAACAGACCCCTGCAAAATCGGGGTGGATTTTCCGGAGAAAAAGGGCGCGGTAAAGGGCAAACTCTGCAAGAGGATAAACACCCCAATCCACACCGTGTTCCAAATCAGATACGGAATCAAAAGGGATTTTGCTTTCTTGCCGATGGTGGGCAAATATGCCCGCTGAGATTTGAACAGCAACACCGCAGAAATCAAAAAATACAACGGCACACCGCATCGGGCGATAATTTGGGACACGCCCAATTCCACCAAATATAGCCATCTGGGCAAATCCAAAGCCCCGCTTCCGTCGGCAAAATCCATTCCCACAGAAAACGAGTGAATAAACACCACGAACACCATCGCGATGGCCTTGAGAATATCCAATCGACCGCTTTCTTCTTTTGAAATTCTATAGTGCCCCACAGCAGACCCTTCTTTCTGTTTTGTGTTTCTACTATACCATAGCGCCCTTCGGCTTGTCAAATTCCCCCCGAAAATCCCCAATAGAACCCATAAAAAGGCGGTCAGTTTTGCAACTGACCGCCTGAGTTTATACTTGAGGAAGATTTTCAAGACCTTGCTTGAGTTCCTCGTCGGTGGGGGCGTAATCTTCCATTTTACCGTCGTGGAACTTCTCGTAGGCATACATATCAAAATAACCCGTACCGGTGAGGCCGAACACAATGGTCTTTTCCTCGCCGGTTTCCTTGCACCTCATTGCCTCGTCCAAGGCCACCTTAATGGCGTGGGAACTTTCCGGCGCAGGCAAAATGCCCTCAATGCGGGCAAAATACTCTGCCGCGGCAAAGACCTCGGTCTGCTTGACGGAAACCGCTTCCATCAACCCGTCGGCATAGAGTTGGGACAAGGTGGAATTCATACCGTGATACCGCAAACCGCCGGCGTGGTTGGCGGCGGGGATGAAGCCGGAACCCAAGGTATACATTTTGGACAAGGGGCAGACCATACCGGTGTCGCAGTAGTCATAGACGAACTGACCTTTTGTGAAACTGGGGCAGGACGCAGGCTCTACCGCAATAATCCGATAATCCGCTTCCCCCCGAAGTTTTTCCCCAACGAAGGGGGCAATGAGACCGCCCAAGTTAGAACCGCCACCGGCACAGCCGATGATAATATCCGCCTTCACACCGTACTTATCCAGTGCGGTTTTGGTTTCCAAACCAATCACAGATTGGTGAAGCATCACCTGGTTTAACACGCTACCCAGCACATAGCGGTAGCCTTCCGTCTTGGATGCCACTTCCACAGCCTCGGAAATGGCGCAACCCAAACTGCCGGAAGTGCCGGGATGGGCCTGCAAAATCTTCCGACCCACCTCTGTGTCCATAGAAGGCGAAGGGGTAACGGTGGCGCCGTAGGTGCGCATCACTTCCCGCCGGAAAGGCTTCTGCTCATAAGAGCATTTGACCATATATACATGACAATCCAAATCCAAATACGAGCAAGCCATAGAAAGGGCAGTGCCCCACTGACCTGCGCCGGTTTCCGTGGTCACACCTTTGAGACCTTGCTCTTTGGCGTAATAGGCTTGGGCAATGGCGGAGTTTAATTTGTGAGAGCCGGAAGTATTGTTGCCCTCAAATTTATAGTAAATTTTCGCCGGTGTGCCCAACTTCTTTTCTAGGCAATAAGCCCGAATCAAGGGCGCAGGACGGTACATCTTATAAAAGTCCCGAATTTCCGTGGGAATGGGAATATAGGGGGTGGTATCGTCCAGTTCCTGCCGAATAAGTTCTTGGCAAAACACCCCTTCCAAATCCTTTTCCGTCATCGGTTTGTGGGTTTGGGGGTCCAGCAAAGGCGCGGGTTTGTTCTTCATATCCGCCCGCAGGTTATACCACGCGGTAGGCAACTCATTTTCACTTAAATAGATTTTGTAGGGAATTTCCATATTCTTTCTCCTTTCCCGAGGCAAGGTATAAGAAAACCTGCCCCAATGCAAAAATTTGCTGGGGCAGGAATGTTCAACTATTCCTGCGGTGCCACCCGGCTTGACGCAAAAGCGCCCACTTTCCGCGTACTTCTATACGCCGACCTTTTCTAACGGAGGGTCGCTCCGGCGCACATACTTAGGTCGCCCCTTTCTGATTGCCCTCAAAAGCCCATTGGGTTCTGCCTCCACCGCCGGTTTTCACCATCCCCGGCTCTCTATTGGCAATTTGCAAAACTTACTCACGCTTTTTCAACGGTTTGGAATATTATATGCAAAAATGCCCTTTCTGTCAAGAGCTTTTGTCTTTTCGTCAAAAACAAATTTCTTTGCCAAAAAAACAGAAATTATACCGGATTTCCTTGACTTTCCCCTGGCTTTGTGGTAATCTTGAGAGGTGAGATTTTTCTTGTTTTCGGTATTAAATCCGGAAATTCCGGGCTTGATATATTAAAAATGCAACAAAAATTTTTAGGAGGCACCAAAATGAAAAAACTCATCGCTCTGTTGCTGGCCCTGGTTATGGTTCTGGGCATGGCCGCCTGCGGCGCTCCCGCTGACGATGCCAAGACTACCACTGCTGCCGGTAACGAAACCAACGCTGCAGACGACATTACCGCTGCTGCAAAGACTGACCTGAAGGTCGGCTTCATCTTCCTGCACACCGAGCAGTCCACCTACGATAAGAACTTTATCGACGCTGCAATCGCTGCTTGCAAGGAAATGAACGTAGAAATGGTCCAGAAGACCGACATCCCCGAGTCCAACGCTTGCTACGAAGCTGCTGTTGAGCTGATCGAAGTGGAAGAGTGCGACATCATCTTCGCTGACTCCTTCGGTCACGAGTCCTTCCTGCTGCAGGCTGCTAAGGAATATCCCGAAGTCCAGTTCTGCCACGCTACCGGTACTCAGGCACACACCGCCGGTGCTAAGAACCTGCACAACGCATTTGCTTCCATCTATCAGGGTCGTTACGCTGCCGGCGTTGTTGCTGGTCTGAAGCTGAACGAAATGATCGCTGCAGGCAAGATCACTGCTGACAAGGCTAAGATGGGCTATGTTGGCGCTTTCACCTTCGCTGAAGTTATTTCCGGTTACACCTCCTTCTACCTGGGCGCTAAGTCCGTATGCCCCTCCGTCACCATGGACGTTAAGTTCACCGGTTCCTGGTACGATGAGGCTAAGGAAAAGGCTGCTGCCGAGGCTCTGATCAACGGCGGTTGTGTCCTGCTGAGCCAGCACGCTGACTCCATGGGCGCTCCCACTGCTTGTGAGAACGCTGGTGTTCCCAACGTTTCCTACAACGGTTCTACCGCTGCTGCTTGCCCCGAGACCTTCCTGATCTCCTCCCGTATCAACTGGATCCCCTACTTCAAGTATATGATCGAGCAGGTTCAGAAGGGCGAAGAAATCGCTACTGACTGGACTGGCACCATCGAGACCGGCTCTGTTGTTCTGACCGAGATGGGCAAGAACGTTGCTGCAGGCACTGCTGAGAAGCTGGACGCTGTGATCGCTGGTCTGAAGGACGGCTCTATCAACGTATTCGACACTGCAAACTTCACCGTTGGCGGCGAGACCAAGACCTCTTACCAGGCTGACGTTGACACCGACGAAGCTTTCACTCCCGATACCGAAGTTATCGCGAACGGTATCTTCCAGGAGTCCAAGTTCCGCAGCGCTCCTTACTTTGATCTGCGTATCGACGGCATCACTCTGCTGGACGAGGCTTACTAATTCTAAATAGCTGCAATTCATAAGGCGAGGCAGGGGCAACCCTGCCCCGCCTTACCTTGCTTTTTTAGTTTTGAAAAGTTTGCCGGGAATACCCGGCTGGTTTTTGAGAACTAGAAAAAAAGGAGTGAGTTTTTTGGCTGCAATACCTGCAATTGAACTGAAAAACATTACCAAAACCTTCGGCCCTAAAGTCATTGCCAACAAAAACGTCTGCCTTACCGCCAACCGCGGAGAGATCCTCTCTATTTTAGGCGAAAACGGCAGTGGCAAGACGACCCTGATGAATATGATCGCCGGCATCTACTATCCCGATGACGGTCAGATCTTTATCGACGGTCAGGAGGTCACCATTTCTTCTCCCAACGATGCTTTTGACTATAAGATTGGTATGATCCACCAGCACTTTAAACTGGTCGATGTGTTTACCGCTACTGAAAACATCGTCCTGGGTTTGAACGAGAAGCCCTACGACCTGAAGAAATTCTCCCAAAAGATCCGGCAGATCAGCAGCCAGTACGGCTTTGAAATTGAGCCAGAAAAGAAGATTTACGATATGTCTGTTTCCGAAAAGCAGACCGTGGAAATTATCAAGGTGCTGTACCGTGGCGCGGACATCCTGATTTTGGACGAGCCTACTGCCGTTCTGACACCTCAGGAAACCCAAAAACTCTTCGCCATCCTCCGCCGTATGCGTGACGACGGCAAGTGCATTATCATCATCACCCATAAACTTCACGAAGTACTGTCCCTTTCCGACCGTGTGGCGGTTTTGCGCAAGGGCGAATATGTAGGCACGGTCAACACCGCCGACACCGACGAAAGCCAACTGACCGAAATGATGGTGGGCAAAAAAATCGCCCTGAATATTGACCGTGGGGACCCCAAAGACCCGCAGGACCGTTTGGAAATTCAACACATCAGTTGTATCAACCGTCAGGGTATGACGGTGCTGGACGACATTTCCTTTACCGCCCGAAGCGGTGAGATTTTGGGCATCGCCGGCATTGCCGGTTCCGGTCAGCGAGAACTGCTGGAAGCCATTGCCGGTCTGCAAAAGCTGACCAAGGGCGATATTCTCTACCACAACCCCAAGACCGGTCAGGTAGATGACCTGCGGAACAAGACCCCCTTGCAGATCCGCGAGTTGGGTGTCCGTCTGTCCTTCGTTCCGGAAGACCGCCTGGGTATGGGTCTTGTAGGCAATATGGACATCGTGGATAATATGATGCTCCGGTCTTATCGCCGTGGCAAGAGCCTGTTCCTGCAGCGAAAAGAGCCGAAGGACCTGGCAGAGCGTATCATTCACGATCTGGAAGTGGTCACCCCCAGCGCCGCTACCCCCGTTCGTCGCCTCTCCGGCGGTAACGTACAGAAGGTGTTGGTGGGCCGTGAGATTGCAGCCGCCCCCAAGGTGCTGATGACTGCTTACCCCGTCCGTGGCCTGGATATCAACTCCTCTTACACCATTTATAACCTGCTCAACGAGCAGAAAGAAAAGGGCACCGCCGTGATCTTCGTTGGCGAAGATCTGGACGTGCTGTTGGAGCTTAGTGACCGGATCTTGGTCATCGGCTCCGGCAAGGTCACCGGTATTGTGGATGCCCGTACTGCCACCAAAGAGCAGATTGGTCTTCTGATGACCAAGACAGAACCCACGGAAGGAGGCGACACCAATGGCTGATATGACAAAAAAACACCACGAGCCTCTGATGCACATTGCCAAGCGTGATGAGCTTCCGGGCTGGGCTGCCTGGCTGATCCGTATTGCCGCTATTTTGCTGGGCTTTTTGGTCACCGGTATTCTTTCTTCCATTTTGACCAAGACCCCTATTGCAGAATGTTATCAGATTATGTTCAAGGGTGTCTTCGGCAGACTGCTTCAGGGCAAAACCACCCTTCTGTGGCGCTTCCTGCAGCAGACCGCTATTTTGCTCTGCCTTGCTTTGGCTGTCACCCCGGCCTTTAAGATGCGCTTCTGGAACTGTGGCGCAGAGGGCCAGTCCCTGATCGGCGGCCTGGCCGCAATGGTCTGTATGATCGAGCTGGGCGGCAAAGTGCCTGACGGCGCTTTGATTGCCATCATCTTCGTCGCCAGCGTGTTGGCAGGTGCTATTTGGGGTCTGATCCCGGCCCTGTTCCAGGCCCAGTACAAGACCAACGAAACCCTGTTTACCCTGATGATGAACTACGTGGCCACCCAGATCGTTGCTTACTACGTCTATATCAAAGGCGGCGGCTCCAACGTCATCAACCCGGTAAGCTACGGCAACCTGCCTACGATTTTTGATCAGAAATATGCGATCAATATTCTCATCGTTGCTGTTTTGATGATCCTTGTGTTCGTTTATCAGAAATACAGCAAGCACGGCTATGAGATCTCCGTAGTAGGTGAAAGCCAGAACACTGCCCGTTACGTGGGTATCAACGTGAAGAAGGTCATTATCCGCACTATGGCCATTTCCGGTGCGATCTGTGGTATTGCCGGTATGCTGATGGTTGCCGGTACAGACCACTCCATCAACACAAACACCATGGGCGGCCAGGGCTTTACCGCCATTATGGTCTCCTGGTTGGGTCAGTTCAACCCCTTCATTATGGCGCTGATGGCAGGTCTTGTGACCTTCCTGCAAACCGGCGCCGCCAAGGTGGCTGACTCCTTCTTCCTGAACAGCTCTTATGCCGATATCGTTTCCGGTATCGTAGTTTTGTTCCTGGTGGGCTGTGAATTCTTTGTACAGTACACCGTCAAATTCCGTCGCACCAAGAAAGGAGGTAGAAGCTAATGGAAATGTTCCTTGCGTTCCTTGCCAGCTCTATCCCCCTGGGTGTTCCCCTGCTGTATGGCTCTGTGGGTGAAATTATCACCGAAAAGTCCGGCCACCTGAACCTGGGTATCCCGGGCATTATGTACGTGGGCAGTATCGGCGGTGTTATCGGCGCATTTTTCTATGAAATGGCCTGCGATGCTGCCGGTGTGGCGCTGAACCCGGCTTTGGCCATTCTCATTCCCTTGCTGTGTTCCATCGCCTGCTCCGTAATTATGGGTCTGATCTACAGTTTCCTGACCGTCACCCTCCGTGCCAATCAGAACGTGACCGGTTTGGCGCTGACCACCTTCGGTATCGGTATCGGTAACTTCTTCGGCAGTTCTTTGACAAAACTTGCCAACTCCGACTTGCCCATCGTGGCACTGACCCGTACCAGTAATATCTACCGTACCGCACTGCCCTTTGCCGACGATTTGGGCTGGTTCGGTCAGGTCTTCCTGTCCCACGATTTCCTGACTTACGGCTCGATCCTCATTGCCCTGATCGCAGCCTATGTGTTAAATCGTACCCGTGTGGGTCTGAACCTCCGGTCTGTAGGTGAAAACCCTGCTACCGCCGATGCCGCCGGTATCAATGTCACCCGTTATAAATACGTGGCAACCATGATCGGCAGTGCTGTTGCCGGTTTGGGCGGATTGCAGTATGTGGTTGCCTTTACCAACGGTGTCTGGTCTAACAACGGTTTCGGTGACCGTGGCTGGATGGCCATCGCCCTGGTTATCTTCGCCCTGTGGAAACCTACAATGGCAATTTGGGGTTCTTTCCTGTTTGGCGCGCTGTGTAATGCCAATAACTACATCCGTGGTTTGGGTACAGCCACCCAGGAACTTTTCAAAATGCTTCCCTACGTGGTCACCCTGCTGGTGCTGATCATCACCAGTATGCGGAAAAAGCGGGAACACCAGCCTCCTCAGAGTCTGGGACTTTCCTACTTCCGGGAAGACCGCTAGAGAACAAGAAATCCCCAAACCGTCAAAACACATGATTATGGCGTATAAAAAAGCCTTCCCCCTGGGGGGAAGGTGGCAAAAATCTATTTGATTTTTGACGGATGAGGGGTGAAGCACTTGCTTTCGCAAGGTGTTTTGACTTACTGCACAAACCGGACCCTAACGTACCATCTGTACGTCGACGGGTCCGGTTTGCTTGTCTTTGGGGCTTTCTTGCCCTCTATCAGCCGCCTATCGGGAGGCTGGTTTTTATAACATTAGTCCAAATAGCGGCAAGCATTCATGGCTGCGATGGCGCCATCGGCGGCGGCGGTGACCACCTGCCGAATGGTCTTGCTCCGGCAGTCACCTGCCACGAACACGCCCTCGGTTTGGGTGCGGCAATCTTCCAAAGAATCGAAATAACCCCAATTATTTAACTTGGCAAGGGGGGCAAAGGGCTCGTTTTCCGGTTGCAAACCCACCGCCAAAAATACGCCGTCTACCCCGATTTGGGAAGTTGCGCCGGTTTCCTCGTTGCGCAGTTCCAACCCGCATAGCGCACCGTCTTGGGTCTTGTAACCGGTGACCACGGTGGAAAAAATAATTTCCACATTTTCCTTTTCGTGCAACGCATCTGCCAATTTCTTCTCACCGGTGAAATCCGCCAAGTTCTGCACAATGGTGACCTTGGAACAAACTTCACTGAGCAAAAGGGCTTCCTGCATAGCCGAGTTACCGCCACCAATCATGGCCGCGTGCAGGCCGGTGTAGAATGCGCCGTCGCACACCGCGCAGAAGGAAATGCCGTTGCCAATCAGGTCTTCTTCCCCGGGCAGACCCAAGGTGCGGTGCTTCACGCCCACCGCCAAAATCACAGCCTTTGCCTCGTATGTACCGCCTTCTTCCGTGGCAACTTGGAACACATCCTTGTTTTTCTCAACGGAAATGACCTTTTCCAGTTCCACATCCGCGCCCAGCGCCATGGCCTGCTCGGTGAGTTTGTCGGCAAACTCTGTGCCGGTGACCAATTGGAAGCCGGGAATGTTCTCTACCTTGGGGGAAAAGGCGATTTGACCGCCAAATCCGTTTTTCTCAATGACCAACACGGACTTACCTGCCCGCAGAGCATAAATGGCGGCAGTCAGACCCGCAGGCCCGCCACCCACAACAATAATATCGTGCATAATTTTATCTCCTTATAGGAAAGGTCGGGTGAAAACACCCGACCTTTTTGATTGATTACAGAGAAGCCAAGTACTTCTTAATTTCGGGAACGCTGTAGTAGTTCACATGGTTTTCCCCATCGGTAATCACCAAGGTGGGCGCGCCCTTGACGCCGTACTTCTGGCACAAGTCCAAGTTCTCGTCGGCAATGCGTTTTTCAAATGCCACACCGGCCTTGCCCAGTTGGGTCTCTGCCACACGGCAGTTGGGGCAGGTGACACGGGAGAACAGGATTGCCTTTGCGTTTCCGGCAATCTCCTTGGGTGCCTCTTCGCAGACACAAGCTTCTTGTGCGGGAGCAGCCTGCTTGGGAGCTTCCTTCTTCAAGGAAGAACCGGCAATGTTGTAAACCTTACGATCCTTGTATTCCTGGCTCTTGCCGTCGTTCCAGTTCTTCACGGGACGGTAGTAACCGGTAATACGGCTGTAAACTTCCGCTTCCTTACCGCAGTGGGGGCAGGTGTTCTGCTCACCGGGCAGGTATCCGTGTTCGCTACAGACGGAGTAAGTGGGGCTCATGGTGTAGTAAGGCAGTTTGAAGTTTTCTGCAATCTTGCGCACCAAAGAAGCGGCAGACTTCCAATCCGGCAACTTCTCGCCCAAGAAGGCGTGGAACACAGTACCGGAAGTGTAGCGGGTCTGCAAATCGTCCTGCACTTCCAACGCAGAGAAGATGTCCTCGGTGTAGGAAACGGGCAGGTGAGAAGAGTTGGTGTAGTAGGGGGTGCCGTTTTCGTTGGCAGTAATAATTTCGGGGTAGTGTTTCTTATCGTGCTTTGCGAAACGGTAAGTGGTGGACTCAGCAGGGGTGGCTTCCAAGTTATACAAGTCGCCGTAGGCTTCCTGATAGTCGGACAGACGCTCCCGCATATGGTCCAAAACTTCTTGGGCAAACTTCTGTGTCTTCTCGTGGGTCAGGTCTGCCTTCAGCCACTTGGCGTTCAGACCCACCTCGTTCATACCAATCAGACCGATGGTAGAGAAGTGGTTGGCGAAAGTACCCAAGTAACGCTTGGTGTAGGGGTACAATCCATTTTCCAGCAACTGGGTGATGACCTGACGCTTGGTCTTCAAACTGCGGGCGGAAATGTCCATCAGTTTATCCAAGCGGGTGTAGAATTCCTGCTCATTTTCGGAAAGATAAGCGATACGGGGCAGGTTGATGGTAACCACGCCCACAGAACCGGTGGACTCACCGCTACCGAAGAAACCGCCGGACTTTTTCCGCAGTTCCCGCAAGTCCAAACGCAGACGGCAGCACATAGAGCGGACATCGGAAGGTTCCATATCGGAGTTGATATAGTTGGAGAAGTAGGGAGTACCGTACTTTGCGGTCATTTCGAAGAGCAGTTTGTTGTTCTCGGTTTCGCTCCAGTCAAAGTCACGGGTGATGGAATAGGTGGGAATGGGGTACTGGAAGCCACGGCCATTGGCGTCGCCTTCAATCATAATCTCAATGAAGGCCTTGTTGACCATATCCATTTCCTTCTTGCAATCGCCGTAGGTGAAGTCCATTTCCTTGCCACCGACGATAGCGGGCAGGTCCTTCAAGTCGTTAGGCACGGTCCAGTCCAAAGTGATGTTGGAGAAAGGCGCTTGTGTGCCCCAACGGGAGGGGGTGTTTACGCCGTAAACGAAGGACTGAATGCACTGCTTGACTTCCTTCTGGGTCAGGTTGTCCACCTTGACGAAGGGAGCAAGATAAGTATCAAAAGAGGAGAATGCCTGCGCGCCTGCCCACTCGTTTTGCATAATGCCCAAGAAGTTCACCATCTGGTTGCACAATGTGGAAAGGTGGCCTGCAGGAGAGGAAGTAATCTTGCCGGGGACACCGCCCAAGCCTTCCAAAATCAGTTGCTTGAGGCTCCAACCTGCGCAGTAGCCGGTAAGCATAGACAGATCGTGGATGTGAATGTCTGCGCTGCGGTGGGCTTCGGCAATCTCGTTGTCGTAAATTTCGCTGAGCCAATAGTTGGCGGTAATAGCGCCGGAGTTGGACAAAATCAGACCGCCTACAGAGTAGGTCACGGTGGAGTTTTCCTTCACGCGCCAGTCGTTGATCTTCAAATAGTCGTCCACCAAGTCCTTGTAGTTGAGCAGGGCGGAATTGACATTACGCACCTTCTCACGCTGTTTCCGGTACAAGATATATGCCTTGGCGACATCGGCATAACCGGTCTCGGACAAGACCTTTTCCACGCTGTCCTGAATGTCTTCCACCGCAATGAGACCGTCTTTAATCTTGGGCTCGTAGTCGGCGCTGACCTGCAAAGCCAGCATATTGATGACGCTGGGATGTGTGTTTCGACCAACGGCTTCAAATGCCTTCAGCATCGCACCGCTGATTTTGGAAATTTCGAATTCGACGGTACCGCCGTCGCGCTTCAAAACCTGATACATACTGCTTCCTCCTAGTATATGTAAACAAAAAATAAAATACGGACAATGTCTTTTTTGCCTATCGGCGACATTGTCCGTATTATACCACTTATATGCCTAGATTGTCAATATGTTGTTAAAAAAATAATTTTCAAACACAACATATTGTGTCTTCCCCGATCCAAAACCGAGAAAGTCATTGAATTTCCGCACCCCGCACCAACACTTGTTCTACATATGGTGTCAGAATTTCCCGAAAGCGCAGGATTTGTTCTTTTTCCGGCGCTTGCAGACCGGAAAAAACCACACTGTCCCGATCCACAAAACTCTGCAAAAATAATTTTTTCGCTTTTTTCCCGGGCACCAAGGACACCAGCCACTTGCCAATCTCTTCCATAGAAGCCTCATCGTGGAACTGGCTGACCAGCGTGGTGCGGAACTCATACTCTACATCCGAGGAAATGAGAAACGCCAAACTTTCGGTAATCTTGTCCAAATTCAAGCGGGGCAGACCCACGGTTTCGGCGTACTTTTCGGGGCTGTTTTTCACATCCACCGCCACATAGTCCACCAAACCTTGTTCCACCAATTCTTTGAGCATTTTGGGATTGGTGCCGTTGGTGTCCAACTTCACCCCGAAGCCCATTTCCTTAATTTTTCTCACCAGTTCCGGCAACCCCGCCTGACCGGTAGGTTCGCCGCCGGTAATGGCAACCCCGTCCAAAAGCCCCTTCTTTTTTTCCAAAAAGGCGAAAACTTCCTCGGGTTTCATAAATTCTTCCCCCTTTTGGGGCAGAAGGTCGGAATTGTGGCAGAAGGGGCAACGGAAATTGCACCCTTGCAAAAACAGCGTGCAAGCCACTTTCCCGGGGAAGTCCAACAGTGTCATTTTTTGCAATCCTGCAATCATAAAATCCTCCGTTTAAAAAAGGCGTGTTGCGTCATCGGCAACACGCCCGTCTGTGTTATTTCCAAAGTCCGTCGGGATACTTGCCCTGCTTGGTAAGGTCAGCCAAAGCCGCCACCACCACGGGCTTATCTTGGGCATAGGTCACACCGTACCACTTGTCACTGGATGTGAGCACCTTCACGGTGGCAACTCCCGCCTTAATCATTCCGTCCACATTGCGGGGCAGCAAATACTCTGCCTTGGCAGGATTGGCAGGCACGGCATTTTTCAAAAAGTCAGGGAATCCTGCCGCCAAATTGTCCAAGAAACTGGGGGTGAAGCCCCACATATTCATCGACACAATGGTATCTTCCGGTAAATCGGTCCATGTTGCGCCGTCATCCTCGGTAAAATGGATGCCGTTTTCGTACTTTTCAATCCGCAACCGCTCGGCAACATCGGTCAGATAGCGGTCATCATTTACGGCGCAAACGCCACGGGCCACACTGCCGTTTTCGGTGACGGTGTTGCCCAGCAGATACCCTACCATACAGTAGTCCGCCTTTTCCTTGTCCTCGGCAGAACACAAATACTCATAAATCACCCGGAAAGCATCTTTGCCGTAGTAATCGTCGGCATTGATTACCGCAAAGGGGGCACCGTCAATTTCATCCTTGGCGCACATAACGGCGTGGCTGGTGCCCCAAGGCTTCACACGACCCTCGGGCACAGAAAACCCTTCGGGAATCTTGTGGGGTTCTTGATAGGCATAGCGAATTTCCATGGGACACTTTTCAAGACGCTTGCCCACGATTTCCACAAAGTCCTCACGGATGGCTTCTTTAATAATAATCACCGCCGTGCGGAAACCAGCCTCGTAAGCGTCAAACAGAGAAAAATCCAAAATGGCTTCCCCCTGAGAACCCACGGGGTCAATCTGCTTCAAACCGCCGTAACGACTGCCCATACCGGCGGCCATCACAACCAAAACTGGCTTTTTAGACATTACGTTGTCCTCCTTCTTGTGCCTTTTTCCGTATTATATCACAACCTAATAAAAAAGCAAGGTTTCGTCCAAATAAATCCCATCCCCCGCAATCTTCTGCCAAGTAAAATGGGAAATGAGTTCTTGGGGGCTGATGGGCACATTTTGGTCAATCAGGCCGCAGGCATAAGAAAGCGCGCCAATCACCTGCGGGGCGGAAAAATGCTTTTGCAACTGCCCCAAATCCAAATCTCTGTCCCGCTTGCTCAGCCGCCGCCCGTCGGGGGCTAACAGCATAGGCACATGGCCGTATCGGGGGTGGGGAAAGCCAAATAAACTTTGCAAATACATCTGCCGCGGGGCAGAGCCCAGCAAATCCATTCCCCGCACCACTTCTGTCACACCGGCTTCGCCGTCATCCACCGTCACCGCCAACTGATACACAAACACCCCGTCTGCCCGACGGACCACAAAATCTCCGCATTGGGTTTGCAAATTCTGCTGAAAATACCCTTGTGCCAAATCCTCTAAATGCCAAACTTCTGCCGGCACCATCACCCGCCACGCAGGGGCTCTCGGGGGAATTTCCAACAAATTCCGACAAGTCCCGGGGTACACATACGTGCCATCGGATTGGTGGGGGGCATTGACGGTGTGCAACTGACTGCGGGTGCAGTAGCAGGGATATAACAGCCCTTTTTCCCGCAACTGTTCAAAATACCCCTCATATACTTCCCCCCGCTGACTTTGGGGGGGCGTTTCTTCGTCCCAATCCAACCCCAGCCAAGTCAGGTCTTCCCGCAAAACTTTTGCAAATTCCTCGCTGGTGCGTTGGGTGTCCAAATCTTCCATCCGCAGGACCATTTTACCGCCCTGACTGCGGACAGACAGCCACGCAATCAGCCCCGCAAACACATTGCCCAAGTGCATCCGTCCCGAGGGCGTGGGTGCAAACCGTCCTACTACATTTTCTGCCATCTGCCCACCTCCTTTTTTGTATATTCTACTCAAAAACTTCCTCTGTGTAAAGATTTTCTTTCCCCCCAAGGATTCCGACAAATTTATCACCGAACCCGTGCTACCATAACCTTAATTTCAGGAAAGGTCGTGTTTACATATGATGGTATCCCTGCAACGCTATGTGCATCAAGGCAAATACCGCCTGCGGGATTTAGCGCGCAATCCCAAAATACACCTGCTTGCCCGAGCCTCGGGACATTTTTTGGCAGGTTTTGCCCTCAGCGCCGCCAGCCTAAATAACGCCTGCCTGCCCCTTTCTATGGCGCTGGCCTGCGCCCAAACCGGATGGGCTTCGGTGCTGGCGTGTTTGGGCAGTGGCTTGGGGTATTGGCTTTTTTGGGGCAGTGCCGGTTATCAGGGGCTTTTGTGGGCGGGGGTTGCCCTGCTGGTGTCGTTATCCTTGGGGGACCATCGGCTTAGCAGAGAAACACCCCTGCTGTTACCGGCAGTGGCAGGTCTGATTGTGTCGGCATCCGGCGTCATCTTTCAGGCTTGGCTTCGGGACACCGCGCCGGTGGAAACCTATCTGCTTCGGGTCAGTTTGGCAAGCGGGGCAACTTGGCTGTTCCGACGGGTTCTGCAAGGACGCAACCCCATCTTAGATTGGCTCACTTGGGCGCTGGCAGTACTGTCCCTTGCCCAAATTTCCCTCTTTCCCGGTTTTTCTCTGGGTGTTTTGGCCGCCGGTGCCGTGGCGGTCAGCGGGGCATTTCCTGCGGTGGTGCTGTCCGGACTGTCTTTGGATTTGGCGCATTTTACCCCGGTTTCTATGACCGCCGCCCTTTGCGGAAGTTTTTTAATCCGCTTTCTGCCCCATTATCCCCGCTATCTGGGGGCGATTGCCCCCGCCGGCGTTTATCTGCTGGTGATGCGCCTGACGGGACAAGCGGACTATTTGCCCTTGGCGGGATTGGCGCTGGGCGGGGTGTTGGGGGTGTTTCTGCCCCTGCCCCGCACAACCCCCAACCGTCGGGGGGAAACCGGCGTGGCGCAGGTGCGGTTGGAAATGGTGGCAGGGGTGCTGTCCCAAACCCGCCAACTGCTTTTGGAAACGCCGGAAGTACCGGTGGATGAAGATGCCCTGCTGATGCGGGCGGCAGCAGAAGCCTGCAACAGTTGCCCTTGCCGAAAAAATTGCAAGGACACCGCCCGCCTGCCCCAGTTGCCCACCGCCCTTTTGCACAAACCCCTGCTCACGCCGGAAGAACTGCCCATTATCTGCCGAAAAAGCGGACGGTTTTTGGCAGGCTTGCACCGAAGCCAAGAGCAACTGCGTTCCATTGAAGCCGACCGGCAACGGCAACGGGAATATCGGACAGCGGTGACCCAGCAGTACGGATTTTTGTCGGAATATTTGCAAGACCTTTCCGACGGACTGACCAAACGCATCCCCAGCCTGACCCCTTATTTTACCCCCAAAGTGCAGGTCTTCGGCAACCGTCCCGCCCAAGACAACGGTGACCGATGCTTTTTCTTTGCCGGCACGGCCTGCCGATACTATGTCCTGCTGTGCGACGGAATGGGTACGGGGTTGGGGGCCATCGCGGAAGCCAAATCCGCCGGTGGCATTTTGCGCCGTTTGCTCACCGCCGGTTACCCCGCCACCAACGCCTTGGAAAGTCTAAACAGCCTTTGCGCCCTGCAGAACCACGCCGGCGCAGTGACCGTGGATTTGTTGGAATTGCAGTTGGAAACCGGAAAAGCCACCTTGCACAAATGGGGTGCGCCCCCCAGTTACCTCGTCAGCCCCATCGGGGCAGAAAAAATTGGGACAGCCGGTCCGCCCCCCGGGCTGTCTGTGACAGACAGCGGGGAAACGACATATCGGCTGTCCCTGCACCGTGGAGAGATACTGGTGCTGGTCAGTGACGGAATTGCGCAGGCGGATGCGTTAAAGTGCTGTTTGGAGCGGGTGGGACTGTCGCCAGGGGATTTGGCAGAGGGTCTTTTAACCCGAGCCCAATTTGGGGGAGAGGACGATGCCACAGTGGTCACTGTCCAACTGGGGCAAAAGGACTTGCATCCGTCTTAGACACCATACCACATATTTCTTGCGAACTTTGTCGAAACACAAGATGTTGTTGTACTTTTTACGAATTTTTACAACATCTTGCCAAAACAAGTCTTTCGGGCGACCAAAGGTCGCCCGAAAAAAGCCGCATTACGCAAAAAAGCCGAGAGGAAAATTTCCTCTCGGCTTTTGTTTGGGTAAAATTACAGTTTGGGGCCAGCCTCAACCAGAGCCTTGCCTTCTGCGTTGCCGGTGTACTTGGCGAAGTTCTTCTGGAAACGAGCAGCCAAATCCTTTGCCTTCTCTTCCCAGATGGAAGCATCGGCATAGGTGTCTCTGGGATCCAAAATACCGCTGTCCACGCCGGGCAGAGCAGTGGGTACTTCGAAATCGAAGTAGGGGATCTTCTTGGTATCAGCCTTCAAGATAGAGCCGTCCAAGATGGCGTCGATGATACCGCGGGTGTCCTTAATGGAGATACGCTTGCCGGTACCGTTCCAGCCGGTGTTGACCAAGTAAGCCTTGGCGCCGGACTTTTCCATCTTCTTAACCAACTCTTCGCCGTACTTGGTGGGGTGCAGTTCCAAGAAGGCTGCACCAAAGCAAGCGGAGAAGGTGGGAGTGGGCTCGGTGATACCACGCTCGGTACCGGCCAACTTGGAAGTAAAGCCGGAGAGGAAGTAGTACTGAGTCTGCTCGGGGGTCAGGATGGAAACGGGAGGCAGAACGCCGAAAGCGTCAGCAGACAAGAAGATGACGTTCTTAGCGTCGGGGCCGCAGGACTTGGGGCGAACAATCTTCTCGATGTGGTTGATGGGGTAGGAAACACGGGTGTTTTCGGTGACGGAGCCGTCAGCGAAGTCACACTTGCCGTTTTCGTCAACGGTAACGTTTTCCAACAGAGCGTTGCGCTTGATGGCGTTGTAGATATCGGGCTCGGAGTCTTTATCCAAGTTGATAACCTTAGCATAGCAACCGCCCTCGAAGTTGAACACGCCGTTGTCGTCCCAACCGTGCTCGTCGTCGCCAATCAGCAGACGCTTGGGGTCGGTGGACAAGGTGGTCTTGCCGGTGCCGGACAGACCGAAGAACAGAGCCGTGTTCTCACCGTTCATATCGGTGTTGGAGGAGCAGTGCATAGAAGCCATGCCGTTCAGAGGCAGGTAGTAGTTCATCATAGAGAACATACCCTTCTTCATTTCGCCGCCGTACCAAGTGTTCAGGATAACCTGCTCTTTGGAAGTCAGGTTGAACAAAACAGCAGTTTCAGAGTTCAGGCCCAGTTCCTTGGAGTTCTCAACCTTAGCCTTGGAAGCGTTGTAAATCACAAAGTCGGGCTCAAAGTTAGCCAGTTCTTCCTCGGAGGGGGTGATGAACATATTCTTGACAAAGTGTGCCTGCCATGCCACTTCCACGATGAAGCGGATAGCCATACGGCTGTCGGGGTTGGTACCACAGAACAAGTCCATTACGTACAACTTCTTGTTGGACAGTTCCTTCACAGCCAGTTCCTTACAAGCGTTCCAAGCGTCCACAGAAGCGGGCTTGTTGTCGTTGGCGAACTCAGGGGAAGTCCACCACACGGTGTCCTTGGAAGTGTCGTCCATAACGATGAACTTGTCTTTTGGGGAACGGCCGGTGTAGATACCGGTCATCACATTGACAGCGCCCAGTTCAGTCAGTTGGCCCTTTTCAAAGCCTTCCAAAGTGGGGTCCATCTCGGCCTCAAACAATGCTTCGTAAGAGGGGTTGTGAACGATCTCGGTGGTACCGGAGATACCATATTTGGTAAGATCCAATTTGCTCATAATAAATACCTCTTTCCTTTAAAGTAATGCCTTCCGCAAAAATCTCTCTAACACTTTTGCGGGACATCCTAAACTTTGCAATGTTATCATACACGAAAGCGAAATAAAAATCAATATAAATTTTAGGAACCTGCTTATTTTTTTGCCCAAGGGAGCAGGGTTTTTCTGTAATTATCCTTGACTTTCCGTTCTGCAATGAGTAAAATAGATTTGGTATAGTGTTTACCGCCAACGATTTGGCGTGTTTCATTTTATAACCCGGCATGAACCGAGGTTTGCGTTTATCGCCTAACGGCGTTTATTTGTGTAACTGTTTTTACAATTGAACACCGGAGGCTGTTGCGCTCACCTCTTAATGTCTATTTTAAACAAGGAGGTGTGCAAAAAGTTTATGGAATTTGAACTGTATCATATTCTGATAATTGTCCTTGGTGCGGTTACGGGTCTTTTAATTGGTATTGCCATTGGCAATGCGATGCGTAAGCGTTTTGCCGAGCGAGAAATCGGTAACGCAGAGCAGGAAGCAACCCGCCTGATTAACGAAGCAATCCGTAACGGTGAGAGCCGTAAGAAGGAAATGCTTTTGGAAGCAAAGGACGAAATCCATAAATCTCGCACAGAGTACGAAAAAGAAGCAAAAGAACGACGCGCAGAACTGACAAAGCAAGAGCGCAGACTGCAGCAAAAAGAAGAAACTCTGGACAAAAAGGCTGAAACCTTCGAAAAGAAGGAAGAAGAATTGGCCCGCCGTATGACCGAAGTGGCGGCGGCAAAAGAAGAAGCCGAGGCTGTCAAGAAGGCACATTTGGCCACCTTGGAGCAGATTTCCGGTCTGTCCCAAGAGCAGGCAAAGCAGTTCCTTCTGAAAAATGTGGAGGAAGAAATCCGCCACGAAACCGCTATGAAAATCAAGGAAATTGAGCAGCAGATGAAGGACGAGGCCGACGAAAAGGCGCGGGAAGTGATTTCCATTGCCATTCAGCGTTGCGCCGCAGACCACGCCGCGGAAGCCACCGTTTCCGTTGTGCCTCTGCCCAATGACGAGATGAAGGGTCGGATTATCGGCCGTGAAGGTCGGAACATCCGCACCTTGGAGACCATCACCGGCGTGGATTTGATTATCGACGATACGCCGGAAGCCATTACCGTTTCCAGTTTTGACCCCGTCCGTCGGGAAGTTGCCCGATTGGCATTGGAAAAACTGATTGTCGACGGCAGAATTCACCCCACCCGTATTGAAGATTGCGTAGAAAAGGCCCGCAAGGAAGTGGACCGCACCATTCGGGAAGAGGGCGAGCGCGCCTGCTTCGAGACCGGTGTCCACGGCTTGAACCCCGAACTGGTGAAAGTTTTGGGTCGCCAGAAGTACCGTACTTCCTATGGTCAAAATGTGCTGAACCACTCTATGGAAGTTGCCCACATTGCCGGTCTGATGGCCGCGGAATTGGGCGTGGATGTAAACCTTGCCAAGCGGGCAGGCCTTCTGCACGACTTGGGCAAGTCTATTGACCACGAAGTGGAAGGTAGCCACGTGCAGTTGGGCGCAGACCTTGCACGGAAGTACAAGGAAAATCCCGTGATTGTCAACGCCATCGAAGCCCACCACGGAGATGTGGAGCCCAAAACCGTGATTGCGGTGCTGATTCAGGCCGCCGATGCGGTATCTGCCGCCCGTCCCGGCGCCCGCCGTGAGAATGTGGAAAATTATATCCGCCGTCTGCAGAAGTTGGAAGAACTCACCGGTTCTTACCCCGGCGTAGAAAAGGCATTCGCCATTCAGGCAGGCCGTGAGGTGCGGATTATGGTCAAGCCCGAGGAAGTTACCGAGGACAATATGATTATCCTCGCTCGGGACATCGCCAAGCAGATTGAAGCAGAACTGGAATACCCCGGTCAGATTAAGGTCAATGTGATTCGGGAAACCAAGGCTGTGGAATACGCAAAATAAAAAGCAAACCGGACTGTCTTTGGACAGTCCGGTTTTTTGCGGTCAACCCTTGATGATTACGGATAAAAAATTCCCTCTTGACAAGGGGGGATTTTTATTTTATAGTAACTGTACTAGTACAGTTGATACACTTAATACAGCAAAGGAGGTTATCTATGGTTCATTTGGATTATCGGGACGCCCGCCCGATTTACGCCCAACTGATTGCCGGATTTCAGGAGCAGATATTGTCCGGCATTTTGCAGGAGGGGGAAAAACTTCCCTCGGTGCGGGAACTGGCCGGAGAACTGGCCATCAACCCCAACACCATTCAGCGGGCCTATCGGGAACTGGAACAAGGGGGCTGGATTGCCACTGTTGCAGGCAAAGGCTGTTTTGTTTGCAATATTCCGGAAAACACCGAGAAAAACACCCTGCTGAAAAATTTTGACAAGACCGTTGCATCCCTGCTTGCCTACGGCGTGACGGCAGAAGACCTTGTGAAACGGATAAAAGGAGGAAACGAAAATGCTGGAAGTTTGTAATTTGACCAAAACCTTCGGATATTTCAAGGCCTTGGACGATTTGTCTATGACCATCCCCAAAGGGGCGGTGTACGGCTTGGTTGGTCCCAACGGCGCCGGCAAATCCACCGCCATTCGCCACATCACCGGCGTGTACCGTCCGGATAAAGGCTCTATCCGTATGGATGGGGTGTCGGTGTATGAAGTGCCCTGCGTGAAAAAGCGAATCGGCTACATTCCCGACGATATTTTCTATTTCCCCTCGGCAAGCATTGAGGATATGTGCCAGTTTTATAAGGGCATTTACCCTCAGTTTGATATGGACTTATACAATCGGCTCTTTGAGGTGTTTGACCTGCCGAAAAAGACCCCCATTCGCCGGTTTTCCAAAGGTATGCAAAAGCAGGCGGCCTTTCATTTGAGCATCTGCACCCGTCCGGATTTGCTGGTGTTGGATGAGCCGGTGGACGGCTTAGACCCAGTGATGCGCCGTCAGGTTTGGAGTCTACTGCTGTCCGAGGTTGCCCAGCGGGAGACCACCGTGCTGATTTCTTCCCACAACCTGCGGGAACTGGAAGACATTTGCGACCATGTGGGCATTATGGATAAGGGCAAAATGCTCTTGGAGCGCTCTTTGGAAGATATGCAGGGCAACACCGTGAAGCTGCAAATGGTGGGCGATGCCCCCGAGGGTTTGGAAGTGCTTCACGAAAGCAATTCCGGACGGCTGAAGACCTTGGTGGTTCGTGGCTCTGCCGAGGAAGTCACCGCCAAAATGCAGGCGGTCAATCCGGCATACTTTGATGTCCTGCCTCTATCGCTGGAGGAAATCTTCATTTACGAATTGGGCGGCGTGAACTACGAAGTGAAAAACATCGTGCTGTGAGAAAGGAGAAGACAATGAAAGGAAAGTATTTTAGCGGAACGGTCCTGAAAAAAGACATCACCCGCTTTGCCCCGCTGTGGGGTCTGTATACCATTTTTATGCTTCTGTTTGTCTTCATAATGTGGGACTTGGAAAGAAACCATCTGGCCACCAACGCCCGCTATTTTATGCAGATGGTTTGCGGTGTAAACTTGGTTTACGGCGGTCTGACCGCGCTGGTACTCTTTGGGGATTTGTTCCAAAGCCGGATGTGCAACGCCTTACACGCTATGCCTATGCGTCGGGAGGGCTGGTTCTACACCCACATCACCGCAGGATTACTCTTTAGCCTTGTTCCCAACTTGCTGGGGGCGTGTATCGCCTCTTTGCTTCTGGGAAATCTGGCGTTCTTGGCCTATGTTTGGCTGGGTTGCGCTATGCTGAGTTTCGTGTTTTTCTTTGGGGTGGGCGTGTTTAGTTGCCTCTGCGCCGGCAACCGCATCGGCGCAACCGCCATGTACGGCATCGTGAATTTCTTGGCGGTCATCGTGGCATTTTTCGCCCAACTATTCTATCAGCCCTTGCTTTACGGCGTGGAGTTGAATATTGAGAAACTTTTCAATCTCAGCCCCGCAGTTGCCCTGCTTCAGGGGTGTTTTGTGACGGTTGCTTTTGACAATATGACCGACAAGGTCATCTTTGAGGGCTTCGGTCAAGATATTTGGATTTACTTATTCGTTGCCGCCGGTGTGGGCGTGATTTTCGGGGCATTGGCGCTTCTGCTGTATCGCAAACGCCATTTGGAATCCGCCAGTGATTTTGTGGCGGTGAAGGCGGCAGCCCCCGTGTTCTTGACGGTGTACGCCTTGGGCGTCGGTTCGGTGCTTTACGCCATCGGAGAAGGCCTGAACAGTTCCGCCCGCCATGTATTTTTGCTCATCGGCGTGACCTTGGGCTTCTTCACCGGCAAAATGCTCTTAGAGCGAAAAGTCGCTGTGTTCGGCAAGAAAAATTTACTTGGCTTTGTGGGCCTTTTGGGTGCATTTTTAATCACCTTGGGCGTCACCGCCCTAGACCCCTTGGGCTTGGAAACTTATGTCCCAGACCCCAAGGATGTGCAAAGTGTGACCATTTCCCCCTATGCGTCCCATTATTATCAGGGCCAAACCTGCACCTTGTATGACAGCGCAGATATTGAAGAGATTGTCCGCCTGCACAAATTGCAGACAAAATCCCAAAATAACGGCGTGACCACCTTCCGGATTATCTACCAAATGAAAAACGGCACAAAGGTCACCCGCCGGTATGAAATTCCCGCCGACGGCGAGGTGGGTCAAGCATTGAAACCCATTTACAGCCGTCCGGAAGTTGTCTTTGGCGGTGAACATTCTGAACTCTGGGCCCGTGGGGCATTCCGCTTGGAATTTTATAGTCATAGCGAAGATTTGCCCAATGTAATTATTTCTTCTGAGGACGCCTCTGTGGAAGAACTGATGGAAAAATTTGGGGATGACAAAACCTATATTTGCAAAGTCAATAACGGCACCATTGGCAACAATGAGATTGTGCTGGGGCTGTTGAAGGCTATGGAAAAAGATTGCCTAAACGGCAATATGGCCCAGCAGTGGGACTTCCACCAAACCGACGGAAACATCGGCAATCTGTACATCCAAGGCACTTCCGGTGCCATAAACCGAGATGTTAGCCTTTGGGAATCCTGCCAAAATACCTACAATTACTTAAAGCACTTAGACATTCGGAATTAAATATCAAAAAGAGGATGCAATTGCATCCTCTTTTTTTCTGGGGTGGGTGATGGGATTCGAACCCACGAATACCGGAACCACAATCCGGTGCCTTAGGCCTCTTGGCGACACCCACCATATTCAGTTATATGCGCCGAGCTGCCAGCTAAATTGGCACGCCAGGAGGGACTCGAACCCCCGACCTACTGCTTAGAAGGCAGTTGCTCTATCCAACTGAGCTACTGGCGCATTTAGATGGAGCGGGTGACGGGAATCGGACCCGCGTATCCAGCTTGGAAGGCTGGTGTTCTACCATTGAACTACACCCGCAGGTCCCCACTGATTTAGCTACTGGATTTTACCATAGCTTTTCCCACTTGTCAAGAGCGAATTTTAGAGAATACCCAAAATCTTGGGAATTTCCTTGTAAATCACATCCGCCACGGCCCCATCGGCGCAATTACACACATTGGGAAAGTGCTTTGCCACGATGGCATCGCCGGGACAGAAGGCAAAGTCCGCGTCCCGCAGCATGGGCAGGTCGTTTTCTCCGTCACCCACGCACACCAGGATCTTCCGGCCCAGTTTTTTCTGCA